>NZ_JBFAFR010000103.1:0-1134 GCF_040639675.1 Actinosynnema sp. NPDC023794 | reverse complement strand
CTAGTGTCCTGAGTCGTTGATTCGTTGTAGGTTGTGCTGATGGCTCGTCGTGGACCTGCGTTACCCGAGTTGGTGCTGACCGATCTGGAGCGTCAGACGCTGGAGGGATGGGTGCGCCGTCGGTCGACGGCGCAGGCGTTGGCGATGCGGTCTCGGATCGTGTTGGCGTGCGCCGAGGGTGTGTCCAACATGGACGTGGTGCGGCGGTTGGGTGTGTCGCCGCCGACGGTGAACAAGTGGCGGCGCAGGTTCGTCGAGCACCGCCTGGACGGGCTGTCCGACGAGCCTCGGCCCGGCGCCACGCGGAAGATCACCGATGCCCAGGTCGAGCGCGTCGTGGTGACGACACTCGAACAGGCGCCGCCGAACAACGACTCGCACTGGTCGACCCGGTCGATGGCGCGGGCGACCGGTATGTCGCAGTCGGCGATCTCCCGGATCTGGCGGGCCTTCGAACTCAAGCCGCACGTGGTACAGACCTGGAAGCTGTCCACCGACCCGCTGTTCATCGACAAGGTCCGCGACGTCGTCGGCCTCTACCTCGACCCGCCCGCGAAGGCTCTTGTCCTGTGCGTGGACGAGAAATCCGGGATGCAGGCATTGGACCGCACCGCTCCCACGCTGCCGATCATGCCCACCACCCCGGCACGCCGGACCCACGACTACGTCCGTCACGGCACCACAAGCCTGTTCGCCGCGCTCGACGTCGCCACCGGCAAAGTGATCGGCCGGCACCAGCGTCGGCATCGTCACCAGGAGTTCCTGCGGTTCCTCAAGACGATCGACGCCAACACCCCTCCGGAACTGGATCTGCACCTGGTCTGTGACAACTACGCCACGCACAAGACCCCGGAGATCAAGACCTGGCTGGTCCGCCACCCCCGGTTCCACCTGCACTTCACCCCGACCGGGTCGTCATGGCTCAATCTCGTGGAGCGCTGGTTCGCGGAGCTGACCAACCGCAAACTCCGCCGCTCAGCCCACCGCGGCGTCGCCGAACTCGAAGCCGACGTCGAGCAGTGGATCGACGCCTGGAACGACGACCCGAAGCCCTTCGTCTGGACCAAGACCGCCGACGAGATCCTCGACAACCTCGCCCGATACTGTCAACGAATCAACGACTCAGGACACTAG
>NZ_JBFAFR010000102.1:0-1184 GCF_040639675.1 Actinosynnema sp. NPDC023794 | reverse complement strand
TACAGATCTTGAAAGACCAGGGTTGATCGCGTGGTTCTCGGCGTGTCCTGCGCGGTTGTGACCGGCATGGGGTCTACGCAGGGGTGATGAGGTACGCGGATGGTGGTGGCCTGTCCGAGCGGGGCAGGGCCAAACGCGAGCAGGTCCGGTTACAGGCGGCGGAGTGGTTCGGCCAGGACGTGCCCGTGGCTGAGATCGCCCGTCGGCTGCGGGTGTCGACCAACGCGGTCTACACCTGGCGGCGTCGATGGCGCGCCGAGGGCAGGGTCGGGTTGGCGTCGAAGGGACCGGGCGGGGCGTCGTGCCGGCTGGACGGGCGACGGTTGGACAGGCTGGCCGAAGCCTTGGAGCGCGGTCCGGCCGCGCACGGGATCGGCGGGGATCAGCGCTGGACCCTGGCCCGGGTCTCCGATCTGATCGCCCGGCTGTTCCGCACCCGCTACACGCTGCGAGGGGTGTCCTATCTGTTGCACCGCATGGGTTTCTCCCCGCAAGTGCCCGCGCACCGGGCGATCGAGCGCGACGAGCGGGCGGTCGTGACCTGGCGGCGGGAGACGTGGCCGGCGGGAAAACGGTAGCGGCGGAGCGGGGCGCCTGGCTCTGCTTCGAGGACGAGGCCGGACAGACATTGCGCCCGCCGAAAGCCCGCACCTGGGGAAGACGAGGACGGACTCCGACCGTGGCGGTGTCGGGCAAGGGGTCGGGCCGGGTCTCGATCGCCGGACTGGTGTGCGTCCGACCCGGGCACCGGCCTCGGTTGATCTACCGCACGGTGGTCCACCGCGGACGCAAGGGCGAACGGCGCAGCTTCGGCGAGACCGACTACGCCGCCCTGCTGGATGCCGCCCACCAGCAGCTCGACGGACCGATCGTGCTGATCTGGGACAACCTCAACACCCATACCAGTCACGCGATGCGCGCCTTGATCGCGGCCCGGGACTGGCTGCACGTGATCCGGCTGCCCGCTTACGCCCCCGAACTCAATCCGACCGAGCACGTCTGGTCACACCTCAAGCGCGGCCTGGGAAACGTCCTCGTCCACGGCATCGACCACCTGGTCTCGATCGTGAAGACCCGGCTCAAGAGGATCCAGTACCGGCCCGAGCTGATCGACGCCTTCTTCACCCATACCGGGCTGGACCTCGAGCCTGAACCGCCGTAATGCCAGCCTTTCAAGATCTGTA
>NZ_JBFAFR010000101.1:0-1184 GCF_040639675.1 Actinosynnema sp. NPDC023794 | reverse complement strand
GCTCGTTCTCGGCGTTGGGCGTCGAGGATGTCGGGGTGGCGGGCGTTGGCGTTGCGCCAGCGCAGGTGTTCTTGGAGCCGTCTGGCCAGAACGGTGTGGTTGGGGTGGTTGGAGTTGGCGATGACGAAGGTGCGCAGTGGTCCGAACTGCGGCTCGATGGGGTTGGCCCAGGAGGCATAGGTCGGGGTCAGGCAGATCTCGACGTTGTTGTCGGCGGCCCAGCCAAGGATCTTGGGGGTCTTGTTGGCCGACAGGTTGTCCATGATCAGGTAGATCGGTGCGCCGTCGGGTCTGGCCGCCCTGATCGATTTCAGGGCGGCCAGACTGTGATCGCCGCCTTTGCGACGGCGGGTCACGCCCCAGAGCTGGTCGTCGCCGACGGAGTAGCAGCCGTGGAAGTAGCGGATGCCGTGGGTGCGCCGGTAGGTCGCCGGCAGCCGGTCGGGCCGGGTTTTCGGTGCCCAGCCGGAGCCGTGGTGCGGGCGGATGGACAGCGGTCCGAACTGGTCGAACGCGAAACACCGCTGCGGGAACCTGGTGAGAACCTCGTCGATGCGGTCGAGTTTGGCGTCGAAGGCGGGGTCGTTGGAGGTCTTCCAGGTCCGGGTGCGCTGGAAGCTGATCCCGTGTCGGCGCAGGATCTGACGTAATCGTTCCCGGCCGACGCGGACCCGCCGATCGGGGTTGCGGTGCAGGTGGGCGGTGAGTTTGCGCAGGCTCCAGCGGGTGAAGGGCAGTCCCGCCCTGGCGGGGCGGGCCTTGGCCGTCGCCACGACGAACGCTTCGTCGTCGGGGCTGATCAGGCGGGGACGGCCTCCCGCCCACCTAGGGTCCAGCGCCGCCAGGCCGCGGGCGTTGAAGTCGTGGATCACGTCCCGCACGGTGTCGGCGTCCGCGGCGACCAGGCGCGCGATCGACGGCGCGGGTGTTCCGGACGACGACGCCAGGATGATCATCGCCCGGCGCATCCGGATCGTGCCCTGCTTGCCCCGCCGCACGTAGTTCAGCAGACGGCGGCCCTCGTCCTCGGTTAACCGACGTGCTCTGACCGGCTCGGCCATCGACCCGTCCTCATGCTCGGCGGCGACTACGTCACCACCGAGCATGGGATCACCACGAACCGGCGTCGGGGATCTTGTCCGGCGTGTCTCCAACCCGGTGAACGTATGTGGTCAACGCACTAG
>NZ_JBFAFR010000100.1:0-1259 GCF_040639675.1 Actinosynnema sp. NPDC023794 | reverse complement strand
GCCATTGGTGTTCTCGTTCGTGCCGCGCTGCCACGGGCTGTGCGGATCGGCGAAGTAGACCGTCAACCCGGTCTCGATCCGCAGCTGCGCGTGCCGGGCCAGTTCCTTGCCGCGGTCCCAGGTCAACGACCGCCGCAGCTGCTCGGGCATGGTCGTGAACCTCGCCGCGATGGCGTCCTTCACCGCCAGGGCGCCGCGGCCGGCCAGCGCGGGGCCGTTCTTGACGTGCCGTTCGGTGCCGAAGCCTTCCATGCGGGGCAGGTGCAGCAACATCGTGAACCGCGTCGTGCGCTCCACGAGCGTGCCGATGGCCGACCGGTCTGCGCCGATGATCAGATCGCCTTCCCAGTGGCCTGGCACCGCCCGATCCTCGACCTCGGCGGGACGCTCGCTGATCACCACCTCGGCGGTGACGTGACCGCTCGCGCGCTGACGAGCGCGAGCACGCGGCACTCGCAGTGCACGACCGGTGCGCAGGCAGGCGACCAGCTCCCGCCGCAGCACGCCGCGTCCCTGGACGTAGAGGGCCTGGTAGATCGCCTCGTGCGAGACCCGCATGGACTCATCATCGGGGAAGTCCGACGGCAACCTGCGGCTGATCTGCTCGGGGCTCCACGCCGTCACCCATTCGCGATCCTCCTGCCGGGGTTTGCCGCGGCCGTTCCACTTGCGTGTGATCGGCCCGACCTCAACTCCGTCGGGCGTTGCGACGGTTCCGGCGAGCCGGTCCTGGACGTACTCGCGGAGCCGCTCGTTGGTCGCGAGCTTTGCGGACTTGGGCCGGCGGGCCATCAGTTCCGCCTTCCACTGCGCGATCGAGGCCCGGTAGTCCAACTGGCCGCCACGGGTGGCGGCGTTGCGGCGCAACTCCCGCGAGATCGTCGACGGCGACCGCCCCAACCTGCGCGCGATCTCGCATACTCCGATGCCCTGGGCCTTCAACAACGCGATCTCCTCGCGCTCGACGAACGACAGATACCTGCCCGAGGGCGGAAGGAGACGGATCGAAGGCATGCCGCCACGGTGGCGGAACCACCGCCAGCCCACCGGTCCCGACACGCCGCACGCGACGGCGGCATCCTCAGTGGACATTCCCTCGGCGATCCCTGTCCAGAACGCACGCTCCACATCACGACGAATCGGAGGCGGCCCGGGCGACCTCATCGCCGGACGCCCCGTCACCCTCGTCACCCAACCCGCTGACCGCCCCACCCGACACCTCCGCCATCGAGGTGTTGCGACGACCAGTTGAATCCGCC
>NZ_JBFAFR010000099.1:0-1279 GCF_040639675.1 Actinosynnema sp. NPDC023794 | reverse complement strand
CCGACCACGCCGTGGATCGGCGGGGTCGCGTCGATCAACGGGACCGGCCCCGGCTCGGGCTGCCTCCAGCTCCAACCAAGGCCGCCACGACAACCGGCGATGAAGGTCTCCCGCCTCCGTCCGACACATCAGCGTCTCGTGGCGCACCGCAACCTGCGACAGAACCCCACACCAACGGACCGACCGCGCCGTCGTGACCCGGCGGACGGCACGGAACCCGCCAGTCGCTTCGGTGTTCCGGGGAAGTCGACGGACCGCAAGCCGTGCGGCGCAGGGCGAACGCGCAGGCCCGCCGAGTTCGGCGAGCATGAGGCCGCGCAACTCGTCCGGCCGCTCGTCCGTGCCGCAGTGAGGGACGATAATGGGTCGTGTGACGATGGCGGTGTGGCTCGTGGGCGTGCTCGGGCACGGTCTGCTCGTCGCGGCGGTGTTGTCCCCGCTGTGGCTGACCTGGTTGCGGGAACGTCGGCGGCGGGCCGCTGCGGCGCGGCGTGGACCCGTGCTGCCCGACGACCTACCGGTGGATTACACGATCGCGGTGCTGGCGGGTGGGGACGGCCGGACGTGGGACGTGGCCGTGACCCGGCTGCACGCGCGTGGCGCCGTCACGTTGGCCAAGGGGAAGACCTGGGTCGAGATCACCCCGGCGCCCGGAGCGGAAGCCGAGGACGACTTCGAGTCCAGGGTGCTCCGCGCACCGCGGGACACCGGCACCGAGGACCGCATCCTCAACGCCCTGGTCGACGCGGACCTGCTGCGCCGCCGGGACGGTTACGAACGATTCCGGTGGGCGCCGTTCGCCCTGGTCGGCGCAATGCTCGTCACGGCAGGCCTCGCCGTCCTGCTCATAGCGACCACCCCGTACGCGGTGAGCGCCTTCTACATTCTGCTGGTCCTGGTCCTCACGGTGGGCGGCCCCACAGCCCTCACCAACGCGACCGACAACGTGCACTGGGCGCACCGCTACGCCACGACCACACGCGGCCGGGAACACGCCCGGACCCTCGCGGAAGGCAGGGAAGGACCGACCGTGGCCGTGGCGTTGAACGGTGTGACCGACGGCCACCCCGACCGCGAGGTGGGCGCACTGTTCCGCCTGCCGTCGTCCCCGCCGTCCCCGTCGTCCTCGCCCAGGGGCGAACCGGACAACTTCGGCGGGATCGGTGTGGGCGTGTAGGTCAGTCCTAGTGTCCTGAGTCGTTGATTCGTTGACAGTATCGGGCGAGGTTGTCGAGGATCTCGTCGGCGGTCTTGGTCCAGACGAAGGGCTTCGGGTCGT
>NZ_JBFAFR010000098.1:0-1302 GCF_040639675.1 Actinosynnema sp. NPDC023794 | reverse complement strand
GCCGTCCACCCCATCGGGCAGCGCGACCTCGGCGAACACGTCGCCACCCAGCCGCCACGCCGACCTCAGCCCCTGGAACACCGGCCCGTACTCCAAGCCCGCCCCGGCCAGCACGTCGTAGTGCTCGGCGACGTCCACCGGCTCCGCGCCCGCCGGCGGCCACTGCCGCAGGTCGAACCCCGCGACCGGCGTCCCCGCCGACAACACGCCCTCCGCGTGCAGCACCCAGGGCAGGTCGTCCCCGCGCTCCGGCCGCGAGTGCACGGTCACCGTGCGTCGACCGGTCCGATCGGGCGCGCCCGCTATCACGCGCAGCTGAACGCCCTGGTTCCGGTCCTCGCCGGGCAGCACGAGCGGCGCGGTGAGCACCAGCTCGTCGAGCGTGCCGCAGCCGACCTCGTCACCGGCCCGGATCGCCAACTCCGCGAACCCGGTGCCGGGGAAGACGACCGCGCCGCCGACGGCGTGATCGGCCAGCCACGGCTGAGCCCGCACCGACAGCCTGCCGGTGAGCACCGCGCCATCGGTGTCCGGCGCCACCACGACCGCCCCGAGCAACGGGTGCTCCGGCACGTCCAGGCCGGCGGACACGACGTCGCCCGCGCCGAGGGTCGCACCCGCCCACGCCTCACGCCAGTAGTCGAGCGAGTCGATCCAGTACCGCTCGCGCTGGAACGCGTAGGTCGGCAGCTCGACCCACCGCCCACGACCGCCGAAGAACGACGGCCAGTCGACGGACCCACCGGTGGCGTACCACTGGCCGAGCCGCTTGACCAGCGTTAGCGCTTCATCATGCCCCTTGCGCTGCAACGGAACCGCTCCATCGACCAGCGCGCTCAGCACACCGTCGGGCCCGACCTCCAGGAACCGCGCCACACCCTCGCCCTGCAACCGGACCACGACATCGTGGAACCGCACCGCATCCCGAACGTGCCGCACCCAGTACTCCGGGTCCGTGACATCACCCGACGCGACGATCGGGATGATCGGCTCACGGAAGGTCAACTCCCGCACCACCGCCCGGAAGTCGTCCAACATCGGGTCCATCAACACCGAGTGGAACGCGTGCGACACCGAAAGCCGCTTCGACCGCTCGAACTTCGAGGCCACCTCCAGCACCTCGGCCTCGACACCCGACACCACCACCGAATCCGGCCCGTTGACCGCCGCGATACCCACACCATCAGTGAGCAACGGCAACACGTCAGCCTCGGTGGCCTTGATCGCCACCATCGCCCCGCCCTCGGGCAACGCCTGCATCAAACCCGCACGCGCCGACACCAACCGACACGCATCCGACAG
>NZ_JBFAFR010000097.1:0-1409 GCF_040639675.1 Actinosynnema sp. NPDC023794 | reverse complement strand
GGGTCAGCACCCGCCGCACCAGCCTCCAACACCACGACATCCGCCGACACCGGAGACGCCGACACCGGAGACCACTCCACCCGGAACAACGACTCCACAGACGACGAAGCCAGCTGATCCTCCGAGACCGGGCGCAACGCCAACGACTCCACCGACGCGACCGGGTTGCCGTCGGCATCCGCGAGCCGCAACGTCACGGCGCCCTCACCGGCCGGGCTGATCCGGACGCGCACCCGACTCGCCGCGACGGCGTGCAGCGTGACCCCGGACCAGGAGAACGGGAGCATGGTCCGCCCGTCGGTCCGACCGGCGAGACCGATCGCGTGCAGGCACGAGTCCAGCAGCGCCGGGTGCACCCCGAACGTCGAGCCGTCCACGTCGTCCGGCAGGGCCACGTCCGCGAACACGTCGTCGCCGTGCCGCCAGGCGGACTTCAGCCCTTGGAACACCGGCCCGTAGTTCAGGCCCGCGTCGGCCAGCGCGTCGTAGAGGCCGTCGACGTCCACCGGCTCCGCACCGGCCGGCGGCCACTGCCCCAGGTCGAACGCGGGTGCCGGGGTCCGAGCCGAGAGCACGCCTTCCGCGTGCAGCGCCCACGGCGCCTCGGTGGCGTCCGCCCGCGAGTACACCGAGACCGCGCGCCGCCCGACGCCGTCCGGCACGTCCACGACCACCTGCAGCGCCACCCCGCCGGTCGCCGGCAGGACCAAGGGCGCGGTCAGCATCAGCTCTTCGAGGGTGCCGCACCCCACCTCGTCGCCCGCCTCGACGGCGAGTTCCACGAACGCCGTCCCGGGCAGCAGCACGCTGCCGAACACGTCGTGGTCAGCCAGCCACGGCAGCGCGTCGACCGACAGCCTGCCGGTCAGCACCACGCCGTCGGACGCGGGCGACGGCACGACCGCCGAGAGCAACGGGTGCTCGACCTGCCCGAGGCCCATGGACGCCGCGTCACCGCCCGACCGCTGCTCACGCAGCCAGTACCGCTCGCGCTGGAACGCGTAGGTCGGCACGTCGACCTGCCGCCCACGGCCGCTGAAGAACGCCCGCCAATCGACCGCTCCACCCGTCGTGAAGAAGCGCCCGACAGCCGCCACGAGCGTCAGGGCCTCATCACGGTCCCTGCGCTGCATGGCGATGCCCTCCTCGACCAGCGCGCTGAGCACACCGTCCGGCCCGACCTCGACGAACCTCGTGACACCTGCGCCCTGCAACTGCGTCACAGCATCGTGGAACCGCACCGCGTCACGGACGTGCCGCACCCAGTACTCCGGGTCCGTCACGTCACCGGTCGTGGCGATCGGGATCGTCGGCTCCCGGAAGCTCAACTCCCCCACGACAGCCCGGAAGTCGTCCAACATCGGGTCCATGAGGACGGAGTGGAACGCGTGCGACACCGACAAGCGCTT
>NZ_JBFAFR010000096.1:0-2118 GCF_040639675.1 Actinosynnema sp. NPDC023794 | reverse complement strand
ATGACACCCGACCCCGCGTCGAGCGGCGTGCACCCGCTGGTCGACACCGCCCGGCTGGGCGGCGCGTCCGACGTCGTGCGCGCCGCCCACCGGGTGTACGAGCACCTGATCTCGCTGTGGGCCCCGGGCCTGATCGAGGCGGCGCACGACCTCGGCGTGTTCATCCGGCTGGCGGCCGGACCGGCGACCGCGCCGGAGCTCGCCGCCGCGCTGGGCGCCGACGAGCGCGCCACCCGCGTCATGCTCGACGGCCTGTACGCCTACGACTTGCTGGAACGCCTACCGGACGCACGCTACGAGCTGCCCGCGCCGATGCGCGAGTGCCTGCTGCCGGACGGCCTGTTCAGCCTCGTCGGCAAGATCGACTACGACCGGCGGCTCGGCTGGCGGGCGTGGCGCGACCTCGCCGGGACGGTGCGGGTGGGCACCAGCGACGACGACGGCGCGCCGCGCGTCAACCAGATACCGGACGAGATGTACGAGTCGGTCGTCCGGGGCATCAACTTCTGGGCGCCACCCATCGTGGAGACCCTGGTCGCCGCGCTGGCCGACCTCGGAGCCCCGCCCTCGACCGCGCTGGACGTCGGCAGCGGCTCCGGCATCTACAGCCAGCTGCTGTTGCGGGAGTTCCCGGGCCTGACCGCGGTGGGCCTGGACAAACCGCGCATCAACGCCCTCGCCCGGCGGCAGAGCAGGCGGCTCGGGGTGGACGGGCGCTTCAGGACCGTGGACGGCGACTTCCGCACTGAGGACTGGGGCGACGGCCACGACCTGGTGCTGTTCGTCAACATCTTCCACTTGCAGAGCCCGGACTCCGCGCAGGCCCTGGTGCTCAAGGCCGCCAAGGCGCTGTCCCTCGACGGACTCGTGGCCATCGTGGACCAGGTCGTCGTGGACGACGACCTGGGCTCCAGCCAGGACCGCTTCTCCCGGCTGTTCGCCGCGTCCATGCTCACCTCCGGCGGCGGTGACACCTACGCGCTGCGCGAGTACGACGAGTGGCTCGCCGGCGGCGGGCTGCGGCGCGTGCGGTTGCTCGATGCCCCCATGCACCGGCTGCTGCTCGCCGCGCGCGCCTGAGCGCCGGTGCCTCCCCGGTGAGGCACCGGCGCGGGTTCACCCGCGGACGGGTTCGAGCTGGAACACCACTTCGCCCACCGCGACGTCGATCACGTCGCGGTGCGCCACCCTCCAGCCCGCCTCGTGGAACACCGACTCCCACTCGGCCGCGGTCGGGATGAACACGCCCATCAGGTCGTGCGCCACCTCGAAGCCCAGGGTGAACACCGGCGGCGGCCGGTCCGGGTCGTCCACGGTCCTGGTCGCGTCACCGAGCAGCAGGGTGCGTGCGCGGGGGAACAGCTCGCGCAGCCTGCGCAGTGTGGCCACGCACTCCTCCCGCGGCCACAGGTCGTGGCCCATCATGAAGCACGTCAGCAGGTCGACCTCGGCGAACGCGGGGTGGTCGGGCAGGTCGGTCACGTCCGCCTCGACCAGCGTGACCCGGCCCGCCAACCCGGTCGCGGCGGCCTCCTCGGCGGCCACGGCGAGCGAGGGCCGCGCGATGTCGACACCGACCGCCCGCACGCCGGGGTGGCGCTGCGCGATCGACATGATCCGCTCGCCGCTGCCGCACCCCAGGTCGGCCACCACCGAGAAGCCGGAACCCAGCCGGGCCAGCGCGGCCCGGAACGCCGGTTCGTAGCACAGCGCGTTGATCCCTCGGCAGGCGTAGGCGATCGCCGCGGCGTCGCGTGGGTCGAGGTCGCCGGTCCGGTTGGCGTTGCGCATGACCGCCGGCATCTGCCTGAACAACTCGGCCGAACCGCGGGCCAGCCAGTGGAAGAACGAGCGGGCCCGGTACGCCTCCTCGAAGTTCGGCCCGGTGATCACGGTGTCGCCCCGGCGCTCCACGACGTCCACGGCGCCCAGCGCCCGGAACATCGCGGCGGTCGACGGCCCGTGCAGGTCGTTGGCCTCAACGAACTCCGCGGTCGCCAGCTTGCCGGACTCGTGCAGCTCGTCGAGCGCGCCGACCTCCCACGCCGCGCTCAGCGCCCAGGCGGCCACGGCGGAGTTGAAGACGTGGGCGGTGGCCTCGACCGGCGGGACGCTCAC
>NZ_JBFAFR010000095.1:0-2508 GCF_040639675.1 Actinosynnema sp. NPDC023794 | reverse complement strand
CGACTCCAACAACCGGAACAACGCAACCTCGAACGCGAACAACGCAGGCTGAGCGAACTCCGTCCGCTCCAACCGCCCCGCGTCCTCACCCCACATCACGTCCCGCAACACCGGGTCGAAGCCCGCCAGCACCTCCGTGAACGCACCCGCGAACACCGGGAACGCCGCCGACAACTCCCGACCCATGCCCAACCGCTGCGAACCCTGACCCGTGAACAAGAACGCGGTCTCACCACCGGAACGCGCCACCACCGGCAGCACGTCAGCCAGGCCACGTACCAACTCGTCCCGGTCCCGGCCGACCACCACGGCCCGGTGCTCGAACACCGAACGACCAGCCAATGACACCGCAACATCGACCGGCCGGACGTCAGCGTCGATGGACGACAACAGCCGCGCGGCCTGAGCACGCACCGCCTCAGCCGACCGGCCCGACAACACCCACGGCACCACCGGCAGCTCGACACCGGTTTCGACCGCGTCCACCGCCACCGGTTCCTCGATGATCACGTGTGCGTTCGTGCCGCTGATCCCGAACGACGAGATGCCCGCCCGGCGCGGATGCCCGTTCGACGGCCACTCCCGCGCCTCGGTCAGCAACCGCACATTGCCCGCCGCCCAGTCCACGTGCGGGGACGGCTCGTCGACGTGCAGCGTCTTCGGCATCACACCGTGCTGGATCGCCTCGACCATCTTGATGATCCCGGCGACACCGGCCGCGGCCTGCGTGTGACCGATGTTCGACTTGATCGAACCCAACCACAACGGGGCATCCTCGGCCCGGTCCTGGCCGTAGGTCGCCAGCAACGCCTGCGCCTCGATCGGGTCACCCAACGTCGTGCCGGTGCCGTGCGCCTCGACCAGGTCGACGTCAGCGGTCGTCAGACCCGCGTTCGCCAGGGCCTGCCGGATCACCCGGCGCTGGGACGGGCCGTTCGGGGCCGTGAAGCCGTTCGACGCGCCGTCCTGGTTGATCGCCGTGCCACGAACGACCGCCAACACCCGGTGACCGTTGCGGCGCGCGTCCGACAACCGCTCCACCAGCAGCACGCCGACGCCCTCGGCCCAGGCGGTGCCGTCCGCCGCGCCCGCGAACGACTTGCACCGACCGTCCGGTGACAACCCGCGCTGACGGCTGAACTCCACGAACACCTCGGGCGTCGCCATCACGGCCACACCACCGACGAGGGCGAGCGAAGACTCACCGGACCTCAGCGCTTGGACGGCCCAGTGCAGCGCCACCAGCGACGACGAGCACGCCGTGTCCACCGTGACCGCAGGACCTTCCAAACCCAGGGTGTAAGCGACACGGCCGGAGGCGACCGCGCCCGTGCTGTTGTTGGCCGGGTAGTCGTGGTACATCATCCCCGCGAACACACCGGTATCACTGCCCCGCAACGACACCGGGTCGATCCCCGCCCGCTCGATCGCCTCCCACGACGCCTCCAACAGCAAACGCTGCTGCGGGTCCATCACCAACGCCTCGTTCGGGCTGATCCCGAAGAACGCCGGATCGAACTCCGCCGCTCCGTACAGGAAGCCACCTTCACGGGTGTACGACTTGCCCACGACGCCGGGCTCCGGGTCGTACACGCCATCGACGTCCCAACCACGATCCGTCGGGAACCCGCCGACAGCGTCCACACCGTCCGCCACCAACCGCCACAGCTCCTCCGGCGACGACACACCGCCCGGGTAGCGGCAGGCCATGCCGACGATCGCGATCGGCTCGTCCGTCACCGACGTCGTCGCCACGACCGCCCGCGCCCGCTCACCCGTGCCGGACATCTCGCCGAGCAGGTGTTCCGCCAGCGCGAACGGCGTCGGGTAGTCGAAGACCAGGGTCGCGGGCAGCACCATGTCCACCGCGGCGCTCAGGCCATTGCGGAACTCGACCGCCGACAGCGAGTCGAACCCGAGGTCGTTGAACGCCTGCTCCGGATCGATCGCCTCCGGACCCGCGTGACCCAAGGTCGCCGCCGCCTGCGTCCGCACCAACTCCACCAACACCGCGAGCCGCTGCTCCTGCGCCAACCCCGCCAACCGCTCACGCCACACCGACGAACCACCGGCCACGCGGCGAGCACGGCGACGAACCAGGCCGCGCAGCAACGGCGGGACGTCGTCACCGGCGCCGGACAGGTCGAGGTCGATCACCACCAGCGCGGGCGCGTCCACGGCGGTTCCGGCGTCGAACAACGCCAGTCCGCGCTCCGCGGACAGCGGGAGCACACCGGTCCGCCGGATGCGCTCGACCTCCGCCGCACCGCCCATACCCGCCTCGTCGGCCCACAGGCCCCAGGCCAGCGACTGCGCCGCCAACCCGTTGGCCTGGCGGTGGGCCGCCAACGCGTCCAGGTACGCATTCGCCGCCGCGTAACTGGCCTGACCGGGGTTGCCGAACACGCCCGCGGCCGACGAGAACAGCACGAACGCCGAGACATCACCCACGAGCTCGTGCAGGTTCCAGGCGGCGTCCACCTTCGGACGCAACACCCCATCGACACG
>NZ_JBFAFR010000094.1:0-2716 GCF_040639675.1 Actinosynnema sp. NPDC023794 | reverse complement strand
AGCACATCGGCCTCAGCAGCCTTGACCGCCACCATCGCCCCACCCTCGGGCAACGCCTGCATCAAACCCGCACGCGCCGACACCAACCGACACGCTTCAGGGAGCGACAGGACTCCGGCCACATGGGCCGCCGCGATCTCACCGATCGAGTGGCCGGCCAGGAAGTCCGGCCGAACACCCCACGACTCCAACAACCGGTAAAGCGCAACCTCGAACGCGAACAGCGCTGGCTGGGTGAACTCCGTGCGGTCCAACCGCTCCGCATCCTCACCCCACACCACATCCCGCAACACCGGGTCGAAGCCGGCCAGCACTTCGCTGAACGCGCCCGCGAACACCGGGAACGCAGCCGACAACTCACGACCCATCCCAGGCCGCTGCGAACCCTGACCCGTGAAGACGAAGGCCGTCGAACCCGCAGACCGCGCCACCGCCGGCACGACCTCGGACAACCCGCTCAGCAACTCGTCCCGGTCCCGACCGACCACCACGGCCCGGTGCTCGAACACCGAACGTCCGGCCAAGGACACCGCAACATCGACCGGCCGGACATCCGAGTCGACGAACGACGCCAACCGCCCAGCCTGAGCACGCACCGCCTCAGCCGAACGACCCGACAACACCCACGGCACCACCGGCAAGTCGTCAGCCGCCGGCTCCCGGCGATCGTCACGCCCCTGCTCGATGATCACGTGGGCGTTCGTGCCGCTGATCCCGAACGACGAGATACCCGCTCGACGCGGCCGACCGCCGGCAGCCCACTCCCGCGCCTCCGTCAACAACCGCACGTTCCCCGCAGACCAATCCACGTGCGGGGACGGCTCGTCGACGTGCAGCGTGGACGGCAGGACCCCGTGCCGCATCGCCATGACCATCTTGATGATCCCGGCAACACCAGCAGCCGCCTGCGTGTGACCGATGTTCGACTTGATCGACCCCAACCACAACGGCACATCACGATCACGCCCATACGTCTCCAACAACGCCTGAGCCTCGATCGGATCACCCAACGTCGTACCCGTACCGTGCGCCTCCACCGCATCCACATCAGCAGCCGTCAAACCCGCATTCGCCAACGCCTGCCGGATCACCCGACGCTGGGACGGACCGTTCGGAGCCGTGAAGCCGTTCGACGCGCCGTCCTGGTTGATCGCCGTGCCGCGAACGATCGCCAACACCCGGTGACCGTTGCGGCGCGCGTCCGACAACCGCTCCACCAGCAGCATCCCGACGCCTTCACCCCACCCGGTGCCATCCGCCGAACCGGCGAACGACCGGCACCGGCCATCCGGCGACAGCCCGCGCTGCCGGCTGAACTCCACGAACGTGTCCGCGGTCGCCATGACGGTCACGCCACCGGCCAGGGCCAGCGAGCACTCACCCGACCTCAACGCCTGGCTCGCCAAGTGCAGCGCCACCAACGACGACGAACACGCCGTGTCCACCGTCACCGCGGGCCCTTCCAGCCCCAGGGTGTAAGCGACGCGACCGGACGCCATCGCGCCGGTGTTGTTGTTCGCTTCGTAGTCGTGGTACATCATCCCGGCGAACACACCGGTATCACTGCCCCGCAAGGAAACCGGGTCGATACCGGCCCTTTCAAATGCCTCCCACGAGGCCTCCAGCAGCAGCCGCTGCTGCGGGTCCATCACCAACGCCTCGTTCGGGCTGATCCCGAAGAACGCCGGGTCGAACTCCGCCGCCCCGTACAGGAAGCCGCCTTCACGCGTGTAGCTGGTGTCCTGCCGCTGACCGGTCGGGTCGAACAGCCGATCGACGTCCCACCCGCGATCGGTCGGGAACTCACCGATGGCGTCGACACCGTCCGCGACGAGCCGCCACAGGTCCTCGGGCGTGGTGACACCGCCGGGGTAGCGGCACGCCATGCCGACGATCGCGATCGGCTCATCCGTCACCGACGTCGTCGCCACGACCGCCCGCGCCCGCTCACCCTCACCGGTGACCTCGCCGAGCAAGTGCTCGGCCAACGCGAACGGCGTCGGGTAGTCGAACGCGAGCGTCGCCGACAGCCGCATGTCCAGCGCCGTGCTGAGGCCGTTGCGGAACTCCACCGCCGACAGCGAGTCGAACCCGAGGTCGTTGAACGCCTGCTCCGGATCAATAGCCTCCGGACCCGCGTGGCCCAACGTGGAGGCGGCCTGCGTCCGCACCAGCTCCACCAACACCGCGAGCCGTTGATCCTCAGCCAACCCCGCCAACCGCTCACGCCACACCGACGAACCACCGGACGCCGCCGCACGCCGCGCCGGGCGGCGCAGCAACCCGTGGAGCATGTGCGGCACATCGGCCGCGGTCGCGCCGGACATGTCGACGTGGATCGGCACCAGAGCCGGCAGGTCGAGCGACAGTGACGTGTCGAGCAGCGCCAGCCCTTCGGCGGACGACAGCGCGAGCACACCGGTCCGCCGCATCCGCTGCACGTCGGCTTCGCTCAGCTCGCCACCCATGCCCGCTTCGTCAGCCCACAGGCCCCAGGCCAGCGAGTGCGCCGCCAACCCGTTCGACCGCCGATACTCCGCCAACCCATCCAGATAGGCATTCGCCGCCGCGTAGTTGCCCTGACCCGGCGCACCCAACACACCCGACGCCGACGAGAACAACACGAACGCCGAGACATCACCCACGAGCTCGTGCAGGTTCCAGGCGGCGTCCACCTTCGGACGCAACACCCCATCGACACGGTCCGGGGTCAACG
>NZ_JBFAFR010000093.1:0-2745 GCF_040639675.1 Actinosynnema sp. NPDC023794 | reverse complement strand
CGACTCCAACAACCGGAACAACGCAACCTCGAACGCGAACAACGCAGGCTGAGCGAACTCCGTCCGCTCCAACCGCCCCGCGTCCTCACCCCACACCACATCCCGCAACACCGGGTCAAACCCGGCCAACACCTCATCGAACACCCGCCCGAACACCGGGAACACGGCCGACAACCCACGACCCATCCCCAACCGCTGCGAACCCTGACCCGTGAACAAGAACGCCGTCTCACCACCAGCCCGAGCCACCACCGGCATGACCTCGGCCAGACCACTCACCAACTCGTCACGATCCCGACCGACCACCACCGACCGGTACTCGAACACCGAACGACCCGCCAACGACACCGCGACATCCACGGGCCGAACGCCTGCGTCCACGAACGACGCCAATCGGGCGGCCTGAGCACGCACCGCCTCAGCCGAACGACCGGTCAACACCCACGGCACCACCGGCAGGCCCGCACCGACCTCGTCGACCGACTCCGCCGCCACTCCTTCGACGATCACGTGCGCGTTCGTGCCGCTGATCCCGAACGACGAAATGCCCGCCCGGCGCGGCCGACCCTCAGCAGCCCACTCCCGGGCCTCGGTCAACAACCGCACGTTCCCGGCAGACCAATCCACGTGCGGGGACGGCTCGTCAACGTGCAAGGTCGGCGGCATCACGCCATGCCGCATCGCCATGACCATCTTGATGATCCCGGCAACACCAGCAGCCGCCTGCGTGTGACCGATGTTCGACTTGATCGACCCCAACCACAACGGCACATCACGATCACGCCCATACGTCTCCAACAACGCCTGAGCCTCGATCGGATCACCCAACGTCGTACCCGTACCGTGCGCCTCCACCGCATCCACATCAGCGACCGTCAAACCCGCATTCGCCAACGCCTGCCGGATCACCCGACGCTGGGACGGACCGTTCGGGGCGGTCAGACCGTTGGACGCGCCGTCCTGGTTCACCGCCGTGCCGCGGACCACGGCCAACACCGGGTGACCGTTGCGGCGGGCATCGGACAGCCGCTCCACCAGCAGCATCCCGACGCCCTCGCCCCAGGACGTCCCGTTGTTGGTGGCCGCGAACGACCTGCACCGACCGTCCGGGGACAGGCCGCGCTGCCGGCTGAACTCCACGAACACCTCGGGCGTCGCCATCACGGCCACACCACCGACGAGCGCCAGCGAGCACTCACCCGACCGCAGCGCCTGGCTCGCCAAGTGCAGCGCCACCAACGACGACGAACACGCCGTGTCCACCGTCACCGCGGGCCCTTCCAGCCCGAACACGTACGACACCCGCCCGGACGCGATGGCTCCGGTGCTGCTGTTGGCCGCGTAGTCGTGGTACATCATCCCGGCGAACACACCGGTGTCACTGCCCCGCAACGACACCGGGTCGATACCCGCCCGCTCGAACGCCTCCCACGACGCCTCCAGCAACAACCGCTGCTGCGGGTCCATGATCACGGCTTCGTTGGGGCTGATCCCGAAGAACGCCGGGTCGAACTCGTCGGCGTCGTGCAGGAACCCGCCTTCCCGGGTGTAGCTGGTGTTGGGCCGCTCACCCGTCGGGTCGTAGAGGCTCTCGACGTCCCAGCCCCTGTTGGTCGGGAAGGGCGACACCGCGTCCACGCCGTCCGCGACCAGCCGCCACAGGTCCTCGGGCGACGACACGCCACCGGGGTAGCGGCAGGCCATCCCGACGATGGCGATCGGCTCGTCGGTGACGCTCGTGGTCGCGACCGCCGCTCCATCGTCACCGATCCCGGACACCTCGGCCACCAGGTGACGCGCAAGCGCTTGCGGGGTGGGGTGGTCGAACACCAGGGTCGCGGGCAGCCGCACGCCGACGGCCGTGCTCAGACCGTTGCGGAACTCGACCGCGGACAGCGAGTCGAAGCCAAGGTCGTTGAACGCCCGCTCCGGGTCGACCGCCGCCGCGGACGTGAACCCGAGCACGGACACGACCTGGTTCAGCACCAGGTCGAGGAACGCGGCCTCCCACTCGTCCTCGGGCAGCGCGGCGAGCACCCGGCGCAACTGGGCGGGCTCGGTCCCGGCGCCGGCCCGACGCCGCCGCGCCACCTTCACCAAGCCGCGGAACAGCTCGGGCATCAGCTCACCACGCGCCCGGATCGCGCCCAGGTCGAACGACGCGGGGATCACCGCGGCCTCACCCGTGCCGATCGCGGCGTCGAGGAGCGCGAGCCCTTGCTCGGCGGCCAGTGGCAACACACCGGCACCGACCACCCGGGACCGGTCGGTGTCCGTCAGCCGGCCGGACATCCCGGTGTCCTCAGCCGCCCACAGGCCCCAGGCCAGCGAGTGCGCCGCCAACCCGTTGGCCTGGCGGTGGGCCGCCAACGCGTCCAGGTACGCATTCGCCGCCGCGTAGTTGCCCTGACCCGGCGCACCCAACACACCCGACGCCGACGAGAACAGCACGAACGCCGAGACATCACCCACGAGCTCGTGCAGGTTCCAGGCGGCGTCCACCTTCGGACGCAACACCCCATCGACACGGTCCGGGGTCAACGAAGCGATCACACCGTCGTCCAACACACCCGCGACATGCACCACACCATCAACCGGACGCCCGGCCAACAACCGGGCGAGCGCCTCCCGGTCAGCCACGTCGCAGGCCACCAACTCGACCTCGGCACCCGCCTCAGCCAACTCCGCCACCAACTCGGCAGCACCCGGCGCACCCAAACCACGCCGACTCGTCAACACCAGATC
>NZ_JBFAFR010000092.1:0-3383 GCF_040639675.1 Actinosynnema sp. NPDC023794 | reverse complement strand
GGGAGCCGGTGCGGTTCGACCGTGCCGTGGAGGCGTTGACGGCCGGCGGGCACGACGTGTTCATCGAGGTCAGCCCGCACCCGGTGCTGGTGCCCACCCTGGACGTCCCGCTCGCCACCGGCACCCTCCGCCGCGACCGGGGCGATTTCACCACCGCAGCGGCACGGCTGTTCGTCGCCGGGGTGGACGTCGACTGGCCCCGGCCCGCCGCCGGTCACGTCGACCTGCCCACCTACCCGTTCCAGCACGACCGCTACTGGCTGGCTCCCGTGCCGGGGTCGGCCGACGTGACCGCGGCCGGTCTCGACCCGACCGACCACCCCCTGCTCGGCGCGGCCGTGGAACTCGCGGCAGGGCAGGGAGTCGTGCTCACCGGGCGGCTGTCCACGGCCACCCAGCCGTGGCTGGCCGATCACGCCATCCACGGTTCGGTCCTGCTGCCGGGCACCGGTTTCGTGGAACTCGCCCTCCGCGCGGGCGCCCAGGTCGGTCGGCACGCGCTGGCCGAGTTGCTGTTGGAAGCCCCGATGGTGCTGCCCGCGCAGGACCCCGTGCTGGTCCAGGTCGTGGTCGACGGCACGGCGGTCGCCATCCACTCCCGGCGCGACGGCGACTGGATCCGGCACGCCACCGGCACCCTCGGCGTCGACCCGCCCGCGTCACATCCGCTGGAGTGGCCCTCGGACGCCGAACCGGTCGACCTCACCGGCTTCTACGACGACCTCGCGGCCCAGGGCTACGACTACGGCCCGGCGTTCGAGGGCGTGCGGGCGGTGTGGCGGCACGGTGACGAGCTGTACGCCGAGGTCGCCCTGGACACCCGTGACGGCTTCGGCCTGCACCCCGCGTTGCTGGACGCCGCGTTGCAGCCGCTCACGCTGGTCGCGGCGGGTCGGCTGCCGTTCTCGTTCGCCGGCGTCGCGGTGCTGAAGACGGGGGTGACGGCGGCGCGCGTCCGCCTCACGCCGACCGGGCCCGACACCTACCGGGTCTTGCTGACCACGGATGCGGGTGAGCCGGTGGCCGTGGTGGACGCGCTGGCCGTGCGGCCGATGACGGCGGACTTCCGGACCCGCGACAACCGGGTGTTCCGCCTCGACTGGGTCCCGGTGACGCCTTCGTTCGAGGACGCCGCCGTGCACCACGTGGTCAGCGCGCAGAGTGCCGACCCGGTGCAAGCCGCGCACACCCTGGTCGCCGAGACGTTGGCCGTCCTCCAGGACTTCCTGCGCACCTCGGAGGACGGGAAGCTCGCGATCGCCACGCGTGGCGCGGCCGGCCCCGGTGAGGTGACCGACCTCGCCGCCGCCGCGGTCTGGGGTTTGGTGCGGGCCGCCGAGGCCGAGCACCCCGGCCGGTTCGCCCTGGTCGACGTGGACCACGACGGCGAGGTCCGCGTGCCGGCCGACGAGTTCCAGGTGGCGGTCCGCGGTGACGCCGTGCTCGCGCCGCGGCTCGACCGCGCGCCGGGCTCGCCTCGCGCGCTCGACCTGGACGGCACGGTGCTGATCACCGGCGGCACGGGCACGCTGGGCGTCCTGGTGGCCCGGCACCTCGTGGCACGGCACGGCGTCCGGCGACTGGTGCTGATCGGCCGTCGTGGCGGTGAGGTGGAGATCGAGGGCGCGGACGTGTCGGTGGTCGCGTGCGACGTGACCGATCGGGCCGCGCTCGCCGACGTGCTCGCCACGATCCCCGACCTGTGCGCGGTCGTGCACGCGGCGGGTGTGCTGGACGACGCCGTGGTGACGTCGCTGACCCCCGAACGCCTGCACGACGTGCTGCGGCCCAAGGTGGACGCCGCCTGGCACCTGCACGAGCTGACCCGTGACCTCGACCTGAGCGCGTTCGTGCTGTTCTCCTCGGCCGCCGGGGTGCTCGGCGGCGCGGGGCAGGGCAACTACGCCGCCGCCAACGCCTTCCTGGACGCCCTCGCCTCCCACCGGCAGGTCCTGGGCCTGCCCGCCGTGTCGCTGGCGTGGGGGCAGTGGGAGCAGGCCAGCGGCCTGACCGGTCACCTCACCGAGGCCGATCAGCGCCGCTTGGAGCGCTCCGGGATCGTGCCGATGTCGACCGAGCACGCGTTGGCGTTGTTCGACTCGGCGCTGGCCGACGGCGCGCCCGCGGTGGTGCCCGCCCGGCTCGACCTCACCGCGCCGTCGTTGCGCGGGTTGACGCGGCGGGCGCGTCGGATCGCCGACACCGACTTGGCGCGGCGGCTCGCGTCGTTGTCCGAGGCCGAACAGCACACCGTCGTGCTCGACCTGGTCGGCACGCACACCGCCGTGGTGCTGGGGCGCACGGACGGGGTCGCCGCGCACCGGGCGTTCCGGGATCTCGGGTTCGACTCGTTGACGGCGGTGGAGCTGCGCAACCGACTGGCCGCGGCGCTGGGCGTGAAGCTGCCCGCCACGCTGACGTTCGACCACCCGACGCCGTTCGCGCTGGCCACCCACCTGCGGGGACTCCTGCTCGGCCGGGAACGGCGCGCCGTCGCGCCCGTCGCCGTGGCCGGTGGGGACGACCCGGTCGTGGTGGTCGGGATGGCGTGCCGGTACCCGGGCGGCGTCGGCTCGGCGGCGGACCTGTGGCGGCTGGTCGCCGACGGTGTCGACGCGATCGGCGACTTCCCGGGCGATCGCGGGTGGGACCTGGACAAGCTCTACGACCCGGCGGGCGGACCCGGCACCAGCTACACGCGTTCGGGTGGATTCCTCCGTGAGGCGGCCGAGTTCGACGCCGATTTCTTCGGGATCTCGCCGCGTGAGGCGTTGGCGATGGATCCGCAGCAGCGGGTGTTGCTGGAGACGGCGTGGGAGGTGTTCGAGCACGCGGGGATCGACCCGACGTCGTTGCGGGGCAGCCGGACGGGTGTGTTCACCGGCATCTGGTCGTCCGGGTACGGCTCCGGGGCCCAGTCGCCCGACCTGGAGGGTTATCTGTCGACCGGCACGGCGACGAGCGTGACGTCCGGGCGGGTGTCGTACCTGCTGGGCTTGGAAGGTCCGGCGGTGTCGGTGGACACGGCGTGCTCGTCGTCCCTGGTGGCGATCCACCTGGCGGCGCAGGCGCTGCGGTCGGGGGAGTGCACGCTGGCGCTGGCCGGTGGCGTGACGGTGATGGCGACGCCGTCCGGGTTCGTGGAGTTCTCCCGGCAGCGCGGTCTGGCGGCGGACGGCCGGATCAAGTCGTTCGCCGACGCGGCCGACGGCACGAGCTGGTCCGAGGGTGCGGGTCTGGTGCTGCTGGAACGCCTGTCGGACGCCCGCCGCAACGGCCACCAGGTGCTGGCGGTGGTGGCGGGTTCGGCGGTGAACCAGGATGGGGCGTCGAACGGGTTGACTGCGCCGAACGGGCCGTCGCAGGAGCGGGTGATTCGGCAG
>NZ_JBFAFR010000091.1:0-3917 GCF_040639675.1 Actinosynnema sp. NPDC023794 | reverse complement strand
CACGCATCGACCACATCACGGAACACCGGCTCCGCCGCATACAACTCCCGACCCATACCGACCCACTGCGCACCCTGACCCGGGAACACGAACACCGACTTCCCGAGCGCAGACGCCGTGCCCGTCACCAGATCCGGATGCTCACGACCCTCCGCCAACGCACCCAACGCCACCGGATCCAACACCACCGCACGATGATCAAAACGCGCCCGACCAGCCAGGGCACGACCGATCTCGGCGGTCTCACCCGGCCGTTCGGCGACGAAGTCGCGCAGCCGCCGCGCCTGCTCGCGCAGTGCCTCGGGCGTCTTGGCCGACAACAGCCAGAGCGGGTCGACCTCCGCCGGCCGGGTCACCTCGGGTGCCTGCTCGATGATCGTGTGCGCGTTCGTGCCGCTGATGCCGAACGCGGACACCGCCGCCCGCCGAGGACGTTCGGTGGCCGGCCAGGCCACGGGACCGGTCAGCAGCCGGACGTTCCCGGCCTCCCAGTCCACGTGCGGTGTCGGTTCGTCCACGTGCAGCGTCTTCGGCAGCACACCGTGCCGCAACGCCATCACCATCTTGATCACGCCGGCGGCCCCGGCGGCGGCCTGCGTGTGGCCGATGTTCGACTTCACCGACCCCAACCACAACGGCACCGAACGATCCTGACCGTAGGTCGCCAGGAGCGCCTGAGCCTCGATCGGATCGCCCAAGGTCGTACCCGTGCCGTGCGCCTCCACGGCGTCCACATCGGACGGTGACAAGCCCGCGTTCGCCAGCGCCTGCCGGATCACCCGCTCCTGCGACGGCCCGTTCGGCGCGGTCAACCCGTTCGACGCACCGTCCTGGTTGACGGCGGTCCCGCGCACGACCGCCAGCACGTGGTGGCCGTTGCGCCGGGCGTCGGACAGGCGTTCCACCAGCAGCAGGCCCGCACCCTCCGCCCACCCCGCGCCGTCGGCGGCAGCGGCGAAGGACTTGCTGCGGCCGTCCGGCGCGCTCGCGCTCTGCCGGGACATCTCGGTGAACAACGACGGCGTGGCGTTGACCGTGACCCCGCCGGCCAGCGCGAGATCGCACTCACCCGACCGCAGCGCCTGCGCGGCCAGGTGCAGCGCGACCAGCGACGACGAGCACCCCGTGTCCAGCGACAGCGCGGGTCCGACCAGACCGAGCAGGTAGGAGAGCCGACCGGAGCCGATGCTGGTCGCCGTCCCGGTGACCTGGTAGCCCTCCAGGTCGTCCGGGACGGGCCCGGCGGCGTACCCGGTGGACCAGATGCCGGTGAACACACCCGTCCGGCTGCCCTGCAACGACGTCGGGTCGATCCCCGCGTGCTCGAACGCCTCCCACGCGGTCTCCAGCAACACCCGCTGCTGCGGATCCATCGCCAACGCCTCACGCGGCGAGATCCCGAAGAACCCCGCGTCGAACCCGCCCGCGTCGGTCAGGAACCCGCCGTGCCGGGTGGACGACGTGCGGGGCCGGGCCGACGTGGGGTCGAACAGCCGGTCCAGGTCCCAGCCGCGGTCGTCGGGGAACCCGCCGATGGCGTCCACGCCCTCGGACACCAACCGCCAGAGGTCGTCCGGCGACTCGACGCCGCCGGGGAACCGGCAGCCCATGCCGACGATCGCGATCGGCTCGTCGGTCGCCGCCGCGGACGTGGTGGCACGCGCCGCGCGTTCACCGCGCAGGTGTGCGGCGAGCCGTTCGGGCGTGGGGTGGTCGAAGACCAGCGTGGACGGCAGCCGCCGGCCCAGGGCGGTGGCGAGGCGGTTGCGCAGTTCGACGGCGGTCAGCGAGTCGAAGCCGAGTTCCCGGAACGCCTGCCGGGTGTCGACGGCCTCCGGCGAGGTGTGTCCCAGCACCGCCGCCGTGTGGGTGGTGATCACGTCGAGCACGTCGACATCGGACGTCGCGTCCGGTTCGACGGCTTCCTCCCGGACCTGGGCCTCGGGCAGGTCGACGAGCAGCCTGCTCGGCCGCACGCGGGTGTAGGCGGGCGCGAACTCCGCCCAGTCGACCGGGGTGACCACGGCGTGCGGCACGTCCTGGTCGAGCACGTCGCGCAGCGCCGCCAGCGCGCGCCCGGACGGCATCTCGCCCAGGCCGAGCAGCCGCCGTTGCCGCCGCACGGACTCCAGCGCCGCCATGCCGCCCTCGGCCCAGATGCCCCAGGACACCGACGTGGTCGCGCGGCCCTCGGCGCGGTGCCGCGCGGCGAGGGCGTCGAGGAACGCGTTGCCCGCCGCGTAGGCCGCGCCGTGCCCGTCGCCCCAGACCCCGGCCGTCGAGGAGAACAGCACCAGCGCGTCGAGGTCGGGCAGCAGGTCGGCGAGGTGCGTCGCGCCGGCGACCTTGGCGGTGATCACGTCGGCGAACCCGGTCACGTCGTCGTCGGCCAGCCGGCCGGACCTGATCACGCCCGCCGTGTGGAACACCGACCGCACGTCGCCGACCTCGTCCAGCAACGCCGCCAGCGCCGCCCGGTCCGCCACGTCGCACGCGGCCACCGTGACCCGCGTGCCGGAGGCGGCCAGCTCGTCGCGCAGTCCGGCCGCGCCGGGGGCGTCCGGCCCGCTGCGGCTGACCAGCACCACGTGCTCGGCGCCCTGCCCGGCGAGCCAGCGGGCCACCCGAGCGCCCAGCGCACCCGTGCCGCCGGTGATCAGGGTGGTGCCCTCGGGCCGCCACCTCCGGACCGGCGGGGTCGGCCTGGCCCGGCGCAGCCTGCGGGCGAAGACGCCCTCGGCGCGGACCGACACCTGGTCCTCCGGGCCGCCGATCGCGGTGAGCAGGCGGCGCACGCTCAGCGCGTCCGGTGTCGCCGGGACGTCGACGAGCCCGCCCCACCGGTCGGGGAATTCCAGCGCGGCCGAGGTGCCCAATCCCCACACCAGTGCCTGCCGCGGACGATCGTCGAACGCGCCGCGGGTCACGCACCACAGCGGGGCGTCGAGGTCCCGCACCGCCGCCAACGTCCGCGCCAAGCCGACGGGCACGGCCGGGTGGTCCGGGTGCGGCGACTCGTCCAACGCCAGGAACGACAGCACGCCGTCGACCCGGTCCGCCGTCCCGACCACCTCGACGCCGCTGTCCCGCAACGCCTCCACCGCCTCGTCGACCCACGGGTGCTCGCCGTCGGGCCGCAGCACCAGCCACCGGCCGGCCGGGGCCGACGTGGGCGTGACGGGCGTCCACGTGACCTCGTACCGCCACGGGTCCGCGGTCGGTGCGGTGGACGTGAGCCAGTACGGCTCGTGCTGGAAGGCGTAGGTCGGCAGGTCCGCGCCACCGGCCGGCGGCAGCGCGGGAGTCCAGTCGACGTCCACCCCGGCGACGAACAGCCGTCCGGCCGCCGCGAGGAACTCCCCGACCCCGCCCTGGTCACGGCGCAGGGTGCCGGTCGCGAGCGGGACGTCCAGCGCGGGCACCAGCACCGGGTGCGGGCTGACCTCGATGAACACGTCGTGCCCGGCGGCGAGCAGCGCCGCCGTCGCCCGGTCGAACCGCACCGGTTCCCGCAGGTTCCGGTACCAGTAGGCGGCGTCGACGGCCTCGACCAACCCCTCGGTCACCGTCGAGTAGAACGGCACGCGTCCGGGCCTCGGCGCGATGTCGGCCAGATCGGCGAGCAGCCGCTCCCGAATCGCCTCGACCTGTGCCGAGTGGGCCGCGTAGTCCACCGGGATCCGCCGCGCGTGCACACCCTCGCGCTCGCACAGCTCCAGCAGCTCGTCCAACGCCCCCGGCTCACCCGACACCACCACCGTGGACGCCGAGTTCACCACCGCCACCGTCAGCCGGTCACCCCACCGCGACAGCAACTCCGCATCCGGCGGCGACGACACCGACACCATGCCACCAAGACCGGCAATCGCCACCAAAGCCCTGCTGCGCAACGCAACCACCCGCGCCGCATCCTCCAA
>NZ_JBFAFR010000090.1:0-4481 GCF_040639675.1 Actinosynnema sp. NPDC023794 | reverse complement strand
GCACCCTCACCCCAACTCGTGCCGTCGGCAGCAGCGGCGAAGGGCTTGCTGCGACCGTCCGGCGCGAGTCCGCGCTGCCGCGAGAACTCCGTGAACCCCAGCGGGTTCACGATCACCGTCACGCCACCGGCCAGCGCCAGGTCGCACTCACCCGACCGCAACGCCTGCGCCGCCAAGTGCATCGCCACCAACGACGACGAACACGCGGAGTCCACCGACACGGCCTGGCCGCGTAACCCGAGCAGGTAGGCGACGCGGCCGGACGTGACGCTCGGTGAGATGCCGGTCGCCAGGTAACCCTCGGCGTCACGCGGGGCCTGGTCGACCACGCCCCCGTACCCCGAGGACCACAACCCGGTGAACACGCCCGTCTGGCTGCCCCGCAACGAGGTGGGGTCGATCCCCGCGTGCTCGAACACCTCCCACGCCGTCTCCAGCAACACCCGCTGCTGCGGATCCATCGCCAACGCCTCACGCGGCGAGATCCCGAAGAAATCGGCGTCGAACCCCGCCACGTCCGCCAAGAACCCACCAGAACGGGTGTAACTCGTCCCCGCGTGATCAGGATCAGGGTGATAAAGCCGATCCAGATCCCAACCACGATCCGCCGGGAACTCCGAGATGGCGTCCACCCCGTCCACCACCAACCGCCACAGGTCATCCGGCGACCCGACACCACCAGGCAACCGACACCCCATACCCACGATCACGATCGGGTCCTCCCCCACCGCCCGCGCCACCGGCGCGTCGACCTCCGGACGGGTGCCCGACAGCTCCAGCCGCAGGTGCTCGGCCAGTTCCTCGGGCGTCGGGTGGTCGAAGACGAGGGTCGCGGGCAGGCGGAGGCCGGTCGCCGTGGCGAGCCGGTTGCGCAGCTCCACGGCGGTGAGCGAGTCGAACCCGAGGTCGCGGAACGCGAGCCGGGGCTTGATCGCCGACGCGTCGGTGTGCCCGAGCACGGCCGTGGTGTGGGTGGTGACGAGGGGCAGCAGGTCGGTTTCGGGCGCGGCGGGAGGCGGGAGCGCGCGAGGTGCCCGGGTCGTCAGGTGCGCGGTCGTCACCGTGGGCTGGTCACCGGCGAGCGCCGCGTCGAACAGCGCCAGCGCGTGCTCCGTCGTCATCGGCGCGATGCCGGCGCGGGCGAAGCGCTCCTTGTCGGTCGAGGTGAGGTGCGCGGTCATGCCGGACGCCTCGGCCCAGTAGCCCCACGCCATCGAGACGGCCGGCAGGCCGAGGGCGTGCCGGTGCACGGCCAGGGCGTCCAGGTAGGAGTTGGCGGCGGCGTAGTTGGCCTGCCCGGCGTTGCCCAGGACGCCCGCGGCGGCGGAGAACAGCACGAACGCGTCCAGGTCGCCGGCCAGCTCGTGCAGGTGCCAGGCGCCGTCCACCTTGGGCCGCAGCACGCGGTCCAGCTGGTCGGGGGTGAGGCCCTGCACCACCGCGTCGTCCAGCACACCGGCCGCGTGCACCACCGCGGTCAGGTCCGGGATCGACGCCACCAACTCCGCGACCTGCCCACGATCCGACACGTCACACGCCACCACCCGCACGTCCGCGTCCAACTCCGGAGCCTCACCACCGCCGCGGCTCACCAGCACCAGCCGCCGCACACCATGTCGCGCGACCAAGTGCTCGGCCACCACACGACCGAGCGTGCCCAAGCCGCCGGTGATCAACACGGTGCCGTCGGCGAGGCGGGGCACGGTGAGCACCAGCTTGCCGACGTGCCCGGCCTGGCTCATCAGCCGGAACACGTCCACCGCGCGCCGCACGTCGTGCGTGGTGATCGGCGGCAGCCGCAGCACGCCGGCGCCGAACAGCCGCAGCACCTCGGTCAGCACCTCACCCAGGTGGGCGGGATCGGCGTCGTTGAGGTCGAACGCCCGGTAGTCGACGCCGTCGAGAACCCGGACGTCGGTCTTGCCCATCTCCACGAACCGGCCACCGGGCGCGAGCAGGCGCAGCGACGCGTCGGTGAACTCGCCGGTCAACGAGTTCAGCACCACGTCCACCCGCGGGAACCGCTGCTCGAACTCCAGCGTCCGCGACGACGCGATGCGGTCATCGCTCAACCCCGACGCCCGCAACGCGTCCCACTTGCGCGGGCTCGCCGTGGCGAACACCTCCGCGCCGAGGTGCCGCGCCAGCTGGATCGCGGCCGTGCCGACGCCACCCGCGCCGGAGTGGATCAGCACCCGATCGCCCGGCCGGACGCGGCCGAGGTCCACCAGCCCGTGCCACGCGGTCAGGAACGCCACCGGCACCGCCGCGGCCTGCTCGAACGACCAGCCGTCCGGGACCGGCGCGAGCAACCGCTCGTCGGCGACGGCACGCGGCCCGAACGCGCCGGACGCGAGGCCGAGCACCCGGTCGCCCACCTGCCACCGCGTGACGCCCGGCCCGACTTCGAGGACCGTGCCGGCCGCCTCACCGCCCAACAACGCCGCGTCCGGGTACATCCCCAACGCGATGAGCACGTCGCGGAAGTTCACCCCCGCCGCACGCACCCCGAGCCGCACCTGGCCCGGTTCCAGCGGCAGCTCGGCCACCTCGGCGAACGCGAGGTCGTCCAGGCTGCCGGTGCCCGACTCGACCAGCCGCCACGGACCGTCGACCGACGTCGGCCGCGCCCTGGACGACACCTGCCGGGGCACCAGGACCGCGTCACCGCGGATCGCCACCTCCACCTCGTCGCCCGCCACGGACGCCGCCTCCGACGCACGGGCCACCGTCGCGTCGCGGTCCAACTCCACCGCGACGAACCGGCCCGGGTGCTCGGCCGCGGCACTGCGGACCAACCCGCGCACCGCCGCCCCCGCCGGATCGTCCGCCCTGGTCGGCACCACCAGGCGCGTCCGCTCGTCGGACTCCAGGAACTCCTGCACCAGGTCGAGTGCCCGTCGGGTGAGGTCGTGCACGGACTCGGCGTCGACCGAACCGGTCAGCAGGGGCGCGAGGCGGACGGGTACGGGGGCGGACTCCGCCAGCGGCACCCATTCGGTGCGCAGCAGCGTGGTCTCGAGTTCGGCGGCCGGTCGCACGGTCAGCGTGTCGATCGTCGCCACCGGTCCGCCCGCGAGGTCGGTCAACGTGACGGTGTACGCGTCCGGCCCGGTGCGGGACAGGTGGACGCGCGCGGTCGAGACGCCTGTCGTGCGCACGGCGATGCCGGTGAACGAGAAGGGCAGGCGGAGGCGGTCGTCCGGGTGCAGCAGGATCACCGGTTGCAGCGCGGCGTCGAGCAGCGCCGGGTGCAGGCCGAACCTGGCCCCGTCCGGGACCCGGACCTCGGCGAACAGCTCGTCGTCCCCGCGCCACAGCGCCCGCACGCCCCGGAACGCCGGGCCGTACGCGTAGCCCAGGTCGGCGAGGTGGTCGTAGAAGCCGTCCGGGTCGAGCTGCTCTCCCCTGGGCTCCCACGCCGGGGTGGTCGGGGCCTGAGCGCGGTCGAGCGTGCCGGAGGCGTGGCGGACCCACTCGCCGTCGACGCGGGAGTGCACGGTGACCGGTCGTCGATCGGCGTGGTCCGGCGCGCCCACGGACACCTGGACGTGCGCCGGGCGTTCGGTCACGGTCAGCGGCACGTGCAGCACGAGGTCCGCGACGACCGGGCAACCCACGGCACGTCCCGCTTCGGCGGCCAGTTCCACGAACGCCGTGCCGGGCAGCAGCACCGCGCCATCGACGGCGTGGTCGGCCAGCCACGGGTGCGTGCGGGTCGAGAGGCGGCCGGTCAGCACCGCGCCCTGGTCGTCCGGCAGCTCCACGGACGCGTCCAGCAACGGGTGGCCGGGCGTGGACCCGGTCGTGCTCGGGAGGAGCCAGTAGCGCGTCCGCTGGAACGGGTAGGTCGGCAGCGCGAGCCGCCCGGACGTCGGCTTGGGCAGCGGGTAGCCGTTCACGACCAGGGCAGCCAGTGCGGCCCGGAAGTCGCTCCGATCGCGGCGGAGGGTGCCGGTGGCGACCGTGACGTCCAGGGCGGGCACCAGCACCGGGTGCGGGCTGACCTCGATGAACACGTCGTGCCCGCCGGCCGTCAACGCCTCCACGGCACGGTCGAACCGCACCGGCTCCCGCAGGTTCCGGTACCAGTAGGCGGCATCGACGGTCCCGACCAACCCCTCGGTCACGGTCGAGTAGAACGGGATCCGCGCCGGGAGCGGGGTGATGTCCGCGAGGTCGGCCAAGAGCCGTTCCCGGACCGCTTCGACCTGTGCCGAGTGCGCCGCGTAGTCCACCGGGAGGACGCGCGCCCTGATGCCGTCGGCGTCGCAGGCCGCCACCAGCTCGGCGAGCGCGGCCGGATCTCCGGACACGACCACGGAGTCCACCGCGTTGACCACCGCGACCGATAGCCGGTCACCCCACCGCGACAGCAACTCCGAGTCCGGCGGCGACGACACCGACACCATGCCACCAAGACCGGCAATCGCCACCAAAGCCCTGCTGCGCAACGCAACCACCCGCGCCGCATCCTCCAA
>NZ_JBFAFR010000089.1:0-4775 GCF_040639675.1 Actinosynnema sp. NPDC023794 | reverse complement strand
GAACCGACCGGGCTGGTCACGTCCCTGTTCCACGACGCCCTGGCCCGGCACGGCGTCCACGTCCTCGGCGCCGTCACCCGGGTGGCGACAGCGCCGGCCGCGACCGGTCACCGGATCGAACCGGACCAGCACCCGCGTTCGGATCGGACACGCCGACCGCTGCCTTGTCGGGTCGTTGCGGTCCTGGAAGGCGCTCCGGCTCGGAGCCCGCTGCCGCCTGACCGGGCGGCAAGCCCCACAACGACAACGGAACCACGACCAGAAGTGCGCGACGGAAGATCACATCCAGGCCCCACTCCGTCGCGGGGAGCCCGCGAGAGGTCGGCAGACTGGCCACATGACAGAGCTGACCGCCGAACTCGTGGTCGATGGTCGCGCACCGCAGACCCCAGTCCTTGCCCCGAACGGGGAACTGCTCTGCTACGTCCTCGCTCCCACCAGCCGGACCGGTGACCACCTCGACACCGAACTCCGGCTCGTCGACACCGACGGCGCCGCCGCGTCGCGCCGGGCGACCACCGACACCGCAGCGGAGTCCCGACCACGCTGGTCCGCGGACTCGGGCACGCTGTTCTTCCTGTCCGACCGCGCGGACCGCGGCACCTCGCAGCTGCACCGGCTCACCCTCGCCGACGGCGCGGCGACCGCGGTGACCCACTGGCGCGCCGGCGTCATCGACCACCTGCCGCTCGCCGACCCCGACCTGGTCGCTCTGCTCGCCCAGGACGAACCCACCGAACAGGACACGCGCCGCGCCCAGGACCGCGACGACGCCATCGTCGTCGGCGAGCGCGAGCCGCGGGCCCGGCTGCGCCTGCTCGACCTGCGCACCGGCCAGGTCACCACGCCGGCCGTGTTCGGCGACCGGCACGTCGTGGAACTGCGGCAACGACCCGACGGCGGCCCGCTCGCCGTGCTCACCCGGGCCGGCAGCGACAACGACTACGGTCCTCGCACCGGCCGCCTGCACCTGTTCGACCCCACCACCGGGGCCGCGGTGGATCTCGGAGCGGTCGGGGCGGACGCACGGTCCCTGGCCTGGTGGCCGGGCGAGGACGGCTGGCACCTCGGCTACCTCGCTCTGACCCCACCGGTTCTGCAAGCCGGCACCGCCGTGTTCGACCTGGCCGTGGACAGCCGCCTCCTGCGCAGCCGGACGTCCGGCCTCCCGATGTGCCCCACCGAACTGCACCAGACCGACACCGCCCCACTGGTCGTGTTCGCCGACGGCCTGAACACGACCCTGGCGCGGCTCGACCCCACCGGTCCCACGACTTTGTCGCAGCACCCCGGCCGCCTCGACGACCTCACCACCACACCCGGAGGCGAGAAGATCGCGACCCTGACCGGCACCCGGTACCAGCCCGCCAACGTCCAGGTCGGGCCACCGAGCGGGCCGCTGCGGAAGATCACCGACACCCGCCCGGAACTGAACGGCATCGCGTTCGGGACCCAACGACCGCTGGCCTACCGTGCCGCCGACGGCCTCGACCTCGACGGCCTGCTCGTACTGCCAGTCGGAAAAACCGCGTCCGACGGCCCGTTCCCGCTCGTCACGATCGTGCACGGAGGCCCGTACGATCGCTACGCCGATCGTTTCCAGCTGTTCTGGTTCCCCAGCGCGCAGTGGCTGGCCACCGCCGGCTACGCGGTGTTCCTGCCCAACCCGCGCGGGGGCCAGGGCCACGGCCACCAGTTCGCCCTCAGCGTGGCCGGCAGGGTCGGGCAGGAGGAGTGGACCGACATCCTGACCGGCATCGACCTGCTCATCGCCGAGGGCGTGGCCGATCCGGATCGGCTGGGCATCGCCGGCGGGAGCCACGGCGGGTTCATGTCCGCCTGGGCCGTCGGCCAGACCGATCGGTTCCGCGCCGCGCTGGTCCTCGCCGGCGTCATCGACTGGGGCATGCTCGCCGCGACCGGCGAGCACGGCCAGTTCGAAGCCGCGCTCGGTGGCAGCACCGGGTGGTCCGGCGTCGGTCCGCATCCGCACGACGCGGTCAGTCCGATCTCCTTCGCCGGCCGCGTTCGCACTCCGGTGCTCATCCTGCACGGCGCCGAGGACACCAACGTGCCCCTCGGTCAGTCCGTGTACTTCCACCGGGCGCTGCGCCATTTCGGCGTCGAGCACGAGTTCGTGATCTACCCGAGAGAGGGGCACTCGATCCGGGAACGCCATCACCAACTCGACGTCCTGCGCCGGACCCGTGCGTGGTTCGGCCGCTGGCTCCGGCCCTGACCGAGGCGCGTGTGGCGCGGGTTCCGGGTGAGGTCGAAGCGGCGGTGGGCGACGCGTCCTTCGCGGTTCGACCCGGTGGTACCTTCCCCTCGTGGGACTGGTCGATTCGTTGCGCGCGTTGTACGCTCGCCGGCTGCGCCGTCAGGTGGCGAGCGGTCCGCTCCCCCGCCACGTCGCGCTCATCATGGACGGGAATCGCCGTTGGGCCCGCGAACGGGGTCATGCGAACCCGAGCATCGGCCACCTGCACGGCGGTGAGCACCTGGAGACCGTGCTGGGGTGGTGCGCCGACTTCGGCATCCGGTACGTGACCGTGTTCGTCGCGTCGAGCGACAACCTGCGCAAGCGCGATTCGGAGGAGACGGCTTTCCTGATGGAGGTCGTCGAACGGGTCGTGGTCGACCGCGTGGTGGCGCGGTCGGAGAGATGGCGCCTGAACGTGACCGGGCGGCTCAACCTCCTCCCCGACTCGACCGCGCACGCGCTCAAGAGGGCGCGGGACATGACGTTGGAGCGTGCGACCGACTCCGAGTTGACGGTCGCGGTCGGCTACGACGGCCGCGAGGAGATCGTCGACGCGGTCCGCTCGCTGCTCGACCAGGCCGCCGAGCGCCGCGTCACCGCCGAGGAACTGGCCGCCACGCTCACCGTGGAGGACATCACCGCGCACCTCGACCCCGCCGGTCGGCCGGACCCCGACCTCGTCATCCGGACCAGCGGTGAACGCAGGCTCTCCGGTTTCCTGTTGTGGCAGGCCGCCGATTCCCGGTTGCACTTCTGCGACGTCTACTGGCCCGCGTTCCGGCAAGTGGACTTCCTGCGCGCAGTGCGCTCGTACGCGGTGCGGCGGGGTTCCCAGGACTGAACGCCTCGACACCGCTCCGGCGGCGCCGCTGCGCGACTGCGGGAGTACGCGGTTGACCGCGCGGTGGCGGTGTTCCGGCGGTCGTCGTGTGCGACTGGGCGGCGTTGTTGCCCCTCACGGCCGGCGTCACACCGCAGTGCCGCCCGATATCGGTCGGTCAGGACGTCCGACGCCCCAAAGCATGAACGGCACCTCGCGAGCCCGCTGTGCGTGTCCGCTGTCGCCCGGTGTCTCCGCGATCCGCTCCAGGACCAGCCGGAACTCCGCCCGGTCGGCGGCGCTCAAGGCGTCCAGCTCATGACCGATCACCTCGATGCCGCGCACGGCCGCATCCGGGTCGATCTCGTCCTCCCCGGAGTGTTCGAGGAACATCAGGGCCTCGACGATCGCCCGGACGAGCGGCGTGTTGTCCATACCGGGATTGAACCTCGCCTCCCCTCCGGCCGGCCGGTGACCGAGTGGGTGGTGTCCGAGTCGGAGCTACGTCGACAGGGTGCCGGCCGGGCCGTTCCCGGCTGGGATGATGGCGGTGATGAGCACCGATGCGGAACGCGACCAGGCGAGCCTTCGGCGGCGGGTGGAGGCGTTGACGCTGCCGGTCGTGCCACTCCGACGGCACGGCTTCGTGATGCCGGCCGACCCGGCCGCGATGCGGGAGCCTGAAGCGGTGGGCGTAGGCCCCGACGGTACGGCCTTCGCCGTGTGGGCATACCGCGAGGGCGGCAACCGGAAGCAGGTGACCTGGCACGTCGGCGGCCGGCGGAGGGTCGTCGGCGCCGTCGACGTGGAGACGGACCTGAGGGTGAGGTTCGTGCAGCCGCTGCCCGACGAGCGCGTTCTGCTGGCGGCTGCCCGGGCCAAGCCCGGCGCGGTCAACGCGGAGGTGTGGACCGGGAGCGGCGAGCTCGAGCACAGCGGTTACCTCGGTGACGCCATCGAGGAGCTGCTGACCACGCCCGCGGGCAAGGTTTGGGTCGGGTACTTCGACGAAGCGATGGGCGGAAGTGGCCCGGAAGGGCATGGGCTCGCCCGCTTCAGGGAGGACCTGACCACCGAGTGGCTCTACCCGTTGGATGCCGGTCTGCCCTACATCTCCGACTGCTACTCGCTCAACGTCGAAGGTGAGACGGCCTACTTCTGCCCCTACACCGAATTTCACGTCCTGTCCGCCGCCGGCGAGCGGGTGACCGACTGGGGAGCCTCCCCGTGCAAGTCAGCCCACCAGCTGCTGCGACGCGGTCCAGACCTCGCCCTCCTCAGTGGCTGGGGCCCCGAGTACGACGTCGCGACGCTGCTGCGGATCAGCCGAGACGGGGTACGTCAGGAAGGCGGGCGTTGCCGTGTCGTCCTGCCCGACGGCTTGGAGGCACGTGGACTCCGTTACACCGGCAGAGGCGATGTGTTGCACGCCTTCCTCCGATCGACTTGGTACTCCATAGATCTGGACATGCTGAGCTCGGCATCGGGCCACGGCCGCGCATAGCCGGCGCATCTCCACGGGCCACGGAACGCACAGAACGCCAGTCGAGCTGCGTGGTGCTACGAGTACCAGCGGTGGACGGCGGCCCGACGCGGGCGCCTACTTCGCCGGAGGCGGGTTCAGCGGCAGCCACTCCTCGAACCGGGTGGTGGACAGCCGCGCGTCGGGTCCGGGCAGCAGGGTGTCCTGCT
>NZ_JBFAFR010000088.1:0-3156 GCF_040639675.1 Actinosynnema sp. NPDC023794 | reverse complement strand
ACGTCTGAACACATAGGGCGTGTGGAGGGAACGCGGGGAAGTGAAACATCTCAGTACCCGCAGGAAGAGAAAACAACCGTGATTCCGTGAGTAGTGGCGAGCGAAAGCGGAAGAGGCTAAACCGTATTCGTGTGATACCCGGCAGGGGTTGCGTGTACGGGGTCGTGGGACCTGTTCGTCAGTTCTGCCGAGCTGGCAAGGAGTCATAAAACACTGTGGTTAGCGGAACGCGTCTGGAAAGCGTGGCCGTAGAGGGTGAGAGTCCCGTACGTGAAAACCCGGTGTCTCCTGACGGTGTTCCCAAGTAGCAGCGTACTCGTGAAATTCGCTGTGAATCTGGCGGGACCACCCGCTAAGCCTGAATACTCCCTGGTGACCGATAGCGGACTAGTACCGTGAGGGAAAGGTGAAAAGTACCCCGGGAGGGGAGTGAAATAGTACCTGAAACCGTGTGCCTACAATCCGTCGGAGCCTTTAGGGGTGACGGCGTGCCTTTTGAAGAATGAGCCTGCGAGTTAGTGCTGCGTGGCGAGGTTAACCCGTGTGGGGTAGCCGTAGCGAAAGCGAGTCCGAATAGGGCGGTGTAGTCGCGTGGTCTAGACCCGAAGCGGAGTGATCTAGCCATGGCCAGGGTGAAGCGTGGGTAAGACCGCGTGGAGGCCCGAACCCACCAGGGTTGAAAACCTGGGGGATGAGCTGTGGTTAGGGGTGAAAGGCCAATCAAACTCCGTGATAGCTGGTTCTCCCCGAAATGCATTTAGGTGCAGCGTCGTGTGTTTCGTGCCGGAGGTAGAGCACTGGATGGTCTAGGGGGCCCACAAGCTTACCGAAATCAACCAAACTCCGAATGCCGGTACGTGAGAGCGCGGCAGTGAGACTGCGGGGGATAAGCTTCGTAGTCGAGAGGGAAACAGCCCAGAACGCCGGCTAAGGCCCCTAAGTGTGTGCTAAGTGGGAAAGGATGTGGGGTCGCCCAGACAACCAGGAGGTTGGCTTAGAAGCAGCCACCCTTTAAAGAGTGCGTAATAGCTCACTGGTCAAGTGGTCCTGCGCCGACAATGTAGCGGGGCTCAAGCACACCGCCGAAGCCGTGTCATTTCAGTGTAATGCTGGGATGGGTAGGGGAGCGTCGTTCAGCCGTTGAAGCGCCGGAGTGATCCAGGTGTGGAGGCTGGACGAGTGAGAATGCAGGCATGAGTAGCGAAAGACGAGTGAGAAACTCGTCCGCCGGATGACCAAGGGTTCCTGGGCCAGGCTAATCCGCCCAGGGTAAGTCGGGACCTAAGGCGAGGCCGACAGGCGTAGTCGATGGACAACGGGTTGATATTCCCGTACCCGTGTGAACGCGCCCATGGCGAACCTTGTGATACTAACCGCCCGAAGCCCGCTCTGATTCTTCGGATGAGGGGCGATGTGGAGCGCGGGACCTGAACTTGTAGTAGTCAAGCGATGGGGTGACGCAGGAGGGTAGCTCCGCCAGTGAGTGGTAGTACTGGTGTAAGCGTGTAGGGAGAGCTGTAGGCAAATCCGCAGCTCATGTATCCTGAGACGTGATGCATAGCCGATTGAGGCGAAGTAGAGTGATCCCATGCTGCCGAGAAAAGCCTCTAGTGAGTGTTCATGCGGCCCGTACCCCAAACCGACACAGGTGGTCAGGTAGAGAATACCGAGGCGATCGGGCGAACTGTGGTTAAGGAACTCGGCAAAATGCCCCCGTAACTTCGGGAGAAGGGGGGCCGAGGGATTTGAAGCCCCTTGCGGGCTAGGATTTTTCGGCCGCAGAGACCAGCGAGAAGCGACTGTTTACTAAAAACACAGGTCCGTGCGAAGTCGCAAGACGATGTATACGGACTGACGCCTGCCCGGTGCTGGAACGTTAAGGGGACCGGTTAGCTCTTCGGGGCGAAGCTGAGAACTTAAGCGCCAGTAAACGGCGGTGGTAACTATAACCATCCTAAGGTAGCGAAATTCCTTGTCGGGTAAGTTCCGACCTGCACGAATGGCGTAACGACTTCTCGACTGTCTCAACCACAGGCCCGGCGAAATTGCATTACGAGTAAAGATGCTCGTTACGCGCGGCAGGACGGAAAGACCCCGGGACCTTTACTATAGCTTGGTATTGGTGTTCGGTTCGGCTTGTGTAGGATAGGTGGGAGACTGTGAAGCGCTGACGCCAGTCAGTGTGGAGTCGTCGTTGAAATACCACTCTGGTCGTACTGGATGTCTAACCTCGGTCCGTGATCCGGATCAGGGACAGTGCCTGGTGGGTAGTTTAACTGGGGCGGTTGCCTCCCAAAGGGTAACGGAGGCGCTCAAAGGTTCCCTCAGCCTGGTTGGCAATCAGGTGTCGAGTGCAAGTGCACAAGGGGGCTTGACTGTGAGACCGACAGGTCGAGCAGGGACGAAAGTCGGAACTAGTGATCCGGCCATGGCTTGTGGAAGCGTGGTCGCTCAACGGATAAAAGGTACCCCGGGGATAACAGGCTGATCTTGCCCAAGAGTCCATATCGACGGCATGGTTTGGCACCTCGATGTCGGCTCGTCGCATCCTGGGGCTGGAGTAGGTCCCAAGGGTTGGGCTGTTCGCCCATTAAAGCGGTACGCGAGCTGGGTTTAGAACGTCGTGAGACAGTTCGGTCCCTATCCGCCGCGCGCGTAGGATACTTGCGGAAGGCTGTCCCTAGTACGAGAGGACCGGGACGGACGGACCTCTGGTGTGCCAGTTGTCCTGCCAAGGGCATTGCTGGTTGGCTACGTTCGGAAGGGATAACCGCTGAAAGCATCTAAGCGGGAAGCCTGTTCCTAGATGAGGTATCCCACCCCTTTGTGGGTTAAGGCCCCCAAGAGACTATTGGGTTGATAGGCCGGAGATGGAAGGTCGGTAACGGCTGGAGTTGACCGGTACTAATAGGCCGAGGACTTGTCATGAAGACGCTACGCATCCACTGTGCGGTTCTGAAAGAACCGAACCGGACCATCGGGTCCAGGCCCTTGTGGGGTTTGGGTTCGGTGCCTACGGGTTGGTAATTTCATAGTGTTTCGGTGGTCATAGCGGTTGGGGAACACCCGGTCCCATTCCGAACCCGGTAGTTAAGCCTTCCAGCGCCGATGGTACTGCACTCGTGAGGGTGTGGGAGAGTAGGACGCCGCCGAACA
>NZ_JBFAFR010000087.1:0-5181 GCF_040639675.1 Actinosynnema sp. NPDC023794 | reverse complement strand
GGCAGGTTGACCCCCGTCGAATACGAAGCAATCATGACCACGCCAGCCAGTCAGGCTGCGTGACTACCACTGTCACCTACTCGTGCAGCAGACCCCTTCCTCTCGGAGGCGTCCAGGCTAGCGACTGGCCCGGCAAGGGTCGACGGCCACATCGACCACGGTGACAGCGGCGGGCGCCCGAGCCGGCGTCGGTCACGTGAGGCAGATCTGCGGTGCTCGGTCGGCGATGTGCAGCAGCCGGAAGTAGTTCTGTCCCAGAGCGATGTTGCGGAAGGCCTCGTCGCCGAGCTCCTTGTTGATGCGGCTGGTCACCTCCAGCTCCTGCGCGTACACCTCGTAGCTCTTGTTGGCCGAGGCCACGAAGTCGGTTCCCGGCACGGCACGTGTTGGGTGTGCGTCCAGGAGTGTCGCGTACTTCCTGCGGGCCCCGGGTTTGCTGAAGTGGAGGTCTTCGAGCACGCGCCAGCTCAGGTCCAGGGTCAGATTCGGGTACCGACCCAGGAGCCGCTGCAGGATCCGGATGTGCTCGTCGGCGGGGATCGTCGTGAGTTCCTTGGACAGTCCCATGTGCGCCCACACGACCTGGTTGTCCGGGTAGCGGCGCAGCACCTCCTCGAACAAGTGGAGGTACTTGGTCGGCTCGGCGTCGTCGCCCAGGTCGGAGTGGATGGTGATCGGCATTCCGCGCTGGCGCAGGACCCGCATGAACGGTGCCCAACCGGCGATATCCGGAATCGTCGCGGCCTGGTGACCGTTGGGGAACAGCGCCTGCTTCACCAGGTTCACCTCGCCCGCCCACCGGAACATGCCCGGGAACTCCTTGTCGTACAGCGTGATGCCGGGCGGGACGGCCTCGGGTCGCCTGAGGTCCATGAACGTCATGGCCAGCGCGAGGCGCGGCTGGGCCGGTTTGACGGCCGCGTACTCGACGGCGTTGGCGAAGTCGTTCTTCATGCTCGGGGTCACCGGCGTTCCGGGACAGTCGAGGTAGTAGGTGCACTCGGAGTCCACCGGCAACGCCTGCCCGATGCCGTTGACGCTGGCGTAGCGCACGCCGCTGCGGCGCAGGTACTCGACCACCTGCGTGAACGGGACCGCAGGTCCGCCGAAGGGACGGAAGTGCAGGTGGCTGTCCACCACCGAGGTGTAGGGCTCCCGCGCCCGGTCGAAGCAGTCCTGCTGGGCCAGCAGCACACCGCCGTGCTCGGGGAGGACGACGAACGCGACCGCGGCGAACAGCGCCACGGCCGGGCGGAAGAGCCGGCTGACCCCGGATCGCTTCATCAAGACCTCCGACACAGGTCGACCGGACGATGCCGCGACGATCGCACCGCCGCGGCACGACGGTCCTCACGGAACGTCGGATTTCAGTCGATCGGGTGGATCTTCGGAGCGGTCGCTGTCCGAGCTCCGCGACCACCTGCCCGCCCACGGCCCCGTCGCGGTGCTTCGCATCCCACATACCGGCGACGTGTCACGGCAGATCACCTCCACCTGGTGTCCGCAGCGCTCGACCTGACCACTGGGAAGAGCCATCAACGGACCCGACGCCGCATCGCCACGCCGAGTTCCACGATCGCGTCAAGTTCCTGCACCCGGTGGCCAGGCCAACGCCTCTACCTGCTGATGGACGACTCTCGTCCCACACCGACCCGATACCCACGACCGGGCCGCTGATAACGCCGTCGAGCGGGCGTGCCCGCCGACCTCCTTCAGCCTGTTGAACCGGATCGAGGTCGAGTCCAGCGCCCAGCGAAATGTGCCGCCGACGGCACCGACCACCTCGGCCACATCGAGCACAGCACCGCGATCGCGGCCTACATCCGCCGACGCGACGCACGATCCGACCCCGCGACCGGATTGATCACCGACTCACCCATCCGCAGCTGGACCGATCAGCTGGCCGAGGGCTGCGTGACGCGGCACTGGTCTGCGCGATGAAGGACGCCGGGAACGACGGACCGAGGTGCCGGGGGCCTTGTGCGGCGCTGCCAGCGCTGCCGGCGAACGCTGGTGGTCGCTGCCGCGGTGTCGGTCGGGGTCACAGTTCGCAGTTGGTCCTGTTCTCGATGTCGGTGCAGGTGTCGAGGTTCGGACCGGCGTCGGCGGTGTCGGCGCCGCTTCCGCCGTCGACGGTGTCGATGTTGCCGGTGCCCAGGCCGATGAAGTTCACGTTGCCGTTCTTGGCGTCGCCGTGGACCACGTCGTTGCCCGGTCCGGCGTCGATGGTGTCGCGATGGCCGGTGGTTACGGACTTCGCGCCCCAGACGGAGTTCAGGTTCTCGTAATCGCCGTAGATGACGTCGTCACCCTCGCCGCCGGAGATGCTGTCGTTGGAGGTCTCGGTGCCCACCGGCGCGCTGATGCCCAGGTTCGCGGTCTGCGCGTCGCCGTAGATGGTGTCGCCGCCCCCTCCGCCCGAGATGGTGTCGTTCAGGTTCCCGATCAACACCGCTCCGGCCAGGCCCGTGCCCGATCCCACGGTGATGGTCCTGCTGAAGCCGTAGATCGTGTCCGGGTCGTCACCGCCGATCAGGGTGTCGTTGAGGCCCACCACCCCGCCCGAGACGGCCGTGACCGTCGCGTCGAGGCCCCCCGGAGATGACGTCCGACCCTGTGCCGCCGTCGATGTGGTCGTTGTCGGCGATGTAGGCGGCGGAGACCGTGATGACCGCGGTCCCGGAGTTGCCGATCAGCACGTCGTCGCCCGCCTCGCCGAACACGCGGTCGGAGAGGTCTTCGAGCGGACCGGGAGCCGGCACGCCCGGGAGTTCGTCGGGCACCACGACGAACTCACCGTAGACGGTGTCGTCACCGTCCCCGGCGCAGACGCGGTCGTTGCCGGCGAGCCCGATGATGGTGTCGTCCCCGCCCAACCCGACGATCACGTCGTCACCGTTCGTGCCGGTGAGGGAATCGCCGTCCGCAGAGCCGACGATGGTGGCAGGCAGTCCGTCGCAGGACGGTGTGGCGTGCGCGGTGGGCACAGCCGTGACCGACCACGCGGCCATCACGGCGAGGGCCGCCACCGAGCCGACCGAGGACCTGTCACTGGTTGAACGCACAGCGATCTCCTTCCAGCTCACCGCATTACGCGGAACCGGTTCGCCACCACGGAAGAGAGTTGCGCAACTCACGTACGGGATCGTCCTGTCGAGTAGGACGTTACGTCGGAAGACAAACTTCCACCTCACACCACACCACTCCGCAGCCCTGCGGGAACAGCACTCACGCGCGGTATACCACTGCCCGCCGATCACGCTGCTGGGAGAGCAGCGGCGCCCAAGACGATCGGCTCATGATGGCGAATCGCGATAGTCGCCGCCGTGTCCGGCGGTCGGCTGGTCGCAACGGGGAAGACGTGTCCTCACGGCCTCGAGTTCGCCCCGGCCGATCCGAGGTACGGCATGGTGCTCAAGCCCACTCGGTGACCAGCAGCGGACACGACATCCCGCATTATCGTCCGGTGTGCCGGTGTGCCGGTGTGCCGGTGTGCCGGTGTGCCGGTGTGCCGCAGGAGCCGGGCACCGTCTCGACAACGACTCGTCCGCGAATCGTCGGTCCTCAGAGGCCGAGGACGACCAGTGTGGAGGGGCCGGTGAGGCTGGACACGCCTGTGCCCGCGCACTGGAGGCTGTCGGGTGTGACGAGTGCGGTGACCTGTTGGGCACTTGCCGAGGCAAACGTGCCACTGGTGATCAGACCCGAGTTGGTGATCACGGTCTGGCCGCCCGTGCGGGTGACGGTCCAGTTGTAGGAGAAGGTGCTCGGTTCGACCGCCGGGTTGCTCCACCTGTAGGTGCGGGACGTAGCTCCCGAGAGCAGCAGCTGCGTGCACGACACGGTGTCGGTGAAAGTCTGCTCGTACGCGCCGCTGGGCGCCAGGAGGTTCGTGCAGGTGAAGAAGTAGCCGGTGACCTTGACGTTGGTGGTGGTCGGGGTGTTGGTGATGGGCGGGTCGTAGTTCACCGACCATGTGCCGGTGCAGTTCTGCTGCTCGATGTCGGCACGAGAGGATCCGGCCATGCCGACCAAGCCGCTCGCGGCGAGCGTCACCACCGCCAAGAACGTTGCCCATGAACGCACTCGTGACACCACCTTCTCCATTTGGGTGGAACCTGACCCACCTCGTTCCTAACGGACCCAGGCGGTCGCCCACACCGCCGTTCAGGGCGTCGTGGGACGCCGGCTTCGTGTGCGTGGTTCGGGTAGACGTGTTGGGTCGGCCGACGTCAGCACGTTGGCGATGCGGTCGCAAAACGGGTTGATCGCCTCGGCGGTTCACCAGCCGACTGCCTCGTCAACCCGCGTGGTGATCATCGGGCCGGTCGCCTCAGCAGCTCGGGCTCAGCCCGGCCATCGACTCGGACCACGAACCGCACAACAGCCACATCCGCCGTCAACGCTTGCTGCTCGAACGAGCCGAACTCCTGGTCGTCAAGCGAGTCGGCCAGGAATGAGGAGTCGGCCACGTGGTCTGAGGCGCGTTCAGGTGGCGACCGGTTCGTACTCGTTGATCAGGCCGCCAGGTAGCAGGAGGTGTTCGGTGCGGTGGTGCCTTGGGTACGACAGGGTTGACGACCAGGGCGATTGCGTAGTCAGACAGCAATGCGCTGAGCTGGGAGTTTGGGGCGTGGAGGGCCTTCGTGGAGGCGATGGTGGCGGGTGAGATCGCGTCGGTGATCATGGAGTTGCGACGCTTCACGACTCCGAGGAAGACCTCACCCGCCGATGGCATCGGCTCTCATCACCGCACTGACCGTCACGACACCCTCCGCCGACGGCTCACCGGCGCCTGTCACCGATGGTGAGCACGGTGGTCTGCTGGACGCCCTGGCGAAGGTCCCGGACCCGCGTGACCCGCGCGGGATCCGTTACCCGTTGTCGGCACTGCTCACGGTCGCGGTCTGCGCGGTCCTGGCCGGGGCGTCGTCCTTCGCGGCGATCACCGACTGGCTGCGGGATCTCGACCGTCACGCCCGCGATCGGCTCGGTTTCGACCGCATCCCCTCCGCCACAACGATATGGCGGCTGTTGACCCGCCTCGACGCCGACCTGTTGGCCACCGTCCTCGCCGGCTGGCTCACCACCCGCGCCCGGCGATCACCACCGGTTCGACAACGCCGATACCGCCACGTCATCGCCGTGGACGGCGAGACCCTGCGCGGCGCCCGCCTCGAC
>NZ_JBFAFR010000086.1:0-5510 GCF_040639675.1 Actinosynnema sp. NPDC023794 | reverse complement strand
GGTTGGGGTCGGTGAAGTCGAACATCGGTCATACGCAGGCCGCGGCCGGTGTCGCGGGTGTGATCAAGATGGTGATGGCGTTGCGGCACGGTGTGTTGCCGAAGACGCTGCACGTGGACGAGCCGACGCCGCACGTGGACTGGACGGCCGGGGACATCCGGCTGCTCACCGAACCGGTCGCGTGGCCGGGGACCGGACGTCCCCGGCGTGCCGCGGTGTCGTCGTTCGGGATCAGCGGGACCAACGCGCACGTCGTGCTGGAGCAGGCGCCGGACCCGACCGGGGCGACCGCGGACGTCGAGCTGCCCTGGCTGGTGTCGGCGAAGAGCGAACCCGCGCTGCGGGAGCAGGTCCGGCGGGTGCGGGAGTTCGCCGCGCAGCACCCGGACGTCGGCATCGGCGGTGCGCTGGCCGGTCGGACGAAGTTCCCGCACCGGGCGGCGATCCTCGGCTCGGACGTGGTGTCCGGGATGGCGGGTGCGGCGGACCGCACGGTGTTCGTGTTCCCGGGTCAGGGCGCGCAGTGGGTCGGGATGGGCCGCGAGTTGTACGCGGCGGAGCCGGTGTTCCGCGACGCGGTCGACGCGTGCGAGCGGGCGTTGGCCCCGCACGTCGACTGGTCGTTGGTCGAGGTCCTGGACGGCGGCGAGCTGGACCGGGTCGACGTGGTGCAGCCCGCGTTGTTCGCGGTGATGGTGGCGTTGGCGCGGCTGTGGCAGTCGGTCGGGGTCGAGCCGGACGTGGTCGTCGGCCATTCGCAGGGCGAGATCGCCGCCGCGCACGTCGCGGGCGCGTTGTCGCTGGAGGACGCCGCCCGGGTGGTCGCGCTGCGGAGCAAGGCCCTGGTCGCGATCTCGGGCCGGGGCGGGATGGTGTCGCTCGGCCTGTCCGCCGACCGCGCCGCGACCTACCTGGCGCGGTGGGGCGAGCGGCTGACCGTGGCGGTGGTCAACGCGCCCGGCTCGGTGGTCGTGTCCGGTGACACGGACGCGCTGGACGAGCTGCTGGCTGCGGCCGACGACGTCCGCGCCCGCCGCCTGCCGGTGGACTACGCCGCCCACTCAGCCCAGGTCGAGACCATCCGGGACCGGCTCCTGGCCGACCTCGCGGACATCACGCCGTCGTCCGCCCGGATCCCGTTGCACTCCACGGTGACCGGCGAGGTGATCGACACCGCCGGGCTCGACGCCGCCTACTGGTACCGGAACCTGCGCGCCCCGGTGCTGTTCGAGCAGGCCGCCCGCGCGCTGCTGGCCGAGGGCTCACCGGTGTTCGTGGAGATCAGCCCGCACCCGGTGCTGGTGCCCGCGCTGGAGGAGCAGGACGCCACGACGAGCGGCACGCTGCGCCGCGACCGGGGAGGGCGAGCCGACTTCCTGGCCGCCGCCGCACGGCTGTTCGTGCTGGGTGTGGACGTCGACTGGGGCGTGCCGGCGCCCGCGGTCGGCCTGCCGACGTACCCGTTCCAGCGGGAGCGCTTCTGGCTGGCGCCGGGAGGAGCCGGCGACGTGTCCGGCGCGGGCCTCGACCCGGTCGACCACCCGCTGCTCGGCGCGTCCGTCGAGCTGCCCGGTGACCGGGCCGTGGTGCTGACCGGCACGGTGTCCACGGCCACGCACCCGTGGGCGGCCGACCACGCGGTGCTGGGCGCCGTGCTGCTGCCCGCGACGGCGTTCGTGGAACTGGTCGCGCACGCGGCCGGGGTCGTCGGCTGTGCGGCGGTCGAGGAGCTCGTCCTCGAATCGCCCCTGGCGCTCGACGGGGCCGTGCGGGTGCAGGTCGTCGTCGGCGTGGCGGACGAAACGGGCCGCCACCCCGTGGAGGTGCGGTCCCAGGGACAGGACGACTGGGTCCGGCACGCCACCGGCGCGCTCGCCCCCGAACCGGTCGCCGCACCGGCGTTCCCGTCGAGCTGGCCACCGGCCGGCGCGCGGCCCGTCGACGTGCGGGACCTCTACGACACGTTGGCGGGCGCGGGCTACGAGCACGGTCCGGCGTTCCAGGGCGTGCGTGCGGTGTGGCGTGCGGGCGGCGAGGTGTTCGCCGAGGTCTCCGTGGACGACGCCGCCCGCTACGGCGCGCACCCCGCCCTGCTCGACGCGGCCTTGCAGCCGTTGGCGCTGCTGGCCGGAGAGACCGGCGAAGTGCGGTTGCCGTTCTCCCTCACCGGGATCACGGTCCACCGCACCGGCGCGTCGACCGCCCGGGTCAGGTTGTCGGGCACGGCCACGGCGGGCTACACCGTCGCGCTCGCCGACGAGTCCGGCGCGCCGATCGTCACGATCGGCTCGGTCACCACGCGCCCGGTGGCACGTCAGGCCGACGACGCCCTGTTCGAGCTCGGCTGGCTCCGCCGCGACGGCGACGCGACCGCACCGGACCGGGTCGTGGCGCCGGGTTCGGTCGAAGAGGCGCTGGAAGTGCTCCAAGCCTTCCTCGCCGAGGACGGCGACGGCCGGTTGGTCGTGCACACCCGCGACGCGGTGGCGGCCACGCCCGGCGACCACGTGGACGACCTCGACGGCGCGGCCGTCTGGGGCCTGGTCCGCGCCGCGCAGGCCGAGCACCCCGGCCGCTTCGTCCTCGTGGACACCGACGACTCGCCGCCGGTCGTCCTCGACGACGAGGACCAGCTCGCCGTCCGCCGCGGCGTGGTCCACGTGCCCCGGCTCGTCCGGACCACCGCGCACGCGGCCGTCACGGGTTCGCTGGTGGAGCCAGGCACCGGCAACCTGGACGACCTGGTGTTCGCCGAGGCCCCGGAGGCCGCCTTGCGGCCGCACGAGGTGCGGGTCCGGGTGCGGGCGGCCGGGCTGAACTTCCGCGACGTCCTGATCGCGCTGGGCGTCTACGGTCCGATCGTCGGCTCCGCCGGTGGCTCGACCGCCGCTGGGCTCGGCAGCGAAGGCGCGGGCGTGGTCACCGAGGTCGGCTCGGCCGTCACGGGGTTGCGGGTCGGCGACCGGGTGCTCGGGCTGCTGTCCGGCGCGTTCGGACCGAGCGCGGTCGCCGATCACCGGGTGCTCGCGCCGGTGCCCGCCGACTGGACGTTCAGCCGGGCCGCCGCCGTGCCGGTGGTGTTCCTGACCGCGTGGTACGGCCTGGTCGACCTCGGCCGGGTCGGGGCGGGCGATCGGGTGCTGATCCACTCGGGCGCGGGTGGTGTCGGCATGGCCGCGATCCAGCTCGCCCGGCGGCTCGGCGCGGAGGTGTTCGCCACGGCGAGCCCGGGCAAGTGGGACGTGCTGCGCGGCTTGGGCTTGGCCGATGACCACATCGCGTCGTCGCGGACGCTGGAGTTCGAGCAGCGGTTCCCGCGGGTGGACGTGGTGCTCAACTCGTTGGCCGGCGAGTTCACCGACGCCTCGCTGCGGCTGCTGGCCGACGGCGGCCGGTTCGTCGACATGGGCAAGGCCGACATCCGCGACGTGCCCGGCTACCGGGCGTTCGACCTGGCCGAAGCGGGCCCCGAGCGGCTCGGCGAGGTGCTGGCGGAGGTCGTGCGGCTGCTCGTCGCGGGCGACCTGCGGGTGCCGCCGATCACCGCGTGGGACGTCCGGCGGGCGCGGGAGGCGTTCCGGCACATGAGCCAGGCCGGGCACGTCGGCAAGATCGTGCTGACCGTCCCGGCCCCGCTCGACCCGGACGGCACGGTGCTCATCACGGGCGGCACCGGCGCGCTGGGTCTGGCGGTGGCCCGCCACCTTGTCACCGCGCACGGCGTGCGGAAGCTCGTGCTGGTGAGCCGGTCCGCTGCCGCGCCCGTCGACCTCGACGGCGCGGACGTCACCGCCGTCGCGTGCGACGTGAGCGACCGGGAGGCGTTGGCCGGGCTGCTGGACGGGATACCGGACCTGACCGCGGTGGTGCACGCGGCCGGGGTGCTGGACGACGGGGTGATCGAGTCGCTGACCCCCGAACGGCTCGCCGGTGTGCGTGCCGGGAAGGCCGATGCCGCCCGGCACCTGCACGAGCTGACCCGACACCTCGACCTGAGCGCGTTCGTGCTGTTCTCCTCGGCCGCCGGGGTGCTCGGCAGCGCGGGGCAGGGCAACTACGCCGCCGCCAACGCCTACCTGGACGCGTTGGCCGAACACCGCCGCCGGCAGGGCCTGGCCGCGGTGTCCGTGGCGTGGGGGCAGTGGGCGCAGGCCGGCGGCCTGACCGGGCAGCTGGCCGACGCCGACCGGCGGCGCTTGGCGCGGTCCGGGGTCGTGCCGCTGTCCACCGAGCACGGCCTGGCCCTGTTCGACGCCGCCCTCACCGCGCCCAAGCCGACATTGGTGGCCGCCGGGCTCCGGGTGTCCGCGTTGGGCGACCGGCCGGTGCTGCGTGCGCTGACCCGTCGTCGTCCCGCCCGGACGTCAGGGGTGGCGCGGGAACTCGGCGCGTTGCCCGAAGCCGAGCAGCGCGCGGCCCTGCTGGAGCTGGTCACCACGCACAGCGCGGCAGTGCTCGGGCGCGCGGACGGTGTCGACGCCGACCGGGCGTTCAAGGACCTGGGGTTCGACTCGCTGACCGCCGTGGAGCTGCGCAACCGGCTGGCTGCCGCGGTCGGGGCCCGGTTGTCGGCGACCATGACGTTCGACCACCCCACGCCGGCGAAACTGGTCGACTACCTGCGGGAAGTGCTGCTCGGCGCGGCGCGGCGGACCGTCGCGCCGGTCGCCGCGGCCGGCGCCGACGACCCGATCGTGGTGGTGGGCATGGGGTGTCGGTTCCCCGGAGGTGTCGGTTCGGCGGCGGACCTGTGGCGGCTCGTGGCCGAGGGCGTGGACGCGATCGGCGACTTCCCGGCGGACCGGGGCTGGGACGTGGCGGCGCTGTACGACCCGGACGGCGGACCCGGCACGACCTACACCAGGTCCGGTGGGTTCTTGGCGGACGCGGGCGGGTTCGACGCGGGGTTCTTCGGGATCTCGCCGCGTGAGGCGTTGGCGATGGATCCGCAGCAGCGGGTGTTGCTGGAGACGGCGTGGGAGGTGTTCGAGCACGCGGGGATCGACCCGACGTCGTTGCGGGGCAGCCGGACGGGTGTGTTCACGGGTAGTTGGGCGTCCGGGTACGCGGGCGGTGTGGACCAGGTCTCGCGGGACGTCGAGGGTTACCTGGCCACCGGCACGGCGACGAGCGTGACCTCCGGGCGGGTGTCGTACCTGCTGGGTCTGGAAGGCCCGGCGCTGTCGATCGACACGGCGTGCTCGTCGTCGCTGGTGGCGATGCACTTGGCCGCGCAGGCGCTGCGGTCGGGTGAGTGCGACTTGGCGTTGGCGGGCGGTGTGACGGTCATGGCCACGCCGGCGAGTTTCGTGGAGTTCTCGCGGCAGCACGGCCTGTCCGCCGACGGTCGCTCGAAGTCCTTCTCCGCCGCCGCTGACGGCACGAGTTGGGGTGAGGGTGCGGGTCTGGTGCTGCTGGAGCGGTTGTCGGATGCGCGTCGCAACGGTCATCGGGTGTTGGCGGTGGTGGCGGGTTCGGCGGTGAACCAGGATGGGGCGTCGAACGGGTTG
>NZ_JBFAFR010000085.1:0-5811 GCF_040639675.1 Actinosynnema sp. NPDC023794 | reverse complement strand
GTCGGTCTCGGAGAACAGCCGGACCACGTTCGAGTGCGGGACGACGACGCCCTTGGGCCTGCCGGTCGAGCCGGACGTGTAGATCACGTACGCGGCGTTGTCCGGCCGCACGGGTGCCTCCGGGTCCGTGGCGGGGTGGCCGGAGAGGTCCGGCAGCCGGTCCAACGTGAGCACGGGCCGGGCGTCGGCGAGGATGTGCGAGATGCGGTCGGCCGGTGACGAGGCGTCCAGCGGCAGGTAGGCCGCGCCCGACTTCAGCACGCCGAGCACGGCGACGACGAGGTCGATCGAGCGCGGGAACTTCAACGCCACCAAAGTCTCCGGTCTCGCGCCGCGCGCGACGAGGTGGTGGGCGAGGCGGTTCGCGCGCTCGTCCAGCTCGCGGTAGGTCAACTGCCCGCCCTCGCACGTCACCGCGACGGCGTCCGGCGTGCGGGCGGCCTGGGCGGCGAACAGCTCGGGGATCGTGGTGGTCGGCTCGCCGACCGCCGTGCCGTTCCAGTCGACGATCACCTGGCGGATCTCTTCTTCGGCCAGCCACGGCACGTCGGCGATCGGCCGGTCCGGGTCGGCGACCAGGCCGACCAGCAGCCTGCGCAGCCGGTCGCCGAGCCGGGCCACGGTGGCGCGGTCGAACATCGCGGGCTCGTAGCCCAGCAGCACGCCGAGCCGCTCGGCCGGGTAGACGGTGGCGCTGAGCGGGAAGCTCGTGGTCTCGACCGCGGCCAGGTCCCGCAGGCCCATGCCCTCGGCCAGGTCGGCCGGGTAGTTCTCGAACACCACCGCGCTGTCGAACAGGCTGGTGCCGCGCTCGACCTCGCTCCACGCCTGGATGTCGGCCAGGGGCACGTGCTCGAACCGCCGAGACTCGACCTGGGCGTCCTGCAACGCGCGCAACCAGTCGGCCACCGGAGTCGCGCCGTCGACCCGGACCCGCACCGGCAGGGTGTTGATGAAGATGCCGGTGATCGCGTCCACGCCGGGCAGTTCCGCGGGCCGGCCGGACACCGTCGCGCCGAAGCACACGTCACGCCTGCCGGCGGACCGGGCCAGCAGCAGCGCCCACGCGCCTTGCACGATCGCGCTCGGCGTGACGCGGTGCCGGCGGGCGAACTCGTACAGCGACGCGGACTCGCCGTCGGTCAGCTCGACCTCGAGCCGCTGCGACGACGTGCCGTGCTCGGCCGGGCGGTCGGCGGGCAGCGGCGTGGGCGAGTCGAAACCGGCCAGCACCTGCCGCCAGTGCGCCTGCGCGGCGGCCTCGTCCTGCGCGGCGGTCCAGGCCACGTAGTCGCGGAACGGCCGCCGTTCAGCCGGTTCGCCGAGCACGTCGGACAGCACGTGGAAGACGCTCCAGCCGTCGAGCAGCACGTGGTGGAACGTCCACAGCACCTGGACGCTGGTCGGGGACAGGCGGGCGATCGCGACCCGCATCAACGGCGGCGCGGTCAGGTCTATGCCCTCGGCCCGGTCCTCGGCGAGCAGGTCGCGCAGCCGCCCGGCACGGGCGTCCTCGTCCAGCCTGCTCCAGTCCAGGAACGTGAACGGCACCCGGACGTGCTCGTGCACGACCTGCAACGGCTGCCGCACGCCCTCCCACAGCACGCTGCTGCGCAGCACGGGTGTCCGGTCGACCACCCGCTGCCAGGCGGCGGCGAACGCGGCCGAGTCGGTCACCCCGTCCACGACGAACGTGGTCTGCTGGAAGTACACGCCCTTGTCGCCGAGGCCGTGGAACACCATGCCCGCCTGCATCGGGGTGAGCGGGTAGGCGTCCTCGCCGGTGATCAGGTCCACCTCGGCCTGGGTGAGGCGCGCCAGCGGGAAGTCCGACGGCGTGCGGCCACCCGTGCCCGGCTCGGCGCAGTGCGCCACGATGCCGCGCAGCGCGGCGGCGAACCCGTCGGCGAGGTGGGCGACGGTGTCGCGGTCGTGGGCGTGCTCGCTGTAGTGGAAGCTGAACTCCAGCCGGTCGCCGCGCACCTGGCCGACCACGTCGAGCAGGTGCGGGCGCGGCGCGCCCGGGTCGGCGGACAGCTGGAGGTCGCGCTGGTCGGCGTCGAACCGGCCCAGGTAGTTGAACGAGACCTTGGGGTCGCAGGCGGGTGCGGTGCGGGCCAGGTGGCGCAGCGCGCCGTAGCCGAGACCGCGTCCGGGCACGGCCCGCAGCTGCTCCTTCACCGACTTCAGCGCTTCCCCCCAACCGCCGTCGGGCAGGTCGAGGGCGACGGGGAAGACGGTGGTGAACCAGCCGACCGTGCGGGACAGGTCGACGTCGGCGAACAGCTCCTCGCGGCCGTGGCCCTCCAGGTCGACCAGCACGCGCGGCCTGCCGGTCCAGTCGGCCAGCACGCGGCCGAGCGCGGTCAGCAGCACGTCGTTGACCTGCGTCCGGTACACGCCGGGCACGTCGCGCAGCAGGGCGTCGGTCTCGCTCGCGGTGAGCCGCACGGTGACCTCGCGCTGCGAGCCGACCGTGTTCGGGCCGGTCCGGTCCACCGGGATGTCGGTCGGCGTGGCGGCCACGGCCGTCCAGTGGGCGAGTTCGGCGTCGAAGCCGTGCACGGCGTGGTCGGCGAGCCGGATCGCCCAGTCGCGGAACGACGTCGTCTTGCGCCCGACGCGGACGGTCTCGCCGGCGCGGGCCTGGCGGTAGGCGGTGGTGAGGTCCTCGACCAGGACGCGCCACGACACGCCGTCGACGACGAGGTGGTGCGCGGTCAACCGGACGGAGCCGCCGTCGAGGACCTCGGCCCGCAGCAGCGGCCCGCGGGTGAGGTCGAAGTGGTCCAGCGCCAACGGGTCGGCGCCCGTGACGGGCCCGACCACCTGGCGGTCGCCCTCGAACCGGGTGCGCAGCGCGTCGTGGTGCTCGACCAGCGCGGTGAGGGCGGTGCGCAGCGCGGGCACGTCGAGGTCGGGGTCCAGGTCGACGACGACGGACTGGTCGAAGTGCTGTGGTTCGACGTTCCGGGGCGGCCCGGCGTGGCCGTCGAGGAACCAGCGCTGGATCGGGGTGAGCGGCGCCTCGCCGGTCACCGCGCCCTGGTCGGCGGTGGGCGGCAGGTCGCGGGTGACGTGCGGCGCGATCGCGGCGATGGTCTGGTGCGCGAAGATGTCCCGCGAGGTCAGCACCAGGCCGGCGCGGCGGGCGCGGGTGACCACCTGGATGCCCAGGATCGAGTCGCCGCCCAGGGCGAAGAAGTTGTCCCGCACGCCGACCCGGGCCGCGCCGAGCACTTCGGCGAACACGTCCGCCAGCACGGCTTCGACGGGCGTGCGCGGTGCGACGTAGCGGACTTCGGCGCGTTCGTCCGGGGGCGCGGGCAGCGAGTCCCGGTCGAGGTGGTCGAGGCCGACGAACGTCGTGGGCACGGCGTGAGAGGGCAGCACCTGGCCGAGGAACCCTTGCAGTGCCGAGGGGTTCACCGGGGGCGAGACGTAGGCGACGAGTCGTTTGCCGGCCACGACCACGGCCGCGTCGGTCACCTCGTGGTGCCGCCGGATCGCCTGCTCGACCTCGGCGAGGTCGACCCGGAAGCCCCGGATCCGGACGGTGTCGTCAGGCGCGCTGCCGTCCGATGTCCGGCGGAGTTCGGTCAGGTCGTGCAGCGGGCGGTCCGGGTCGTCCACCACCAGGCGCAGCAACGCTTCCAGGTCGTCGCTCAGCGACTCGACCGTGGTGGCGTCGAACAGGTCGGTGTTGTACTCGACGGTCAGCGCGAGGTCGTCGCCGCGCGGCCAGAACTCCACCACCAGGTCGAACCGGGCCACCGGGCGCGGGAGGTCGTGCTCGGCCGCGGTCAGCTCGCCGAACGCGTTGCCGGGCAGCAGCGGCTGGTGCAGCGCCACGACGGCCTGCACCAGGGGCGTGCGGCTGGGGTCCGGGTCGGGTCGCACCTCCTCCACCACCCGGTCGAACGGCACGTCGTCGTGCGCGAAGGCCTCCAGCGCCGTGTCCCGCACCTGGTCCAGGAACGCGGTGAACGGCAGGTCCGGGTCGACCCAGGAGCGCAGCACGAGAGTGCGGACGAAGAACCCGACCGCGCGTTCCAGGTCGGCGCGGTCGCGGCCGGAGCTGACCGTGCCCACGGCGATGTCGCGCTGCCCGCTGCGTGCGGACAGCACCACCTGCACGGCGGCGGTGAGCGTCATGAACAGGGTGGCGTCGTGCGCGCGGCCCACGGCCGCCAGCCGGCGGACCAGGTCGGCGGGCAGCGGACGCCGCAGGACCGCGCCGGACGTGGTGCGCAGCGGCGGCCGGGGCCGGTCGGTGGACAGGTCGAGCGCCTCGATGCCCGCGAGCCGGTCGCGCCAGTAGGCCGGGTCGCCCTCGGGCCTGGACCGGTCCCACGCGGTGAAGTCGGGGTACTGCACGGGAGGCTCGGCGGGCCGGTTGCCCGCGTAGAGCTCGGCCAGTTCGGTCAGCAGCACCTGCACCGACCAGCCGTCGGTGATGATGTGGTGCTGGACGAGGGTCAGCAGGTGCTCGTCCGGGCCGAGGGGGCTGAGCACGGCGCGGGTCAGCGGGCCGCGCCGCAGGTCGAACGGCTCGTCCAGGCCGAGGTCGGTCGGATCGAGCTCGGTCGCGCCCTGCGCGGTGGGGCCCGGTGCGGTTGCGCTCGGGTCGGTGTGGCCTGGGCCGGTCGGAGCCGGTGTGATCACGCCAGGCGCGGGCAGCACGCGCAGCGGGATCGTGCCGTGCGGAGCGACGACCTGCACCGGCTCGTCGCCCACCACGTCGAACGTCGTGCGCAGCGCGTCGTGCCGGCAGGCCAGCGCGTCCAGCGCCTCGGCGAGACGAGGCACGTCCAGCGGACCTGTGAGCCGGATGCCCACGGCGGTGTTCTGCTCGGCCGTGCCGTCCAGGGAGAACAGGCGGCGCTGGGCCGACGAGAGGGGCAGCGGCTTGACCCGGGGCACGCGGGGGATCGGCGCGCCGTCCTGGTCGGGCAGGGCGTCGGCGAGCGCGGCGACCGTGCGGTGGTCGAACATCGCCCGCACCGGCAGCCCGCCGAGCCGCGACAGCGCCCGCACGGCCAGGATCGAGTCGCCGCCGAGGGCGAAGAAGTCGTCGTGTGCGCCGACCCGGGGCACGCCGAGCACGTCCGACCACACCGCGGCGACCCGGCGCTCGGCCGCGGTGCGCGGCTCGACGTGGTCCTCCGGGACGTCGCCGACGACCGGCTCGGGCAGGGCGTCCCGGTCCAGCTTCCCGTTGGGCGTCAGGGGGAACGCGTCCAGCTCGACGAACGCGGAAGGCAGCAGGTAGTCCGGCAGCCTGCCGACCAGGTGCTCCCGCAGACCCGCGGTGTCGCCGACCACGTACGCCACGAGCCGCTTCGGCTCGCCGCGCGCGACGACGACCGCGTGCTCGACGCCGGGCCGCTGCCGCAGCAGCGCCTCGATCTCGCCGGGCTCGACCCGGAAGCCCCGGATCTTCACCTGGTGGTCGGCCCGGCCGACGAACTCCAGCTGGCCGTCGGCACGGGTGCGGACCACGTCACCGGTGCGGTACATGCGGGCGCCGTGCACGCCGAACGGGTCGGGCAGGAACCGCTGCGCGGTCAGCCCCGGCCGGCGGAGGTAGCCCCGGGCCAGGCCGACGCCGGTCACGTACAGCTCGCCCTCAGTGGCGGGGCGCAGGTCGTCGTCCAGCACGCGGATCTCGGTGCCGGGGATGGGACGGCCGATGGGCGGCGTGCCGCCCGGCTCGAGCGGCTCGCTCCACGACGTGACCACGGTGGACTCGGTCGGCCCGTAGGCGTTGATCATGCGGCGGCCGGGGGCCCACTTCGCCACCAGGTCGGG
>NZ_JBFAFR010000084.1:0-5919 GCF_040639675.1 Actinosynnema sp. NPDC023794 | reverse complement strand
GGACCACCGCGGCACGCGAGGCGGACCTACCCCACGTGCACTCCTTCGCGCGGGGCATCGAGCAGGACATCGACGCCGTCACCGCCGCCGTCACCGCCGCCGTCACCCTCGCCCACCACAACGGGCGCACCGAAGGCGTGAACACCAAGACGAAGCTGATCAAGCGCCAGATGTACGGCAGAGCCGGCTTCGACCTCCTGCGCCACCGCATCCTCCTCGGATAACACCACCACCGAAAGTGCGCCAGAGCCGATCACGAGATAGACCCCTCTGCCAGGTGAAGAGCGAACACAGTCGTGTTTGATTACGGGTTGTCCGTCAACGGCGAGCTGAAAAGTTCCAATAAATACGTATACGCAAGAACTCCTACCCCGATTGTCCGCTTCGTGAGCGCTGTCGACGCTTGACGAGTCGGCCAGGCCCCTACACCCGGCCCTAGTCAAGCGAGGGGGTGTCGGAACATCGCCGACCGGCCTCCGGCTGATATGGCCGCTGAAGTCCTGCGGACCGCGTGTGTCGCCCGACCGAACGTCGGTCTGCGCACGAAGCCGTCACGGCACATCACCATGCCGCGGCGGTGGGTTGAGTCGTTCCCTGCTACGGCTGAAGGAGTCTGGTTACGCATGTCCACTTCACACGCAAGAGGCAAGCGCATGGCCGGTGTGTGCACCGGCCTCGCCTCGACCATGGCGCTGGCACTGAGCGTCGTCGGCGCCGGCGCCGCACAGGCGACCGAGGGGCAGATCCTGAGCGGAGGTGCCCGAGGTGCCGTCGACGGCAGCTACATCGTGGTCCTGGACGGTGTGCCGTCGACGGCCGCGAGTGCCCAGGCCGCGGTCTCGGCGCAGGCCACCGACCTGGCAGGCGAGTACGGCGGCGAGGTCTCGCACGTCTACTCCGCCGCGCTACGCGGCTTCTCGGTGCGGATGAGCGAGCGGCAGGCCAAGCGGCTCGCCGCCGACCCGGCGGTGCGCTACGTCGAGCAGAACGGGATCGCGCGTGCGGCCGAGACGTGGGGCTTGGACCGCGTCGACCAGCGGGACCTGCCGCTGGATGACGGCTTCACCGCGCCGAACGACGGTTCCGGCGTCACGGCCTACGTCCTCGACACCGGCATGGACTTCCGCCACCCCGATCTGGAGGGTCGGGCGAGCAGCGGTTACGACTTCATCGACAACGACAGCGACGCGAGCGACTGCCACGGTCACGGCACCCACGTGGGCGGCACGATCGGCAGCAAGACCTATGGTGTGGCGAAGAACGTCGAACTGGTCTCGGTCCGGGTGCTGGATTGCAACTCGAGCGGACCGTGGGACAAGATCATCGCGGGTATCGACTGGGTGACCGACAACGCCCCGCAAGCCGCCGTGGGCAACATGAGCCTCGGCGGCAGCCGGGCCACCGCCGTGGACCAAGCCGTGACCAACTCGGTCAGGGCCGGTGTCGCGTGGGCCATCGCGGCCGGCAACAACGGGCAGAACGCCTGCAACTTCAGCCCCGCCGCCGCGGAAGGTGTGCTCACGGTCGCCGCGACGGACAACGGTGATCGCCGCAGTGTGTGGAGCAGCTCGTCGTCGTCCAACTACGGCAGCTGCGTCGAGCTGTTCGCGCCGGGCAGCAACATCACCTCTGCCACCAAGGGCGGCGGCACCGCTGCCTGGAACGGCACGTCGATGGCCACTCCGCACGTGGCCGGTGCACTGGCGCTGGTGACAAGCGCCGACCCGGGCATCTCGGTGGCTGACGCCAACGCCAAGGTCCTCGACACGGCGACCGTCAACAAGGTCTCGGACCCGAAGGACTCGCCGAACCGGCTGCTGTACGTCAAGGACCTCGGGGCCCGTGACCCCGGTGCGCCCACGGCGTCGTTCACCGCGAGCTGCTCGTCGACGACCCCCTCCTGCTCGTTCGACGCGTCGGGCTCGTCGGACCCGGACGGCACGGTCTCCTCGTACGCCTGGGAGTTCGGCGACGGCAAGACCGGCAGCGGTGTCAAGCCGTCGCACACCTACAGCACGGCGGGCGCCTACACGGTGAAGCTCACGGTCACCGACAACAGCGGCAAGACCGCCACCACGTCGAGGAGGGCCGCCGCCGGTCCGCAGCCGCCGACGGCGTCGTTCACCGTGTTCTGCCAGCGGACCGTCTGCTCCTTCGACGGCACCGCGTCGAGCGACCCGGACGGCGACATCGCCTCGTACACCTGGCACTTCGGTGACGGTCAGACCGGCAGCGGTGTCAAGGTCAGTCACACCTACGCGAGCCGGACGGCCACCTACACCCCCGAGCTCACCGTGACCGACCGCGCCGGCAACAAGAACACCATCGTCGGCAAGCGGATCCAGTGCAACACCTACGGCACCTTGACGTTCTGCCAACCGCTCTACTACTGACAGCACATCGTCCACGTGTCGAGCGGCGCTTCCGGACGGCTTCCGGGAGCGCCGCTCGCTCCCGGTAAGAACTCAACCGAGGCGGTCGGCGCGCAAGTGAGCGCGCGACTTGATCCCCAGCTTGCGGAACAGCCGAGCCACGTGCTGCTCGACCGTCCGCGACGACAGGAACAGCTTCTCGGCGATCTCGCGGTTGGTCTGCCCGTCCACGACCATGCGTGCGATCTCGACCTCCCTGGGTGAGAGGTCGTTGCCGTACCCCCGCCGTCCCCGCCGAGCCGGTTTCGCGCTGCCGAGGGTGTGCAGGGCGTGGCGGCAGCGGGCGGCGTCCTGCGACGCACCGAGCGCGTCGAAGGTCTTCACCAGGTCCGTGAGCAGCTCGACCGCCTTCTCCGGATCGGACGGCACCAGGACCGTCGCCTCACGTTCCCTGGCGATGGCGGCGAAGTACGGCGCGGGCATCGCCTCGTAGCGTGCGACGGCCTCCCTGAAGTGCACGACGGCCTCGGGCAGTTCGCCCCGCGCCTCGGCCAGCGCGCCCCGGCACTGCGCGAGCGCGGCGAGCACGGCGGGCGCGTCGCAGTCGGCGATGCCTTCGGCGACCTCGTCCACCAGCCGTTCGGCTTCCGCGATCCGTCCGGCGGCCGAGTAGGCGACGACCGCGACCGGCGTCAGCAAGCCGACCCAGGGCCGGCCGGCCGTCCGCCGCACGGCGGCCAGTCCTCGATCGACCTCCGCCGCCGCGCCGACCACCGCTCCCCGTTGCAGCAGGATCGAAGCCATGCCCGCGGTCCCGCTGATCGCCACCGGAGCGATCGCGTCGCACGGGTCGTGAGCACCGGTCCTCCCGAAGTGCTCACCCGCCGCCGCCCAGTCCCCGCGGGCCGCGGCGAGCCAGCCGAGCACCAGCTCCAACTCGCCGGTCATGGCGGTCACGTCGCGGTACTCCTCGATCAACCCGCTCGCCCGCTCCGCCAGCCCTTCCCACCGACCGGTGATCCAGTCGAGTCGCGCCTCGGTGGTCCGACCGTTGCTGACCACGTACGACGCGCCGCTGTCGGTCGCGAGGCGCAGTCCGCCGTGCAGGAAACGAGCACCCAGGTCGAGGTGGCCGAGCCACACGCACGCGTCGGCGACATTGCACCGCAGCCGAGCCAGGTGCTGCTGACCACCGAGCGTGTCCGCGCGCTCGGGCACCTCGTCCAGCCCTGTGAGGTACCCCCGGTGCAAGCGGTACGCCAACTCGTTGGCCAGCAGGGAGATGCGCAACTCGCCCGTCGCGGTCGCCAAGTGGGTCGCAGCGCGTCGTCGCCACCTCTCCAGGTCCTCCGGCGGAGCTGTGCCGAGGTACGGCATGGACAGCACGGCGGCGGCGCGGGCGACGAGATCGGGCCTGTCCGCGAACTCGTCGATCGCGCGCTCGAGCTCGGCCCGCCCCTCCCGGACATGGCCGATCTGGCGGACCAGCAGCGACGCTCGGTACAGGCGCACTTCGCCGCGTACCGACGTGGCCAGGCGCGGGTCGGCCAGCAGTCGCTCCAGCGTCTCTGTCGGATCCCGCTGGTCCAGCCCGGTGTTGGCGATGCGCCCGAGCTTGATCGCCAACCGGTCGACCACGTCGGCGGGCAGCACCGGCACGGCGAGCAACCGCTGCAGCAGCGTGGTCGCGGTCGCCGCGTCACCGGAGTCGATCGCCCGGTCCGCCGCCGCCTCACCGTAGGTCAACCAGTCAACCGTCCGGCCGGCCCGCTCGCTGTGCCCGGCCAACTGGACCAACGGCCTCGGTTCGACGTGCTCCAGCGCGTCGACGGCACGGTCGTGCAGACCGGCGCGCTCCGGAGCGCTGATCGTGTCGTAGACGGCCTGACGGGCCAGCATGTGCCGGAACCCGTACCTCAACCCGTCCACCTCGTGCAGGACGTGCCCGTCCACGGCGTGCGCGAGCGCCGCCCGCACCCGCTCCACCGGGACACCACCGACCTCGGCGAGCAACTCGGCGGGCGCGGGCGCGCCGAGCACCGCGGCCGCCTCTACCAGGCGGACCGTGGCGGCGGGCAGGGTCGCCAGGCGATCGGCCATCGCGTCACGCAGCAGCACCGGAACCCTGACCGCGTCGAGCAGCCGTTCGGCCCGCACGCTGCCCGCGTGCACGGCGCCTTCGGGGTCACGCAGGGCGCGCAACATCTCCTCGACGACGAACGGGATGCCCGCGGTCCGCTCGTGCAGCCGGGCCGCGAACTCCGCCGACACCTTCTCCGCGCCGAGGATCGCCTCGGTCAGCCCGCGCACACCGTCCACGTCCAGCGGCTCGATCTCCAGCACCGCGACCAGGCCGCCGGCGGCGGAACGGAACTCCGCGCCCAACGGGCTGCCGCCGGACAGGTCCTCCCGCCGGTAGGTCAGGACCATGCTGAGGTTGGCCGGCGGCCCACCCGCCAGGAAGCGCAGCAGTTGCCGCGTGCCGTCATCGGCCCAGTGCAGGTCCTCGACCACGAGCAACACCGGACCGATCGCGCCGAGGAGTTCCCGCACCGCCCGGAACAGCCGGTGCCGCTCAGCCCGGGGATCGCCGACCGGCGGCAACGGGGCGGGCAGCTCGGCGGCGATCTCGGGCAACAGCGGAGCCAACGCGCCGATCACCGGATTCAACTCCCGCTGCCGGGCCAGTACCCGCCCCGCACCCCGCAACGCCTCCAACAGCGCACCGTAGGAGAACGGCTCGCCGACCTGCCGGCAGTAACCGACCAACGGCAACACCGCACCCAGGTCCCCGGCGAGCAGCTCGGACACCAACCTGCTCTTGCCCACCCCCGCCTCGCCTTCGAGCAGGACGACGGCGGGACGGTGCACGACGACCTCACGCAACGCGGCCAACTGCTCACCGCGCCCGATGAGGACGGGTGAGCTGGTCCGGAACCAACTGCCGCGCCCCGTCTCCGAACCGCCATCCCGTCGCATCACCACACCTCCAAGGCGCACCGACCGACGTCACCAGGTGCCGAGCTTAAACGAGCGTGCCCGCACGGTGACGGCGCCGACCAGGGCGATGGACCCGGATGCCGGGTACGGCTTCGATCAACGGACAGGCTGGGGCGTTTGGGTCGAACCGCTATCCGGGGACCAGTTGGCGCATGGCGGTGGCGCCGTCCCGGGCGCCGAGCCCGTTCCAGGTGCAGCTCGTGCGCGGCGGCGAGGCATCCCGGTCGAGTTCGACACCGAGGCCGGGTGTGGTCGGGACGGTGATGCCGCCGTCGCGGATCCGCAACGGTGTCCGGGTCAGCGCCTGCCCGTCCTGCCAGATCCAGTGGCTGTCCAGGGCCGTGATCGGTCCGGGTGCGACGGCGCCGACGTGGGTGAACATCGCCAGTCAGATGTCGAAGTGGTTGTTGGGGCCTTACCCAATGCCGGGTAGTTAGCGTTTTCGCTGGTCACGCGACCGAGCTGCAGGAGTCGCGACGCAGGACAACGGAGCTCGTTGGTACAGGCAGTCGACCAGGACAGCTTGTCCCAAGGAGCTCCGTTGCCC
>NZ_JBFAFR010000083.1:0-5948 GCF_040639675.1 Actinosynnema sp. NPDC023794 | reverse complement strand
AGCGGCAGGCCGATGGTGCTCAGCCTCTCGCCCGGCCCGACGTCGACCGGCAACGGCACCCACGTCGCGGACAACGCCAACATGTGGCGGATCGTCAACGACCTGTGGGACGACTGGCCTGGGCTGGACGCCCTGTTCGAGCGGTTGCACGCGTGGACACCGCACCGCAGGCCCGGCGCGTGGCCCGACCCGGACATGATCCCGATCGGACGGCTGTCGCAGCAGGGACCGGTCGGCTCGCCGCGCTACTCCAACCTGACGCCCGACGAGCAGCGCACCCTGATGACCCTGTGGTCGATCACGCGTTCGCCGCTCATGTGGGGCGGTGACCTGACCCAGAACCGGGCGTCCGAACTGGCGCTGATGACCAACGCCGCCGTGCTGGCGGTCGACCAGCACAGCACCGGCAACCGGCAGCTCTTCAGCGGCACGCACACGGCGTGGACCGCGAACGCGCCCAGCGGGACCGACAAGTACCTCGCGCTGTTCAACCGGGGCAGCGGCACGGCGACCGTGTCGGCCTCGCTCGCCGAGCTCGGCATCGGCTCGGCCACCGTGACGGACCTGTGGTCGGGCGCGAACCTCGGCACGGTGAGCGGCACCCTGTCCCGCTCGCTGCCCGCGCACGGCTCCGGCCTCTACCGGCTCACCCCGCAGACCACCGTGCCGGTGCCGACCGCGGAAACGTTCACCGCGCGGCACAGCGGCAAGGTCGCCGACGTCTACAACGCCTCGACGGCCGACGGCGGCAACGTGGTGCAGTGGGCCGCGAACGGTCAGGCCAACCAGCGCTGGCGGGTGCGCGACGTCGGCGGCGGCCAGCACGAGGTCGTCAACGTCGGCAGCGGGAAGTGCCTCGACGTCTACGGCGGCACGTCGGCCACCGGCGACGGGGTCCGGGTCGTGCAGTGGGCGTGCAACTCGGGCACGAACCAGCGCTGGCGGTTCGAGGACGCGGGCACCGGGCACGTGCGGCTGGTCGCCCAGCACAGCGGCAAGTGCCTGACCGTGTCCGGCGGCGCGACCGCCGACGGCGCTCAACTCGTCCAGTGGACGTGCGACAACGGGACCAATCAGCACTGGCGCCGGCAGACCGCCTAGACGGCTTGGCCACGCTTTTCGGGAATGGGACGAAAGGGTGCGGCCCGGGTGTCGAAACCGTTGCTTTAGCGCTGTTTTAGCACCTACCGTCGCAGCAGTCGAATCGATTCGACTCTCGGTACCACCGAACCGTTTCGGCACTTCACGCACTCGGCACGTTCGAGTGCGCTCCCGCCGCCGCACACCCTGCCCTCCCACATCGTCGTAGGAGTGAAGATGCAGCCCTTACCCGATTCCCCGCAGGGGCCCGTGAAGCGTTGGTGGCGTTCGCGGGCGGCGGTGCGCGCGCGTGTCGTGATGGCACTGGCCCTGTTGCCCGCGGCCTTGACGACGTGGTCCGCGCCGGTGACCGCGTTGGCGGCCGGCACGGGACCGTGCGACATCTACGCTTCGGGTGGCACGCCCTGCGTGGCCGCGCACAGCACGACGCGGGCGCTCTACGGCGCGTACGCCGGAAACCTCTACCAGGTCAGACGTTCGTCGGACAACACGACGCGGGACATCGGCCTGCTGGCCGCGGGCGGCACCGCCAACGCGGCGACCCAGGACTCGTTCTGCGCCGGCACCACCTGCGTCATCACGGTCGTCTACGACCAGTCCGGCCGGGGCAACGACCTGTGGTACCAGGGCTCGGACGTCGTGCCCGGCTCGCCCCAGAGCAGGCCCGCGCTCGCGACCTCCGAGTCGCTGGCGGTCGGCGGCAGCAAGGCCTACTCGCTCTACATCAACCCCGGCAACAGCTACTGGCGCGACGGCCACCTGACGGGCGTGCCGACCGGCGCGCAGCCCGAAGGCATGTACATGGTGACCAGCGGCACGCACGTCAACAGCGGCTGCTGCTTCGACTACGGCAACAGCGAGACGACCCGGAAGGCCGACGCGGCCGGCGCGATGGACGCGATCAACTTCAGCACGCAGTGCTGGTTCGGCGGGTGTTCCGGCACCGGTCCGTGGGTCCAGGCCGACCTCGAGTGGGGCCTCTTCCCTGGCGGCAGCCAGTCGTGGAACCCGAACCAGCGCGCCTTCACCAGCAAGTTCGTCACGGCGATGCTGAAGAACAACGGAACCACGCGGTTCGCGCTCAAGGGCAGCGACGCGCAGGTCGGCAACCTCACCACGCTGTGGGACGGCCCGCTGCCCAACGGGTACAGCCCGATGAAGAAGCAGGGCGCCATCATCCTGGGCAGCGGCGGCGACTGCTGCAAGCCCGACGGCGGCGCGAACCTCAGCGCGGGCACCTTCTACGAAGGCGCCATGGTCGCGGGCTACCCGTCCGACGCGACCGAGAACGCGGTGCAGGCGAACGTCATCGCGGCCGGGTACACCACCGGCGGCGGCACCACCCCGAACGGCGCGGTGCGCGCGGTGGGTGCGGGCAAGTGCCTCGACGTGCCGAACGGGACGGCGGGCGCGCAGGCCCGGATCTGGGACTGCCAGGGCGGCGCCAACCAGACGTGGACCCGGACGTCCTCGGGCCAGCTGACCGTGTCCGCCGGCTCCGGGCAGATGTGCCTCGACGCCTACGGCCAGGGCACCAGCGCGGGCACCAGGGCGGTCATCTGGTCGTGCAACGGCCAGGCCAACCAGCGCTGGAACGTGAACGCCAACGGCACGATCACCGGCGCGCAGTCCGGCCTGTGCCTGGACGTGTCCAACGCGTCCACGGCCAACGGGGCGCAGGTGCAGCTGTGGACCTGCAACGGCGGCTCCAACCAGCAGTGGGGCGTCAGCTGATCCCCACCACGGGAGTTCGTGACTCGACCGCGGTCCGGCACGCCGTGCCGGACCGCCGCTCAACCCGAGGAGTACAAGTGCGACAACGCCTCAGCAGATTCGCCGCGCGCGCCGCGGCCCTGGTCACCGCCGCGCTGGTCACCGCCGCGCTGCTGCCGGCAGGCCAGGCCGCCGCGGAGTCCAACGGCGGCGTGCGGGTCATGCCGTTGGGCGACTCGATCACCGAGGGCACGCAGGTGCCCGGCGGTTACCGGATCGGGCTGTGGCAGCGGTTCGGGTCCGGCGGCTACCGGGTGGACTTCGTCGGTTCGCAGTTCAACGGTCCCGGCCAGCTCGGCGACCACGACCACCAGGGCCACCCCGGCTGGCGCATCGACCAGATCGACGCGAACGTCGTCACGTGGCTGCGGAACACGAACCCGCGCACGGTGCTGCTGCACATCGGCACCAACGACATCCTGCAGAACTACAACGTGTCCGGCGCGCCCGGCCGCCTGTCGGCGCTCGTCGACCGCATCACCGCGACCGTGCCGAACGCCGACGTGTTCGTCGCGACGATCATCCCGCTGGCGAACTCCGGGCAGAACACCGCCGCCCGGAACTACAACGCCACCATCCCCGGCATGGTGCAGAGCAAGGTCAACGCGGGCAAGCGCGTGCGCCTGGTGGACATGTACTCCGCGTTGACGACGGCCGACCTGATCGACGGCGTCCACCCCACCGCGACCGGCTACGACAAGATGGCCGCGACCTGGTACAACGCGCTGCGCGCCGTGCCGGGCAGCATCGGCGACCCGGTGGCCTCGCAGGGCAAGCAGGTCGTCGGCACGGCGTCTGGCCGGTGCCTCGACGTGCCGGGCTCGACCACCACCAACGGCACGCAGTTGCAGCTGTGGGACTGCCACGGCCAGACCAACCAGTCGTGGACGCACAACGCCAACAAGCAGTTGGTCGTCTACGGCACGAAGTGCCTCGACGCGTACGGCCGCGGCACGGCCAACGGCACTCAGGTGGTGATCTGGGACTGCCACGGCGACACCAACCAGCAGTGGCAGGTCAACGCCAACGGCACCATCACCAACGTGCTGTCCGGCCTGTGCCTGGACGCGGTCGACCACGGCACCGCGAACGGCACCAAGCTGGCCCTGTGGACCTGCTCGGGGCAGGCCAACCAGCAGTGGACCCTGCGCACGCCGGCCTGACCGCGACGCGGAAAGCGCCCACCGGGTATTTCGACGGTGATTCGAAGAATCGCCGATCCCGGTGGGCGCTTGCTCGGAATTGTTCGACGGAAATCGACCGCAGAGGTCCAATATTCGACTCGTCGATTCGCCTGTCATTCGATGTCGACAGTCGTGGGAAGCGGTGCGTAGCTTTTTGCTCGCATTCAACCGCCGAATTTCGACGAGAAAGGTGGACCTTCGTGCTCAAAAGGTTCATGACAGCCGTGCTCGCCGCCGCCGCACTGGCCGTGCCGACCACCGGCACCGCGCAGGCGGCCGGCAGCTGCGCGGACTTCTACTCGATCACCATGGGCAAGTACTGGGTCAACAACAACGTGTGGGGCCAGGACTCGGGCCAGGGGTGGCAGTGCGTGTGGGACGTGTCGTCCGGCGGCTCGATCTCGTGGGGCACGAGCTGGGACTGGAGCGGCGGGCCGACCTCGGTGAAGTCCTACGCCGGCTCCGTGCTCGGCTGGCACTGGGGCACCAAGCTGTCGAACACCGGCCTGCCGGTCCGGTTGTCGGACAACCGGTCGGTGAACACGGGCGCGAGCTACACGGTCAAGCAGAACACGGCGAACGTCATGAACGTCGCCTATGACCTGTGGCTGCACCCGACGTCCAACCCGGGCACCGCCAACCCGTCCGACGAGATCATGATCTGGACCTACCGCGCCGGCGGCGCCGGACCGGTCGGCACGCGGCAGGGCACGGTGTCCATCGCCGGCACCAACTGGGACCTGTACCGGGGCAACATCGGCTGGGAGGTCTACTCGTTCATCCGGACGAGCAACACCAACTCGGCCACGTTGAACCTGCGCGACTTCACGTCGCACCTGGTCAACCGGGGTTGGTTGAGCAACCAGAAGTACCTGACCAGCGTGCAGCACGGCACGGAGGTCTTCACCGGGAACGGGCAGTTGGACGTGCACTCGTACTACGCCAACGTCGGCTGACCACGCCCAGCGCGGCGCGGCGGTTCCTGTGCCGCCGCGCCGCACCTACCGGCACCGGGCCGGGGCGGTCAGCCGTGCGGGATCAGCCGACGCGGACGAGCTGCCACTGCTGGTTGGCGCCACCAGTGTCGCCGTACTGGACGACGTTCGCGCCATCGGCCGTGGAAGAGCCCTGCACTTCGACGGCCTTGTTGCTGTTGCGGTTGACCAGCTTGAAGTAGCCGCCCGACTCGGACGCGCCGAACTGCTGGTTGGTGCCGCCGTGGTCGGTCCACTGCTGGATCGCGGCGCCGTCGGCGGTCGAGGAGTTGGGCACGTCGAGGACCTTGCCGGAGTGGCGTGACTTGATGCGGTAGTAGCCGCCGCCGGAGTCCGCGAACTGCCACTGCTGGTTCGCGCCGTCGTTGCGGCTCCACTGCGCGATGCGTCCGCCGTCGTTGGTCGCCAGGCCGTAGACGTCCAGCGCCTTGCCGCTGTTGCGGTTCACCAGCACGTACCACGCGTTCGGGTCGATGACGCCGGGCTGGGGGACGGTGCCCCCGTTGAGGGCGTTGAGGACGGCGGTGTAGGCGGGTTTCTTGTTGCCGTTGCCGTCGAAGAGGAGTGGGGTGCCGTAGGCGCGCCAGGAGTCGGTGTCGCGGATGCCCCAGACGGTGATGCCGGTGCAGCGGGTGACGGCGAGGCAGGCTTTGACGACGCGTTCGTAGTTGGAGGCTTGTGCGCTGCCGGAGCCTTCGATGTCGAGTTCGGTGATCTGGACGTCGACGCCGAGGTTGGCGAAGTTCTGGAGGGTGGTCTGGTAGTTGCCGGGGACGGGGGACTGGGCGTTGAAGTGGGACTGGAGGCCGACGCAGTCGATGGGGACGCCGCGGGACTTGAAGTCCTGCACCATCCGGTAGACGGCTTGGGTCTTGGCGTGGGTCCAGTCGTCGGT
>NZ_JBFAFR010000082.1:0-6083 GCF_040639675.1 Actinosynnema sp. NPDC023794 | reverse complement strand
TCAAACGACACCTCTCCGACGTCGTCTACCGCGCTCTACGCATCGACGCCACGATTACCCGACCAACCTCCGCTTGACAGAGGAGCGATTTACAGACCCCGAACCGGCAAACGCCCGACATGCGTCGACTGGAAACAGACCGACATCTTCTAGGGCTACGACGGCCCATGCGCCCGCTGACGGCCGTCCAGAGCCCGTCGCTGGTTCGGTTACCGGAGCCGAACGTTGACAGCCGCTACGGCCGCCGAAAAGTCACTGAGCAGATCCGCCCTGCCGGATCGCCAGGTGCTCCACCGAAGCGGCTGTTCTCGCTGTCAACGCCGTTTGGCAGCGCGGACACGCCGCGCGGTGATGACGACCGTGACGAGGCTGAGCGCCATGCCGACCATGGCGAACAGCACGCTGGCGAGAGCCGGTGCGATCGGCAGCTCCACGGTCACCTCACCGCTCCGACAAACGACGGCTGGTGTTGCGTCAAGACTCAGTTCGGCCGCCGCCTCGTTCGACGCCAGTTGCCCTGCCGCATCGCCCTCGCACCACTGGTAAGTCGAAGCGATCTGGGCGAAACCGAGCGCCGCGACTCCCAGGAGGATCGCGAAGACCAGTGCGTACGACACAGCGAGGCCGCGGTCGTTCATGTGTGGTCGTGACATGTCAGCGCAGGTGACTCCGGTTCTCGAACCACTCGTCGTCGTCAGGGCGAGGTGCGGTGCGGCGCCGGTCAACCGGTGGTGTCTCGGAAGCAGCGGTGACGTGCTGCTTCAACGCCAGCGCGTCGTCGAGTTCACGCGCGAGGTCGGCCATGGTGAAGTCGAGCACCTCGGCAGCCCGCTTGGCCGCCTCATGCGCCGCCATGAGCTCCTCGGTCAACCAGGGCTCTCCACCCTCATAAAGGGTGTTGGGGGCGATGTGCACGCGGACGAGCTTGCCCATCATGTCCACCCACACCGTGACCGCACCGCTGGGTGACACACCCTTGTACTGGCTGAACAGTGCTTTCTCCGGATCGCGCCTGATCTTGGCGAAACGTTCCTGCGCCTGCGCGACCATCTCCTGCGGATCCACGTCCCCTCCTAGGGCTGGAGCTTGCCCAGCGACTCCATCGCCTTGGCGGCGTCCGCGGACGCCTCGGCGCACTTGGCGATCTGCTCATCGGCCTTGAACTTCTGCGAGTGCCACCACGCGGCCAGGCCCACCAGGACACCGAGGATCCCCAGGATCAGTCCCACAACGGCGCCGATCCCGGTCAGACCGACGATGATGCCCGCGATGACACCGATGATGCCGACCACGAACCCGATGGCGCTCCAGATGTTGTTCCACATGTCCGACGCCTTGAACTCGAAGCCGTCGGCGATGTCGACCAGCGCCTGACCGACGTCGTGGGCGGGCTTGCGCATCTCACCCAACGCCTGCTTCATCCGGTTGATGCGCTCGGTATAGGCGTTGCTCGCCTCACCGGTCCACGCCGAAGCCTGGTTGGCCGCGGTCTCCAACCCCTTGACGCAGCCGTCGATCGCTTTGCCGAGTTGATCCGCCCCGTCAGACTGCCCTGTGCCCCACACGTCCCGCCCGATCCGGCGGAACGACTCCGGGTCGATGTCCCTGATCACCCTCAAGGTGGCCTGGATGGACGGCAGACCTGGAGCGTGCCGGGCCGCGAACCCGTCGATCTCTCCCGCGTCCGACAGCAAAGAGTCCGTGATCACGGTCTGAAGAAAGCCCACATGCTCCTCCCCCTGGTCATTCCGGGTAGACCCGGCGCAGCCCCTCACCGATGAGCTTCTCGGCCTCCACGTACTCCTGCTGCGTCCGATGGACGCCGTCGATCGCAGTCTCGATCGTGGTGTGGACCCGGTTGATGAAGTCCTGCACGGCCTGACTTGTCCGGGCGTAGTCCTGATCGACGAACTTCGTCAACGCCAGGACCACCTCGTCAACGGTCTCCTCGATGTTCTCGTGCGGGCTCACGGACTGCACCGTCATGCTGCCCTCGAGGCTGGCCTTGGCTCGGAAGTCCTGTAACCCCAACGCCTCCCCAGCCGCTCTGAGACTGGCCTTCAACTGCTCGAACTCGCCCGGATCGAGCGCGTAGCCCCGACCAGGAGTTCCCATCCCCGTCACCCCCTGCGACCGCTTCGTGTCGCAATGTAGCAGCAGTCACTGCCGCCGCTACCGAAAACGAACAAACGGCCGCCCGTTGTCCACCACACGACAGCGAAGCCGCTAAGGAGTCACACCGGTGCCAAACATGACGGCGGCCACGGCGACCGAAAGGTCCCCAGGCAGATCCACCCAACTGGGTTAGTGAGAGCTGGAGCACACAGCTGACAACATTTCGTCCAGAGCGACCGCCTGCTCCGGATATGCTCCAGCTCGGCCATCACAGACCACAGTGGACGGAAAAGCAAGATCGCCCACCACCTGCATTACCGCAGGTCAGCGGGCGATTCGTATGCTGTATTCGATTGTGGAGCTGAGGGGACTCGAACCCCTGACCCTCACACTGCCAGTGCTGTTCCACAAGCGCCCTGACCAGCACAAACAGGGAACTGGTACGTCAGCCGGCGCAGTCCACTGCCGTTCGAAGCCGTTGCACGCCGTTCGGCTCTCCCGTCTGCTCCAGATTTGCTCCACACACCGCAGTGTGAACGGGGCCGACAGGTGCCGACCTCAACCTCCGAACACGCGGTCCCCACGCGCGGTGTGGAACTCGACCCGCATCGGCAACGCCGCGGCCAGCCGCTCAGCCAACCGCTCACCCCGCTCGTGCCACGCCGCCGTGGCCGCCTCGTCCGGAAATCCGGAGTCCATCGGGTCGTCCGGGTCGTAGACGGCTTGGAACTCGTCGTCCCACGCCTCGATGGCCGCGACGAGATCCGCAGGTACACCGAAATCGTCCGCCAGTCGCTCGGCCGAGTAGTTCGCCGGGATCGGATCACTGTCCTTGCGCACCCACAGCGGGTCGGTGCCCCACTCAGGCGCCAACCGAACCGAGATCACGCCGTTCATCGTCCCCACCCTCGGTAGTTCTCATCGGTCTCCGCGCGTGGATCACGTCGCGCTCCGTCGAACGGATCGTTGGCGCTGCGCATGTTTGCCCCGACTATGAAGCCGTTGTTGCCTACCTGCACTGACATGTAGTGCATCTGCCCACCGTACTCAACCTCGAAGATCGGGCGACCCGGTGGACTGCCCTGGCAGTACCCCGTGTACCGACCTTCCGTAGCAGCGCGGTGCACGACGTCGGCGATCTTGTCCTCGGGAATGCCTGCGGCGACGAACTCATCCTTGTGCTTCATCACATGCGCCAGACCAGCCTCCCTACCGGTCCTCGGGTTCACTCCGCCCTCCTCCAAGAAGACGATCTTCCCGTTGGGGTCCCTGCCGATCTCGACGACCTTCTCCGGATCGAGCTTGACCCCATCGCGCAGCGCCTCATCGATAAGCTCCCGCTTCTCCCGCTCCCGACGCTGCCGGTCGACCTCACGCGGATCCTTGTGCTGCGGATCCGAGTCCTTCCGACGCAGCTTGTCGACCAACTCCTTGAGCTTCCGCCAGGCCATGCGCAGCACCTCGGCGAGCCCGTCGAGCCGTCTTGCCACGTTGGAGATGGTTCGGAGCAGCTTGCGCACCACGTCCGCGATCTTGGCGGCGTACTTGGCGACCAGGCTGGTGGCCTGCATCGCCACCACCGGCGCCGCGGCACCACCCGTGACAAGAAGTTCCAGTCCCCAGACCACAAGCCTGCCGACCGCGTCGGCGATCAGATCCCGCACGAACTCCCGCACCGCCGCCACGACCTCACCCATGATCGTGACCACGGCGCCCACACCGCTGCACACCCTCGACGCACCACGCAGCGCATCAACCACTTCTTCGGCACGCGCCCGATACGCATCACCCGCAGCACCACGCCACCCGGCAGTGCGATCACGCGACGTGGTCTCCAGCTCACCGGCCGCCCGCTCAACGCCTTCACTGATGTTCTGCCAGGTCTGCGCATAGGCCCGGATGACCGGCGGTGTCCCAGCCAGATCGTTCAACATGTCCTGCAACGGCTGGATGTGCTCGATCAACCACCCGACCCCGTAGGACGCCAGCGTGCCCACCGGGTCCATGTAGACACCGAGCGCTTCAAGCCCGGCGCCGACGACTCCCAGGCCCGCCTCGGCCCAATCCCCGTTGTTGATCCCGTCCAGCGCGGCCTGCCCGGCCTCCAGCAGGCCGATCCCGGTGATGGAGGTGGTGTCGTCCTCCGGTTTCGCGACGAACGGGTTGTTCACCCCTGCCCCAACCGGTCGAACCGGTCGACGTTGTCGGACTCGACCTGCTCGTAGACCTCGGCGGTCGCCTTCAGCGACTCCGCCATCGAGTCCAGTGCCTCCGCCGCCTGGGACAACGCCTCCACGCCCCACTTCTCCAGCGGGTCGAGCATCAGGGTGAACGGTTGACACAGCACCCCGTACGCATCCGCGGACATCGACACCTGACGCGCCGCGTCCAACGCCTGCGCCAACACATCCCCCTGCCCCTGGACCTGCTCGCCGTGATCCCGAACCTCACCGGGCACCACCTCGAACGCCACCCGAGCCTCCCCGTCTCGTCAGCGGTACGAACAGCAGCCTTTGTACGCGACAGATCGACGGACGACCTTCGGATCGAGGACACGTAACCCGATCAGTCGAACCGACGTGTCACACATGCCCGGATAGCTCTTACCGGCCGGTTCCACACCCACAGGTACCACCGGGTCGTGTTCGAAGTATCCATCAGCCGCACAAACAACTAAATGCGCCGTGAGCTTTCTTAGAGATCTTGCCCGATTCCTACTTTGACAGGTGGCGCGTCTGGAGCCAGGCCTAGACAAGCCGGGTGCGCGGTTCAGGACGCCTGCCGGTCTGGTCCAGCCAAGACCATCCGCGCGCCGCAGTCACACCCGAAATGCACGAGCCGACCACATCAATGAACTGCGCCCAACAGCCACCAACGCATGCCAACTGCGGCGAAGTGCAGCCAACAAGCTGGAGGCTCACTCTGCCAGCACGGTCCGACCATTGCCCTGACCAGGACAAACACAGAACCCGCACGTCAGCCGGTACCGTTCACCGCCGTTCGAAGTCGTCGCACGTCGTTCGACTGCACCGGCTGCTCCAGCTTTGCTCCACACACCGCAGCATGAATAGCTGCGGAGGCCGAACCCTAACCGCCGAACACCCCGTTCCTACATGAAGCGCGGAACCCGCGTCTGCACCGGCAAGCACAGCTGCCAACCGCTCGCCCAACTCGTTCGAAGCTGTCACCTTGTCCGCGAAGCTGTTCGAGGTGCCTGAAGTAGGGTGCCGCTTGCCGAGCTTAGGCCGCCGGGCGCTTCCTATCAGGAGCCCGACGGCTCACCCTGAACCCTGGATAGCGCGGGTGGCCGGGAGGCAGCCCGCACAAAGCTTCGTTCTTTGAGCTCTTCTGTGTGAATGAAGCGAGAAAACGCCTCCACCAGTGGAATAGAATCACCGGAGGAGGTCGTGAGTGCTGGGTGCCGTTGGACACGGTTCGACGCTGTTGAACGCGTCCGACGGCACCCATCTTGCTCGCACCACCCGCTCCTACATGCCCCTCAAGACCCAAACCGCCAACCGGATCAGGAAGCGTGGTTGAAGCGCTCCGGCATTGATGGAGCCTCGATTAGTTGATCGCTCCAGCCGGGGTTGGCTGGTGCTCACGGTAGTAGACGGCCTCGTGCTCGACAGGCGGGACGTGGCCGATCTTCCCGTGGAGCCGCCGGTTGTTGTACCAGTCGACGTACTCCAGCGTGGCGTATTCGACCTGGTCACGGGTGTGCCACGGGCCTTGTTTGTTGATCAGTTCGGTCTTGTAGAGGCCGATCGTGGACTCGGCCAGGGCATTGTCGTAGGCGTCCCCGACCGAGCCGATCGAGGCATCAACGTCGGTGGCTGCTAGGTGGTCGGTGAAGCTGATCGAGGTGTACTGGGCGGATTCAACTGGTCGTCGCAACACCTCGATGGCGGAGGTGTCGGGTGGGGCGGTCAGCGGGTTGGGTGACGAGGGTGACGGGGCGTCCGGCG
>NZ_JBFAFR010000081.1:0-6651 GCF_040639675.1 Actinosynnema sp. NPDC023794 | reverse complement strand
TTGTGTTTTTTGCTGTGTGCACATCGCGACGGCGGGGGGGCGGCGGGCGCGCCTCGCCCGGGCGCGCGGCGGCGCGTCGTGGCCCGGGCGCCCCGGGCCGGGACCACCGGTGGGACGGCGTGAAGACGACGGGGTTCCGGCCGCCGGGACCGGTCAGGACGTCGTGCCGGTCACCGAGGTGCCCGACTTGGTCACGTGGTAGGTCAGCTGGGTGCCGCTCCAGAAGTGGAACGTCAGCGTGACCGGTTCGCCGTCGCGGACCGGCTCGAAGAACGCCGGTGGCAGGATGATCGCGCCGCCGGGGTAGTCCGGGCGGACGGTGGTGTAGAACTCCTGGAACGGGGTCCAGCTGGTCGGTCCGGCGGCCGAACCGTCCGCGTACTCGGCCTCCATCGTGGCGAGCAGGTCGCCCTGGAACCGGGTCGGCACGGTGAGGGAGTTGGCGGTGCCGGTCGCGTCGGACAGCACCGGCGTGTCGTTGGTGATCACGTTGATCCGCCAGGGGACGCCGTGCGAGAACCTGGCCTCGATCGTCGAGTTGACGCCGTGGGCTCGGTCGCCGACGAGCTTGGTCAGCGCGGTGGCGGTCAGCGTGAGCTGGTCGCCGGACACGGTGTAGTCGCGGCCCTCGCGCAGCCTGGTGTCGCCCTGCCACAGTCCCCGCAGGCTGGTGCCGTTGGGGTTGAGCGTGAGCGTCTTGGCGGTGATCGGGGTGGACCTGGGCACGAACAGCAGGTCGGACGAGGCCGTGCCCGAGCGGGTGGTCCAGCCCGACTTGATCTGGGCGAAGACGTCCGGGTCGCGCCACTGCAGCGTGTGGCGGTTGAGGAACGAGCCGGCGTCCCACAGGGCCGTGACGACCTTGCTCTTGCGGGCTTCCTCGCCCACCGCCTCGAAGTACTTCAGCACCTCGCCGCGCTCGATGATGCCGGGACGGGTGTAGTCGTAGGAGAGCAGGGCGTACTCACCCAGGTAGACCGGGATGCCCTTGGCGGTGAAGATGTCGCGCATCCGGGCGAACGCGTCGGTCATGTCCTTGTGGACGGTCTCGTCGAACCGGGTGAAGCCCGCGATGTTCACGCTGAACGGCCAGAAACCGTAGAAGTGCACGGTCGCGACCAGGTTCGGGTCGTTCAGCGACGCGATCGTGGCGGACAGGTCCTCCATCAGCTTCTGCTCGGGCGAGGAGCCGTGGGTGGGCAGCACGAGCAGGCGTGTCGTGTTCCGGCCGGCCGACTGCCGCACGACGCGGTGGAACGAGGTGTTCAGCTCATCGAGCAGACGCGCCTTCTGGGCCTCGTCGGCGTTGTTGAAGGTCGGTTCGTTGACGCTCTCGAAGAGCAGCCTGCGCGACGAGTGCTCGAAGGTGGTGGCTATCTGGCTCCAGGTCGAGTTGAAGCGGGCCAGCACGTTGTCGTGGTCGGTGGGCATGTCCGCGATCCACTGCCACGAGTCGTGGTGCATGTTGAGCACGACGTAAAGGCCTTCGGCCAACGCCCAGTCCACCACCTGCTTCACGCGTGCCATGAACTCGAGGTCGACGGTGTAGGGGGCCGTGGTCGACTGGTGGTCGTGCCACGTCGCCGGTATCCGGACGCTGCGGTAGCCCTCGGTGCGCAAGGCGTGGAACAGCTCCCGCGAGGCGCGCGGGTTACCCCAGGACGTCTCGTCGGGGATGGCGTCCAGGGTGTTGCCCAGGTTCCACGAGGGCTGCATCGCGGCAACGGCATCCATCGCGCCGCGGGGGATGCCGGCATCCGTCTCGGCCTGCGCGCCGGGCGCGGGACCCGTGGCGAGAGCGCCCGCGACGACCAGCGCCAGCGGGATGCTCACCGCCCGCCGGAGCCTGGCGCGCCAGGACGACCGTGGTGCTCTTTCCATCTCGGTAGCCCGTTCTTCAGGGGATTGGGCCGCTCGGGAGTCGAGCGGCTCGTACTGGAACCAGTCGAAGTGCGCGGTGCCCGCGGCTGAGCGCGGGCCGAACGGCAGGCACCCTCACCAGCGGCGTTGACGACTCGACGACATTGAGCACCGCTCACATCGCGTCCGTCGGCAGGTCGAGTTCGGCCCACAGCTCCTCGGGAATCGGCATCCGCGCGTCCGCGATGTTCCTGGTGATCTGCCGGACGCTCCGGGCACCGATGACGACACCGGCTACGGCGGGGTGGCGCAGCGGGAACCTCATCGCCGCGGCGGCGAGCGGAACACCGTGCGCCGCACACCGCGCGGCCAGAGCGCGGGCACGCCGCAGGACGTCGTCGGACGCCGGGGCGTAGTTGAAGGTGGCCCCGACCGCCGGGTTGGCGAGGATGCCGCTGTTGAACACGCCGCCGACCAGCACACCGACACCGCGTGACGCGCACAGCGGGAGCAGTTCGTCGGCCGCGCTCCGGTCCAGCAGCGAATACCGGCCGGCCAGGAGCAGGTAGTCGATGTCGGTTTCGGTGACGAAGCGGGTGAGCATCTCCACCTGGTTCATGCCCGCCCCGATGGCCCGCACCGCCCCTTCGGCGCGCAGCCGTTCCAGCGCCGGGTACGCCCCGGTCACCGCTTGCTGCCAGTGGTGGTCGGGGTCGTGGATCAGGACGACCTCGAACGCGTCGAGGCCCGAGCGCTCCAGGCTGTCCGCCAGCGAGCGGTAGACACCTTCGGCGCTGTAGTCGTTCACCCTGACCAGACCCGGATCGCCGTAGAAGCCCCAGTCGCCCGGCGGCGCGTCGCCTGGCACCAACAGCCGGCCGACCTTGGTGCACACGGAGAAACCCGCGCGCGGCCGATCGGCGAGGAAAGCGCCGAGGCGCCGCTCCGCCTGACCGGCCCCGTAGTGCGGTGCGGTGTCGAAGAAGCGGATGCCCGCGTCCCACGCCGCTTCCAGCGTCGCTCGTGCCTCGTCCTCGTCGACCGGGGCGGACAGCCCGCCGAGCGGTGAGGTGCCCAGGCCCAGCCTGGTCACGGTGACGCCGGAGCGACCCAGCGACGCCCGTTCGGCGAACCACGGCTCTGCCATCACGCCCGCCCCGCCGCGCACAGCCGGTCGGGGAGACCGCTGCCGACGACCTCTCCGGGACGCGCCACCGACCACCCGGCCTGTGCCGGCGCGACACCCGCACCGAGTCGCACGAGCTGCCGCCTGATCACCTCGGACATATCGGCCGTCCGGGGATCGCGGCCGACGTGGTCACCGTGGTCACCGTGGTCACCCGAGGGTCCATCGCTGGTTGCTCTGGCCGTTGCACGTCCACAGCCGTGCGGGGGAGCCGTTGGCGGTCGCCGCGTTGGCGACTTCCAGGCAGAGTCCGGACTGGGCCCCGGTCACGGTGCCGTCGGTGTTGAGCCGCCACTTCTGGTTGACCCCGCCGTGGCAGGACCAGATGATCACCGCGGTGCCCGCCGTCGATCCCGCGCCCTCGGCGTCCAGGCATCGCAGCGAGGTCCCGGTGTACACGGTGAGTTCCCCCGCCGTGGTGGAGGTCCAGCGTTGGTTGGTGCCGCCGTGGCAGTCCCAGATGTGCAGCCGGGTGCCGTTCGTGGTGGTCTGGCCGGGCACGTCGAGGCACTTCCCGGCGCTCGCCGAGCGCAGCGCGCCGGTCTTGGCGCCGCCACCGGTACTGCCGTCGAGGCCGAGGAAGGAGATCGCGTACGCGAGCATCCCGGCCTGCGGCAGGGTGTGGCCCGTGCCCGAGATGCTGATGCCCTCGACGGTGGCCCGGGTGCTCGTGTCGCCGTACCGGGTGCGTGTCCAGCTCGGCTGAGGGTGGTCGGTGGACGACGGCGTCTGGCCGAGTCCGTGCAGGTTCGTCCACTGCTCGACGGACTCGCCGAAGTTGGGGTAGGCGAGGGTCGTGTCGGTGGTGCCGTGCCACAGCTGCATCCGCGGGTAGCGTCCGGTGTAGCCGGGGTACATCGAGCGGGCCAGGTCACCCCACTGCTGGGCGGACTTGACGAGGTTCCCGCTGGCGCACTGGCTGTTCCACAGCGAGCCGTTGTCGGTGGCGAAGCACCCGGCCGGGACACCGGAGTACGCGGCCCCGGCCGAGAAGACGTCTGGGTACTGGGCGGCCAGGACGTTGGTCATCATCGCGCCGGAGGAGAAGCCAGCGACCACGATGCGGGCCGGGTCCACGTTGTGGCGCTGCCGCGCCCAGGAGACCATCGACATGATGCCGGTGGAGTCGCTGCCGCCGTTGCGGGTGAGCCCTGCCCGCGTGGACACGTCGAAGCAGCGCCCTTCCCGCGTGGCCTCGGGCACGACCACGACGTAGCCGTGCCGGTCGGCTGCCGTCGCGAAGTCACGGCCGTTGCCGTTGAAGATCGCGCCGGCCGACCCGCCGCAGTAGTGGACGAGGACCAGCAGCGCGGGCTGCGACGCCACGGTGTCGGGCACGTAGAGGTACATGCCGAGGTTGGTGGGGTTCGGGCCGAAGTCCGTGACCCTGGTCAACGTGGCCGCCGCCGCCGGACCGGCCGTCACCAGCGCCGTGCCGACCACGAGCGGCAACAACAACGTCGCCGCGGCCAAGGCGCGCAACACTCTTCTCATCGACTACTCCCCGGTGGACGTGGGCATTGGTGAACGTCGGTGGTTCCGCCTGCGGCCCGGCCGCCCGTCGGGTCGAGCCTGGGCAGTCCACCCGGTCGCGCACCGGACTGTTGCGTGATCAGCCGGTCCAGGGCGGCGAGCAGCTGGTCGGCGCGCTGGTCCACCCGGTCGTTGAGGGTTCTGGTCTCCATACCCGTCCGGTGGGGTGGTAGACGACTCGGCCGCCGAACCCGTCGCCGCGCGCGGCGGCGATACCGCTCTCGGGTGGGGCGGGACCGGGCTGGCACGGGTTGTCCGAGGCGGCGGACGCGGTGCGCACCCCGTCGGCGGCCGACAGCGCGCGACGAGCCCGGCCGTCACAGCGACGACCCTTGTGCGCAACGGCGAAGCGGATGTTCGACTCATCGAAGTCCCCATCGTCGTCGTTGACGAGCGGTCTGCGGCCGGCTTCGGCCCACCACGTCCGCGGGTCACCGACGCCTCTCGGCAACGTAGCCGGCCCGAAGCCGGCGAGCAATGTCATATTCCTGCCACGGTGTTAGCGTTCACTCCGCTACCGCGACGCTGACCTCATCGAACACGTATTCGCCTCTGTGGTGCTGAGCGGCGAAAATGGCCGAAGTCGCTCGTTCAGACTAGTGAATCGCTCTGCGGCTGGGCCTATGTTGTGAACGCCGACATCGCATCGCGAGCCGCTGGGAGGGTGGACCCGGCGAGGCATCGTGGAACGTGCTGGCCGCGGCCACGGTCCAGCCGAAGCGGTCGGCCAGGTACCTACATACAAGTCGGAAGCTCAGTGTTCCAGTTGCTGATGCTGACGGTGCTCGTCTCCAAGATCGACACCCGGATCACGTCGCCGGGGAAGATCGCGTTCGGCGGGTTCGGCCCGACCGGGTAACTGACGCCCCCGGCGTTGCCGTTCTGCGTGTACATCCACGAGTACGGCGTCCAGGCGTTGGCCTGGCAGCGTTCCATCGGGGTGAGCGGCAGCGCCTGGGCTGCGGGGATCGTGGCGGCAAGGGTAGACACGAACGCGACGAGCACGGCGGCGAGTTCGGCGGGCCGCCTGACGATCCGGTTGCGTAGTGGGCTGGACATCCGATACCTCCTTCGGTCTGGTGGGGTCCGTGCCAGCGTGCCGTCCACCGCCCCTGCCGGTCGTCCCGGTGACCTGGCCGGTCGCCGGGGTAATCCGGGGCGGGAAACGCGGAAACCTTGGTTGTGTCCTCGGGGCGGTCGTCCATGATCGGCACAGGACATTCGGAGGGCACGTGTCGACCGACATCACGGCCTCGGGCGACGAGGCGGAGCGGGATCACCGGCGCGTCCGAGACGTCGTGGCGGGTGGTGTCGTCGCGCTCGCGGTCGGGGCGTGGGCCACCGCGCTGTCGTGGTCTGTGTCCAGTTCCGCGTGGTGGCAGCAGTTCCCGCCGCGGTTGGTCGGCGGGTTCGTCATCGTCAGCGGTGTGATGACGTGGGTTCGGCGGCCCTCGCCCCGTCCGGGTCAGTTCATGGTGCTCGGCGGCGCGGTGTACGACCTCCAGGATCTGCGGGCGGTGGAAGGGCCACCCCCGCTCGCGCGGGGAAGACGTGGTGGGCAACGGCGGCACCGACGCCCACGCGGGACCACCCCCGCTTGCGCGGGGAAGACCCTCTCACACAGGTTGGCCACGCCCCGGGAGTGGGACCACCCCCGCTCGTGAGGTTCACCCCGAACGGTGGACAGGGGGCTTACCAGATTCAGGCGGCGGCTCGGAGTGATTTCTCGTAGTCGTCGGGACTGATCATCCCGAGCGCGGAGTGCCGCCGCACACTGTTGTAGAACGTGACCCACTTGTCAATCGCGGCAACGAGTTCGGCCTTCGTGCCGTAGACGTGCCGGTAGTAGTGCTCGTGCTTGAAGGTCGACCAGAACGACTCGGCGGGGCTGTTGTCCCAGCAGATCCCGGTCGCGCCCATCGAGCGGCGCAGCCCGTGCCGGAAACACGCCTGTGCCGTCAGATTCGCCGTGTACTCCTTGGATTCAATCGGTCGTTGCAACACTGGTGCCTTGGAGTGATTGTAGGTGATCGTTGAGTGCTTCGGCGGGTGTCTTCCAGTCGAGTGTCTTG
>NZ_JBFAFR010000080.1:0-6756 GCF_040639675.1 Actinosynnema sp. NPDC023794 | reverse complement strand
GGACCCCAAGCCCTTCATCTGGACCAAGGACGCGGACGAGATCCTCGACCGCCTCGCCTCATATCTTGATCGAATTCCTGGCGCAGGACACTAGGTCCTCACCGCGTGGGGACCTACGGCCACCGCCGGGCACCGCCCACGACCCTGTGCGGCCACCGTGGGGAGGACCACCGTGGAGCCATGACCGACCGGATTCCCGCGCCCGTCGTCGTAACGGGCGACCACTCCCCCTGGGGCGAAGCCGCCCTTCGGTGGGCGACCGAGTACGCCATGGCGACCAGGTCGCCGCTGGAGGTTCGCCCACCGACCTCGGACCCGATCCGCGACCTGATGCCGGCGGGATCCCGTGCCGGTCTCCTCGTGGTCGGCTACCGCGGCGCGAACGGCACCGCGTTCGGCCTGGGCAGGCTGGTGCAGCCGCTGGTCGAACACGCGGCGTGCGACGTCGTCGTGATCCGGGGCAAGGCCGAGGCCCTGCGCCGCGCCCACCGCCGGGTCACCGTGCTGCTGTCCGGGGACGTGGCCGACGACGACCTGGCCCTGGCCCGTGCCGTCGTCTACGCCGAGCAGCAGCACGTGGCACTACGGGTCCTGCACGCCACGCCGTCACTACCGGTGCGGACCGACGACCCAGTGTGGCCTGTCACCCACGCCGACGACGTGCTGCGCGGCACCCACCACACCTCGGTGCTGGCCAGGATGCACCCGCACGAGGCGATCACCCGGTACGCCGACACCGACCTGCTCGTCCTGGCCGGACGTGGTCCGGTCACTCGTGCGGCGCTGCACCACGCCCCGTGCCCCGTCCTGGTGGCACACCGCTACCCGGTCGACATTGCCCGCCCGCGTTCCGCCGAGCACGATCGAGCGGCCCACGCCGAGCGCTGACACGATGGAAGGACCTTGAGCGCGCGGCGGGAGGGTCTTTGGACCCTGTGTCGGACGACTCCCGTCGGCGAAGGTCGGATCAGTCGGATGACGGAGGGGTGGAGCCGGTGGCCCGGGTGTTTCTGGTGGACGACCACGAGGTGGTCCGCGTCGGCGTGCGCGAACTGCTCAACAGCGCGGACGACCTGGAGGTGGTCGGCGAGGCCGGGTCGGTGGCCGAAGCACTGGCCAGGGTGCCCGACAGCGGCGCGGACGTCGCTGTCCTGGACGTGCGGCTGCCCGACGGCAACGGCATCGAGCTGTGCCGCGAACTGCGCTCCCGGATGCCGGAGCTCCAGTGCCTGATGCTGACCTCGTTCACCGACGACGAGGCACTGTTCGACGCCATCATGGCCGGCGCGTCCGGGTTCGTCCTCAAGCGCATCCTCGGCCACGACCTGCAGACCGCGGTCCGCACCGTCGCCGCCGGCGAATCCCTCCTCGACGCCCGCTCCACGGCGGCGCTGCTCAACCGCATCCGCCGCGAACGCGAGCAAGGCGACCCCGTGCGCATGCTCACCGAGCAGGAACGCACCGTTCTCGACTACATCGGCGAGGGCCTGACCAACCGCCAGATCGCCGAGAAGATGTTCCTCGCCGAGAAGACGGTCAAGAACTACGTCTCGCACCTGCTGGCCAAGCTCGGCCTCGAACGCCGCACCCAGGCCGCCGTCCTCGCCACCCGCCTGCGCAAGCCCGCACCACCGTCTGAGGGCTAAGCCAGCGGAACCTGCCAGGTCAGACGGGTTCCGCCGCCGGGCTCGCTGGTGACCGAGCACGTGCCGCCCAACGCGGTGGCCCGTTGTTCCAGGTTGCGCAGCCCGCTGCGGGCGACCTGCGGCGGCATGCCCACACCGTCGTCCACGACCGAGATGGTCAGCTCGTCGCCCGCCTCCACGGTCAGGACCAACTCCTTCGCCTGGGCGTGCCGGACCGCGTTGGTCACGGCCTCGCGCACCACGGCCTCGGCGTGCTCTCCGACATCGTCGGGCACCGAGTTGTCCACCGTCCCGGTCATCCGCACGGTCGGCGTGACCGACGCGTTCTCCGTCAGCTCCGAGACCAGGTCCAGCAGACGCCGCCGCAGACCCGGCAGGTCGTCACCCGCCTGGAGGTCGAAGATCGACGTGCGGATCTCCAGCACCGTCTCGTCCAACTGGTGCACTGCCTTGCGCACCCGTTCCCGCACGGCGGGATCACGGATCGCGCCCAACGCGCCCTGCAGGCTCATACCGGTGGCGAACAACCGCTGGATCACGTGATCGTGCAGGTCCCGCGCGATCCGATCGCGGTCCTCCAACACGTCCACCAACCTGCGCGCCCGCTGGTTCTCCGCGAACTCCAACGCCACCGCCGCCTGGTCGGCGAAGGACGCCAGCACCGGCACCTGGTCCGCCCCGAACCGGGCGCCACCCTTCTCCCGCGCCACCAGCAGCACACCCTGCACGCTCGAACCGGACCGCAACGGGACCGCGACTCCCGGGCCCGCGGCGACCGCGGTCTCGCCGAGCAGGCCCTCCAGATCCTCGACCAGCACGGGCGTGGCCGAGGCCAACATCTGCTCCACCACCGACCCGGATCCGGTCAGCACACCACCGACCAGGCCCTCGACGCGCTCACCGGCACCGGCCGCCATGCGCAGCCGCTGCCCGTCGGCACTGTCGACCAGCACGATCAACGACATCGACGCCGCCGACAGCTCCCGGGTCCGCTGCGCGATCAACCGCAGCGCGTCGTCCGCCGAAGCGCCACCCAGCAACTCGGTGTTGATCTCCGCCGTGGCCTCGAGCCAGCGCTCCCGCATCCGGGACCGCTCGAACAAACGCGCGTTCTCCACCGCCACACCCGCCGCGGCCGCCAGCGCGGTCAGCACCACCTCGTCATCGGCGCTGAAGTCGGTGCCATCGACCTTCTCCGTCATGTACAGGTTGCCGAACACCTCGTCACGCACCCGCACCGGCACACCCAGGAAGCTGTGCATCGGCGGGTGGTTCGCCGGAAAACCCACCGACGCCGCGTGCTCGGACAGGTCGTGCAACCGGATCGCCCGCGGATCCTTGATCAACAGCCCCAGCAGACCCCTGCCCTGCGGCAGGTGACCCATGTGCGACCGCGTCTCCGGATCGATACCGACGTAGACGAACTCCGACAGGTTCTCCTGGCTACCCAGCACGCCCAACGCCCCGTACCGCGCTCCGACCAGCTCCACCGCCGCCTGCACGATCCGCTGCAACGTCGAGTCCAGCTCCAACCCCGCGCCGACCGCCAGCACCGCGTCCAGCAGGCCCTGCATCTTGTCCCGGGTCGAGCCGATCTCGGTCAGCCGCTCCCGCACCTCGTCCAGCAACTCGTCCAACCGCAACCCGCCCAGCAGGCGGTGCGGCGTCCCCTCGTCAGCAGATCCGGCCACGGATCCAGCCTTCCACCACCACCGGGTACAGCCAAGTCCGGCGGACCCTGTTCGGAAGGGACCTTCGACCGTGTGTTCCCACCCTGGGGCGACGCACAGTAGAGGTGTTGGTTGCACCAGGCGACACAGGCGAGGACGACATGGCAAACGTGACCGAGGTGCTCGGGCTCGCGGTAGACGAGGTGACCGACGTGCTGAACGCCGCGGCCCTCGCCCCATCGGTGCACAACACCCAACCGTGGCGGTTCCGACTCGCCCGTGACCGGATCGAACTGCACGCCGACCCGACGCGCAGGCTGCCCGCCACCGACCCGGAGGACCGCGAGCTGCGGCTGTCCTGCGGCGCGGCGCTGTTCAACCTCCGCCTCGCCCTGCGCGACCACGGCATCCGACCGCTGGTGACGTTGATGCCCGGAGCCGAAGCGCCCGGAGCGCTGGCCACCGTCCGCCGAGGCGGTCACGGAGACCTCGACGAGGAGACCCGGCAGCTGATCAAGGCGATCCCCGCGCGGCGGTCCAACCGCAAGCCGTTCCGGGACGTGCCGGTACCCGTCGAACACCGGCACGCGCTCGTGCGGGCGGCCGAGCGCGAACGGTCGTGGCTGCACGTCGTGACCGACCGTGACGAACGCGCCCGACTGCAAGGCCTCGTGGCCAAGGCCCAGCGGATCCAGGCCGGCACTCAGGAAGTGCGGGCCGAGCTGACCGACTGGACGGGCGAGCGAGCCGGTGACGGCATCCCTTCCAAGTCCGCCGGCGTGCGCCCCGCGCGCCAGGACGAATGGGCCTTGCGCGACTTCCAAGCCGCCGAACGGACACCGGGCAAGGACTACGAATCCGACCCGCTCGTCGTGGTGCTGTGCTCGTTCTACAACGGGCCACTCGCCGAACTCCAGGCTGGACAGGCGCTGCAACGCGTCCTGCTCACCGCCGCCACCCTCGGCCTGTCCGCCTCCTTCATGTCCCAGGCGATCGAAGTGCGCCCCGTCCGCGACGAACTCCGCCGCGCCCTTGGCGGTAGCCTCGAACCCCAGACCATCCTGCGCATCGGCTTCGGCTCACCGGTTCCCTCCAGCCCCCGGCGTGCCGTCCGGGAGTTCCTCCTGGAGCCAATCGCAGCGGCATGACCTCGCAGGGACTGAACGTCTTTCGATCACGGTGCTTACGTCCTTGTCCAGGATTCGCTCCACCAGATCCATGCCTGGCCATCTGTGATGCGAAAGACTGAGCATGCTCGTAGTAGGCGAAAGCCCGCCATGATGTCGGCCCAGAGCCCACTACGAGCTCCCTTCTCGATGCCCGCGCGCTGCTGACGGCAGAGATGTCCTGGCACGTGAACCCCGCTGTGAGCACGTCGACCGGCTCGGCCCTGCTTATCATGATCTTCTTCCCCCCGGCTCACCAAGGTCGTCCCCGCGCCACTGGTGTCGATCACCGCGCTCACGGCGTTGACCATCGGTGCGGGCATCGCCGTCCCGACCGTGGGCGACAAGGGCGCCCTGCCGTCGTCCCTGCCGGTGCCGGGGCTGCCCGACGTGCCTTTCACCCTGGACACGCTCAAGCTGATCGCGCCGTTCGCGCTGGCGTTGGCGCTGGTCGGGCTGATGGAATCGCTGATGACCGCCAAGTTGGTCGACGACCTCACCGACACCCGCTCGAATAAGACCCGCGAGTCCATCGGCCAGGGCATCGCCAACGTGGTCACCGGGTTCTTCGGCGGCATGGGCGGCTGCGCGATGATTGGCCAGACGATGATCAACGTCAAGAACGGCGCCCGCACCCGGCTCTCGACGTTCCTGGCCGGGGTGTTCCTGATGATCCTGTGCATCGTGTTCGGCCCGATCGTCTCGGACATGCCCATGGCCGCGCTGGTCGCCGTGATGGTCCTGGTCTCCTTCGGCACGTTCGACTGGCACTCCGTGGCCTCGGCGACCCTCAAGCGGATGCCGACCGGTGAGATCACCGTCATGGTCGTCACCGTCGCGGTGGTCGTCGCCACCGACAACCTCGCGATCGGCGTCGTCGTCGGCACCATCACCGCCATGGTGATCTTCGCCCGGCGCGTCGCCCACCTCGCGACCGTGACCGCGCTCGTCGACCCCGAAGGGATCCGGGTGGTCTACACCGTGAACGGCGAGTTGTTCTTCGCCTCCAGCAACGACCTCGTCCACCAGTTCGACTACGCGGGCGATCCCGCCGAGGTCGTCATCGACATGGCCCAAGCCCATGTCTGGGACGCCTCGTCGGTGGCCGCGCTGGACGCGATCACGACCAAGTACAACGCACGCGGCAAGACAGTGGAGATCATCGGGCTCAACGAGCACAGCGCCAAGATGCACAGCGCACTCACGGATGTCTTCATGCCGCCTCGGAAGCGCCGTTCCTACACGGCTGAGTACAAGGTCGAGGCCGCGCACCGGGTGATCGATTCCGGTCGTACGATCATCGAGGTCGCCCGTGAGCTGGGGATCGACGCGGGGATGTTGAGCGTCTGGGTCAAGGACGAGCGGCGCCGGATCGCCGCGGCCGAGGTCCACGGGGAGCAGCCCCTGGAGGCGGCCGAGCGGGCCGAGTTGCAGCGCCTGCGCCGGCAGGTGTCCGAGTTGGAGAAGGACAACGCGTTTTTGGTAAAAGCCTCGGCGTACTTTGCCGCGATGCAGAAGAACCGGCCCGGTTCGCTCTGATGGCCAAGTACGCCGGCCCGGATGACATCGCCGGCGTGGCCGGTGCCGCCGTGCCCGAGGGCGACCGGTTCGCGGTCCGGCGCATGGCGCGACTGTTGAAGGTGTCCGCCTCCGGCTATTACGCCTACGTGAAGCGTTGTGCGGCAACGGTGTTGACGCCACGCCAGCAGCGCCGTGCGGATCTCGAGGTGAGATCGTCCAGGCGCACCAGGATTCCGACGGGACCTACGGGTCGCCGCGGATCACCGCCGAGTTGCGGGACCGGGGCGAGGTGGTCAGCGCCAAGACCGTCGCCAGGGTCATGGCCGACATCGGGATCGAGGGCGTCAGCCCTCGCACGTTCAAGGTGAGGACGACCGTGGTCGACCCGTCCGCGTCGTTCCCGCCGGATCTGGTCGACCGCCGGTTCGACCAGGGCCGCCCCGACGCCGTCTGGCTCACCGATATCACGTATCTGTCCTGCGGCGAGGGCGAGATGTTCCTGTGCGCGATCCGCGACGGGCACTCGCGCAGGGTGCTGGGCCACAGCGTCGCCGACCACATCGGCGCCGGGATGGTCACCGACGCCATCGAGGCCGCGGTGGCCGTCCGCGGCGGCGCGGTTCGTGGCACGGTGCTGCATTCCGACCGCGGCGGGGAGGGTGAATTCAACTGGTCGTCGCAACACCCTTGATCGAGAGGTGGAGCGATGGCTGGGCCGAAGCAGAAACAGGTCCGCGAGTACCGCGGCCAGAT
>NZ_JBFAFR010000079.1:0-7222 GCF_040639675.1 Actinosynnema sp. NPDC023794 | reverse complement strand
GAGCAAACCGGAGAACCTGCCCGGGGATCATCGCCGCCATCTCGACGACCTGATCACCAGCTGCCCGCCGATGACGACGCCCGCCCAACGGATCCGCGAGTTCGCCGTGCTCCTCACCCGCCGTCGAGGCCAGGACCTCAATGCCTGGATCGACACGGTCCTGGCCGACGACCTGCCCGCCCTTCACCGCTTCGTCCACGGTCTGCGCAAGGACAACGACGCCGTGGTCGCCGGACTTACCCTGCCCCACAGCAACGGCCCCACCGAAGGAGGCGTCAACAAGATCAAGCTCCTCAAGCGGCAGACCTACGGGCGAGCGAGCTTCGCCCTGCTGCGCAAGCGAATCCTGCTCAACCAACAACCGCCCCGGATCCGCTCGCTTGCCCTTGACCTCAAGTCGTTGATCACGCGATCAGCGACAGAACCGCTCGTTTGACAGACCCGATCCACGGCGTCCGATACAGCCCGCAGGACAACCCCGTCGAACGCGTCTGGGCCGGACTCGAACACCGGATCGCCAACACAGCACCCGCCACCATGGCCGACCGCGTTCGACAAACGCACGCCTACTTCCGCGACCGCACCGATGAACAGGTGGTCACCACCGCCGCACCCTGGACCTCACCCTGGCTCCCCGAGGGTTGCGGACAAGACTTCTGATCACGTGCTCAGCTGCCAGCTACCCGCGCACGACGGCTGCGCGACGCGGCTCCTGGGCGTTCACGCGGAAGAGGCGGGTGGGCGCCGGTGATCGCCGGCGCCCACCCGGTTCTCACGGGTTCGGCACCAGCGCCTGCCCACCGTCGCCCAGTGCGGTGACGGTGCCGAGGTCCGGGCCCTGGACGGGCCGCAGCGCGGGAATGCCGCTGGGCGGGGTGCCGAGGTCTCCGCTGGAGTTCGAACCCCACATCCAGAGCCGACCCGAGGCGTCGAGCACCTGCCCGCCGTAGACGTGGCTGACGACGTCGACCGCGCCGGTGATGCCGTCAACGCGCACCGGCACGTTCTTGACGCAGTCGAAGCAGTCGCTCCCGTCGCCGAGCGCGCCGGACGAGCCCTCGCCCCACGACCACACCGTGCCGTCGTTGCGCACTGCGTAGCCGTTGTAGCTGTCACCGTCGATCTCGACCACCCCGGTCAACCCGGAGACGCGCACCGGGACCCGGGAGAAGTCGACGGTCGTGCCGTTGCCGAGGGCGCCGCCGTAGTTGTCGCCCCACGCCCACGCGGTGCCGTCCGCGGTGACGGCGAACGCGGTCGTCCCACTCGCGGCGATCTTGACGACACCGGTGAGCCCGCTGACCCTGGTCGGCACGCTCGACGACGCGGAGGTGGACCCGGTGCCGAGCTGGCCCCGGTGGTTCCAACCCCACGCCCAGACCGTGCCGTCGTTGCGCAACGCGTAACCGGTTTCCCAACCGCCCGCGATGGCGGTGACACCCGTGAGCCCGGGGATCTGCCGGGGTTCCGCCGGGTGGGCACCCACGCCGAGGCCCCGCGCGCCGGAGCCGTCGCTGCCCCAGGACCAGACGGTCCCGTCGCCCCGCAACGCGTAGTGGTTGCCGGCCCACGCGTCGGCGACCGCGACGGCCCCGGTGAGCCCGGTCACCCGCACCGGAATCGGGACGACGGCGGAGGCGTACCAGGCTTCACCGAAGTACGGGCCATTGCCGCCCCAAACCCACACGGAGCCGTCGGCCAGCGCCGCGGTGTTCGACGCCAGCGACACCACGCCGGACAACCCGTGCAGCGGCTTCGGCAACGACGAGGACGTCGTCGTCCCGTTGCCGAGCTGCCCGTGGTTACCACCCCACACGTAGGCGCAGTCGCGGAGGCACGGCACGGGCGGCACCGAGAAGTACCCGGCCAGGTCCACGGCGACGTGAGTCTCACCCGCGTTGTTGTAGGTGTAGAAGCGCGACTCGTGGACGTCGTACTGGATCACGACCACAGCGAGGTTCGCCGCCGTCTGGCCGCGCGCCAGGTTCAGGTTGGACGTGTCCGGCCGATCGCGGTCGAGCTGCCAGGCCGTGACGTGCGTGTCGGCCGTCGGCGCGATCCCGGTCATGTTGACCACGGCGCCGATGGCCTCCGCCGGCACCGCCGCGTCGGGCATGACACCCCGGGACCGCTGCGGCCCGATGGGCGTCGAGTTCTGGTTGCCGTTCCCGGTGCCGTTGCGGGTGTCGAAGATCCGCCGCGGTGCGACCGGGGTGAACACCGCCCCGTACTCCGGCGTGTAGAACCCCTGGATGTCGACGACCAGGTCGAGCTCACCGGCGTTGTTGTACAGGTTCACCAGCCGTCCCGCGCCCAGCGCGACGGTCGTGAGGTTCGGGTTGGTGCCGCCGATCGGCACGTTGACCGTCGAGGCGGTCGGCCGGGCGGTGCCCGCGGGCCACGCCGTGACGTAGGTGTTCGCGGTGGCGCGGGCGGCCGTCACGTTGAGCACGACCGCGGTCGCCGAGGCGGGCACGGTCCGCGACAGGTCCAGCGTCGTCGTGCCCCCCGGCCCGACGTGCCCGCCGCGGTACTCGTCCATCACACGGGACGCCCGCACCGGGATGAACTTCGACCCGCCCGAAGTCGCGTAGTACCCGGCCAGGTCGGCGATGACGTGCGTGCTGCCCGCGTTGTTGTACAGGTCGACCACGCGGTCCGCCCCGACCGCCACCGTCACCGAGTTCGCCCGCGTCTCGCCCGCCCGGAGGTTGAGGTTCGACACCACCGGCCGGGCCTGGCCGTGCGGCGAGACCGTGACGTAGGTGTTCGCGGTCGGCTCTGTGCCGGTCAGGGTGAACACCACCGCCGTGGCCGACGCAGGCACCCGCCCGGTCAGGTCGAGGGAGATCGTGCCCGCGGTCCCGATCGGCCCACCCCCCGAACGGGTGTCCAGCACTCGGGTCGGCGACAACGCCGTGTAAGTCGACCCTGCGGCGGCCTGTGCCTGAGCCACCGCGGGGAAACCGGCCGGAACGACCGCCACCAGGGCAGCCGCCGACAGAACAGCGGTGAGGAACCGCATCGGACACCCCTAAGATCACGGATCCCCCGACCCGCGTGGGACGCTACAGCTCAGATCCCGACGGCACACCACCTTTCGACGAGTTCACGCGGGCGCAGGCGGGCCGCGCGGAGACGCAGGTGTCCGCGGCCACGCCGACGACGGTCACGTCGAGCACCCTTGTCGTCAGCCACGGCGGCGGTCACGTTGAGCGCCACGGCCGTCGGCCAGGGCGGCGGCACCAGCCGGCACGACCGCGCCGGAGGACGCGTCTGCGACCTTCTCCCAGGCGGCGAGGCTGATCATGGTGCGCGAGCGTTGCGGCAGGGTCTCGTGGTGTGGACGAACGACCTCGGGGCCGGGCGCCGTCCTGGGCCGGGGTGCGGAGCTGGGCCGCCGGCACCCTCAACCCGGCCCTGTCGCCAACCAGCGTGACCTCTCCGTCGGCCGGGTCGTGCTCGACCGACAGCGCATACCGCTCAAGCCAGAGGGCGGCGTGCCCGCGCTCGGGCTGATAGACCGGACCTGCACCACGACGTCCACCACAACCCGTCCTGGTCCAAAGCGACAGCTCCTCGGGACGGTCTGGCAATCGGGGTGGACAGGCTACCCGCGTGCCGATCGTCAGGACGCGATGCAGCTGACCATCGGGGTGTGCGGGTGCGGGCTGCCGGACACGGTGAAGCCGATCGTCGCGGTGTCCTGCGGCGTGAGCACGCCGTTCCAGTCGGCGTTGCGCACGTTCGCCGTCCGGCCGAGGTCGTAGGCGGCGCCGCCCCAGAGGTTGGTGACCACCTGCTCGGGCGCGAGCGTCCACTGCACGTTCCAGGTGGTGATCGGCGAGCCGGCCGTGACGACGACCTCGCCGAGCAGCCCACCCGGCCACGTGCTGACCAGGCGGTAGACGGCGGTGCACCGACCGGTCGGTGCCGGCGTGGTGCTGGAGGGCGGGTAGTCCGTCGGGTGGGTGATCGAGGAGGTGTTCGTCGGGGTGGGTTGCGCAGTGGCGCCGGACTGGCCGGCGACGACGAGCAAGCCGGCGAGAGCCGCCAGCAGCGTCAGCACGAGGCCGGCCGCTGTCGACCCGCGTTTCGGACGAGCGGAGGTGTTCATGTCGGGAGGTCCTTCCTCCGGTGGGGGATGCCGGCGGCGCATCCGAGGCGACTGTGGCCCACGCTCAGGATCAAGGTGGAGTCCCGACGTCGTCAAGGGACGGGCGCGCGCCGAGGTCCGACGCCCTCGACACATCCACAAGCCTGTGCCGCTCGAAAGTCATCGTTGCTTGTCAAGCGATATGTCTGGACTCGTTGAGGATGCCGCCGAGGACGCGGGTGCGGAGCGGTCTGTGGGTGTCGAGGTCGTGTACCGCGGCGGGGTGTAGCTGGGTCTCGGGTGGTAGTTGGTCGTGGGCTTGGTGGGGTCGGTGTCGGTTGCAGTGGTCTTCGTAGGTCGTGAGGACTTGTCGTGCGTGGCTCTCGCCGGTGATCAGGATGTGGTCGAGGGCTTCGCGTCGGATGGTGCCGATGACCTGTTCGCAGTGGGCGTTCATCTGCGGTGCCTGTGGCGTGCTTTCGATGATGCGGAGGTCGTCGGCCCGCAAGACGGCGTCGAACACCTGGCTGTACTTGCCGTCGCGGTCGCGGAGCAGGAAGCGGAGGGACTCCATGCGCGTTCCGAGGTCGGCGGCGAGGTTCCTGGCCTGCTGGGTCGTCCACTCCGGCGTCGGGTGAGAGGCGAGGCCGGTGATGTGCAGGTGGCGGGTGCCGTGTTCGAGGAAGGCCAGTGCGTACAGGCGCCTGCCGAGCACGGTGTCGAGGTGGAGGAAGTCCGCCGCGATGACGCCCTGGGCCGGGCGGTGAGGACTCCCGCCAGGTCGGACCGGCGTAGCGGGGGCGATGCCTGCTTCGTGCAGGATCTGCCAGACCGTCGAGTGGGCGATGTGATGGCCGAGTCGGGCCGGTTCGGCCCTGGATCCGTCGATGACCCCACTGCGGGTTCTCCTTGGCGAGCCGCAGCACGAGCGACTTGATCACCGCTCGCGTCGGTGGACGTCCGGTACGTCGACGCGCGGAGTGGTCCACTTGCGGGCCACGAGTGTGCGGTGCCGGGCGAGCAGGGTGCCCGGCGTGCCCAGGAAGATCTCTGACCGACGTCGACGATCCACTACCCCGGAGAGGGCGGCGAACCAGAGCCGGTCCGCGGGCTCGTGGTGGATCGGACCCGCGAGTTGCCGACGAAGGACCGCGTTCTCGTGCCGCAACACGAGCAGTTCGGCGTCCTTATCGAGCCGAAAGTGTTCAGTTTCCTACATGATGGCGTAGTGGACGTGTGAGGAAGCGCCACGGGTCCACGCCCACCGCGCCACGGATCGGCACGCTGGGAACGAGCTTCGGTGTGCGCGCGATCGAAGACCTTGACCGGTCGTGGCGGCGACGGCGTGGACGTCGCAATGCCCCGGTGCGGGCGTGGCGCGGTTGCCCGGCATAGAGCGTAGCACCGCCGAAGCGGAGCGGCGCGGGCCCGACCCGGGCACGGCGGCAGGGGAGGAGTGGCTAGGCTGTGCGGCGGCAGTCGCGCCACGCCCGCGCCGTGTCGGTTACGCCCACGCCGTACCGACGTCGTCGGCCAAGGTCTTTGATCGCGCATCGCAGTCGTCGTGTCCGGACCTTTCCCGGCGCGGAGCGTGGGCAGCCGTGCCGTTCGGAGCCTTGGGCATGACCGTCAACGACCCCTTCAAAACACGTGTGCGCTCCCGGATGGCCCGCACGCGGGAGAACTACACCACTGCCGCCACCGCGTTGCGGCGCGCCGACGCGGCAGGGCCTGGTTCGGCGGCGCGTCTGCACGGCGATCTCGCCGACGCCTTCCACGCCGCCGGGTGGCCGGTGCAGGTCGAGGAGTTCCCGATCGCCGGCGGGCTGCGCCTGCACGCCGGCCCCGCCACGCTGTCGGTGGGCCGCGACGGAGCGGGACGTCCGGCCTCTGGGCCGGAGCACCCCGACGATCCGCGGGTAGTCGATCCCGACTCGCCGTTGCGGATCGTGCTGTGGGCGCCGCTGGGAGGAGCGTGGCAGAGGTCGTGGGATCGTCGCGTCGGGATCGACGGCCGGATCCTGCCCACCGACCGGCCTGCACGGGAACTGGTCGCGTTGACCGACTCGCTGATCGCCGCCGCCCGCGCCGACGACACCGCCGACGCCCCGGATGACGCGGAGTGCGGCATCTGCGGCGACTCCCATCCCGCCGCGGCGTTGATCACGCCGACGTCCACCTGCGTGCCGGTGTGCCCCTGCTGCGTGTTCGACGGCGACGTCGTTTACGCGCCCGACGCGGTCCGTGTCGCCGCAGCGATCGACCGGGGCGACACCGCCGGCTTGACCCTGCCTGCGGGGTGGAGCGCGGTCGGCGTGCTTCTCAGCTGCTTGGCGGGCATGGACCCGGGCCCTCGGCTCGACGTCCCGGGATGGGACCGCGAGGTGCCGTTTCCGCCGCGTGAGCGGTGGCGGGATCCGTTGGAGGCGTGGATCTGGCTGCCTGCCGCGCCCCACCGGCCCGTCGCGCTGGCGCGGTTGGGCTGCGGGGCACGGCTGGGCAGGGTCGTGGACGAGCTGCGTCGAACCCACCCAGGTCTGCGCGCGATGTTCCGCACGCAGGAGCACCGTGTCCATCTTGGCCGCGACGAACCGGACGAACCCGCGGCCGGTGACTCCTGGCGCGTACCCGAGCAGATCCTCGACCGGCTGTGGCCGGCTGCTGTGGCCTACGCGGTCGCCTTGACCACCCAAACCGTCGAACGACCCGGACACAGGCCGGCCTGGCACGTGTTCCACTCGCTGGAGCTGGCCGACCTCTTCACTGGCCCGCACCGGGATGCCGCCGGGGTTCACACCGAGACCGTCCTGTACCTGGGGATCCGCCTGATCTGCGCCGCGCTGGGCCAGGAAGTGTGAGGCCGCTTCTGCTGTCGGATGGGTGAGGTCGCCTGCGTCCACGCTGCCGTCGGCGCCTCTACGCGGGGGAAGGACGGCGCAGCCGGACGGTGGGAGCGGCGGCCCTCGCCGGTGCCGTCCGGTTCGGCGGTGGGGGGGCCGGGGGGGCGGCCCCCCGGGCCCCCCCGCCGGGGGGGCCCCCCGCGGGGCCCGCCCCCACCTCCCGCCCCCCCCGCGGCCGGTCCGCCGGCCACCGCCGGACCACCTGCCGCAGCAACTCCTGGACCAC
>NZ_JBFAFR010000078.1:0-7322 GCF_040639675.1 Actinosynnema sp. NPDC023794 | reverse complement strand
ACGCCACCACATCGGCATCCGTCACCGCCACACCCTTCGGCACACCCGTCGACCCCGACGTGAACATCACGTAGCACAACCGCTCCGGATGGCCGCCGCCCGGAGCGGGGGTGGGCGGCTCGGCCGGTCCCTCCGCCAGGTCGTCCACCACGACGGTCGGCAGGTCGGAGGCAAACCCGGTGGCGCGGTCGGTGAGCACGAGCACCGGCCGGGCCGTGGCCAGCACCGCGGCGAGCCGCTCGGCCGGGTAGTCCGGGTCCACCGGCAGGTAGGCCGCACCGGACTTGACCACCGCCAGCAGCGCCACCACCAGGTCGACCGAGCGGGTCATGGCCACCACGACGACCTCCTCCGGGCCGGCCCCGCGTTCGACCAGCAACCTGCCCAGCCGGGAGGACCGGGCGTCGAGCCCCGCGTAGTCGAGCCGGTCGTCGCCGGCGACGACGGCGGTGGCCGCCGGGTCCGCGGCGACGGCGGCCTGGACGAGCGTGGCGAGGGAGGAGGCAGGTGAGCGCATGGATTCCGTCCTGGGGTCGACGGGGCCCGGTCGGGTCGGCGGCCCGCGGTGGTTCCACACTCGCCCACGGCCCGACCGGCGGACCCGAGCCAAATCCCGGGAAACTGGACCGTTTTGGCCGGCCCGCGGTGGAAAACAGTCCACTTCGACCGGCATTGGCCCAGGATCGTCCCGGCGCGTGCCACGACGCTGTGGTGGATCGCATGCCGCACAGACAGGAGACGCCATGTCCGCCACGAGCCGAACACCCCGACGCGCCGCAGCCGTGCTCGCCGCGACCCTGCTGGTGCTGCCCACCGCCCACGTCGCCCACGCCGGACCCGAGGGACCGGCCCTGGCTCGCGCGGCCACGCGGGCGGTCGGAGTGGACGCCGTGCACCGGCACCTGATCGCGTTCCAGCGCATCGCCGACCGCAACGGCGGCCACCGCGCACCCGGCTCACCGGGTTACCTGGCCTCGGCCGACTACGTGGCGGACAAGCTCACCGCCGCCGGGTTCACCGTGACCCGGCAGGAGTTCCCGGTCTCCTACTCCGAGCCGACCGCCGAGCACCTGGTGGTCGGCGGCGAGCGGATCGACGTCAACTACATGCTGTTCACCCCGAACACGCCGGTCGGCGGCATCACCGGCCCGCTGGCGGTGGTCGCGGACGAGGCGACACCCGGCTGCGAGGCCGCCGACTTCGCCGACGCGGACTACACCGGCGCGATCGTGCTGGTGCGGCGCGGGGTGTGCTCCTTCGCGGTGAAGCAGCAGAACGCCGCCGCGGCGGGCGCCGCCGCCACGCTGATCTACAACAACGCGGACAGCTGGCTGCGCGGCTCGCTCGGTTCCGACGCCGCCGCGCGCATCCCCACCGGCGGGCTGAGCGAGGCCGACGGCCGGGCACTGCGCTCCCGGGCGGGCCAGCCGGTATCGCTGGACCTGAGGCGGTTCGCCGAGGAGCGCACGTCGGTGAACCTGGTCGCGCAGACCGCGACCGGCCGCGCGGACAACGTCGTGGTAGCCGGCGCGTACTTGGACAGCGTCGTGGAAGGACCGGGCATCAGCGGCAACGGCACCGGTGCGGCGGCGTTGCTGGAAACCGCGCTGGCACTGGGCTCTCGCCCGAAGGCGGCCAACGCGGTGCGGTTCGTGTGGTGGGGCTCGTGGGAGTTCGGCCAACTCGGCTCGCGCCACTACGTGGAGCGGCTGACCTTCGAGCAGCAGCTGGACATCGCGCTGTACCTGAACTTCGACACCTTGGCCGCGCCCAACGCGGGCTACTTCGTCTACGACGGCGACAACTCCACCGGGCAGGGCCCGGCGCCCGGCCCGCACGGCTCGGCGCACATCGAACGGACCCTGGTGGACTACCTGGCCTCGGTCGGTGTGCGCGCCCAGGGCGAGGCCCAGGACCCGGTGTCCGACCAGCGCTGGTTCACCGCCGCCGGCATCCCGTCCGGGACGCTGTTCACCGGCAACCAGAAGCGCAAGACCGCCGCGCAGGCCGCCGAGTGGGGCGGGACCGCGGGTGCGCCGTTCGACACGTGCTACCACGAAGGGTGCGACGACCTCGGCAACGTCGGCCGGACCGCGTTGGGCCGCAACGCCAAGGCCGTGGCGTGGGCGGTGGCGAGCTACGCGGCGAGCACCGGTGGCGTGAACGGCGTGCCCTCGCGGGCGCAGCGCGCGGTCACCCGCTCGGCCGCGCCGCAGGCCTCGGCGGTGGCCGCGGACCTGTCCACGCGCTGATCCCGCGCACGGGGGCCGGGTCGTCCCGGTCCCCGTGCCCGTCAGCTGTCCGCCGCCGGGTGCTCAGCGCCGGTCGTTCAGTCCTGCCAACGTTCCCGCAGCCGGGCCAAGTGCTCCAGACCGCCCAGCACGGCGTCGGTGTCGCCGACGAAGTCGATCAGGCAGGCCACCTCGTCGACCCCGATGCCGGCCAGCACCTCCAGGGTGCGCGAGGCGTCCTCGACGGTGCCGAACAGGCCGCCCGTGTCGAAGTAGCGGTCGAAGGAGCGAGCCACCAGGAAGTCCACGTCCTCGGGATCGAGGTCCTCTGGCGCGACACCGGGCATCAGATCGCCGGAGGCGCGCAGGATCAGCCCGATCGAGCTGCGCAGGTAGGCGCTGAACGGCTCGTGGACGATCTCGCGCACCCGGTCGCGGTCCTCGCCGAGGAACGTGTGCAGCATCAGCACCACCCGGCCGGGCTCGGGGATCGCCGGACCCGCGGCGCGGAAGGACTCCCGGTAGGCGCGGATCTTCTTGCCCAGGTCCTCGGGCTCCTGGCCGAGCAGGTGGGTGAGCACGCCGACACCGCACTCCCCCGCCTGGCGGAACGTCTCGACGGTGCCCGCGCTGGTCAGCCACATCGGCAGGTCGGTCTGCACCGGCCGGGGGTGCACGCCGACCTCGACCTCCTGCCCGGCTCCGTCGACGACCGCGAGCGCTTCCCCCCGCCACAGGGCGCGCACCTCGTGCAGCGTCCGGACCAGCACGTCCCGGCGCGCGGCGTAGTTCTCCGGGCGCAGGGCGAAGTCGACCGCGTGCCAGCCCGAGGCCAGCGAGACCCCGGCGCGGCCCGCCGAGAGGTTGTCGACCACCGACCACTCCTCGGCGATCCGCAGCGGGTGGTGCAGCGGCGCCACGACACTACCGGCGCGGATGGCGACCCGCTCGGTGACCGCGGCCAGCGCGGCGCCGGTCACCGCCGGGTTGGGGTAGCCGCCGCCGAAGGTGTGGAAGTGCCGCTCCGGCGTCCAGACGGCGGTGAAGCCGTTCCTGTCGGCGAAGCGGGCGCCCTCGACCAGCAGGCGGTAGCGGTCGGTGTCCCGACCTGGGTCGTCAGCGAAGTAGAACAGCCCGAAGTCCACGCGATTCGCTCCTGTCCGCCGAGGCGATCCGCGAGCGCCGACCGCTCGCGGCGGTACGCCCGAAGTCTGCACCGCCGCCGAACGGCCCACCCCGGCCAATCCACCCCGAATTGGCAGGTGGATTCCCGTACCGCCATCCGGGCGGTGTTGCCTTCGGACCGGATCGTCACGCCGCGGTCGGGCGCTAACTTGACCCGCACCGACGACGAGCACGGGACGGTCAGATGGAGCGCTACCAGGACCCCGCCGAGCTGGTGGAGATCCTCGGCGATTGGGCGGGCACCACCGGGCCGCTGTACCGCAGGCTGGCCTCGGCGCTGACCCGCGCGGTGCGCGCGGGCGACCTGCGCCCCACGGAGCGCCTGCCCTCCGAGCGCGACCTGGCCAAGCTCCTGCACACCAGCCGGGCCACCGTGGTGGCTGCCTACGACGAGCTGCGCGGCCGGGGCGTGGTCGACAGCAGGCGCGGCAGCGGCACCAGGGTCAGCCGCACCGCGCCGCGCCCGCGGACGGGCGCCGACGGCCGGGTGCCCGGCGGTCGGGCCACGTCGATCTTCCAGCGGCTGGTGGACGGTCCGGGCGAGGTCATCTCGCTGTCGTTCGCGGTGGAGCCCGCCGCGCCGGAGCTGGCCGCGATCACCCGCACGCTGGTCGCCGAGGAGCTGGACGACCTGCTGGCAGACGTCGGCTACCACCCGCGCGGGTACGCGCCGCTGCGCGAGGAGATCGCCCAGCACTACGAGCAGTTGGACCTGCTGACGACGCCGGAGCAGGTGCTGGTCACCACCGGGGCGCAGCAGGCGCTGGGCCTGGTGACGCAGATGTACCTGCGGCCCGGCGCGGTGGTCGTGGTGGAGAAGCCGAGCTGGCCGGGCTGCCTGGACGTCTTCCTCGCCGCGGGCGCCACGATGGTGTCGGTGCCGCTGGACGACGAGGGCATCCGGGTGGACGGCCTGGCCGCCGTGCTGGCGCAGCACGAACCTGCGCTGCTGTACCTGATGCCGACCTTCCACAACCCCACGGGCCTGCTCATGTCGGCCAACCGCAGGCGGCGGGTGGCCGAGCTGGCGGCCCGCCACCAGGTGCCCGTGCTGGAGGACAACGCCTACATGTCGACGGGCGCCGACACCCGCGTGCCGCCGCCGGTCGCCGCGTTCGCCCCGCCCGCCGGCGAGGTGCTCACGGTGGGCTCGTTGGCCAAGGCGGCGTGGGGTGGGCTGCGCATCGGCTGGCTGCGCGCCTCCGTCGACGTGGTGGAGCGCCTGGCGCGGTACAAGGTGCGGGCCGACCTGTCCAGCCCACTGCTGGACCAGGCGCTGGCGGCCAGGGTGCTGCCGCGCCTCGGCGAGATCGCCGGCAACCGCTCCTCGGCCCTGCGCGCCCGCTTGGACCAGTTGCGCGAGCTGCTCACCGAGTTCCTGCCGGACTGGCACTGGCGGGTGCCCGACGGTGGGTCGGCGCTGTGGGTGGAACTGCCCGGAACCGACGCGCGGGTCTTCGCCCAGCTAGCGCTGCGGCACGGCGTGGAGATCGTGCCGGGCGCGGCGACCGACCCCACCGGCGGCCACGACAACTTCATCCGCCTGCCGTTCTCCCTGCCCTCGGAGGTCCTGACCGAACTGGTGCACCGCCTGAGCCGGGCGTGGAGCGACCTGCACCGCCGCGACACCGTCAACCTGCCGCTGCACCCGGTCGGCTGACGCGCCTACTGTGCCGACTTCAAAGCCGAACTGGCCGCGGCCGAGCCGGAAATCGTGCCCATCGAGAGCGCACGCCCGTGGTTGCGCTGGGCCCAGTCCTACATCGACGCGCTCGACCCACTCAGTCTCATGCCCGTCATGCCGGACCCGCCGACCCTCACACCAGATGATCTCCAGCCCTACCTCGACGGCTGGAGTACTCCTGGACCCACATTCGACCCTTGATCACTCCAGACGTGCTTATTTGTCTTCTTCTCGCAGATCCCGATCGCCTCAGCGATGACGACTTCGCTCCTGCCGGTCCGCGCGTCGCCTGCGCCGGTGTTCTGCATTAATAGCTTTCACCAAATTCAATCGGGCAGTGAACGCCGCCTTGGCACGTTCGTGCTCCTCTTTAGCCGCCACCAACTCACGCCGCGCCTGGCGCCACGCCTCTCGGGCTTCACGGTACTCTTGCGCAATCTGACGCTTTTTCTCCGCAAGGCCCCCCGGCCGGTCTTTTAGCTCATGACCCTCTTCGGACGCCCCGCGAGCCTCCTCGTGGTCACCCCAGTCGCGAGCCTCTCCCGACTGCTCGAATGCAGATTGGGCTTCACCGGTTTCATCATGCGCGACCTTTAGGGCATCAAAGCGGTTCACTAATTCTTGGTACCGAGCGTAGGCGGCATTGTGCACTTCTCTCAGCTGTCGACAGCGTTCGGCGGCGGTGTCTTTCGCTTGAGCGAGAGCGTCTAATTCGGTATCGCGTTGCATCGAAATTCCAAGGTTCACATGTGCATGAGGCGTTCAGTATGCCCCGCTGGGCCTAGCGTTGCCGGCCAGCGCAATCCATGGAACTGTTGACATTGTGACAGCATGACCACGTCCCCGGCCCTGTCACACCTTCGGGTGTATCGCGTGGTCCCGCCAGCGGCGTGAGCGATGTGAGAAGCGAGACTATTGGTCTACCCGCCCCGACCCACCAGGCCGATGCTTCGTTGTCCGCTTCGAATCGAGGACGTCACCCTGACCATCCGGCTCGCCACGTTCAACGTCGAGAACCTCTTCGCCCGGGCGAAAGCACTCGACACCGCCACTCAGGCCGAGGGCGGGCCCGCCCTCGCCGCCTTCGGCCAGTTCAACACCCTCGCCGCGAAGACTATTTACACCCCTGCGGACAAGCAGGCGATGCTGCAAGCCCTGGAGACCCTCGAGGTCCTCGTCCGTAGCGACGCCGGGCGCCTGGTGCTCAACCCCTCGCCCGTTCGAGGCATGGGCGCTGCTGCGGGAGAACCGCGGCGACTTCCTCACCCAACGCCAGGACCGTGACGTCGAGATCGTCGCCTCCGGGCGCGGCGACTGGATCGGCTGGGTCGAGCTGATCACCGAGCCGGTGGACGAGCTGGCCGTCCGGATGACCGCCAAGGTCATCAACGACGTCGCCGCCGACATCCTCTGCGTCGTCGAGGCCGAAGACCGCCCCTCACTGGCGCGGTTCAACGACGAACTGCTCGACCGCCGCTACGGCCACGCCATGCTGGTCGACGGCAACGCCCCCGCGGCATCGACGTCGGCCTCTACACCCCGCCCCCATCGACATCGCCTCCGTCAGGAGCCACGTCGACGACCTCGACCCGGACAACCCGGCCGTCCTCTGTTCAGTCACGACTGTCCCGTCTACCAAGTCCGACTACCCGACGGCAAGGACCTGTTCCTGCTGTTCAACCACCTCAAAAGCCAATCGTTCTCCAGCGGCAATCCCGACCCGCTGCGCAGCAGGCAATGCCAACGCGTCCGTGACATCTACGACCAGCTCCGCGCCGACGGCGCCGACCTCATCGCGGTCCTCGGCGACCTCAACAAAGGTCCCACGAACGACACCCCGCCCAAACACCCGACCCTGGAACCACTGCTCGGCCTCGGCACACCATCGTCGACACCGCCGCACTGCCCCTCTTCGACCCCGGACCACGACCCGGCACGTTCCAGTCGTGCAGCCTGCGCAACCGACTCGACTACATCCTCCTGTCCCCCGAACTCGCCGAACGCACCACCGCAGGCGGCATCAACCGCACCGGACTCTGGGGCAACCCCGACAACATCAACCCACCACAGGACTGGCACATCCACCCCGAGATCACCGCCGCGCGACACGCCGCATCGGACCAGGGACTGTAAATCGCTCCTCTGTCAAGCGGAGGTTGGTCGGGTAATCGTGGCGTCGATGCGTAGAGCGCGGTAGACGACGTCGGAGAGGTGTCGTTTGA
>NZ_JBFAFR010000077.1:0-7972 GCF_040639675.1 Actinosynnema sp. NPDC023794 | reverse complement strand
GGCCGGCCGGTGCGGTACGCCGCGGTCGCGGTCGGCGCGATCACGGTCGCGTCGTTCGCGTTCTCGGCCTGGTACACGCCGGTCCACCGACCCACGTCTCGCACTCATGCTGCGGGTCGAATCACTGCCGCTCTGAACTCGTCCTTGCAGGTAGCCCTCTGCACTCACCATCGGAAACCGGCTATTTCGATGTCACCGCGAGCGGATGTCGCCCATGTGCCGGCACCCGGCGTTCGACCCCGCGTGCCTGTGCCGAGTCCGGAGCCTGCGCGGTGAGCAGGTGGTCCCGGGCGTGACGGTCGGCTCAGGCGGCCCGGACCGTGGCGAGGGTGTTCGACCAGCGCACCACCTGGTCGAGCAGGTCGCCGAGTTCGGTCACCCGCTGCGGCTGTGGCGCCAGCACCATGAAGCCCTCGTAGTCGGTGTACAGCGAGTGCCACCTGGGCCCGGACGGTGGCGAGTTGCACCTCCGCGGCGATGAGCCGCAGGACGAGTCAGTGGCCTGACCCCGTCCAGGCGGTACGACGTCTGGTGGTCACCGTTGCCCGAGGGAACGTCCGCGCACCTTCAGGCAACGGTGTCAGGCCACGGATGTGTACCGGCCCTGGAAGCGGACCAGGGGTGGGATGCCGGTGTTGTGCTGGATTTCCAGCGGTTCGCCCACCAGGGCCACGTGGTCTCCTACCGCGATTCGGCGGACTGTGCGGCAGCGCAGGCGGAGCGGGCGTCCAGCAGGTGGGGGACGTCGTCGGTATCGGGTTCCCAGTCGGTGTCGGCGCCGAAGCGGTCCGCGCCGGTCGTGGCGAAGCGGACAGGGCGGTCTGGCCGGCGTGCAGCAGGTGGACCGCGAAGAGCGGTGCGGTGCGCAGCACCGGCCACGCCGACGCGCCCTCGCCGATCCACACCACGATCAGCGGCGGGTCCATGCTCGCGGACGTGAACGAGCTGACGGTCACGCCCACCGGGCCGTCCGGGCCGGTCGCGGTGACGATGCCGACCCCTCGCGGGAAGTCGCGGAGTGCGGTGCGCAGGTCTGTCATCGGGTCGCCCCCACCGGAGTCGTGAACCACCCGGCTTCGGTCAGCCGGTCGCCCAGCGTGCCGATCAGCTGTTCCTGGTCCCCGGACAGCAGGGCCTCGTTGGCGAACACACCCCGGGCCGGCACCGAAGCGCCCAGCTCCGCGAGCAGCGGCTTCAGGTGGAGTTCCACGGCCAACGCGTGCTTGTCGGCCGCCGCGACGAGCAGCGGCACGGCGGTCTTGCCGCGCAGCCAGTTGCCGGGCGCCTGGTCGAGGATCGCCTTGAGCAGACCGGTGTACGTCGCCTTGTACGTCGGTGACGCCACCACCAGCACATCGGCCGTCGAGAGCCGGTCCAACGCCTCCCGCACGGCCGTCGAACCCGGCTCGAACACCGAAGGCGCGAGGGCCGCCGCGTCCACCAGCGGTCTGTCGGGGGCCACCTCCACCCCCTGCGCGCTCACAGCGTGGCGAACCGCCTCGCGCAGAGCGAGCGCCGCGTTCAACGTGCGGGACGCCGGACGGGATTGCCGACCAGGACGCCGATGACGAGTGGCTGGGACATGAACCCGAGCATTCCAACGTCATCGGCGCTCCTCAAGGTCGTCCACCCTGCGGGATTCCCGCTGTACTACGCGACGGCCGCCCTCAACCCAGCAGCGCCCAGAACCGGGTGATGCCGAACCGGGCGACGCGACGGCCGAGGTCGGCACCCGCCTGTCGTCGGCGCGGGTGTGTTGTGCAGCGGTGTCCACTATGGATTTGGATCGACGCCGTCGGCTGCCACACCTCCGGCGCCGGTGCCGGCAGCGCGAACGGCGCGTTCACGGAAATCGGGTCGAGGCCGTCGCCGTGGCGTTCGGCCACCTGTGGGGTTCCAGAAGTTGGCCACACTGTCTGACCTGGGCGTTAGGCTGCTGTGGGTTCGTACTCGTTGATCAGGCCGCCGAGGACTGGTCGGCGGCGTACGGAGGTGCAGCCCGGTTGTGCGATCGGTCGGCCTGGTCGTGGTGGTCTGAGTTGGCGGGTTTGGTGGGGTCGGCGGTGGTTTTAGTGGGCCACGTAGCGCTGCAGCACTGATCTCAGGTGGCGTTCGTTGATGATGAGCAGGCGGTCGGTGGCTTCGCGTCTGATGGTGCTGACGAACCGTTCGGCGTAGCAGTTGGCTCGCGGACTCTGCGGAGGGATCTTCACGACTTCGACACCGGCGTCGGCGAGAACGGCATCGAACGAGGCGGTGAACTGCTCTGTCCGGTCTCGCACCAGGAACCGGAAGTCATCGACGCGGTCGCCGAGGTCCATGAGCAGGTTGCGGGCTTGTTGCGTTGTCCAAGGGCCGTCCGGATTCGTGGTGGTGCCGAGGAGGTGCACGTAGCGCGTGGCGACCTCCATCACGAAGAACACGTGGACCCGCTTGAGCGTCACGGCGCAGTCGACGCGGTAGAAGTCGCAGGCCAGCATGCTCGCGGCCTGCGCGCGCAGGAACCGTCGCCAGGAGGGGCCGGTGTGTCGCGCTTGGGTGTTGGTGGGATGCGCAGGCGTTTGAGCACGCGGCGGATGGCAGCCGCGCCTACCCGGTGGCCGAGTTTGAACAGTTCGCCTTGGATCCTGCGGTAGCCCCAGCCGCCGTTCTCCCGGGCAATCCGCTCGATCAACATCGTCAGGGCGCTGTCGATCGGCGGCCGTCCGGTTCGGTTGGGGTAGGTCCACTTCTTCGCGACCAGGCGCCGGTGCCACCGCAAGAGAGTGTCGGGCGTGACCAGTCGGTGCCGGCGCAGTAACTGGGGGAGTCGGCGGGCCAGTGCGGCGAGCACCGCGCGGTCGGCCCAGTCCAGCTGCGGGCGAGGGCTGGTGCGGCGGAGCACGGCAACCTCGTGTCGCAGCACCAGCAGTTCGACGTCCTTGGTTGCGGAGGACCGTCCGAGGAGCAGCAGCCAGCTACCGAGTCGGATGAAGATCAGGTACAGCAGTCGTAACGCCACACTTCACGATCATGCCCCTACGGCTCATGGTGCACGATCACCGCAGGTCGGCAGCCCAGTGCAGAGTTCTGGCACCCCACACTTTTCGCAGAGCGCCATCAGTAGCGGCGGCTGGTCGCGGCGAGGATCCGGGGAGCGAGCAGCCGTAGGACCCAGGGGCGTCGTCGCTTGGGGTGGTGTGCAAGGTGCCGCGCAGATACCCGGCGCGGACGATGCTGCGGTCGTCCTCGTAGGCCGCGCGGATGGCGCGGGCGGTGATGGCCCGGCCGCGTACCCGGATGCCCAGGGCGGCTGCCATCGTGTCTTGCGCCTGGACGGCGAAGACCCGCCGGACGACTGCTTCCGCCGTAGCCTCCCGTACTTCGCCTGCCAGCGCTTGGGCACCGGCCCGCAACAGTCGTACACGCGTGTGGTCAGGCATGCGGCTGCGCCGATCTGGCGAGGTCAGGAGACGGCGGCGTCGAGCAGGTCGGCTAGTTCGGCGGGCGCCGAGAGCATCGGCCAGTGCCCCGTGGGCAAGTCGAAACGCCGCCATGGCGGCTGGTTCAGGTAGGAGAGCATCGGAATCCCGGCATCGAGCAGGGCCTTGAAGTCGTGGCAGGCGATCAGGACGCGGTCCACTCCGGGACCAGGGTCGGTAGGGTCGGCGAGGCGCTGGGTGTAGGTGCCGAACGGATGCGGGGTCGCACGCGCAAGCAGACGCTCCAGCCCGGGCTCGTCGAGTCCGTCGAGGCTGCTGGACACGCTGAGAATGTCGATCGGCGGCATTGCCAGCTGCCACCCGTCCCCGAGGGCGTTGACCTGCTGACGCAGCTGGTCGGCTACCTGCGGTGGCATGAGGTCGAGCATGCACATGCCCGGGGCGAACGGGGCGCTGTCCACGTAGACCACGCGCTCCAGCCGGTGGCCGAGGCGTCCCGCGGCCCCGGTGACGGGAGCGGCGGCGTAGCTGTGGGCGACCAAGGTGATGTCACGCAGGTCCTGCCGCTCGACCAGATCGGTGATGTCGCTGATGTGGGTGCTCAGGTCCGTCTGAGGACCGCCCAGGTTGGCGCGCTCGGCCAGGCCCGTCAGCGTCACCGCTACCGCGGTGTGGTCGCGCTCCCGCAGAGCGCGGGCAGTCTCTTCCCAGGCCCATGCCCCGAGCCAGGCGCCGGGAACCAATACGAAGGTCGCCATGTGATCTCCCTGAAGTGCGGTGTTGGCCGGGAGCGTAAGCTCAATACAGGACACAATCCGCCCTAAAATGTTGGGTGATCCATGTCGCATCCCCTCACTCGTGTGCTGACGCTGCTGGAACTCCTCCAGTCCCACGCTCGACTCACCGGAGCCGAACTGGCCGACCGCCTCGGTACTGACATCCGCACCGTGCGCCGGTACACCGCGCACCTGCGGGACCTCGGTATCCCTGTGACGGCAGAACGCGGCCGCTACGGCGGCTACCGACTGGCCCGCGGATACCGAATGCCCCCATTGGTCCTCACCAACGACGAGGCACTTGCCGTTGTCCTGGGCCTGGTCGCCGCGGAACGCCTCGGCATGGGCACCACGGTGCTGGCCAGTGCGGGCGCCCTTGCGAAGATCGAGCGGGTGCTGCCGCAGGCGCTGCGCGAACCGCTCGCCGCCATCCGTGAATCCCTCGCATTCACCGGCAACGCCGTCATCGGGCAAGCCCCGGGGGCCGGCGTCCTGCTCGCCCTGGCCCAAGCCGCCCGCATCTGCACGACGGTCTGCATCAGCTACCAGTCGTGGCGCCAGCAGCGCACCGAACGCGATGTCGATCCCTACGGCGTGGTCTTCCACAACGGCCGCTGGTACCTCGTCGGTTACGACCACCTCCGAGACACCCTGCGAACCTTTCGCGTCGACCGCATCGAATCCGTTGCCTCCCAGGCCCGCGACTTCACCGCCCCCAACGGCTTCGACCCCGTCGCTCACCTGACCTCGGCTCTGGCGCAGGTTCCCTACCGCTGGCAAGTCGAGGTGACCATCCATGGACCCATCGACGCGATCGCCCGCCGACTGCCCCGCTCGGTGGCAACTCTCACCGCTGACACCACCGGCGTCCTCATGCACGCCCGCGCAGAACGCCTCGACGGCATGGCTCACCTACTCGCCTCCCTGGAATGGCCGTTCACCATCCACCGCCCCGACGAACTACGGCAAGCCCTCAAGACACTGGCCAGCGAGCTCGCCGCAGCCGCAGAGCGGGGCCTGTAAAACGGCTTAGAGGGCATCTGATCTTGGTTTGAGGCGGTCTGTCCGATTTGTCGACCGCTCTAAAGTTGATCAACTGTGAGCTCTCGGCGCGCGTACCCCAGTGACCTGTCCGATGCCCGGTGGGCGTTGATCGAACCGATGCTGACGGCCTGGCGTGCCGCCCGGCGCGGGCCGGGAACCGCGGCACGGGTGCACGACTTACGAGAGATCGTCAACGCGATCCTCTACGTGTGCCGGACCGGGATCGCGTGGGCCTACCTTCCGCACGACTTCCGCCGTACAAGACTGTCTACGACTACTACGCCAAGTGGGAGAGCGACGGCACGGCCGAGGCGTTACACGACCTGCTGCGGGAACGGGTCGGTGTCGCAAGTGGACGCATGGCCGCACCGACGGCGGCCGTCCTCGACTCGCAGAGCGTGAAAACGTCCCGCAACGTCAACGAAACCAGTCAGGGCATCGATGCCAACAAGAAGATCAAGGGCCGCAAGCGACACATCGCCACCGACGTACTGGGTCTGCTCCTCGCGGTGATCGTGACCGCAGCCTCGGTCCAGGACTCGACCGCCGGTCGGCAACTCCTGGGCCACCTGGCCGTCGCGCAACCTAACGTGTCGATCGCCTGGGTGGACGGCGGCTACAACCACGAGGTCGTCCGTCACGGCGCCCGACAGGGTGTCCGCGTCGAAGTCGTCAAACGTGTTGCAGCACAGGGATTTTACGTTCTGCCCAAGAGGTGGGTGGTCGAACGAACCCTGGGCTGGCTGATGCAGCATCGTCGACTGGTACGCGACTACGAGACCCTGCCGCGGCGCTCGTGCACGATGATCCACTGGGCGATGTCTAACATAATGAGCCGCGTTCTCATCGGCGAATCCACCCAAACCTGGCGAAACGATCTACGCAAAACAGACATACCCGCCCAAAGGTGGATCAGATGCCCTCTAAGAGCGGGAGAGAGCGAGGCCGAACGAGCCCGCGATTCCGGCGGCGTGCCAGCCGCTTGTCGCCGCACGCGGTCGGATTCAACGGGCCTGTCGGCCGTCCTCATCGTTTGTCCCCTGGAGATCGCTCAGCCGCTGGTCCTGGTGATGAGTCTCGCGCAGGATGGCCGTCGACAACATCAACGCCAGCAACGCGTTGCCCTCGGTGTACTGGATGTCGCCCACCGCATGGGCGGTCGCGTGCCGGTTGGCGGTCGTGGGCACGTCGTCGCCGCGGTCGGGCCAGAACTCCTGCAACGCCGCGAGCACCGGGCGGTAGGCGATCACCCACGGCATCAGCAGGGCACGGCCCTCGATGTCCATGCTCCGGATCGACTGGGCGAACCTCGTGTAGACGCCCGGCGCCCTTCCCCGGCCGCCCTTGCCGTTGCTTCGGCCGGTCGCCGGCGTGATCGCGCGCAGCAGGGTGTCGAGCACATTCATCGCCAGGGCCTGGGCTGCGGCGTGATGCCCGGCCTCGAACGTCGTCAGCGCCGCCCGCAGGTACCGACCCAGTTCGCCGCGCTCGCCGCGCTCGACGACGTCCAACGCCGCGGCGCAGTCGCCGAGGATCGTCTCGCTGTGGGCGGTCACCACGCCCGTCCACCCAGGGTGGCTGGGCTCGGTGGCGAGAAGGTCGCGCAATACGGCCGCGCGCGGCACCCACGAGATCGGGATGCCCTGCTCGGCCAGCATCGGAAGCTCGGCCACCTCCGCGTCCTGCAGTTCCCGCCAGTTGTCCGGGCCGCCCTGCCGCAGCACTTGCAGCGGCACGGTCTCCAGCCCGGCCAGCACGGCACCGATCTGGTCCAGCAACGGGACCAGCCAGTCGTCGGTGGAGACAGCCAGCCGGGACAGGTCGATGTTCGGCAGACCGGCGACCTCGGGAACCGGAATCTTCGGAAACTCGATCTTGGGAAGGACCAGCGCCCGTTGCAGGGCACGGCTGAGGGACCGCGCCTGTTCGCTCAAATACCGGCTCACCTCCTGGGCTGGGTACGCCGCAGCCGCTTTCGACGCTGCGAGGGCCCGGAGCTCCTCCAGGGTGATGTGCGTGCCGGGCCCGGGCTCGGCGTCCGCTGCATCCGACCCGGCGGAGATGTCGGGCTCCTCGGGTTCTTCGTCGCCGGCGGACGTGTTCACGGGCATCGGGCGGCTCCTCGCGTGACGGTGAAACGGATCGTCGAGGCTCCCGTCCCGCAGTCGGGGGGCACCGCGTTCGCTGCGGCCGGTGTTGACCGTCCACCTGCCTGCCGTCGTCAGCTGCTGCTCGGTGTCACTCAATCCTCGCAGCCCACGAAAACCACTACAACCGACACCGGCCCACCAGGCCCGTGACCAACTACCCCCCGAAGTTCGGCGGCACCCCTTCGCGGTACACGACCTCGACACCCACAGACTGCACCGCACCCCCATCCCGGGCGGGCTCGTCAACGAGTACCGATACGCCGCTTGACCAGCAACGATGAATTTTCGAGCCTCACAGGCTTCCGCGTTCATCGGCGCTGACCCCTACCGGTCGGCTGGCCGGACCACTGGGAATGTTAACGCTCACTTTCACTTCTTGACAGTGATCACGCCCACCCACCACACTCTGGACGCGCCGTCCTATGTTATCGATCACATCGCTCGACGACGAGTGGAGACCAGTGTGCGTGGAGTCCGAACGACAGCGCGCCGGGCGGGCGTGGTGCTCGCCGCCGCGGCCCTGCTGGCCACGACCGTCACGTCGGGTTCCGAGGAGCCCGCGTCGGCCTGGGACAACGGG
>NZ_JBFAFR010000076.1:0-8767 GCF_040639675.1 Actinosynnema sp. NPDC023794 | reverse complement strand
AGGTTGGAGTCGCGGCGTGCGCCGGAGCTGCCGTCCTGGAAGGCCTCGTTCACCACGTCCCAGGCGTAGATCTTGCCCCGGTAGTAGGAGGCGACCTGGGTGACGTGGTTGAGCAACGCCGACCGCAGCGCGCTGCCCGACATGTTCTGCATCCACCCCGGCTGCTGGGAGTGCCACGCCAGGGCGTGGCCCCGCACCCGCATGCCCTGACCACGCGCGTGGTTGAGGATCCGGTCCCCGTTGGTGTAGTTGAACCGGTTTTGCTGCGGCTCCGTCGCGTCCATCTTCATTTCGTTCTCGGCCGTCACCATGTTGAACTCACGGTTCAGGATCCCCATGTACGTGGAGTCGCCCATCCTGCCCGCGGCCACCGCGGTGCCGAAGTACCGACCCTTCTCCGCCGCGGCGGTGGCCAGTGTCGTGCCCGCGGCCTTGGCCGAGCTGTGGAACGCCACCGCCATCATGGTGGCGATCAGTCCCACGACGAGCAGCAACGCCGTTGTTCTCGGCCGACGCGCGAGCGCCGGCCGAATGACCGCTCGTGTCGAATGTTCCATCACATGTCCTTCGGATCGGACACCGCAGGCTCGGGTGCCAGCGGTGACAGGGACGCCATCGAGGTCCGCACGGGGCCGAGCCGCTACCAGAGGCGCACTCGTGTTAGCGCTAACACCAAGCGTTGACAGCCTCCACGTGAGGAGAAGCGCATTTGGGCGCGGCAACCACGGCCACGAGCGTCGGTGTGCTCTTCAGACTGTGAACGATGGCTCACGGTCGGTCAAGACGTGACGCAACTGTTTCGTGCAGGTGGCGCGCGGTCCCGGTCGTCGCCGGCCGGTCCGAACGTCCTCTCCGGTCTGCCGGGCGTGCCGGCTCCAAGCTTGTCCACAGTGGAGAGACGCTCGTCTTCCTTGCCCGGACGGCTCAGAGCTGGACCGGTTCGAGCGACCGGCTAAAGCCGACGGTGGTGTCTTTAGCTGTCCGCCGCGACGACCACCGACCGGGTCCCGCGCAGGGCTCGGCGGGCGGCGAGTGCCGGTCGGTGGTCCGAATGGGGCAACTTCCCGGGTGTCGTCGCCGCGCGACGCGACGATATGGGCTGGTCCGCCTCTTCCGTGGTCGAACTGCTCAAAGTTAGCGCTCACAATTTAGCTTTGACCCGTCTTGGTTGGTCATAGTTTCATGGGCGTGACATCAGGCCGCGCGGTCACGGTGGTGATCCCGTCGGTGAGCGCCCGTGGACCTGTCGCGTGCCCCGACCAACTCACCCTGCCGACACCGTGACCGACGCCGACGGCGTCCCGGTCGACACCGAAGAGGCGACGATGCCCACCCGTACCCGTGGACGACTCCTCCACCTCGCCATGGCGGCCATCGCCGCGCTGGGCCTGGCCACCGCGGCTCCCGTCGCCCAGGCCGCGCCGGGCAGTCCCGCGCTCACCCCGCCGATGGGGTGGAACAGCTGGAACAGCTTCGGTTGCGGCATCACGGAGGCGCAGGTCCGGCAGGCCGCCGACGCGATGGTGTCGTCGGGGATGCGTGACGCGGGCTACCAGTACGTGGTGGTGGACGACTGCTGGTTCGACCCGCAGCGCGACGCCCAGGGCAACCTGCGCGCCCACCCGACGAAGTTCCCGTCCGGCATGAAGGCGCTCGGCGACTACATCCACTCGAAGGGCCTGAAGTTCGGCATCTACCAGGCGCCCAACGAGAAGACCTGCGCCCAGGGCGTGGGCACCCACCCCGGTTCCACCGGCAGCAAGGGGCACGAGGTCCAGGACGCCCGGTCGTTCGCGTCCTGGGGCGTGGACTACTTGAAGTACGACTGGTGTTCGGGCAGCGGCACGCGGGACGAGCAGATCGCGCGGTTCACGATCATGCGCGACGCCCTGCGGGCCACCGGTCGCCCGATCGTCTACAGCATCAACTCCAACAGCTTCCACGCGCCGACGGGTGACAAGTACGACTGGGGCGAGGTCGCCGACCTGTGGCGCACCACCGAGGACCTGCTCGACATCTGGCAGAACGGCAACACCAACAGCTACCCGATGGGCGTGGGCAACGTCCTGGACGTCACCGCGCCGCTGGCCGCGCAGACAGGTCCGGGCAACTGGAACGACCCGGACATGCTCGTCGTCGGACGGCCCGGCCTGAGCCTGACCGAGTCGCGGTCGCACTTCGCCCTGTGGGCGTTGATGGCCGCGCCGCTGATGGCGGGCAACGACATCCGCACCATGTCGGCCGACGTCAGCGCGATCCTGCGCAACCCGCGGCTGATCGCGGTGAACCAGGACCGGCTCGGCGCCGGCGGTCGGCGCGTGCGCGACGACGGCAACACCGAGGTCTTCGCCAAGACCTTGTCGGACGGCTCGGTCGCGGTGGGCCTGTTCAACCGGGGCGGCAGCACCGCCACGGTGTCCACCACCGCCACCCAGGTCGGCCTGTCCGGTGGGTCGTTCGCCCTCACCGACCTGTGGACCGGCGGCGCCTCCACCACCTCCGGCGCGATCTCGGCGAGCGTGCCCGCGCACGGCGTGGCCGCGTTCCGCGTCTCCGGCGGCAGCCCGATCACCGCCACCACCTCCCAGCTGCGCGGCGCCGGCTCCAACCGCTGCGTCGGCACCGAGAACGCCTCCACCGCCGCCGGCACGACCGTGCTGCTCTGGGACTGCCACACCGCCGCGAACCAGCTGTGGACCAGCTGGACCGGTGGCGAGATCCGGGTGTTCGGGGACAAGTGCCTCGACGCCTACAACCAGGGCACCGCCAACGGCACCCGCGTCATCACGTGGTCGTGCAACGGGCAGGACAACCAGAAGTGGACCCTCGGCTCGGACGGGTCCATCCGCAACACTCGTGCGGGCCTGTGCCTGGACGCGGACCAGGCTGCCACCGCCAACGGGACCAGGCTGATCCTGTGGACCTGCAACGGCCAGGCCAACCAGAGGTGGAGCCGCGTCTGACGGCTGCCTGAGCGGCGCGCCCGCCCTCCGGTGCCGTCGCCTCACGCAACCCGCGGGCGCTGCTCCGAGGGACCCGGTCCGCTCGCGCACAGCTCCGCGAGCGGACCGGGTCCACCCCGCGCCCACCGGCCCGACGTCCACCCGCGATCCAGGGAAGGATCACCGTGCGCACCGCCCGCGAACCCGTGATCGGTGGATCCCACCCCGACCCGAGCGTGTGCCGAGTCGGCGAGGACTACTACCTCGTGTGCTCCAGCTTCGAGTACTTCCCGGGCCTGCCGATCTTCCACAGCCGCGACCTCGTGCACTGGCGGCAGGTCGGCAACGTCCTCAACCGGCCGGAGCAGCTGCGGCTGCCCGCCGACGCGCCCGCCTCGCGCGGGATCCACCAGCCCACCATCCGCCACCGCGGCGGGAGGTTCTGGGTGACCGCGACGGACCTGACGGCGGGCGGCACGTTCGTCGTCACGACCGACCGCCTCGCCGGGCGGTGGTCGGACCCGGTGTGGATCGACCTGCCCGGTGTCGTCCCCGACCTGGCCTGGGACGAGAACGGCGACTGCTGGTGCGCGACGACCGACGGGCGCACGGCCCGCATCGACCCTTACCGGGGGACCGTGCTGGAAGGTCCGTGGCCGGCCTGGAGTGGCGATGACACCCCGAAGGCGCCACACCTGTACCACGTCGGTGGCTGGTGGTACCTGCTGTTCGAGTGCGGCCAGTCGCCGGCGGTCGCCCGCGCGCGCACTCCCCGCGGGCCGTTCGAACGCGCGCCGAGCGCCCTCGTGGGCACCCTCGGGCCGGCCGGTAGCACCGGCCGCGCGGACCTGGTCACGACACCGGAGGGGGCCTGGTGGCTGGTGCGGCCGGGGACCCGCGAGCACCCGTCCGGCTTCCACGTGCTGGGGCAGGAGGTGTTCCTGACGCCGGTGCGCTGGCAGCACGAGTGGCCCGTGGTGGACGGCGTGGACGGGAACGCGCCCGCGCCGGGGGAGTCGCGCCCGTCGCCGACGCAGCCCGCGCGCGACGACTTCGACGAGTTCGTGCTGGCGCCGTCCTGGATCTCACCGCGCGGGCTCCCGAACGGGGCCTGGTCGTTGACCGAACGCCCCGGCTGGCTGACGCTGCACGCGACCGGCGACACCCTCGACCGCCCCGGCTGCACGTTCGTCGGCACCCGGCTGCGGCACCTCGACTCACGGGTGTCGGTCCACCTGGACCCCGGCACGGCCCGCGCGGGGCTGAGCATCCGGCGCGACGAGGCGCACCGCTACGACTTCGAGGTCGTGCCCGGCCGGGTGGACGTGATCGCCCGGATCGGGCCGGTGCGCCAGGTCGTGGCCAGCCGCACCAGACCTCCGGGGCCGATCACGCTCACCGTTGTCACCCGCACGACCGACCTAGTGCCGCCGTCGTTCGTGCGGCCGACCGACGAACCCGCGGGCGTCGAGCCCGCCGGACCGGACACCATCGCGTTCCACGTCGGCGCCGATCCGGGTCCCTTGGCGGAGTTGGACGGCCGGTACCTGTCGCCCGAGGTCAGCACCGGCCTCGCCGGGCGGGTCGTCGGCATGTACGTCACGCGTGGTGTCGCGGCGTTCGACTGGTTCGACTACCGCGGCTTTTCAACGTGAACCGGCGGGTGGTTCGGCGGGCGTGCGCGAACGTTCGTTCGCGACCGGCCTTGTGTGCGCTAACAAGCAAGGTCGCTGTCAATGGTGACATTGGTTCATATGGGTGAATTTCGGTTAAGGGAACCCCAAAAACCGCACTTGACAAGGCTGGCAGGCTGTGGCGCGAAAGCCTTTCGTAAGACGAAAAGCTAAAGTTAGCGCTAACATCTTTAGCATTTCCGGTAATTGACTGCGCTGCCGGGCGTGGTTACATTCGACCCGAAGTGAATCCTTCTCCGCGCGGGAGATGCGGCCCGCCGCGCCGCCTTGCCGTGACCACCCGTCAACGACGACCGATTCGCCACCCCACGACTGGGAGCGCTCCCGGAAAGTGTCACCCCTTACTCACACCACAGCATCGACGCTGCGAGGACCCTGAATGAGTGCAACGAAACTGGCACGCGGCGGCGCCGCTGCCGCCGCCCTGACCCTGTGCGCGGGGTTGCTGACGCTGGCGAGCACGTCGGCCAGCGCCGCGCCCGGATGTTCGGTCGACTACCGCGTCAACCAGTGGGACAGCGGCTTCACGGCCAACGTCACGCTCAAGAACCTCGGCGACCCGATCTCGGGCGGGTGGACCCTGGAATGGGACTTCCCGGGCAACCAGAAGATCACCAACGGCTGGAGCGCGACCTACGCCCAGTCCGGTCAGCACGTGAGCGCGAAGAGCCCCTCGTGGGCGTCGACGCTGCCCACGGGTGGAAGCGCGACCATCGGTTTCAACGCCTCGTACTCGGGCACGAACGTCCTGCCCACGTCGTTCACGCTCAACGGCACCACGTGCGGCGGGGGTCCGACCACGACGACCTCGACCTCGACCTCGACCTCGACGTCGACCTCCACCACGACGACCACGACGACCACCACGACCACGACCACGCCGGGCAACCCCGGTGAGCACGTGGCCAACCCGTACGTCGGCGCCAAGGGCTACTTGAACCCCGACTACGTCGCCAACGTGAACGCGCTGGCCGACGCGACCGGCGGCGCCCTGGGCACGTCCATGCGCAAGGTCGCCGAGAACTCCACCGCCGTGTGGATGGACCGCATCGGCGCCATCACCGCCGGGCGCGGCTTGCGAGGTCACCTCGACGAGGCGCTGCGGCAGTCCGCCGGCGGCACTCCGGTCGTGATCCAGATCGTCGTGTACGACCTGCCCAACCGCGACTGCGCGGCCCTGGCGTCCAACGGCGAGCTGAAGGTCGGCGAGAACGGCCTGGCGCGCTACAAGGCCGAGTACATCGACCCCATCGCCGCCATCCTGGCCGACTCGAAGTACCGCGACCTGCGGATCGTCAACATCGTCGAGCCCGACTCGCTGCCGAACCTGGTGACGAACCTGAGCAAGCCCAAGTGCGCCGAGGCCAACACCAGCGGCGCCTACGTCCAGGGCATCCAGTACGCGCTCAACAAGCTCAGCGCGATCCCGAACGTCTACAACTACATCGACATCGCGCACGCCGGGTGGCTGGGCTGGGACTCGAACCTGGGCCCCGCGGTGACGTTGATCTCCAACACCATCAAGGGCACCACCAAGGGCGTCAACAGCGTCGACGGCTTCGTGTCGAACATGGCCAACACCTCGCCGACCGACGAGGTCAACCTGCCCGACCCGAACCTCACCGTCGGCAGCCAGCAGCTGCGGTCCGCGACGTTCTACCAGTGGAACCCGTTCTTCGACGAGGCCGACTTCGGCACCGAGATGCGCAACCGCTTCATCGCGGCCGGCTTCCCGAGCGGCATCGGCATGCTGATCGACACCTCCCGCAACGGTTGGGGCGGCCCGAACCGGCCCAGCGGCGCGAGCGGGTCGACGGTGGACGCGTACGTGAACTCCGGCCGCATCGACCGCAAGCTCCACCGGGGCAACTGGTGCAACCAGGCCGGTGCGGGCATCGGCGCACGGCCCACGGCGGCGCCGCGTGCGGGCTTCGACGCCTACGTGTGGGTCAAGCCTCCGGGTGAGTCCGACGGCATCGCGACCAAGACCGACGGCCCGAACGAAGAGGGCAAGCAGCACGACCCGATGTGCGACCCGGCCTTCCGCGGCGACGACCAGGCCAACGGCGGCAACCTGACCGGCGCCATGCCGGGCGCGCCGCACGCTGGCTCGTGGTTCCCGGCCGGGTTCACCTCGCTGGTCCAGAACGCGTACCCCGCGTTCTGAGCAAGGGGACGACACCATGAGGACCAGAAAGCGAACCGCGGCCGCGTGCCTGCTCTCGAGCGCGCTAGTGGCCGGTGCGGTGGCCTTGGCGGTGGGCGGCGGTGCGACCGCGCAGGCGGCCGACTCGGCGTTCTACGTCGACCCTTCGAGCTCCAGCGCGAAGTGGGTCGCCGCCAACCCCGGTGACTCCCGGGCCGCGGTGATCCGCGACCGGATCGCCTCGGTGCCGCAGGCACGGTGGTACACCACCACCAACACCTCGACGGTGCGCTCGGAGGTCAGCTCCTTCGTCGGCGCCGCCGCCTCGGCCGGGAAGATCCCGATCCTGGTGGTCTACAACATCCCCAACCGCGACTGCGGCGGGGCGAGCGGTGGCGGCGCGCCCTCGCACCAGGCCTACCGGGCGTGGGTGGACGAGGTCGCGGCGGGACTGGCCGGCCGTCCGGCGGCGATCGTGCTCGAACCGGACGTGCTCCCGATCATGAGCAACTGCCAGAACGCCGACCAGCAGGCGCAGACCAGGGCGTCCATGGCCTACGCCGGCAAGAAGCTCAAGTCGGGTTCCGGACAGGCCAAGGTGTACTACGACATCGGCAACTCGGCGTGGCTGAGCCCGGCGGAGGCGGCCAACAGGCTGCGCGCCGCCGACATCTCCAACAGCGCGGACGGCATCGCGTCGAACGTGTCGAACTACCGCAGCACGCCCGACGAGGTCAACTACACCAAGAACATCCTCAACGCCCTCGGCGACGGCAGGCTCACCGCCGTGATCGACACCAGTCGCAACGGCAACGGCCCGCTGGGCACCGAGTGGTGCGACCCCGCCGGGCGTGCGATCGGCACGCCCAGCACGACGAACACGGGCGATTCCAGGATCGCCGCGTTCCTGTGGGTCAAGTTGCCGGGTGAGGCGGACGGGTGCATCGCGCCGGCCGGTCAGTTCGTGCCGCAGCGCGCGTACGACCTGGCGATCGCGGCGGGCCCGACGTCGACGACCACCACCTCAACCACCTCAACCACCACGACCACGACCACCACGGGCAACAACCCCGGTGGCGGCTGCACGGTGACCCACCGCGTGGTCAGCCAGTGGTCGGGCGGGTACACCGGTGAGATCGTGATCGGGAACCGGGGTCAGCTGATCAACGGCTGGACCCTCACGTTCTCGGCGCCCGGGGTGTCCGTGAGCCATGGCTGGAACGGGACGTGGACCGACACGGGCGACGTGGTCCGGGTCGCCAACGCGTCCTGGAACGGGTCGCTCCCGACCGGTGGAACGACGACCATCGGTTACAACGCGAGCTACAGCGGAACGACACCGCCGTTCGGTTCACCCGCCCTGAACGGCACCGCCTGTTCCTGACACGTAACCAGCCCTGAAGAAGCGGTTCCCCGCCCGGTTGTCGCCTCCACCGGACGGGGAACCGCTTTTGTGCGTGGACATCGAGTGGACGAGAGCTAGCCGGCCGAGCAGGCGAGGGAGAGGACTCCCGCCGTTCCGTCGGCCTGGAAGCCGAACTCCGTGGACCCGCCGGCGGGGATGCCGCCGTTGTAGGCGACGTTGGTGAACGTCACGGCGCCGGTGTTGCCGCTCCGGTTGGAGTTCCAGGAGTTCACGACCGTCGCGCCGGCCGGCAGGGCCGCCGACACGGACCAGCCGTCGACGCTCACCGAGTTCGCCGAGACCTTGATCGTGGCCACGAAGCCCGTCGCCCACTGATCGAGCGCGGACACGGTCGCCGTGCACCCGGTCGGAACCGGCGTCGTCGTCCTGGTCGTCGTCGTGGTGGGGTCGGTCGTTGTCGTTGTCGTTGTCGTGCTCGTTGTGGTGGTGGTGGTTGTCGTCGTGGTGGAGGATGGCGGAGCCGAGTTGAGGGCGTTGAGGACGGCGGTGTAGGCGGGTTTCTTGTTGCCGTTGCCGTCGAAGAGGAGTGGGGTGCCGTAGGCGCGCCAGGAGTCGGTGT
>NZ_JBFAFR010000075.1:0-9923 GCF_040639675.1 Actinosynnema sp. NPDC023794 | reverse complement strand
GCCTCGATCGGATCACCCAACGTCGTACCCGTACCGTGCGCCTCCACCACGTCCACATCGGACGGTGACAACCCCGCGTTCGCCAACGCCTGCCGGATCACCCGCTCCTGCGACGGCCCGTTCGGCGCGGTCAGACCGTTCGACGAGCCGTCCTGGTTCACCGCCGTGCCTGCCAGCACCGCCAGCACCTGGTGGCCGTTGCGGCGGGCGTCCGACAGGCGTTCCAGCAGCACCAGACCCGCACCCTCACCCCAGCTGGTGCCGTCGGCGGCGGCGGAGAACGGCTTGCACCGACCGTCGGCCGCCAACCCGCGCTGCCGCGAGAACTCGGTGAAGCCGACCGGCGTCGCGATCACGGTCACGCCGCCGGCCAGCGCCAGGTCGACCTCACCCGTGCGCAACGCCTGCGCGGCCAGGTGCATCGCGACCAACGAGGACGAGCACGCCGTGTCGAGGGAGACCGCGGCCCCTTCCAACCCGAGCAGGTAGGCGATCCGACCGGACACCACGCTGGTCGCCGCGCCGGTGCCGAAGTACCCCTCGACGTCGGTGGGCGCGCCGTACCCGGAGGCCCAGATGCCGGTGAACACCCCGGTCCGGCTGCCGTGCAACGAGGTCGGGTCGATCCGGCCGTGCTCGAACGTCTCCCAGGCGGTCTCCAGCAGCACGCGTTGCTGCGGGTCCATCGCCAACGCCTCACGTGGCGAGATCCCGAAGAAGTCCGCGTCGAACCCCGCCGCATCGGTGAGGAATCCACCGGAACGGGTGTAGCTGGTGCCCGCGTGATCAGGATCCGGGTGGTAGAGCCGATCCAGGTCCCAACCCCGATCGGTCGGGAAGTCCGTGATCGCGTCCACCCCGTCGGACACCAACCGCCACAAGTCATCCGGCGACCCGACCCCACCGGGCAAACGACACCCCATACCCACGATCACGATCGGGTCGTCGTCCACCGCCCGCACCACCGGCGCAACGATCTCCCGACGCGCGCCGACGATCTCGTCGCGCAGGTAGTCGGCCAGGCGCGCCGGGGTGGGGTGGTCGAACGTCACCGTGGCGGGCAGCCGCAGGCCGGTGGCCGTGCCGAGGCGGTTGCGCAGCTCCACGGCGGTCAGCGAGTCGAACCCGAGGTCCTTGAACGGCTGCCGCGTGTCGACGGCGTCCGGCGAGGCGTGCCCGAGCACGGTGGCGGTGTTGGCCGTGACGACGTCGAGCACCACGGCGGTCTGCTCGGCCTCCGACAGCGACCGCAGCCGGTCGGCCAGCGCACCGCGGTGGACCGGTCGCTTGACGGGCTTGCGGCCCACCAGCCCGCGCAGGGCCGACGGCAGCACGGGCGTGCGGGCCAGGGCGGGCAGGTTCAGCGCGACGGGCGCGACGGCGGCCCGGTCCGCGGCCAGCGCCGCGTCGAACAGGTCCAGCGCGTGCTCGGTGGTCAGCGGCACGACGCCGGCGCGGGTCAGGCGTTGCCGGTCGGCGTCGGAGAGGTGCCCGGTCATGCCGGACGCCTCGGCCCAGTATCCCCAGGCCAGCGAGACGGCGGGCAGGCCCAGGGCACGCCGGTGCACGGCGAGGGCGTCGAGGAACGTGTTCGCGGCGGCGTAGTTGGCCTGGCCGGGGCTGCCCAGCACACCGGAAGCGGACGAGAACAGCACGAACGCGGCCAGGTCGAGGTGCCGGGTCAGCTCGTGCAGGTGCCAGGCCGCGCGCGCCTTCGGTGCGAACACGTCGGCCACCTGCTGCGGCGTCAGCGCGGTGATCACCGCGTCGTCCAGCACACCGGCCGCGTGCACCACGGCGGTCAGGTCCGGGATCGAGGCCACCAGCTCGACGACCTGCTCGCGGTCCGACACGTCACACGCGACCACCCGCACGTCCGCGTCCAGCTCCGGGGCCTCGCCGCCGCCGCGACCGACCAGCACCAGCCGTCGCACACCGTGCTTCGCGACCAGGTGCGCGGCCACCGCACGGCCGAGCGTGCCCAGGCCGCCGGTGATCAGCACCGTGCCGTCGAGGGCGGCGGGCAGGGCGAGCACGATCTTGCCGATGTGCCGGGCCTGGCTCATGTGCCGGAACACGTCCACCGCGTCACGCACGCCCCGGACGTCGATCGGCAACGGCGTCAGCACGCCGTCGGCGAAGGCCCGCAGCACCTCCGCGAGGATCTCGCCGAGCCGCCGCGGCCCGGCGTCGGCGATCTCGAACGCCGTGTAGTCCACGCCGGTGTCGGCGCGGATGTCGGTCTTGCCCATCTCCACGAACCGGCCAGCGGGCGCGAGCAGGCGCAGGGACGCGTCGGTGAACTCGTCGGCCAACGAGTTGAGCACCACGTCCACCCGCGGGAACCGCTGCTCGAACTCCAGCGTCCGCGACGACGCGATGTGGTCATCGGCCAAGCCCAAGCCGCGCAGCACGTCCCACTTGCCCGGGCTCGCCGTGGCGAACACCTCCGCGCCCAGGTGCCGGGCGAGCTGGATGGCCGCCATGCCGACGCCGCCGGTGCCCGCGTGGATCAGCACCCGATCGCCCGCGCCGACCCGGCCGAGGTCGACCAGGCCGTACCACGCGGTCAGGAACACCACCGGCGTCGAGGCCGCCCGGGCGAACGTCCAGTCGGCCGGCATCGGGGCGAGCAGCCGGTGATCGGCGACGGCGATCGGCCCGAACGCGCCCGGCACCAGGCCGAACACCCGGTCGCCCGGCCGGAACCGGTCGACGTCCGGCCCGACCTCGAGCACCACGCCCGCGCCCTCGCCGCCCATCAACGCCTCGCCGGGGTAGACGTCCAGCGCGATGAGCACGTCGCGGAAGTTCAGCCCGGCGGCCCGCAGGGCGATCCGGACTTGGCCCGACGCCAACGGCCCGGTCAGCTCCGGCCGGGGCACGAGCGCCAGGTCGTCGATGCTGCCGGTGCCGACGTCCTCCAGCCGCCACGGGCCGTCGGGCGGGATGAGCGCGCGGTCCACCCGCACGAGCCGGGGCGCGAGCAGCACTCCCCCGCGCACCACCAGCTCCGACTCGTCGGCCAGCGTGCCGTCCCACGAGTCGTCCGCGTCGACCAGCACGAACCGGTCGGGGTGCTCGGCCTGCGCCGCCCGCACCAGGCCCCACACCGCCGCGTGGGCCAGGTCGACCACGTCACCGGGCACGGCGGCGACCGCGTCGCGCGTGACGATCACCAACCGGTCCTGGTCGTCCTGGATGGCGGCCAAGGCCTCCAGCGCCGCCGCCAAGGCCGCGTCAGGGACGTCGCCGGGGTGGTTCGACACGTAGTGGCGGGTGCCGGCGGTGTCGTTCCCGGTCACCGGCGACCACTCGAGCCCGAACAGGTCGTCCGGGGTGTCGGCGAAGGCCCGGACCGCCAGGGATGCCACGGACGCGACCACGGCGCCGTCCGGGTCGGCGAGCGTGACCGAGTACGTGTCGGGGCCGCCGGACAGCCGGACGCGCAGCACGGTCGCGTCGGTGGGTCGCAGCACCGCCCCGGAGAACGCGAACGGCAGCTTGGCCGGGCCGTCCGGGTGCAGCAGCGCCACCGGGTGCAGGGCGGCGTCGAGCAGCGCCGGGTGCAGGGTGAAGCGCTCCTCGGCGGGCGCCTCGACCTCGGCGTGCACCTCGTCGCCGACCCGCCACGCCGCCGTGACGCCTTGGAACGCCGGGCCGTAGTCGTAGCCGAGGGCGGCGAACGCGTCGTAGAGGTGGGTGACGTCGAGCGGTTCTCCGTTCGGTGGCCACGGGGTCGCCCAGGTGGGTTCCGGGACGTCGCCGAGCGTGCCGGTGGCGTGCCGGACCCACTCGTCGGCGTGGGAGTGCACGGTGACGGTGCGCAGGCCCGAGTCGTCCGGCGGTCCGACGACGACCTGGAGCCGCACCACGTCGTGGTCGAGGACGAGCGGCGCTTCCAGGACCAGCTCGCGCACGGCGGGTGCGCCGACCCTGGTCGCGGCGAACGCGGCGAGTTCCAGGAACGCCGTGCCGGGCAGCAGCACGGACCCGCGCACGGCGTGGTCGGCCAGCCACGGGTGCGTGGACAGCGACACCTTGCCGGTGAGCGCCGCGCCGCCGTCGGGCAGGTCCACCACCGTGGTGAGCAGCGGGTGGTCGCCGGTCTCGGCGGTGGTCGGCCGCAGCCAGAACCGCTGCCGTTGGAACGGGTAGGCGGGCAGGGGCGCGGGGGTGACGCCGGCCGGGAACCGCCAGTCGACCTCGACGCCCCGGACGTGCAGGCGTGCGAACGCCGTGCGGAACTCGTGCGGCTGGTCGCGGCGCAGGGTCCCGGTGACCAGGACGTCACGCCGATCGGCCGTCTCCTCGACCGACGACGTCACCACCGGGTGCGGGCTGACCTCGACGAACACGCCGTGGCCGTGGTCGAGGAGGGCGCGCGTGGCGTGGTCGAACCGGACCGGCTCGCGCAGGTTGCGGTACCAGTAGTCGGCGTCGAGGTCGGTGGCGGGCGCGCCGGTGACCGTGGAGTAGAGCGGGATGGCGGCGGGTCGCGGGGTGATGCCGGCCAGGTCGTGCCGGAGCCGGTCGCGGATGGCCTCGACCTCGACCGAGTGGGCGGCGTAGTCGACCGGCAGGGCGCGGGCGCGGAGGTCGTCGGCGGCGCAGGCGGCGAGCAGTTCGGTCAGGTCCCGGGTGTTGCCGGAGACGACGACCGCGCCGGGCGCGTTGACCACGGCGACGGTGAGCCTGCCCGACCACCGGTCGAGGTAGGCGGCGGCGCGTTCCGGCGACAGCGCCACGGACACCATGCCGCCCTGGCCGGCCAGCGACACCAGGGCCTTCGACCGCAGGGCGACGACCTTCGCGGCGTCTTCCAGCGACAGGATGCCCGCGACGTGCGCGGCGGCGATCTCGCCCTGGGAGTGGCCGACGACCGCGTCCGGGACCACGCCGTGGGCGCGCCAGAGCCCGGCCAGCGCCACCATCATGGCGAACAGGGCGGGCTGGACCACGTCCACCCGGTCGAGCGCGCCGTCGCGCAGGACGTCGACCAGCGACCAGTCGACGTGCGGGGCCAGGGCTTCGGCGCAGGCGTCGAGGTGGGTGCGGAACACGTCCGACGTCTCGTACAGCTCGCGGCCCATCCCCGGCCACTGCGCGCCCTGGCCGGGGAACACGAACGCGGTCTTGCCCGGGACGCCCACCTCGCCGGTGATCAGGCCGGGTGCGCTGCCACCGGCGGCCAACGCGTCCAGGCCCGCGCGATCCAGGACGACGGCGCGGTGTTCGAAGTGCGTGCGGTTCGCGAGGGCCTGGGCCACGTTCGCGGCCGGGGCGTCGACGGTCTTGAGGCGCTCGGCCTGGGCCGTCAGGGCTTGGGGCGTGCGCGCGGACACCAACCACGGGAGGTCGACGTCCACCGTGGATGGTGGTTCGGCCGGCACGTGTTCGAGGATCACGTGGGCGTTGGTGCCGCTGATGCCGAACGAGGAGACGGCGGCGCGACGCGGGCGGTCGGCCCGCGGCCACGGTGTCGGCTCGGTGAGGAGGGAGACGTTGCCGGCCGTCCAGTCCACGTGGCCGGTGGGCCGGTCGACGTGGAGCGTGCGCGGGAGGGAGCCGTGCCGCATCGCCATGACCATCTTGATCACGCCCGCGATGCCGGCGGCGGCCTGGGTGTGGCCGATGTTCGACTTGATCGAGCCGAGGCGCAGCGGCTCGACCCGGTCCTGGCCGTAGGTGGCCAGCAGGGCTTGCGCCTCGATCGGGTCGCCGAGCGTGGTGCCGGTGCCGTGCGCTTCGACGGCGTCCACGTCCGACGGCTCCAGGAGGGCGTTCGCCAGGGCTTGGCGGATGACGCGTTCCTGGGACGGACCGTTGGGCGCGGCCAGGCCGTTGGACGCGCCGTCCTGGTTCACCGCGCTGCCGCGCACCACGGCGAGGACGCGGTGGCCGTTGCGGCGCGCGTCGGACAGGCGTTCCAGCAGCACCAGGCCCGCGCCCTCGGACCAGCTGGTGCCGTCGGCGGCCTCGGCGAACGACTTGATCCGCCCGTCCGGCGCGAGGCCGCGCTGCCGGGCGAACTCCACGAACCCGGCCGGTGTCGCCATGACCGTGACGCCGCCGGCCAGCGCCATCGTGCACTCCCCGGCGCGCAGCGCCTGCGCGGCCAGGTGGATCGCGACCAGCGACGACGAGCACGCCGTGTCGACCGACACCGCCGCGCCCTCCAGGCCGAGCAGGTAGGACACGCGGCCCGAGGTGGTGCTGGTGGCGATGCCGGTGGCGAGGAAGCCCTCCAGGTCGGGCGGCGGCTGGGCGGCGTAACCCGAGGACCACACGCCGGTGAACACGGCGGTCCGGCTGCCGCGCAGCGAGGTCGGGTCGATGCCCGCGTGGTCGAACGCCTCCCAGGCCGTTTCCAGCAGCACGCGTTGCTGCGGGTCCATCGCCAACGCCTCGCGCGGCGAGATGCCGAAGAAGCCGGCGTCGAACCCGGCGCCGTCGGCGAGGAAGCCGCCCGACCGCGCGTAGGTCGCGCCGGGGGTGTCCGGGTCCGGGTCGTAGGGGACGTCCCAGCCCCGGTCGGTCGGGAAGTCGCCGATCGCGTCCACCCCGTCGGCGACCAGTCGCCAGAGGTCGTCCGGCGACTCGACCCCGCCCGGGTAGCGGCAGCCGATGCCGATGATCGCGATCGGCTCGCGGGCGGCCTCCTCCACCTCGGCCAGGCGCTTGCCCATCACCCGCAGGTCGGCCGTGGCGCGCTTGAGGTAACTGCGGAGCTTGTCTTCGTCGGCCATGAACAGCTACTCCCCCGCGGTGCGGTGCTCGCCCGATCGGATGACCTGGGTCCTGCGGTGCTCGTCGTCGAGGATGCTGAACAGCTCGCTGTCGGTGGCGTCGTCCAGGTCGTCCTCGGGCTTGGCGCGTTTGGCGGTCCACGACGCCAGCAGCGCTTCCAGTCGTGCGGCGACGGCGTCGTGGTCGGCGTGGTCGATTCGGTCCAGAGTGGACTTCAGCTGGTCGAGCTCGGCCAGCAGCGGGTCGGGTGCGGTCGCGGCCAGCCGTTCCCGCAGGTGGTCGGCGAGCCGGGCGGGCGTCGGGTGGTCGAACGTGAGCGTGGCGGGCAGGCGCAGCCCGGTCGCGGCGTCGAGCTGGTTGCGCAGCTCCACGGCGGTCAGCGAGTCGAACCCGAGGTCCTTGAACGCCCGGTGCGGGCCGACGGCGTCGGTGGACGTGTGGCCGAGCACTTGGGCCACGGCGCGGCGGACCAGGTCCAGCACGTCGTGCGTCGGCTCGACCTGGACGGACGGGTCTGCCGTTCGGCGGGGCCGGACGAGCGACCCGCCGACCCTGCCGCGATCGAGCCGGACCGGCGCCAACACCGGTTCGCCCGCGGTGAGGGCGGCGTCGAACAGGGCCAGGGCCTCGTCGGTCGCCATCGGCAGCACGCCCGCCTTGGCCATCCGGCGCCGGTCGGCCTCGGTGAGCTTGCCCGTCATGCCGCTGGTCTGCGCCCACGGGCCCCAGGCCAGGGACACGGCGGGCAGGCCGTTGGCGTGCCGGTGGGTGGCGAGGGCGTCGAGGAACGTGTTCGCCGCCGCGTAGTTGGCCTGCCCCGGCCCGCCCAGCACGCCCGCGGCGGAGGAGAACAGGACGAACGCCTCCAGGTCGGCGGTCAGCTCGTGCAGGTGGAGCGCGGCGGCGGCCTTGGGCTCCCAGACCACCGCGAACCGTTCGGCGTCCAGCGACTGCACGACGGCGTCGTCCAGCACACCGGCCGTGTGCACGACCGACGTGACGGGGTGCTCGGCGAGCAGCCTCGCGACGGCGTCGCGGTCGGCCACGTCGCAGGCGACGACCGTGACGTGCGCCCCGGCCAGGTCCGCGACCAGGTCGGCGACGCCGGGCGCGTCCGGCCCACGTCGACTGGCCAGGACCAGCCGCGTGACGCCGTGCTCGGCCACCAGGTGACGGGCGACCGCACCGCCGAGCACGCCGGTGCCGCCGGTGATGAGCACCGCGCCGTCCGGGCCGAGGGTGGACGGCAGCGGTGCGAACTCGGCGCGTTCCAGGGTGGGCACGTGGACGCGGCCGGCCCGGACGGCCAGCTGCGGCTCGTCGCCCGCCACCAGCGGCGGTCCGTCGGTGTCGACCAGCACGAACCGCCCGGGGTGCTCGGAGGCGGCGGAGCGGACCAGGCCCCACACGGCGGCGGCCCGGAGGTCGGTCACGTCCTCCCCCCGCACGGACACCGCGCCGCGCGTCACCACGACGAGTCGGGCCGAGCTGTCGGCCGCGGCCAGGAACTCCTGCACCACGCCCAGGGTCTCGGCCGGGTCGGTGGCGTGGTGGAGCCGGTCGGCTTCACCGGCCGCACCGGTGACAGCGTCCGTTTCGTGCCACGCGACCCGGTAGAGGGACTGTCGCCGAGGTGTCGTCTGAGGGGCGCGCAGGGCCAGCGACTCGATGACCGCGATCGGTTCGCCGGCCGGGCCGACCAGGCTGACCCGGTAGGTCCCGGGTCCGGTGGCGGTGAGCTTCACGCGCGCCGCGGCGCGACCGGTCGACCAGACCGTGACGCCGGTGAACGAGAACGGGACCTTGGCACGGTCGTCGGCGATCGTGACGGCTTGCAGCGCGGCGTCCAGCAGCGCGGGGTGCAGGGTGAAACCGTCGCCGTCGCCGTCGAGTCGGACGTCCGCGTAGAGGTCGTCGCCGTGCCGCCGAACGGCCCGCAGGCCCTGGAACGCCGGACCGTACTCGAAGCCGGCGTCGGCCAGGGAGTCGTAGAAGCCGGTCAGGTCGACCGGTTCGGTTTCCGGTTCCGTCCACGGCACGGGGGCCACGCCCGCGCCGAGCACACCGGTGGCGTGACGCAGCCAGTCGCCGTCGGACTTGGAGTGGAGGGCGACCGGGCGTCGTCCGGCCTGATCGGACGCGCCGACCGTGACCCGCACGTCGACCGCGCCGTCGAGCACCAGCGGCGCCTCCAGCGCCAACTCCTCGACCGCCGGGCAGCCGACCTGACCGCCCGCCCGCAACGCCAGTTCCACGAACGCGGCGCCCGGCAGCAGGGCGGAACCGAGCACGGTGTGCTCCGCGAGCCAGGGCTGGGTGGCCGGGGACAGCTGCCCGGTCACCACCACGCCCTGGTCGTCCGCCAACTCCACCACCGCGCCCAACAACGGGTGGTCGACCGCGGCGAGCCCGGCGCCCGTGACGTCCGTCGACGCGGCGGGCCCCAACCAGAACCGCTCGCGCTGGAACGCGTAGGTCGGCAGCTCGGCGTGCGCGGTCGGCAGGGTCCACTCCGCGCCGGACACCCACAGCTTGCCGAGGGCCGCGAGCAGCCGTTGGGGCGAGTCGTCGTCGCGCCGCATCACCCCGGTCGGCACGAGCGTGGGATGAGGCCCGATCTCCAAGAACGCCGTCACACCATTGGCACGCAACCACTCCACGCCATCGGAGAACCGCACCGCGTCCCGCGCCTGCCGCACCCAATACCCGGCATCGAACACCGCGCCTGCGGAAGGGTCCCCGCCCAGGGGATCCCTGTTTTCAACGCTACCCGAACCCCCCGACAACACCGTCGACACAATCGGGATCTGTGGATAACCGAACGCCAACCCCTCCACGACCCCCTCGAACTCCGCCAGCATCGGCTCCATGTGCGCGGAGTGGAACGCGTGGCTCACCGCCAACCGCCGCGTCTCGTGCCCCAAGGTCTCCCACAAGTCCGCGACCTCCAGGACCGCGTCCTCGTCACCCGAGATCACCACCGCCTCGGGCCCGTTGACGGCCGCGATCTCGACACCCTCGGGCAACGTCTCCGCCACCTCCGCCGAGGCGGCCCGGATCGACACCATCGCCCCACCAGACGGCAACCCCTGCATCAACCGACCCCGCGCCGACACCAACACACACGCGTCCTCAAGGCTCAACACACCGGCGACGTGCGCAGCGGCGACCTC
>NZ_JBFAFR010000074.1:0-10480 GCF_040639675.1 Actinosynnema sp. NPDC023794 | reverse complement strand
GGCAGCCGCCAGATCTGGGACGCCAACTGGGCCTGCCCGACCGGCAGCCGTTGCAGCAGCACGAGGTCCGCGGAATTCGCGGTGGTCGCCGCCTGCGGTGTGCTCACCGACCCACGTCTCCGGTGGGTGGTTGAACTGTCCGCTGTAGAGCGTCTCGGTCTCACGGGGCAGGCCGTCCTCGCCGGCGGGGTGCAGTGAGACAGTCATGTTGTCCGCCTCGGCCACGTACCCGTCGAACAGGTGGACGTCGACGCGGCCCTGCGCGGGCATGTGGGTCCAGTGCGTACGGGAGTTGTCGAATACGACTCTGGCCCACATGGGCTCCTGAGCCGGCAGGTGCGTCTCGAGCGAGAGCCTGTCGAGGGTGACGCGGATGTGGGACACCGCGGCCAGGCCTCTCGCCCGGCGCAGCCGCAGCTCGTAGGTGCTGCCACCGACGATTCGATCGCCCTGGCGCTGCGAGACGCTGAACCGCTGCGGTGAACCGTACGGGGTCTTGTGCGTGCCCCGCACGGTCAACAGACCGCGGATCGAACGGCCCGGTGACACCGGAACGCGTCGGATCTCTGCGCGCTTGGTGGAGCTGAACTCGAAGATGCGTTCCTGGTCGAGCTGGTGGAGGTAGTCGTCGCGGCCCGGCCAAGGGTCGTCACCTGGCCGCTGGTACCACTCGCCGAGGTACTCGCCTGGCCGTGCGCGGTAGATGGTGACGTCCTTGAGCGCCCTCTCGTCCAGGACCACCGGTTCCAGCAGCAGCCCGATCGTGCCTTCGACGAAGTCGTCGGGGTCGATCACGATGTCGAGCGTCGTGTGGTCGCGGAGTGCGTTGTGGAACTGGATCGGGAGCAGGTACTGATCCGGTCGGGGGCCCGCCGCGCTGATCACGTGCAGGTTCTTCAGGCATACCCGCTTCTCGTTGCGGACCAGGGCGTCGGCGTTGGTCTCCGCGGTCGTGATCGGGTCGTCCGGGTTGGACACCACGGCGAGCAGGCAGCTGTGGGTGGTGGCGCCGGCCGGGATCTGCCAGTCCCAGGACACGATCACCGGACGGTTGGGTTCCAGCACCGCGATGGTCTTCGCGGGTCCGATCGGTTGCCAGTCCACCGTCGAGGACAGGTCGAAGTCCGGTGGCGTCAGCGGGTTGGGCAGCGACGGCAGGCCGCTGGCCGCACTGGCGAAGAACGCCCGCACCCGGACATCGGATGCAGTGGTCCAGCCGCGGTTGTGCACCTGCAGGTGGATCCGGTTGACCTCGGTGCGGATCGGGTCTTGGTGGGGCAGTTGGAGGTCGAACTCGACTCCGTCGAACAACGCGTCCTGGTTGAAGAACGGGGTCACGTCGACCTTGATGTCCGGACTCTCCCAGTAGCGGACGGTGTCTGCGGTGTCGTTCGGGTTCGGGATGCCGGTCGGCGACGGGAACCGCTCGCCCGTGTCCAGCAGGCTGTCCCGCAGGTAGAGGTCTACCGGCGGTTCGGACGCACCCGGCGCGATGCCCACCTTGTACATGCCACGTCCGAACGTGGCGGCGTAGAGCGCGTTGTCCTCCGCGTCCACGTGCAGGTCTGCGATGATCACGTTGGGCAGACCGTTGTCGAACGCCTCCCAGGTCGTGCCGCCGTCCTGGGTGCGGTACACACCGACGTCGGTGCCGACGTACGCGGTGTTGTCGTCGTTGGGGTCCAATGCAACGGCGTTGCAGGGCACGTCGGGCAGGTTGCCGCTGATGTCGCTCCAGGAGTCGCCGCCGTCGGGGCTCAGGAAGACGTGCCCGGTCCCGGTCCCACCGCAACAGAGCACCAGTCGGTCCGCATCCGTGCGGTCGACGGCGAGGTCCTTGATCACCCGGGCCGGCAGCGGCGCCGCGGTCTTGTCCGCCCACGGGTTGGTGACACCGGCGTCGTCGCTGCGGTAGACGTGCGTGCCCCCGGCGGCGTAAACCCGGTCGGTGTCGGATCTCGCGACCGAGATGGACGACACGGTGCCGGCCAGGATCTGGCTGGAGCTGACCCAGTCGGTGACGAGACCGTCGGTGTTGCGGAACACCCGGGTGGTGCCGCAGTAGACCTTGTCCGGATCGACGGGATCCATCTCCATCACGCCGGTCCACGGCGTGCCGTCGGACAGGCCGTTGGTTTTGTTCACCCACGTGTTCCCGCCGTCGGTGGACTTTCGAATCTGGGTGTATTGGTACTCGGCGTACATGGTCCGCGGATCGGTGTGGTGGACCATGAAATAGCCGCCGTCACCGCTGTTGATGTGCTTCCAGGTCAGGCCGCCGGTGGTCATGTTGGTCCCGTTGTCCTGCGTGCCGCCGCCGATCACGTTGGACACCGGGTCCCAGGCGTTCACGTCGTAGAACTGGGTGACCACGAGGCCGTCGCTGACCTTCTTGAAGCTGGCGCACTTGTCCGACGAGCGGTACACGCCGCCGTCGTTGCATTCGTACACGATGTCCGGGTTGCTCGGGGCGAACACCGCAACGTGGTGGTCGGCGTGCAGTCCGCCGATCGCCGACCACATGCCGCCGCCGTCCGTGGTCAACTCGGCGGAGGCCCCGCCGACCACGATCACGTCCTCGTCGTCCGGGGCGACCGCGATCATGTCGCACCACCCGGGCCAGCCCCCGCCGTGGCTGCCGGCGACCGTGCTCCAGGTGAGGCCGGCGTCGGTCGACAGGTGCACGGCGTCTTCGCTCTTGACGGCGAGGAACTCGGACCCGTGCGCTCCCGCCGTCCCGATGGCCAGCTTCGCCCAGTTGGCGTCCGCTCCAGTCGGCCCGGCCGGGAGCAGGTCCCAGCTGACACCGGCATCCGTGCTGCGGTAGATGCCGTCGTCGTCGCGGCTCGCGTAGCAGATGTTCCCGTCATTGGGGTCGAAGACGACGTCGGCTATCAGCCCGGCCAGCACGGTGTCCCAGCCGACGCCGGCGTCGGTGGAGCGCTCCAGCCCGCTGTTGCCCGCCACCAGGACGGTTGACGGGTCGACCGGGGAGACCGCCACCTTCGACACCCGCCGGGTGACCAACGAGGTGTGCCGCACCCAGGACGCACCGGCGTCGTTCGAGACGTATATCCCGGAACCGGGGTAGGTCAGAACATATCCCGGTGTCCACTCACCCGTGCCCGCGTAGATCGTGTCCGGCTCGCTCGGCGCTATCGCGATGCTCCCGAACGTCAGCGACTCCTGGGTGTCCCACAGCGGACGCCAGGACTGGCCCGCGTCGGTCGTCTTCCACACGCCGCCCGAGGCCGCGGCCGCGTACACGATGTCGGGGTCGGTCGGGTGCACCGCGATCGACTTGATCCGGCCGTTGATGTTGCGCGGTCCGATCGAGTACCACGGCGTCCCGGCGCCGGCCGGGCCGTAGGCCGCCATGTGGTCGGTGCGGTCGCGCTGCTTCTCGATCAGTGCCCGCTTCTCGCGCAGTGCCCGCTCCAGGGACGCACCGAGCACCTCGTCGTCCCGGGACCGGCCGAGGTGGAACCACTCGGTGCGCCATTCGAGTTTGCGGTTGCGGTGACCGTACTCCGGGACACGGGGCTCTTGGCGATCTCGATCCATTTCTCCTCCACGGGAACAACTCGTCAGCGGTGCGGGAATTCACAGGCCCGCGATCAAGCGGGCCGTGTAGCCGGTCATCACGGTCCAGAACAGGTAGGTGTAACCGCGTTCCCCGATGTGGGTGTTGAAGCGCCGGCCCAGGAGCGTCGCGCCGACCATCAGGGGGACCGCGGCGGCAGTCAGGAGGTAGCCGCCGGGTGGGATCAGATTTGCCCCGGTCCAGATGACGGTCTTGGTCACGTCCCCGACCAGGGACGCCAGCGACAGGGCGCCGACCATGTGCAGCCTGTCCAGCGGCAGGTTGCGGATCGCCAGGCCTTTCAAGGGACCGGATGTGCCGCTGAAGCCGGACAAAGCCCCCGACGCGAAAGCGAACAAGTGGGTGCCCAGGACCTTCGCCCTGGTCAGGTCCAAGCGCTCCACCAGGAAGGCCAGCACGAAGGAGCCGATGACGGCGATCGCCACCACCTTCTCCGGCGCCGCGACGAACAGCAGCGCACCCAGGGCCGCTCCGACGGCCACCAGGACGACCACCACGAGCGCCCGCTTCACCGGGATGGTGCGCCGGTACGCCCACACCTTCATCACGTTGTTGGCCGCCAGCAGCAGGGCGGCCAGCGCGGTGCCCGGCTTCGTGCCCAGCAACAGCGCCAGCCCCGGCACGAGGACGAGACTCCCCCCGAAACCCGCCGATGCGGAGACCGCGAACGCGAGCGCGATGGCGATCAGCACGAACGTGATCTGCAAGGCCATCACCGATGCGCCGTCCTTACTGCCGGACGGAAGCGCTCGTCGTTCGCGGGATCGCGGCCCACAGCTGCGTTGACAGTGATCTGAGTCACGTTTCATAGATCGCGCTGCCGCAGGTGGCCGTTATCCGCCTACTGCCGGAACAGCCGTTCGGCGCAACCATTCCGCCTGTTCGGAGCAGCCTCGCTTACAAGGAGCCTTTTCCAACCTCATCCAGCGTTGAGGTGGAGTGCGAGGGCGGCTCGGGTCAGGTCGGTGATGCGGGTGGTTGAGCAGCGGAGTCTGCGCAGCAGTCGCCATGCCTTGAGGATCGAGACAGCTCGTTCTCCCTGTGGGGTTCCAATAGTCGGCGCAGTGGCTCTGACCTGCGTGTTAGGCCGCCGTGGGTTCGTACTCGTTGATCAGGCCGCCGAGGACGGGTTGTCGGCGTATCGACGTGCGGCTCGGCCGGGGGATCGGTTGGTCCGGTCGTGGTGGCGTGAGCTGTCGGGCTTGGTGGGGTCGGCGGTGGTTGTAGTGGGAGACGTGGTCCAGCACTGCTTTCAGTGGCTTTCGTTGATGATGAGCAGTCGGTCGGTGGCTTCGCGTCTGGCGGTGCCGACGAACCGCTCGGCGTGGCAGTTCGCTCGTGGACACCGTGGCGGGACCTTCACGACCTGAACGCCGGCGTCGGCGAGGGCGGTGTCGAACGAGGTGGTGAACTGCCCAGCCCGGTCACGAATTAGGAACCGGAAGCTTTTCGCCCGGTCGTCGAGGTCCATGAGCAGGTTGCGGGCTTGTCGGGTGGTCCAGGGTCCGTCGGGTTGGTGGTGGTGCCGAGGATGTGGACGTAGCGGGTGGCGACCTCCATCACGAAGACCACGTAGACCCGTTCGAGGGTGACGGCGCAGTCGATGTGGAGGAAGTCGCAGGCCAACATGCTTGCGGCCTGAGCATGGAGGAACCGCTGCCAGGAGGTGTCGGTGTTCCGGATCGGCGCGGGCGGTATCCGCTGACGCCTGAGCACGCGGCGGATGGTCGACGCGGCTACCCGGTGGCCGGGCGTGAGCAGCTCGCCCTGGATCCGGCGGTAGCCCCGGCCGGTGTTCTCCCGCGCCATCCGCTCGATCAACGCCACGATGGCCTCGTCGACCGGCGGGCACCCGGTTCGGGTAGGTCCACTTCCGCGCGACCAGGCGCCGGTGCCATCGCAGGACGGTGCCCGGTGTCACCGGTCGGTGTCCGCGCAACGGACGGGGGAGTCGGCGCACCAGCGCGGCGAGCACCGCGCGATCCGCCCAGTCCAACCGCGGACGGGGAGTGGCCCGGCGCAGCACGGCGACCTCGTGCCGAAGCACCACCAGTTCGACGTCCTTGGCCGCAGTGGACCGGCCGACGAGCCGGGACGAAGATCAGGTACAGCAGTCGTAACGCCACGCCTCACGATGAATCTCTGGTGGTCGGTGATGCGCGATCGCCGCAGGTCGGCGACCCGTTGCAGAGTTTCTGGCACCCCACAGGGCACCCAGGTCGGCACCTACTCCCCCGGCATGACACTGCTCCCCAGGCACATCGACTTCGAAGCCACCGGCACGCTGGGCGGCTGCGTCTCCCCCACCCACCCCGACATCACCGGCGCCACCTTCACCGCCCTGGTCAGCGGCACGTTCAGCTGCCTCTCCGGCTCCACCACCAACACCTCCACCTACCACTGGAACACCGGACACACCAGCACCGTCCACGGCGGCTTCGAGATCAACCTCAAACCCGGCGGCACCACCCTCCTGGTTTTGACCGGCACCGTGGTCGACGGACTCTTCCAGGGCGCCACCGTCGTGCAGACCAAGATCCTGCCCGCCACCGACCTCACCGCCTGCCTCACCCCCCAAGGCCTGACCAGCGTCAGCGGCACCACGACCTTCACCACCGTGCTGTGAACCGGCGAACGGCAACGTACCGAGACCCTGGTCATCGTCGAGAACGGGGACGGGGACAGCGGGGAAGCTCACCCGGCGGCTCCACCACGCACGTCGTCGGCCTCCCGACCTCAACCTCCGCCAGTCTCACCGAACCGGTCTCACCACAGCCTCTGCATCGGCACTCACCTCGTCGCTGACATGACGGCCTGCGGCTTCATCCATGTCGACGCATGAGGGTGAACCGTGTTCACACTTCCTTGACCTCGGCGAAAACCCCTGGCAATACTGGATTTCCCCCACACAAGGACGGGTGCGATGAAACTGTTGCGAAAGATCATGCGTCGTCGCCGCTCCACCAACACCGGCTACTACGCCTACCCGACGGTGTGACCCGCTTCGCCCGGACCGAGCGTCGCCGGCGGTCCGGGCGGAGTCGCCCTCCACTCGCGAGCGAGGAGCCATGACCGAACCACTCGACGTCCTGATCGCGGCGGCGGGTTCCGGTGGAGGCGTCACAGAACTCGAACGCGGGCTGTGGCTGGTGACCGACCCCACCGAGACCGAACGCCTCCTGGCGAGCAGGGACACGTCCACGGCCAGGGCCGCTCGACGCACCGGCGTCACGTCGTGGGGACCGGACGGGTTGGCCACCTGGATGGCGGTGCGCCGCGCCGCGAACCCCTTCCTCACCGCGTCCCGGCTGACCTCGGCGATCCCGGTGATCGAGGCCCAGGCCACCCGGGTCGTCTCCGGCTGGCCGTCGCCCGGCGTCGTCGACATCGGGCACGAGACCATCGCCTTGATCTCCGCCGTCAACGTCCGACACCTGCTCGGCGAACCGTCCGAGGCGTTGTCCTCCCTCGTCGAACGGGAACTTGTCCTGGCAGATCGGGCCCGTCGGCCGCTCCGGCCCGGATTCCGGCTGCGGCACGCCCAGCGCGCCACCTACAACGCCATCCGACACCACGTCCGCACCCGTCCTCCAGCCGCCGGATTGGCGGCCGTCCTGACCGACCACGGGTTCGACGAGCACACCGTGACGTTAGCGCTGCGCACCATGCTGCTGTCCAGCCACCACGTACCCGCCGCCGCCCTGGCCTGGGCCTTGCACGAGCTGGCCACCCACCCCGACGTCCAGGAGCGGGCCCGGACCGAGGTCGCCGCCGCGCGGGCGGACCCGACGGCGGACCTGCCGCTGTGCCGGGCGGTGATCCGCGAGACCCTGCGCCTGCACCCACCGGTGTGGCGGCTGCGGCAGCAACTCACCGCACCGACCCGCGGCCTTCCGGCGGGAGCGGACCTGCTGTTCAGCCCCTACCTCAACCACCACGACCCGAACGCCTACCCGGAGCCCTCGCGGTTCCACCCGCAGCGCTGGAGCCAGGGCTTCCACCCGGCGCCGGGCACCTACCTGCCCTTCGCCCTCGGCCCCCGCACCTGCCCCGCCTCGCAACTAGCCCTCACGCAGTTGACCGTCGTCCTCGCGGCCGTGCTGAAGAACCACCACCTGACCCCTCACCGCGCCCCCACACCGACATTCGACACCCTGCACACCCCCCGTCACCTGCGGTTACGCCTGATCCCGGCGGCATAGACCACGTCTCACGTGGCGAGTTCGGTGAGTCGTCTGAAGCAGGTCAGTGCCGCGGCGAGGGTGAGGAAGGCGCGGAAGTTGTCGGCCTGGCGTTCGTAGCGGATGGTCAGGCGGTGGTAGCCGGTGGACCAGGAGATGGTGCGTTCGACGACCCAGCGATGTCGGCCGAGGCGGTCGGAGGACTCGATGCCTTTGCGGGTGATGCGCGGGGCGATGCCCCGCCGGCGTAACCAGCGGCGGAGGTGGTCGATGTCGTAGGCCCTTGTCCGCGTGCAGCTTCGCGGGGCGGAAGCGCCGCGGTCCGCGTCGGGACCGGATGCGCGGGACGGCCATGAGCAGGGGCTCGAGTGCCTGGCTGTCTTGCAGGTTCGCGCGGACACCCCCACGGCCAAGGGCGGGCCGGACCGGTCAGACACCACGTGGATCTTCGAGCCGGGCTTGCCGCGGTCAACCGGGTTTGGACCGGTCATGTCGCCCCCCTTTTCCGCCCGGACCGACGCGGCGTCCAGGATCGCCCGCGACCAGCCGACCTCCCCACGCGAGCCGAGTTCGTCCAACACGGCCTGGTGCAACCGCCGCCACAACGCCGCCTCGGTCCACCGCGCGAACCGCCGGTGCGCGGTCGGCACGGTGACACCGGACGACGGCGGCAACTCCTGCCCCCACAGCCACTGGTCAACACATAGACGATCGCGGTGAACACCGCCCGGTCGTCCACCGGCACCGTCCCACCCCCTGCGGGCGGGCAGCGAACTTCGGGAACAACAGCTCGACCAACGCCCACAACTCATCGGGCACCAACCGCAACGACAACCGATCAACCACGATCCGAGATATGACACGACCATCAACACCACGTGAGACACGGTCCTATAGACCGTGGCCCACGGGGGGACGTACGAGCTCGAAATGGGCAACCAGAAGTCCGGAGGGGAACCCACAACGCCCAGGCGCTACCCACCGAGTCTCAGCGCAAGGTGCTCGACCTGGTCGCGTCCGCTTTATGATCTTGGACGCCGCACGGGCGGTCACAAGAGGGCGTTCAGCAGGACGGTAAGCAGCACCGAGGCCAGGATCGAGATCACCAGCATCGTCAGGCAGCCGGCACGGCCACCCAGGAATTCGACTCTGGTGCTGCCGAAGCGCATGGCAGTCCTCCGCCGAGTCAGGTCACCGTCCGGTCACATGGGGGTCGGTCACGTTGCGCTTCGTGCGGCCCGCCAAGCCCGCGAGACCCAAAAGACCTAGAAGACCCAGCAAGCCCCAGTTACCGCTCCCGTCGTCGTCATCGTTGTTCTCCTGAGCCATCACCGTCGCCACGGCACGAGGGGCGGACTCCTCCGCGGACGCGACAGCGGCGGGAACGGCGGCCAGACCCGCGCCCAGAACGAGTGCACCGATGAAGCGCTTCACCTTGTCCATGTCATCTCCTCAGGTCCGTCGATGTCTTGATGGCTGGATACCGCCGAAGCTGCAGACCATGCCAACCCTGACGACGAGGACCCACCCGAGTGACGCTGGCACGGTGCACCTGCGGTGAACACCTCGACGACGGGTCGGTCGAGGATGGCGGCCGTCTCGCAACGGTCCCGACCACGCCCGTGACGTTCCCCGCCAACTCGGCGGCTTTCCAAAACATGGTCCGATAGGGCCTGAAGGGAGTCGTCCGTGGCACCACCGAAGAAGTACCCCGACGAGCTGAGAGGGCCCGTGCGGTCCGGTTGTACCGGGAGTCCGACCCCAAGCCGGTGATCCGACGCCTGGCCGAGCAGCTGGGCGTGCACCACGAGGCGTTGCGGAACTGGATCCGGCAGGACGAGACCGACCGCGGCGAACGGGACGACCGGCCCACCGCGACCGAGTCCGAGGAGGTGCGCCGCCTCCGCAAGGAGAACGCGGAACTCAAGCGGGCCAACGAGATCCTCAAGACCGCGTCCGCGTTTTTCGCGGCGGAACCCGACCCGACCCGGCGACGGTCGTGAAGCTCGTCGAGCAGCTTCGCGGCCGCTTCGGGGTCGAGTTCGTCCTCCGGGTCCTGGGCGTCACCTCCTCCACCTACCACGGCTGGGTGGCCCGACAGGCCGACCCGTCGGATCGCGAACGCGAGGACCGAGCGATCACCGCGGAGATCGCCGACATCCACACCGCCTCGGGCGGCACCTACGGCAGCCCGGCGGGTGCACCGGGTCCTGCGGCGTCGGGGCATCCGCGTGTCGCGCAAGCGGGTCGAGCGGCTGGTGCGCCAGGCCGGCCTGCGGGGCGCCTTTCTGCGTAAACAGTGGCGGACGTCGTCGACCAGGCAGGATCCGCGGGCCGCACCGGCCCCTGATCGGGTGAACCGGGACTTCACCGCGCCCGCGCCGGACCGGTTGTGGGTGGCCGACGCCACCCGGATCCGCACCGGCGAGGGTGTGTTCTGGCTCGCGGCCGTACGCGACGCGTTCTCCAACCGGATCGTGGGCTGGAAGACCAGCGACCGCTGCGATACCGACCTCGTGCTCGGCGCCCTGGAATACGCGATCTGGTCCCGCGACGTGCGCGACGGACAGCTCATCCACCACAGCGACCGCGGGTCGACCGGCGGATTCAATCGGTCGTCGCAACACCGGCTTGTTGGAGCGAGGATAGATGATCGTTCAAGGCTTCCGCAGGCGTCCTCCAGCCGAGGGTCTTG
>NZ_JBFAFR010000073.1:0-11504 GCF_040639675.1 Actinosynnema sp. NPDC023794 | reverse complement strand
CCCAGCCGCTTGGCGGACTCGATGCCGCGGCGGGCGATCCGGGCGATGATGCCCCGCACCCGCAGCTTCGCGCGGCAGGCCGGGTAGTCGTAGCCCTTGTCCGCGTGCAGCTTGCGCGGCCTGCGGCGAGGTCTGCCGACCGGTCCCTTGACCAGGGCGACGGCGTCGACCACGGTCTCCAGCAGCAGGTGGTCGTTGCGGTTGGCCGCGGAGACCACGACGGTCAACGGGATGCCGCCGCGGTCGCCCACCGCGTGAATCTTCGAGCCTGGTTTGCCCCGGTCGACCGGGCTGGGGCCGGTCAGGTCCCCCCTTTGACCGCGCGGACGTGCATGCTGTCCACCGACGCCCGCGACCAGTCGATCGCCCCGGCGACGCCGAGCAGGTCCAGCGTCGCGCGGTGCAGCCGGGCGAACACGTCCGCCTCGACCCACTCCGAGAACCGGCGATGCGCCGTGGGGGAACTGATCCCGAACGAGGCGGGCAGCGCCGACCAGGCACACCCGGTCCGCAGCACGTACAGGATGGCAGCCAACACGGTCCGGTCGTCCAGCCGACGACGGCCCCCGCCCCGGTGGCGTTGCGGCACGTCGGGCAACAACGGCCTCGCCAACAGCCACAACGGCTCCGGGCACCACTTCTCCACGTCGTTCATCGTCGATCAAGATATCGCTCGCCCGGTAAGCACTCCAAATGAGATGCGGTCTTAGGCAGCCTTGACGCAGCCGTAGCGCGCCGACGAGTTTCTTCACGGCCTCCCCGAGGTTGCGCCAGAGATGCCACCGGTCCACCACCTGCAGCGCCTGGGGCGCACCGGTGCCGGCGGCCTCGGCATAGGCGCGCGCGGTCCCGGCACAGGATCTCGACCTCGGGGTGGGCGGACAGCCACTCGGCCAGTGGTCCGGCCTCCCGGCCGTGCAGCACGTCGACGGGGCGCCGGGCCTCCGGATCCACGATGATCGTGGCGTACCGGTGCCGTCTGCGCAGCGCGAAGTCATCCACCGCCACCACCCGCACCGGACCGGCCGGTGGTTCGGGCCGGGCCCGGGCCAGGCGCAGCAGGGTGTCCTTGAACAACCACGAACACCGCCACAGCGGCATCGGCCTGCACACTCCGGCGTCGGTCCATGACGGCACCGCCACCGCCATCCGCGCCGAACGCACCCAAGTCCTGGCGGACGGGCTCGGCCTTGTGCCGAGCCCGCCCGCTCAAGCTCCATCCGTTCCCGATCGCTCGCTGTGACGCTCACCCGGTTCGGCGTACGTCGTTGCCCGCGAACGTCAGGAACACCGGAGCCGGACTTGTGTCACGCCGCTGGCTAGCGCTGCAGTGTCAGCACGCCCGGCCGGTACGGCAGGAGGCCGTAGTCCATGTCGTCGGTGCCGGGGTCGCGCCCCTGGTAGAGGAACTGCAGGTTGCAGGGGTCGATGGTCTTGGTCTGGTCGGGGTTGGTGCGAACCAGATCGCCGTGGCTGATGTCCCTGGTCCAGGTGGTGCCGCTGTTGGCACTGCCGGCGAAGGGGTTGGTCACGGTGTCGGCCTGCGGTGTCCAGGCGCCGTCGAGGCTGGTGGCCGTGAACGAGCGGAAGTAGCGACCGTACCCCGTGTAGTTCTGGGCCTCGACGATCATGAGGTACTGGTTCTGCCCCTGGACCTTGTAGACCTCGACCGCCTCGAACAGGTTGAGCGACGTGTCGCTCATGATCTTCGTGACCGAACCGAAGGTGCCCGGGAAGTTGCCGATGGGCATGCTGGCGCGCCAGATGCCGCCCTCATCGTCAGCGAAGAACATGTACATGTTCGTGTCGTCACCGATGAGGGTCACGTCGAGGGGGCCTCCCTTGGTCACCCCGGGGAGGGTGCCCGTCCACAGCTCCTGCAGCGGGGACCAGCCGTTGGGGTTGGTGGGGTCGCTCGAGGTGCGGTAGCCGAAGCTGTACGGCCAAGACCCGTTGTAGGCGAGCACCCAGAGGTTCTTCGGGGCGAAGTAGAACAGCGTCGGCGCGATGCCATCGAAGGGAATCGTGTTCTGGGTGGCGGTGGCCATGTCGGACCAGTTCGTGAAGGGGCTGAAGGTCGTCAATCCCCAGCGCCCATCTTCACCGGCGAGGGTGTTGTGCGTCGTGGCATAGACGATGTGCTTGCCGTTGTGGACGACGTTGGTGAAGTCCTTGAGCGAGGCCCACCCCGCCTTCGGGTTCGCCAGCGGGCCGGTCGACGACCAGCGGTACGTCGAAGGAAGGGCGCAGGTGCTGCCCCCGCCGACCCGGACGAGCTGCCACTGCTGGTTGGTGCCGCCCCAGTCGCTGTACTGCACGACGCCGGCGCCGTCGGCGGTCGACGCGTTTTGCACCTCCGCGGCCTTGCCGCTGTTGCGGTTGATCAGGCGCACGTAGCCGCTGTCGGAGTCGGCCAGCCGGAACTGCTGGTTGGCGCCGTTGCCGTCGGTCCACTGGTGGATCGCGGCGTGGTCGGCCGTCGACCAGCTGGACACGTCGATCACCTTGCCGGAGTGCCGCGCCTTGATCCGGTAGTAGCCGCCGCCGGAGTCCACGAACTGGAACTGCTGGTTGGTCCCGTCGTGCCGGGCCCACTGCGTGACCGCGGCGCCGTCGGCGCTGCTCACGCCCGCCACGTCCAACGCCTTGCCGCTGTTGCGGTTCACCAGGACGTACCACGCGGTGGTGTCCACCGTGGCGGCCGACGCCGGCGTCGTGGCCACCGTGAGCAACCCGCCCACGAACGCCACCGCCGCCGCAGCGGCCAACCCCGACCGCAACCGACGACGCCACCTCACGGCACGCGCAAACCCAACCGACATAGCGCCCTTCCTCTCATCATGGGGACCGTCGACCTCAACCGGGGCCGCATCGGCGCGGACGCCGACGACACCCGCGCACGGACAACTGGCCGGGACCTTGTTAGCGCTAACACTTTCGAGACGAGCCGTGCGAGAATATGTAGGACATAGGTGGCAACTGACCGATCAGCGGTGCGACTGAACGCACCACGTGGACTGTGAACGATAACAATGGCTCCGTCAAGATGTAACGGGGAGGTTTTCGCAGGAAGTCCCGCATCAGACGCCGGCCCCTCGCCGAGCCTCGGCCGCCGTCAAGCTGACCTCAGCCTTTCGCCAACCGTTGTTCAAGGCCGCGATCCGCTAGCCCGGATCTTTCGTGTGGGTGACGGCCTGGCTTGAGTCCGTGATCGGTGGCTGGTTCTGGCTGGTCAGAGCGATCGTGGTAGGTCGTGCAGGAGTTGGTGGCCGTCATGATCAGCTCGGCCCAGGGCGCGCGGGCGGCCAGTCGGAGGTCGACGCGTCGGGCGTGTCGGGCGAGGCGTCCGGCGACGGAGAACAGGCGTAGCCGCATGCGTTTGGGTTCCCAGCGCCGGGCTTCGTGGTCGGTCAGGGCGAGCATCTGGGTCCAAGCGGTCAACTCGACCGCCAGGGCAACGATCGCGACCCAGGTCCGGTTGTGGGCGAAGCCGTGCAGGGGCAGGTTGGTCAGCCCGGTGGCCTTGGCGACGCGGATGCGGTCCTCGACGCGGGCCCGGCGGCGGTGGCCTCGGCGACCTATCCCCCGTCACGCGGGCTGCCCTCGTCGTCGTAGGCCGGAGTCCACGCGGCAGTGGGGATCAGAGCGAGGCGTTTGACGGTGTCGTCGGCAAGGTGAAGCCCAGCGAATAGCCCAGTCTCCTAGCCTGCAGCCAGTTCACGAATTCATGGGTGCCTCCGGCGGCGTCGGCGCGGATGAGCACCTTGCGTCCGACTCGTCCGCCCTTGGCGGTGAACGGCATGTGCCGCAACGCCTCGCGCGTCATGGTGAGGTGGTCGGCGGCGGCGTTCGACCCGGCGTTGCCCGGCCGCAACAGCAAAGCCAACGGTTCACCGGTGCCCGCGTGCCGTGGTCCACGCACGATTCGAAGCGTTCGACTTCGAGTGCGCTTACGGCTTCAACGACACTGACGGCGTCGAGGAGCGGCTCACCACGATCCTGGGCGGCGGCATCGGCCGCCTCGTCCGGGATCAGCTCGTGCCCCGCATCGGCATCGACGGCTGGGAGTCCCTGGTGGAAGAAGTCCGCGGCGAGCTCCGCCGCCACCTCGTCACCGCCGCCCATCCTGCTGAACCCTGAACGCGGACACCGAGAGCTCATCGATGCTCCCGGTGTCCGTTCATTGCGTCAGTCGTACAGGTGCGGCCGCCTTCGTTGAGCGTTCAGGCTCCTTACTGCTGCAGTCGAGGATCGATCAGGGTGTGGTGACGGAGAACCGATTGACGGTGACGGCCCCGCCGAGGGCGGCGGTGGCGTGGTTGAAGATCGCAAACCGGTGGCCCATGAAGAAGTTCGGGCGATCGCCGAGCGTGAACGCGGGTCCGAGCGGCGTGAAGGTCGCGCCGTCGGTGCTGTAGGAGAAGGTCGCCTGGCGTCCGGGGCCAGGTCGGATGTCGGCGGTGACGCGCAGCCAGACTCGCCTGCCGCTGCTCCCGCCGTCGACCCGGGCGAGTTGCCACTGCTGGTTGGCGCCGCCCCAGTCGCTGTACTGCACGACGCCGGCGCCGTCGTTGGTCGCCGCGTTCTGGACCTCGACCGCCTTGCCGCTGTTGCGGTTGACCAGGCGCACGTAGCCGCTGCCGGAGTCGGCCAGTCGAAACTGCTGGTTGACGCCGCCGTGGTCGGTCCACTGGTGGATGGCGGCACCGTCGGCCGTTGACCAGCTGGACACGTCGAGCACCTTGCCGGAGTGCCGCGCGCGCAGCCGGTAGTAGCCGCCGCCGGCGTCCACGAACTGGAACTGCTGGTTGGTGGCGTTCGTGCGGGTCCACTGGTGGAGCTGGGCTCCGTCGGCGGTGGACACGCCGCTGACGTCCAGGACCTTGCCGCTGTTGCGGTTCAGCAGCACGTACCAGGCAGTGGGGTCGACCGTGGCGGACAGTTCCGCACTCGCCCGTTCGGTGCCGGTACCGACGGTGTTGAAGCCCGAGTCCATGGTGTGGCCGTCGGTCATGGAGATCCGGGTGACGCCGTTGTCGCGGCGCAGGCCGATCCAGGCCGAGGAGTCGCGGAGGATCGCCAGACCGGCTCGGTCGCCGTTCGCCATCTGGGCCGGGTCGAGTTCGATGGTGGCCGTAGAAGAAGGACCTTGGATGCGGTGGGTGAGGGTGTTGCGGGCCCGGTAGAGGTCGTTCGTGACGGTGGCGGTCTGGAGCCTGAGGCCGTTCCCGGTGGACCACTTCGTGTCGTCGGGGTTGTGGTTCCATTCCCACTTCGCGGCCAAGGTGGCGGCGGTGAACTCGTCCGTCCCGATCAGGGACGGCACGGGATGCGGGGTGAGGTTCGGGAACGGGTAGGTCTGGCCCCAGGCGCCGTTGACGGTGGTGACCTTCGGCCAGCCGTCCGAGGTCCAGGTGATCGGGGCGAGGGCGGGTACGCGGCCGCCGGGGTAGGCGTCCACGAAGCCCATGTAGTACCAGTCGCCGTTCGGAGTCGAGACGAGGCCGCCCTGGTGCGGGATGCCGCCGCCGGGGATCGGGCCCGGCATGTCGAGCAGCACCTCGCGTACTTCGTATGGGCCCCAGGGCGACGAGGACTTGAGGATGTACTGGCCGTTCGGGGGCTTGGTGAGGAACATGTAGTAGCTGCCGTTGATCTTGTAGAACCGGGCGCCCTCCATGCCGCCGATGTTCGACGGACTGGAGAAGACATGCTCGTTGCGGACCTCGGTCTTGCCGTCGGCCGAGAGCTGCGCGACGTAGAGCTCGGTGTTGCCGTAGGCGACGTACATGGTGTCGTCGGTGTCGACGAGCATGCCTGCGTCGTAGTAGGAGCGGGGGAACTCGGCGTGGCGGGTCCAGGGTCCGGCGGGGTTGGTGGCGGTGTACATGAACGAGCGGTGGAAGTCGATCTGGCCGAGCCAGTAGAAGCGGTTCTCGCCGGCGCGGTGGGTGAGCGAGGAGGCCCAGATGCCGACGATGTAGCGGTGGCCGCCGTTGAGGTCGTACCAGTCGGAGAAGTCGAGCCTCGGCACGGAGTGGCCGATGAACTCCCAGTTCACGAGGTCCCGGGAATGCAGGACCGGCGCTCCGGGCGAGTAGTGCATCGTGGACGCGGTCATGTAGAAGTCCGCGCCGACGCGGATGATCTCGAGGTCGGCGAAGTCCTGCCAGATGACGGGGTTCGCGTAAGCCGACTCCTGGGCTTCGGCTTGGGTGAACGGATCGAGGGCGGTACCGGCGGCGACCCCGGCGAGCACGCCGGCTCCGCCGATGAGCATCCGCCTGCGGCTTATGGGGAATTCGAGCCCGGACATGGTGGTCCCTTTCGTCAGTCGAGGGTCGGTGCGGTCCGCGCCGGCGCGGGCGTCGCGGTGCCGATGACGGTGTCCGCGCTGCGGGTGGCGCCCACGGGGCTCCTCACAATGGACCTGCGCCAACGCCGGTCCCGCCTGCCGCCATTGCACGACCACCGCCGTAGTCGGGTCTCGCCCGGCACTCATCGTCAAGCCTGCCGACGGGTCCATGGGCGGCAGTCGCCATGCCCGTGCGGCTCGATCGGCGTTGGCGCAAGTACCGGAGGGCAAGCCCGATGAACCAAGAACCGCCTGCAACCGACCTGACCTGCTGAAACTGCTGCTCGTCCAGTGGCGTACATCGGCTACCCCGGCCGGCAAAGGCCCTGGACGGGGTCGGGCGCCGGGTTGCCGGCCCGGGCCCGACCCCGTGTTGGTTCAGCTCTTGCCGGCCAGGCCCCAGACCTGGTTCTTCTTGGTGGCCAGGGCACTGGCGGAGTCACAGGTCCACTGGTGGACCAGTGCTCCGACGGCGGTGGAGATCTCGCTGACGTCCACGCACTTGCCGCTGTGCACCGCGACGAGCTGGTAGTCGTTGGCGGCGACCTGCCGCAGCGTGAACTGCTGGTTCGTGCCGCCGTGGCAGGTCCACTGGTGGACCGCCGCGCCGTCGGCGGTGGAGACGCCGCGGATGTCGAGGCACTTGCCGCTGGAGCGGTTCACCAGGGAGTAGGTGTCCGCCACCCCTGGCACCGGGCGGAAGTCGAACCGCTGTTCCTCACCGGCGCCACAGGTGTACTGCCGGTACTGAGTGCCGTCGGCGGTGCTCTGGTCGGGGTCGTCCAGGCAGTACCCGCTGTGCTGGGCGACGGCGGTCGACGAGAAGGTGGACTGGCCGGTGGTGAACTGCCACCAGTTCATATTGAACAGGTACCCGCTGCCACCGGCGAAGCGCAGGTACAGATCGCGGGTCCCGGTCGCACCGGTGACAGGGCACGAGACCGTGCTCCAGGTCTGCCAGCCTCCGGTGCCCGACACAGTGCATGTCCCGACCGTCGGCCCAGTAGGACTGTCCAGGTGCAGCTCGACTCGGCCGCCGCTGGTGCTTGAGGCCACCCTGGCGGTGAACGAGCCGGCACCGGTGCCGAATGCCACGCCCTTGGCCTTGATGTAATCGCCGTTTTCAATCCAGCTGACGTTCATCCCGCCCTCGCTGGAGGGCTCGGTTTCGATGCCGCTGCCCCACGCGATGGTCTCGGCCTCCTGGCGGACGTACGGGTTGAGCGTGTCCGCCTGGGGCGCGCCGGAGGTGGTCATGTTCATGGTCGGGATCGTGCCGTCGGCGTTGTAGCTGAACTTCTCCACCGCCACGGACCGGGTGAAACCGCCTCCGCCGGGCAGAGCGCCGTTGTGGTAGAAGAAGTACGAACTGCCCTTGAAGTCCACGATCCCGGCGTGGTTGGTGAAGCTGGAGCCCTGCGTAGGCATGATCGTGCCGCGGTAGGTCCACGGCCCGGTCGGGCTCGGGGCGGTGGAGTAGGCGATGAACTCCCCGCAGCACTTGGCGGCGAAGACGTTGTAGTACAGGCCGTTGCGCTTGTAGACCCACGGCCCTTCCTCGTACAGCGTCGGCCGGTTCGGGTCGCCGGTCCGCTCGCCGAACCCGGCGGTGGTGAGCGGGATCTGGGTGGGGCTGCCCGAGAACGAGGTCATGTCGGCGTTGAGGCGCACGTACCACAGGTTGGGGTTGCCCCAGTACAGGTAGGCCTGACCGTCGTCGTCGATGAAGACCGTCGGGTCGATCTCACTGTTCTCCACCAGTGGCCGGCCGATGGCGTCGCGGAAGGGGCCGGTGGGGCTGTCCGACACCGCCACGCCGATGGCGAACTGGCCGGTCGCCCGGACCGACACCGGCACGTACCAGTAGAACTTGCCGCCCCGTTCGACGGCCTGACCCGCCCACGCGTTGGCGCCCGCCCAGCTGAAGGTGTTCAGGCTGAGCGGTGAGCCGTGGTCGGTCCAGTTGACCATGTCGGCGGAGGACCACACCCGCCAGTCCTTCATCACGAAGGAGGTGGAGCCGTCCTCGTCGTGCCCGGTGTAGAGGTAGACCCGCCCGTTGTGCACCAATGGGGCAGGGTCGGCGGTGTAGACGTGCTGCACGATGGGGTTGTCCGCCCGGGCCGCGGCCGGAAGAAATGCCGTCATACATAGAAGGCTCAACATCAAGGCGAGGAAGCGTTTCGACGACCGCTGAGGTGCGAATCTCACTGCTTGAGTCCCTTATTCGATTGGTATATGCAGGGGTGGCATCGGTGGGGACCGCCAGAGGCCGGACCTCTAGCGCTGCAGGGTCAGCACGCCCGGCCGGTACGGCAGGAGGCCGTACTCCATGCCGTCGGTGCTGGGGTCGCGCCCCTGGTAGAGGAACTGCAGATTGCAAGGGTCGATGGTCTTGGTCTGGTCGGGGTTGGCGCGAACCACATCGCCGTGGCTGATGTCGTTGGTCCAGGTCGCGCCGCTGTTGGCCTTGCCGGCGAAGGGGTTGCCCTGGGTGTCGGCCTGCGGTGTCCACGTGCCGTCCAGGCTGGTGGCGGTGAAGGAGCGGAAGAAGCGGCCGCGCCAGTCCTGCGCCTCGACGATCATGAGGTACTGGTTCTGGTCCTTGACCTTGTAGACCTCGACCGCCTCGAACAGGTTCTCCGGCGTGTCGCTCATGATCTTCGTGTACGACGAGCCGAAGCTGCCCGGGAAGTTGCCGATGGGCATGCTGGCGCGGTAGATGCCGCCGCGGTCGTCGGCGAAGAACAGGTACATGTTCTTGTCATCGGCGATGAGGGTCTGGTCGATGGGGGCCGCAGGGGCGGGGAGTGTGCCCGTGAACAGCGTCTGCTGCGGGCCCCAGCCGTTGGGGTTGGTGGGGTCGCTCGAGGTGCGGTAGGAGAAAGGGTCCGGCCAACCCCCCCACTGGTAGGCGAGCACCCAGATGTTCTTCGGGGCGAAGTAGAGCAGCGTCGGCGCGATGGCACCGAAGGACATTCTGTTCTGGGTGGCCGACGCCATGTCGGACCAGTTCGTGAAGGGGCTGAGGGCGGTCGATTCCCAGCGCCCCTGCTCACCGGTGAGGCCATTGTGCGTCGTGGCATAGACGAGGTTCTGGCCGTTGTGCTTCACGGCGGTGAAGTCCTTGAGCGAGACCCACCCCGCGCTCGGGGTTGCCAACGGGCCGGTCGACGACCAGCGGTACGTCGACGGCAGCGTGCACGCACCGCCGCCCCCGTCAACCCGGGCGAGTTGCCACTGCTGGTTGGTGCCGCCCCAGTCGCTGTACTGCACGACGTTGCCGCCGTCGTTGGTCGCCGCGCTCTGGACCTCGACCGCCTTGTTGCTGTTGCGGTTGATCAAGCGCACGTAGCCGCTGTCGGAGTCGGCCAACCGGAACTGCTGGTTGACGCCGCCGTGGTCGGTCCACTGGTGGATGGCGGCACCGTCAGCCGTCGACCAGCTGGACACGTCCAGCACCTTGCCCGAGTGCCGCGACTTGATCCGGTAGTAGCCGCCGCCGGAATCCACGAACTGGAACTGCTGGTTGTTGGCGTTGGTGCGGGCCCACTGGACGACGTTGCCGCCGTCGGCGGTGGAGAAGTTGTAGACGTCGAGGGCCTTGCCGCTGTTGCGGTTCACCAGGACGTACCAGGCAGTGGTGTCCACCGTGGCGGCCGACGCCGGCGTCGTGGCCACCGTGAGCAACCCGCCCACGAACGCCACCGCCGCCGCAGCGGCCAACCCCGACCGCAACCGACGACGCCACCTCACGGCACGCGCAAACCCAACCGACATAAGGTCTTTCCTCTCATCATGAGGACCGTCGACCTGAAGCGGGCCGCATCGGCGCGGACGCCGACGACACCCGTCCATGAACAACGAGTCACCTGGTGTTAGCGCTAACATTCTCGGGACGGCGATCTAGGCGTGAATGGAGGGACGACCTCCCCCTCGCCTACCTGCGAGTCGCCTTTCGCGGACCCCGAGTTGCAAGTTCAGAGCGCAACTCGGGGTCCGCGAACGTGGAACTCAGAGGTCACCGAACGAGCGACTCGCGGGAGTTCTAGGCGTTACGGCGCTGCCACTGCTGGTTGGCACCGGTGCCGCAGGTCCATTGGACCAGGCGTGCGCCGTCGGTGGTCGACGCCTCGAACACGTCCAGGCACTTGCCGCTGTGCTGGGCCACCAGTCGCACGTAGCCGTTGCCCGCGTCCTGCACGCGCCAGCGCTGGTTGGTCTGACCGTTGCACGACCACTGCGCCACGCGCACGCCGTCAGCGGTGGCACCAGCGCCGCCGTACACGTCCAAGCACAATCCACTGTGGACGCTCACGATGTTGAACGCGCCATCACCGAGGTCGCGGAACCGCCAGCGCTGGTTTGCCTGACCGTTGGAAGCCCACTGCACGATGTCGCCGCCGTCCGCAGCCGACTGGTTGTACACGTCGGCGAGCTTGCCGCTGTGCCGCGCGGTCAGTGTCTGCTCGGCGGTCACCGGAACGGTGCTCTGCGGCGCCAGCCGGTACAGGCCGGAGCCGTGCGCGGGCAACGACCGCGTGAGCGTGCCGCTCGCCGTCCCCAGCCCGGCGCCCGACCACAGGTCGGTCACGGTGGCGGACCCGATGCCGAGGTCGGAAAGCGTGACGGACACGTTCGCTGTGGAACCGCCCCGGTTGAACAGCGCCACGTACCTGTCCGCCGAGCCGGGCACGTCCGCCGTCCACACCTCCTGCGTGCCGCCGTAGAGCCGCCGGTTGTTGGTGCTGCGCTGGTCCACGGCCAGCACGGCGGAATTCGTCATGAGCGCCAGTTCGGACGCCCGGTTCTGGGTCAGGTCACCGCCCCACATCAGCGGCGACTTGGTGATCGACCACAAAGTCATCAGCGTGTACTGCTCGTCCGACGTCAGGTTGGAGTACCGAGGCTCGCCGACCGGTCCCGCCTGGGACAGCCGTCCGATCGGGATCATGTCCGGGTCGGGCCACGCGCCCGTCGCCCGGTGGGGCGTCCACGCGTGCAGCCGCTCGAACAGGGCGTCCAGCCCAGGCCAGTCGTCCCACAGGTCGTTCACGATCCGCCACATGTTGGCGTTGTCCGCGACGTGGGTGCCGTTGCCGGTCGACGTCGGGCCGGGCGAGAGGCTGAGCACCATCGGCCTGCCGCT
>NZ_JBFAFR010000072.1:0-11649 GCF_040639675.1 Actinosynnema sp. NPDC023794 | reverse complement strand
TCGCCCAACTGGCCTGCGCGGTGATCTGCTACCGCCGAGCCGACAAGCTGAACCTGCTGACACACAACAACCCCAAATGAGATCCGGTCTAAGCCCGGAGGTCATCAACAGGAGCAGGCCGGAAGCCGTGTAGATGGCCCGGTCCTGCGGGTTCAGCGCGGACAGTGCGTCCGTGCCGCCGCCTAGCCGGCGCACCCAGCGCCCGAGGGCGGACAAGAGCGGTCTCCCGGTGGTGGATGGCGGCATGGCACGCAAGCCTAGGCCACCTCCGCCCGTGCGCGGCGAGCTGGCACTGCATGTCCAGGTGCCGGAACTGGCAGGAGGCGCCTTCTGGGCAACACGCCGTGCACGTTGTTCTGGAACGTCACAGGTCGCGACGGAAAGTCCCGGTTCAAACCGGCGCGAGCAGCTCGGGAACGGCTGCTCAAGGCCGGGGAAGCCGACTGATCGCCCGGATCAGGTCCACGAGGGCGTCGCCGTGTTCGTATAGCCGTTGTTCGGAGCCCTGGTGACGGATCTCGACGTAGGTGATCTCGCTGGCGGTGGGGCCTTGATCGTTGCCGTCGCCCACGGTCTCGGTGTGCCAGGTGAAGGTCACCGCGCCGGTATCGGGGTAGGGGATCTTGAACTCACGGCTGACGTGGATGCGCCGGTCGGTGAACGCGACCGGCTTCAGGTAGCCGATCAATTTCTCCTGGTCGGGTATCGCGTGTGCTTTCCGTATCGCCACTGCCTTTTTGCTGGGTGTGGCTGCGTCGACCTGGATGACGGACGGGTGGTTGAGGACGGCGCGTACCAGTTGGTCGAAGGGCGGCAGGACCATCGAGCCGGCCTTCTCCAGGTCCAGCACTGGCGGGAGTCGCCATTGGGCCGGCTTCGAGAGGTCGACCGTGCTGGAGCGGAAGTCTCGGGCGAGGATCGACACCCGTCCACCGGCGAACGCGGCCCCGGTGAGCGATACGTTCGCGCCGTCGAACACCGCGTCGTCGAAGGAGACCTCGACGCCTTCCGCGAACACCACGTCGCGGAAGGAGACGTCGCCGGCGAACTGCGCTGACCGGAACGACACCGTGCCACCGTCGAACACCGCGCCGTTGAAGTCGCCACCATCGAAGACCGCTGAGGTGAAGTCGAAGTCGTGCCCGTTCCAGCCGACCGCCGCCCTGGGCCGCAAGTGGTCCCGGATCAGCCGGATGACGGTGTGGCGCACCTGCCGTTCCTCCTGTGCCGCACGGTCGTCGTCGGACTCGTCGCCTCCCGGCGGCCGGTAGGGCAGCCGGAGGTACCCGCAGAACACGTCGATGCAGACCTGACGACGGATTGCCCAGTCGTCGGCCAGGTCGGCCATCGCGTACACGCCGGCGAGCCGCACCGCGGCCTTGTCGGAGCCCAGCTGCTCGGCGACGCGGGCGTAGCGCTCGTTGAACAGCCGGGCGTCCTCGCGCGCGTGGTCCGCCTCGCCGAGGCGCTGCTTGCGGTAGGCGATGACCAGCGCGGTGACCCCGCCGATGCCACCGGTGACCGTCAACGCGATGGTCAGGAGCCGGTAGCGGTTCTCGGCGTTGAAGTCGATCGGGACACTGGGACCCAGCGGGGGACGACCGAGGAGCCACCACCACATGGCCACCGCGGAGCCGACCGTGATGGCCAACCCGATCAGGACCGCCAGCGCGACGTGCAGGGGCAGCAACGGCATTCCCAACGGACGCGACGCGGGTGGGCGCCCCCTCCGGGCACCGCTCCTTTTGATCACGGGTTGAGACTACGCCCGGTCCCGCCCGGTCCCGCCCGGTTCCTTTCGGTCCTACCCGGCTCGGCCGACGCCTGCTGTCCGGGCTCGCGGGGCGTGGTCGGCCTCGGTGGGAACCTGGTGTGCCACGAGTTCCGGGCTGTGGGCGTGGTAGAGCGCGGCGCGGGTCACCAGGCCCCGGTCGGCTAGGCCGAACAGGTCAGTGTCGGCATAGCGGGCCACCGCCTCGCGCGGGTGCATCCGGGCCAGAAGTGAGGTGTGCGGGACGTCGTGCAGCACGTGGTCGGCCCTGGCCGAGCTCGAGCAGTTCGTCACCGGCCGGGGCTCTGGGGCGAGATCTCGCTACGTGGCGCCGTGCGAGGAGGTCGCGGTGCCAGCGTAGGACTGTATCCGTGCCTACCAGCAGCGGAAGTCGACGAAGCGCTTGCACCGGGAATCGGTGCAGCAGTGCCGCGAGGAATGCCCGGTCGCCGGGGAGCACCGCGGACGGGCGTCTCCGAGGTGACCTTCCAGTGATCTGTGCCGCAGCGCCAGGATTTCTGTGTCCTTGTCCCGGATGCTCGTGGGGAGCAGGCGCAGCATCGTGAAGGCGTTGGTCACGACCGGGTGGGCCAGTCGGAGCAGCACAGCCGGTCATCATGCCCTGCTGATCGATGCGACGGCAGATGGTAGCCGTGCCTATGGGCGCTCCGACGTCTTGGGCTTCGTACGCCCTCTAGCTGCGTGGATGACGTTGTCGGCAGGCACAGCCGCGAAAGCGGCTGCATCGACCACCGGCACCACCAATCACTCGAGAGTGATCACCAGCTTCACTCCTCGTGCACCCGCCACGCCAGCACACGATCCGGTGATGGATCTGCCCGAGGCGCTACTCCCCGTGTGTAAACCGCAGAAAGCGGGGTCGATCGAAGGAAGTGTCATCGAAAGTGAAGGTGCTCGGCATGTCGGGTCGGGCCCTGCTTGACAACGTCGGCCGGGTGTTCCCGATCGTACGATTGGGACGGTGGCGGCGGGATCCACCGAGGAGAGCAGGGATCCAGGATCGGAAGGCGGCCGAGACGGCGTTCGCGGCGATGGACGTCGATGAGGGGCGTAGGCCCGGATGACAACCTTTTGCCCGAATGACCGGCCTGCCTGGACCCCGCCGACGTGGCACCCGGTGCGGGCGGCCACGCGGGCGGGATCGCGTCACCGTCGCGAGGCGATGCGGGCGGCAGTCGTGCCGATACCGGAGGGACCGCTGAGGGCCGAGGTTCGCGGTGGTGTCGTCCAGTGCCGGGTGTACCGACCGGTCATCCGGTACCACTGGTTGTCGCCGGCCATCCAGTCCTTGAGGCTCTTGACGTACCGCAGCACACCGTCCCGCTCGACCGCGCTCAGCGCCTGCTCGGCGAAGAACGCGGGCAGTTGCGCGACGGTGTGCTCGAACTCGCCGATCCTCGCCCGGTAGAGGTCGTGGGCGAAGTCGACGGCGTGCTGCACGTCGCTGCCCAGGAAGTGCTGAAGCGCCAGCACCCCGTTGTTGACGTCGCGTTCGAGTTCGATCTCCTTGCGGTAGGAGTGGATGTCGTTGCGCAGCCCGACGCTGTCGGCGAACGCGTTGTTCAGCGCGGACATCGGACCGGACCGGAGGATTCCGGGGGAGAGGGCTTTGCCGAGCGTGTACGCGGCGAGGCCGGTGGACAGCTCGGTGCCGGCGGTGCGGCGGCGCTGGTCGAGGTACTCGATCGGGTCCACGACGTGGTTGCCGATGTTGTTGCCCAGCTCCCACAGGTTGGACCGGGCGAACTCCATCACGTGGTCCGGGAACCGGCTGCGGACGTCCGGGGGCATGTCCGGCGCGGTGCGCGCCCAGACATCGGCGAGGCCGCGTTCCACCTGGTTGGTCGGCGTCGGGGTGGTCGAGCCGGGCTCGGGCATGAACTCGCGGAGTCGTTCGACGAACACCTTGGCCCCGATCGGATCGCGGGTGTTCTTGTAGGCGGCGACGAAGTAGTCGTCCAGGGCGAGCAGGCAGACGTCCCAGAGGGCGACCCGGTGCAACTGCTCCCGGTCGGCGTCGGGATGGGTCAACGCCGCGAACAGCGGCCAGTCGTCGGAATCGAAGGTGTCTTCGCTCCACGTGCCGAAGCTGGACAGCATGCCCATCTCGCGCGCCCAATCCTTGGCGTGCCTGCGCGCCGAACCCACGTGCGGATTCGTCCGCGCGGGCCAGGGCACGCGCAGATCAGGCAGGACGAACAGGTATCCGGGCGTGTTCCCGCCCTCTCCGGAACGGCGGCCGTACCGGCCGAGACCTGACGACGAGAGGGCAGCGCGAGCCGGATCCATGGCTCACCTTGTTCCAGGCCTCTCCGCGACCGCAACCCCGGTCACCCCCATGACGGAACCAACACCCGTTCGCCCGCCGGAGGTGGCAGCCGCAGCCGGTTCGCGCGTGCTCCTGGCGTGTGGGTGCCAGAACGGCATCGTCGACCGGTGGGCGCCCGGCCCGGTTCGGATAGGTCCACTTCCTCGCGACCAGGCGTCGGTGCCATCGAAGGACGGGGAGTGGTCCGGCGCAGCACGGCGGCCTTGTGTCGTAGCACCAGCAGTTCGACGTCCTTGGCCGCGGAGGACCGGCCGAGGAGCACCAGCCGACCACCCAGCCGGACGAAGGTCAGGTACACCAGTCGTAGCGCCACGCCTCACGGTCATGCCCTGGAAGCCCAGTGGGCAGGATCACCGCAGCTCAGCGTCCCAGTGCAGGGTTCTGGCACCCCACAGGGTTTGGCGGCGCGGGCAGCGGCGTGCTGGGCGGTGGTGGCGCGGTGGCGGTGGGCCGGCGGGCCGGCGGCGGTGGCGCGGCGGACGGCCGGCCGCGGTAGTCGTGAAGCCGCCTAGGACAGGGCGCGGGCGAGTTCCCGGCGGCCGTTGATGCCCAGTTTGGTGTAGATCCGGCCGAGGTGGTTCTCGACCGTTTTCGGCGTCACGAACAGTTCCTGGGCGATCTCGCGGTTGGCGCGGCTGGTCACCGCCAAGGCCGCCACGCGGCGTTCGCTCGCCGTCAGGGCCTGCACGCCGGCGAACACCGGCCTGCGGGGACGGTCGCCCAGGGCTTCCAGGGCGGCCACGGCGCGGGTGCGCAGGGCGGTCGAGCCGCACTCGGTGGCCAGGTCGATGCCCCGGTGCAGCGGTTCGCGGGCCTCGCTGCGACGGCCGGCCACGCGCAGCGCCTCGCCGAGGTCGACCAGCGACCGCGCCAGGTGCAACCGGGCCGGCGAGGGTTCCAGGACCGCGACGGACTCGGCGAGCAGGTCGAGCCGGTCGTCGGGGTCGGCGTGGGCGAGGACCCGCAGCGCGGAACCGACCTCGGTCGGGGTGTTCCACTTCCGCGCCACGGCGACGAGGTCGTCGGCCAGGGCGTGCGCCTCGCGCCGGTCGCCGAGGAGCAGTGCCGCCCGCACCGCCGGGACCCGCCAGGAGATCGTCGGCGGGTCCACCCCCGCAGCGTCGAGCTGGTCGCGCTGCTCGAACGCCTCGGCGCGCGCCAGGTCCGGGTGGCCCCGCGCCAGCGCGACCCCGGCGCGCGGCTCGTGCAGCCAGATCGTGGGTATCACCGGGGGCACGTCGGAGTGTTCGGCGTCGAACCGCTCCAGCAGTGCCGCCGCCCCGTCCACGTCACCGCGTTCCAGGGCGCTGTAGGCTCCGAAGTGGGTCGCGGTGGCGCGCAAAGCGATCACCTGTGGAACGGGGTCCTCCTGTGCCACGGCGGCCAGCACGCCCTCCGCCTCCGCCTCCACGAAGGCGACGTTCCCGAGCTGCCAGTTCAGGAAGATCGCCGGGCTGCACACCATCGCGAACTCGACCGGTGAGCCGTGCCGGTGCACCCGCTGCTTGGCGTGGTCGACCTCCTGCCGGGCGTCCTCGAAGCCGTCGGCGGAGATCAACGCCACCAGCGCCACCACCCAGGCCACCATCGCGTCGATGCTGCCCGCGCAATCCTCGAAGCACGCGCCACCGGCCAGCGCCCGCCGGGCCGTGGCGGCGATCTCCTCGGCGGGCCACACCTCGTAACGACCGGTCTGGGCCAGCAGCCCGAGCAGGGTGCGCTCGTCCGGGGAAATGCCGGGCAGGTCGGCATGAGCGCGCAGGTGCGCCGAGGCCGCCTTGCGTTGTCCGGGCAGGAACGACCTGATCACCGCCAGCCGGGCCTCCAGGTGCAGCCGGCCCGACTCCCGCGCCCCGGCCGGACGGGCGGCGATCGCCCGGGTCAGCTCCTCGATCGCGGCCTGCGGGCCGTCCACGACCGCCGTGGCCGACGCGGCGGCGGCGACCAGCTCGGCGTCCGGCATCCCGGCCGCGGCCTCCCGCAGCTGGACGCGGGCCTCGCGCGTTGCCGGTGCGCAGCAGCGCCCGACCCCACTCGGCGCGCACCGCCGCGTCGTCCGGGCGTTCCCCGACCGCTCGCTCCAGGTAGGCGGCGGCGGTGGCGCCGTCCCCGGCAGCCAGCAGCGCCAGCGCTGCGTGGCGCAGCACGTCCACGGCGTCGGGCAGGGTGCCGCGCGGCGCGTGCATCAGGTGCGCGGCGACGCGGTCCGCCGGCGCCCTGGCCGCGCTGAGCTCGACGGCGGCGCGGGCGTGCAGCGCGGCCCGCGACATCGGACCGAGGTCGGCCAGGACCGCCTCGCGTACCTCGCCGCGGTAGCGGGAGATCGACCGTTCGACCAGTTGGCGGACGACACCTTACGGCATCGCGCTCTCCAGCGCGTCCCCGATGGCTTGCAGGCGGCCGAAACCGCGGCGCTTGGCCAGTTCTCGGCAGTCGCGCACGAGTTGGGTCTTGCCGATGCCGGCCGTCCCCTCGATGACGACGATCCGGCCCTCGCCCCGGGCGGCGCCGTCCAGCGCGGCGGCGATCCACCCGAGCTCGCGGTCCCGTTCGAGGGTGTGGTCCGCGAGGGTCATCCGACCAGCCGGCGCAGCCGGTCGGGATCGCGCAGCGGTCTGCCGTGCCCGAACAGGACCAGCTTGGGCCGCAGCTCGGCCAGTCGGCGCATCGACTCGCGGTTGCGCTCGCGGTCCCAGGTCAGCAGGTCCGGCGGCCCGGAGACCCTCGGCATCCGGAAGAACACGTCCCCGCAGATCAGGACGCCGTCGTGGTCGCGCCACAGGGCGATGTGGCCGGGGGAGTGGCCGGGCACGTCCAGCACGGTGAACCCGGCGACCTCATCTCCCTCGCGCAGGCCGCGCGTGACCGGGTGGGGGTCGGGCATCTTCATGCGCGCCAGCAGTTTCGGCAGCAGACCGGGCGCGGGGACCGGGGTGGCGGTCTCGATGGCCTCGATGTCGCGCCGACCGGCCCACAGCGGCAGGTCGAACTCGTCGCACAGGGCGTGGCTGGACCCGAAGTGGTCTGGGTGGGCGTGGGTGACGACGTGTGCGCTGATCCGCTGCCCTTGCAGTTGGCGGGAAATCCGGCGGCGCGCGGCGGGCGTCCCGGCGTCCACCAGCACGTCCTCGACCAGGTAAGCGTTGATCATGTGCGGAGGGCGGCCCAGCAGTTGGTGGACACCCGGTGCCAGCGGTCGCATCCGAAGATCGTAGCGGCCGGGCCTGCCGGACGCTTCCGCCGAATCGCGGGGGTCCCCCCACGTCGCGCGCGCCGCGACGTGAGGGGTCGTCCGTCATGCCCCGGGGGGTGGGCGCGGCGGGAAGGTCTTCCCAGCGCCGGCACATCGGGCCGGCGGACTTCCAGGGGGAAGAGATGAGGAAGGCGACCATGGTCGCGGTCGCGGCGATCACCCTCGGGGGAGCGGGCACGACGGGAGCCGACATCGTCATCCCGACGGTCGACGTCGACACCGCGAAGGTGGCGGCGCAGTCCCTGCACAGACCGCGCTGGGGGTGGGGCCACCGTGGGGGGCTCGTGCTCGTTGATCAAGCCGCCGAGGACGGGTTGTCGGCGTGCCGACGTGCGGCTCGGCTGGGGGATCGGTTGGTCCGGTCGTGGTGGCGTGAGCTGTCGGGCTTGGTGGGGTCGGCGGTGGTTGTAGTGGGAGACGTGGTCCAGCACTGCTTTCAGCGGCTTTCGTTGATGATGAGCAGTCGGTCGGTGGCTTCGCGTCTGGCGGTGCCGACGAACCGTTCAGTCGCAACGCCACGCTCCACGAGCATGCTCCGATGGTCGGTGATGCATGATCACCGCAGCCCGGTGCAGAGTATTGACACCCATAGGGCACCCTGGGGCCCGGCACGCGGTGCTCCGCGCTCGACTACGGGGTCGAGGTCGCCGTCAGCTGTGAACGGCTGTCTCCGAGGCGCTGCAACACGATGTCCGGATGTGGGTGGTGGCGGCCACCCACATCCGGTCCGGGGGTGGTCAGGCAGCGGCGGTGGTGCAGGCGGGTGCTGCGGCTGGGGCGGCCATCGCCGTGGTCGTCACGGGTGGGCCGGCGTTTGCCGGGCGGGTGCCGGAGCAGTAGTGGGACGACACCTCGCCGTCGGCGGAGTCGCCGAACGCGAACACCAGGTACGACTCGCCGACGTAGAGCGAGAGCCCGCACATCGACCCGGCGTAGTGGGTTGTCACGGTCACGGTCGTCGGCACGTCGCCCTTGTACTCCTGGTCGACCTGCACGGTGTACGCGCGCAGGTCGTCCCAGACGTAGTTGGGCTTGCCGCGCTCCAGGACGGTGGTCGCGGCCACGTAGCCGCTGAACACGTGATCGGCCCGTGCGTAGCGCTGTGGTTCGGTGTCATAGGGCAGACAACTGCACGCACTGGCGGTACCGGTGAGCACGGCGGCGGACAAGACGGCCGTCAGCACCACGGCACCGGTGGCGTGAGCGAGAAAACGCAAGCGCGCCAATGAAAGCTCCCCTGGTCGGGTGAACGGTGGCGGTGCTCTTCCAGCGTATCGGCCGACGCCCCGGCAGGCATTCGCCCAGTTGCCACTTCGCCGAGTCGGGTGCCGCACATCGGCGCCGCCACAACCCTGCGCCGCTCGAAAAGTCGTCGTCGCTGGTAGAGCGAGGGTCAGCGTGTCGACAGCATGCCCGGGTGATCGTGTCTCTGCTGATCGAGGTGACCCGGAAGTTGCTGTCCGTGCCGGCGGTAGGCGTCTACCGACTGACCCAGCGGCGCCGCCTGGTCAACGACGGGACCGAGCCGATCAGCCGCTACCTGATCCGCATCTCCGTCGACCGCCACCCCCGGCGACCCCGAACGATCCAACAAGCTCCACAGCGCCGACGCGCTCACCTGGGACGAGATCGACCTGCACGCCTGGCACGGCCCCGACCGCGCCGAGCCGATGACCCGGAGCGCCCGCCACGACCGCGACGCGTTCAAGGAAGTCTGGCTGCACTTCTCCGGCGACACCGGGCATTTCCCGCTCTACCCGGGAGAGTCGACCTGGATCGAATACGAGTACACCGTCCGCGAGGACCACTGGGGCAACTGGTTCCAACGCGCCGTGCGCCTGCCCACCACCACCCTGTCGGTGACCTTGGACTTCCCCGCCGAACTCGCCCCGGTGGTGTGGGGCTGCACACCTCGATGATCGCGGAGGCCATGCCCTTCCGCACCGCCATCACCCGCACCACCGCCGACGACCGCGTGCGATTCGCCTGGTCGTGCGAAGACCCGCCCCTACACGGCCGCTACCGCCTCGAATGGGACTTACGGGGCCGCACAACCACCGACTACGGCCAGCCGGCGCGGCCGAGTCAGACCATGACCGCGCTCGGCGTCGTCCAGGAGGATGCGGTTGGGGTAGGTCCACTTCCTCGCGACCAGGCGCCGGCGCCATCGCAGGATGGTTCCCGGTGTCACCAACCGGTGCTCCCGCAGCCGTCGGGGGAGTCGGCGAACCAGCGCGGCGAGTACAGCACGATCGGTCCAGTCCAACCGCGGGCGGGGGTTGGTCCGGCGCAGCACGGCGACCTCGTGCCGCAGTACCAGCAGTTCGGCGTCCTTGGCCGCGGAGGACCGGCTGAGCAGGACCAGCCAGTCGCCGAGTCGGACGAAGATCAGGTACAGCAGTCGTAACGCCACACCTCACGATCATGCCCTGGAGATCCAGCGTGCGCGATCGTCGCAGCTCAGCATCCCAGTGCAGAGTTCTGACACCCCGCAGGCCCAGCGCCTCCGGCAGGCTACAACTGGTGATCATCCAGTCAGCCTGGCCGGTACCTACATACAAGTCGGAAGCTCATCCGCACGTTGTGCGAAAGCTGGAGCGGCTGGGCTATTCCGAGGCATCGCCACGGCCCAAGAACTGCCCTTCGACGCGCTGACCGCATCGATGGGTGCCCCCGCCGATTCGGGGGCACCCCAGTTGCCGGTCAGGGACTGCGGGTCAGCACACCCACACGGCGTCGATGATGTTCTCGTAGGGAGTCGGGTTCCTGGCGTCGTAGGCCTGTGACGAGAACAGGTAGACCCAGTCGCTGTAGCCGTCCCAGTTGTAGAAGTCGCTCCACGTTCCGGTGGTCTGGTTGTTGATGAACGACGAGACCTTGTCGTACCAGTACCCTCCGCCCGGGTAGGCGTAGTCGCCGAGGTTGCGGAACGTGCAGATGGAGAAGCTGAGCTGGTAGCCGCTGTAGTTCCTGTCGGAGAACAGGCACAGGTACTCGTAGCTGCACGTGGCCTGGGCGCCGAATTCGGCCGGCACGGACACGATGACTCCCTTCTCCACCTCGACACCGGTCGGACTGATCTGGTGCGAGCCGGGGTAGAGGTCGAGGAGTTGGTCCACCTGTTGTTGTGTCACCTTGATGTTGCCTTCGGCGGCCGTGCCGCTCGTCACCGCTGTCGTCGACACGGCCGCGATCAGGCCGCAGACGACAAGCATCCGCGTGATGGCTCTGCGCATGGTCCTCTCCTTCTTCGGTGGCTTTCGTTCCCTTCCGGTGTCCGGCCGATGACCGCCTCCCTCCCCGCGGTCATCGGCCGGGCATGGCCTGTGTAGTGCTGTTTCGTTGTCCGGCATCGACGATCGGCCCTGCGGACAACGAAGGCCGGACATCCACCCGCCTGACCGACCGGTCCCGTCGAAGACCCGACCGACGAGCCGTTACGTGCCTTCCCGGGCGGCGCCCTGCGTTGGTTCACCAGCAGCAATAGGGAACCGGTCAGCCGCGCTGGCCGCAGGCCTGCTGGGCCACAGCCGGTGTGACCCCCGCCAGGGCTGTCACGGTGCTGCTGGGACGCCTGTATCGCGACGTGAGCTATTTGCCGGAACGTGCTGTCGGCGCCCCGCCCTGGATTCCTGGTATGGCCATTCGCGGGACCGACGCCCGGCCGTCGCGGGCCGCGTCAGCGTGTCCGCTGCTATCCGGGGCGCCGAGCCGGTGAAACGCTTGTAGAGCATGGGCCGCGGCGGGAAGTCCGCAGGCAGCGCCCGCCGTTCAACGCCGTTGTCGACCACATACAGATCGGGTCCACGATCACCCGGCGGCAGTGCTCCTCCCGCCGCCCGCCCCGACACGCTGGCCACGCCGGGTCGGGCAACAACGGGTCGATCAGCGCGCCCGCTGAGCGTTGGTGACATCGGTGGGATACCGACCCGTCTGTCGGGTGGGCTGATGCGAAGCGGCCAGACGGCAGCACTGGGTACCCGCGGTGCCACCACAATTAGGCACTCACCGCTTTGGGGCGCCGCATCCCCGACCACGACTGGCAGGTTGTCGAGGCCAAGCCGCAGCTGCCCCCTTGGCTGTAAGGTGGCCTGCGGATGAACTACTCCTACACTCATATCGACCTGCATGGCGCTTGCTTCCGCAGGGCAAACCTCAAGGATGCGGAATTTCAGTGCGCTACAGATCTTGAAAGGCTGGCATTACGGCGGTTCAGGCTCGAGGTCCAGCCCGGTATGGGTGAAGAAGGCGTCGATCAGCTCGGGCCGGTACTGG
>NZ_JBFAFR010000071.1:0-12201 GCF_040639675.1 Actinosynnema sp. NPDC023794 | reverse complement strand
TTGTTGTCGGCAGCCCAGTCGAGGATCTTCGGGGTCTTGTTGGCCGACAGGTTGTCCATGATCACGTAGATCGGTGCGCCGTCCGGTCTGGCCGCCCTGATCGATTTGAGGGCGGCCAGACTGTGATCGCCGCCCTTGCGGCGGCGGGTGACGCCCCAGAGCTGGTCGTCGCCGACGGAGTAGCAGCCGTGGAAGTAGCGGATGCCGTGGGTCCGCCGGTAGGTCGCCGGCAGCCGGTCGGGATGTTTGCGCGGTGTCCAGCCCGAGCCGTGGTGCGGGCGGATCGACAGTGGCCCGAACTGGTCGAAGGCGAAACACCGCTGCGGGAAGCGGGTGAGGACCTCGTCGATGCGGTCGAGTTTGGCGTCGAAGGCAGGGTCGTTGGAGGTCTTCCAAGTGCGTGTGCGCTGGAAGCTGATCCCGTACTCGTGCAGGATCTGGCGTAATCGTTCCCGGCCGATGCGGACCCGGCGTTGTGGATTGTGCAGGTGGGCGGCGAGTTTGCGCAGGCTCCACCGGGTGAAGGGCAGGCCCGCCCTCGCGGGACGGGCCTTGGCCGTCGCCACGACGAACGCGATGTCGTCGGGACTGATCAGGCGGGGACGGCCTCCCGCCCACCTAGCCCGGATCTTTCGTGTGGGTGGCAAGCTGGCTTGAGACCGTGACCGGTGGCTGTTGCGGGTCCTCGTTCCGGTGTTCGGGGTGGTCGAGGTGGCCCGTTGTCGGCCAGGGTGCCGCCGGGTTCCACTGCCCGGTGGTGGTGCTGGGTGCTCGTAGGGGTGGGTTTTGGCTGGTCAGGCTGGTTGCGGTAGGTCGTGTAGGCGCTGGTGGCCGGTCGTGATCAGCTCGGCCCAGGGCGCGTGGCCGGCCAACCGGAGGTGGACGCGGCGGGCGTGGCGGGCGATGCGTCCGGCGACGGAGAACAGGCGTAGCCGCAGGCGTTTGGGTTCCCAGCGGTGGGCTTCGTGGTCGGTCAGGGCGAGCATCTGGGTCCAGGCGGTCAGTTCGACCGCCAGGGCCACGATCGCGACCCAGATCCGGTTGTGGGCGTAGCCGTGCAGGGGCAGGTTGGTCAGTCCGGTGGCCTTGGCGGCGCGGATGCGGTCCTCGGCGCGGGCCCGGCGGCGGTGGCGCAGTTCCAGATCGGCGAGTTGGCCGCGGCTGGTGTTGGTGGCGAACGCGGTCAGGCGGAGTCCGTCGGCGTCGGCGAACCGCAACTGCGCGCCGGGATGCGGTCGTTCCCTGCGGACCAGGACCCGCATCCCTTTCGGCCAACCCGACAGGTCCAGCACGCCGGTGGCCTCGGCGACCCAGGCCCCGTCACGCGGGGCGCCCTCGTCGTCGTAGGCCGGGGTCCACGCGTTCGCGGGGATCAGGGCGAGGCGTCCGACCGCGTCGTCGGGCAGGGTGAACCCCAGCGAGTAGGCCAGTTTCCTTGCCTGTAACCACTCCACGAACTCGTGGGTGCCTCCGGCGGCGTCGGTGCGGATCAGCACCTTGCGTCCGACGCGTCCACCTTTGGCGGTGAACGGCAACTGCCGCAACGCCTCCCGGGTCACCGTGATGTGGTCGGCGGCGGTGTTCGATCCGGCGTTGCCGGGCCGCAACAGCAACGACAGTGGTTCACCGGTGCCCTGGGCGCCGTGGTCGACGAACGAGCACAACGGATGGAAACCATAGCCACGCTTGAACGTCGGGGCCGCGTTCTCCTTCTCGGAGTGCGCGGTGAGCAGGGTCGCGTCCAGATCGACGATCAACGGCTTGTCGGGTCCGATGCCGTGGTCGGGGGCGTGCCGGCCGGCCGCCTTAAATGCCGCCGCCCGCACCCTGGCGCGGGCGGCGGCCACCGCTGCCAGGACCTTGTCGCAGTCACGGGCCAGGGTGTCGATCAGCCGTGACACCGTCGGGTCCGAGGCGACCGGGCCGAACAGGCCCGGTTCGGCACGCAGGGTCGCGATGTCGGCCAGGCAGTCACCGCCGACGGCCAACGCGATCGCCAGATCGCACACGATCTTCCCAGGGTCGTGGACCGCGGTCGGCGCCCGCCACCGACCCAACGCCGTCGACAACGCCCGGTCCAGGCCTGTCTTGCGCACGGTCTCGACCAGCAACGTCGCACCCGCCTGCGACACCACTCCCGTTCCGGCGGTGTCGACGGTCAACGACGGATACGACCGGGTAGGCTTACTCACCGGAAAGGTGCTCCTGAACTCGCACGGACAAGGCCCTAGACAAGCCATATCCTTGCAGCTCAGAGCACCTTTCTCTATGAGCTGGCCACTCTCACGTCAATCCCCCCGTGAAAGCAGCGGGCTGCTGGTCGAGACCGTCCGCAAGGCCGGCCTGGACACCGCGATATCAGCGGCGCTGACGCCGTGGCGGAAGGCTCGGGCGGTGCACGATCCGGGCAAGATCCTGCTGGACGTGGCCCTGGCGGTCGCGCTGGGCGGGGACTGCCTCGCGGATGTCTCCATGCTGCGGGCCGAGCCGGCCGTGTTCGGGCCGGTGGCCTCCGACCCGACGGTCTCCCGCCTCATCGACACCCTCGCAGCCTCCGAGGAGAAGGCCCTGCGGGCCATCCGTGCCGCGCGGGCCGAAGTCCGCCACCGTGTCTGGCGGTTGGCCGACCGGGAAGCGCCTGATGCGGGCGGGACGGTGACCGTGGACCTCGACGGGGTGCTGGTGATCGCGCACTCGGACAAGGAGGACGCCGCATCCACGTGGAAGCGAACCTACGGCCACCACCCGCTGATGGGGTTCGTCGACCACGGACCGGGCGGCACGGGTGAACCGGTCGCGGCCCTGCTCAGACCAGGCAACGCGGGATCGAACACGGCCACCGACCACATCACCGCCGCTCAACAGGCATTGGCCCAGCTGCCGAAGAAGTACCGGCGCGGGCGCCGGACCCTGATCCGCACCGACTCCGCGGGCGGCACCCACGACTTCGTCGCCTGGCTCGCCCAGCGGGGACGATGGCTGTTCTACTCGGTCGGCATGGTGATCACCGAGGCGATCCACCAGTATGTACTGCAGGTCCCGGCCTCGGCCTGGACGCCCGCCGTCGAGGCGGACGGCGAGATCCGCGACGGCGCCTGGTCGCCGAACTCACCGGCGACGTCCTGGACGGCTGGCCCAAGGACATGCGGCTAATCGTCAGGAAGGAACGGCCTCACCCCGGGGCCCAGTTGAGGCTCACGGACGCGGACGGCATGCGGCTGACCTGCTTCGCCACCAACACCTCGGGCCGGCCGATCGCCGCACTCGAGCTCCGTCACCGGCTGCGGGCCCGGGCCGAGGACCGCATCCGGGCCGCCCGGGCCACCGGTCTGCGCAACCTGCCCCTGCACCGCACGGCCCAGAACCGGATCTGGCTGGAGATCGTGCAGATCGCTCTCGACCTGCTGGCCTGGATGCCGCACCGCGAGTTCCTCGACCGCTCAAAGCCCTCCGCGCCCGGTGGCCCGGTCAGCGGCTCTACCTGGTCATGGACAACTTCTCCCCGCACCGACACCCCGACGTCCGGAACTGGGCCGCCGACAACGACGCCGAGCTGGTGTTCCTGCCGACCTACTCCAGCTGGCTGAACTGGATCGAGGCCGAGTTCGCCGCCCTGCGCTACTTCGCACTCAACGGCATCGACCACCTCACCCACGCCGAACAGAACGCCGCCATCGCGGCCTACATCCGCTGGCGCAACGCCCGGGCCAAGCCCAAGACCAACTTCGCCACCGACTCACCCATCCGCACCTGGACCCATTACCCGACCAAGGCTGCGTGACAAGCCACTAGCCGGCTTCCATCTCGGAAAGAGGCAGGAAACGGTGGTCGCGAATGGGATACCGGCACGCGACCTGGACGGCCAGCTCACGCGGATCGGCCTTGCGTGACTGGTCGGGTGTGCCGCCGACCGGATCGGCCGGCGGCACACCCGACGCTCACATCGCCAGCGGCAGGAGGTTCTCCCCGCCTCGCCTTGCTTCACGCCTCCGGGCGTCGTCGTATTCCTTGTCGAACCCCCTGCGTTGCTTGGCCGCCACCAGGCCGGGCACCACCGCGAACTCATGGGTGGTCACGGGCCACTCACGCACCTTCTTGGGCAGGACCCTGATCTCCAGCCGCGGCGCACCCCCGCTACGAGTCCACACGGTGGTGTCGTATTCGCGCGCCAGCTGCTGTAGAGCCTCTACCGCCTCGGCGCGGGTGCCGGTGACCGTGTGCGGTCGGATCGAGCGCCAAGCCCGGCCCTTCGTGGTCGGATCCTTGACCGTCCTGCCGTCGCGGCCCCGAAGGCTTTTGCCGGTGACCGGGTCCCTGACCGACGCGGGCCGGTAGACGCGGCGCACCTCCACGACCGTCCAGCACTGCTCACCATCCCGGTCGCCGGCGGCGGCGTGCTCGACGATGTCGGTGAGCCCGTAGTCACGCACGAACTGGGCCGCCGAGTAGCTGCCGAAGAGCTTCTGCCCGGGGTGCAGCGCCATCGCGCGACTCTCCAACCTCAGCGACGTCACGGCGGCCTGCGGCTCGCTGCGCCACCGCAGTGCCAGAGCGACACGCCCATTGGTCGAGGACTGGTAGCAACAGAACTGGCAACAACTGCGCGGCCACCAGAAGTCCGGGTCGTCGTCGTCGCTGAACAGCTCGTGCAGGTAGAGGTCGCAGCGGTCCCGATCCCAATTCCACTCCACCAGGGGGTACAAGGGTTCACGGGCGTTGGTGGTGTAGGAGCTGTCGCGCTCGACGCGTTCGGGCTCGTCGGCCGAGAATCCGATCGCGTGCCTGTAGCCCGCAGCGATCCGTCCGGCCGCGAGTTCGTCGGCGATCGCCGCATCGAGTACTTCACCCTTTGCGCGATATGAACATTCGCGTCGTCCGCTCGCGACCTGGGGCACGGTGAGCGCCTGCTCCAACTCCCGACCCAGGTGCCAGGCGCCACGCCGGATCAGCCGTGTGGGCGCGAAGCTGTCGGCCAGCACGTCGTAGCCTTCGCCGACCTCCTGGCCACCTCGTGCGACCTGCAAGAATCGGACACCGGCGCGGGCCAGCATCGGAATCATGTGGGCGAAGTTCGAGAAGTTGCAGCAGATGCATGATCCAGCAGGGTGTCAATGCGCCTTGCGGGCGTAACCTGCCGGGGCTCGACCATACCGCAAGCAGGCTCTGACGTGCAGATTTGTCGATCTACTTTCATCTGATGCAGGATGCGTGCACCCAGTGAGAGGGGTGTCGTGGCTGATCGCGGGGACGAGCCGGTGGGATCGGCCAGGCTGGAACTGGTCGACGGTGTCGCGTTGCTGCACCCCGAGGACGCGGTACTGGATGCGATGCTTTCGGGCTGGGCCAAGCAGCAGCGGGGCGGTCGTCGACTGCTGGCGAAGACGATCGCCGACCGGGAGTACGTGATCCGCCGGTTTGTCGTGTTCAGCGGTGAGTACCCGTGGAGGTGGACCGCGTCCGATGTGGACGACTTCATGGCCACGTTGATCGGCGAGGAGAACAAGGCCGGCTCCACGGTCCGCAGCTACCAGGTGGCGCTGCGGCTGTTCTGCGACTACATCACCTCGCCGCACTACCGGTGGGCGCAGGTCTGCGAGGACAGGTTCGGCACCCATCCGGTCCAGGTCTGCCACGAGTGGAACACCGCCGCTCACCTGACCGACTACGAGGGTGACCCGAAGCGGCGTCCGATGACCCGCGAGGAGATCCAAAGGTTCCTGGACTTCGCCGACGAGCGGGTGGAGCGGGCGGTGCGACTGGGGCGCAAGGGCGCGTTGACCGCCTACCGGGACGCGACGGTGTTCAAGGTGATCTACGGGTGGGGCCTGCGCTGCAACGAGACCTCGAAGCTGGACATCGTCGACTTCTACCGCAACCCGAAAGCTCCGAAGCTTGGCCGTTTCGGGATGCTGCACGTGCGTTACGGCAAGCGGACCAAAGGCTCGGTGCCCCGCCGTCGGACGGTGGCGATTCTGATGCCATGGGCGGTAGAGGCCGTCGAGGACTACATGGTCAACATCCGACCCCGGTTCAAATCCCACGGCAGTCAGGCGCTGTGGTTGACCGAGCGGGGATCGCGGCTGCAAACGCGGGACATCGAGGACCGCTTCGCGGCCTACCGGAAGGAACTGGAGTTGCCGGAGGAGCTGACACCGCATTGTCTGCGGCACTCCTACGTCACCCATCTGATCGAAGACGGGACGGACCCGAAGTTCGTGCAGGAGCAGGTCGGACACCGATACGCGTCCACGACGGCGCTCTACACCGGCGTGAGCACTGACGTCATGAACACCATGATGCGCCAGGCGCTGAATCGAGCGCTGACCGTCGACGGGAACGAGGGGACGCGATGACCGCGAAGCTGGACTACCGGTGGCACCTACGGGAGATCATGGCCACGCGCGGCATGTTCTCCACCACCGGCCTTCGGCCGCTGCTGGCCGAACGGGGCATCGACCTGTCGCCGAGTCAGGTCTATCGCCTCGTGGTGGACAGGCCCGAGCGGTTGAGCCTGCGGACCCTGGTGGCTTTGATGGACATCCTGGACTGCCGGATGGAGGAGCTGATCACGCCGGTCGCAGCCCGCGCGTCCCGCACGCGCAAGACCGCCGCCTCCGGCGGGGACGGCGCTGAAGACGGCGGTGGGGAAGCCGGGGTGGGCGAGTTCCGGCCCAAGCGCGCCAGGATCACGCCCACCTCGTGAGCGCCACGGACAACCCGGCCCGGTTCATGGCCGATCCGCACGCGGTCGTGAAGGAGATCGTGGTCAAGGCCGACCCGCAGCTGGACGCTGCGGTGGTCGACCAGGTCGTCATGGGTATCACGCTGCACAAACCCCGCCTGCGCAGACTCGGGCAGGCTCTGCAAGCCGATCCCGACCTGCTGACCTCGGGTCGACCGGAAGGGCCGCGGATGGTCGGGCAGCTGATTGGCGCCTTGCTGGCGGCGGGGTCGACTCGGGTCGTGTTGCCTCGCTGCGCCCACTGCGGCAAGCAGAACGCTCTCACCAGCTTGGCTGCCGACACCGGACACCGCATCTGCGGCTACTGCGCCATCAAGCAGCGCGAACAGGTCTGCGGTCGGTGCGGCCGCAAGACCGCAGTCGCCTATCGGGACCGGCACGGAACCGCTCGCTGCCAGAAGTGCCCTCCGATCGACGGCGAGGACCCGGTCACGATGATCGTCCGTCTGCTCCGCTCGCTCGGCACCGGCCTCCCGGTCGGCACCCTGACCACTCTGGTTACCGGCTCGGTCCCCCAGGCCACCCAGCAGCAACGTCTGGCCTGGGAACTGGAGGACAACTCATCGTTGCTGACCGGGCAGGGCGCCCAGGCTCGCCCCGGTTGCAGGCCATGCTCGAAGTCCTGGTCGAGCACGGCGCACACGTCATCGTCCTGCCCGCCTGTCCGTTCTGCGGCGAACATCGTCCCGCCAAATACAGCCGTGACGGGCTGCGCTGTTGTCACAGGTGCTACGAGCAGGCACGGACCGAGCCGTGCTCCCACTGTGGCGTCACCAAGCGGATCGCCACCCGCACTGCGCAGGGCCAGGCTGTCTGCCACGTCTGCTCGCGCCGCGACCCACTGAACTTCCAGCGCTGCACCAGCTGCGGCACACAGGCGACACCGGTGGTCAACAACAGCACCGAGACCCTCTGCAGAGGCTGTTACCGCGATGCGGCATCGTCGAACGGCTCTACCACCACGGCCTCTGCACACGCTGCGCCGCCGACCGCCGACTGCACGACCTGCTCGGCGACACCAACCGGGCCCTGCAACCGGCTGGCCAGGCCGTCCTCGACGTGCTGATCACCAGCAACCCGCTCAACATCCTGCTCTGGCTCCGCGACCCCACACCCCGCCGCATGCTCATCACCATCGGACGCAGCTCCGCACCGCTCTCCCACACTCTGCTCGACAACAGCGGCCCGTCGCAGGCCGTCACCCGCCTGCGGGCTGCGCTGGTCGCGCACGGCGCTCTGCCCGAGCGCGACGAACGACTCGCCGCGCTGGAGCGCTGGCTCACCCCGTTTCTCGAAGCGCAGGTCAGCGACCTCGCCGAACGTCGAGCCGTCCACCGGTTCTTCACCTGGCACTGCCTGCGCCGCCTTCGCCGACGCGGCCAGCGCTCTCCCGCCGGACGGGTCACCCTGAACCAGGCCCTGGCGGTCAAACGCGAGATCACGGTCGCCTGCCACCTGATCCGCTGCCTCAGGGCCGACGGCAGCAGCCTGGCCGACTGCGACCAGGGCGATGTCGACCAGTGGCTGGCAGCGGGCAGCACCTACCGCTACGAGGCACGTACCTTCGTCCTTTGGGCCGTCCGCCGCGGCCACGCCGGCGCCATCACCATTCCCTCGCGTCCCCAGCAGAACCTGCGTTCGGACTTCATCGACGCCGACGACCGCTGGGTCTTGGCCCGTCGACTCCTCCACGACACCACGTTGGACACCGTCGACCGCGTCGCCGGACTCCTGCTGTTGCTGCACGCCCAGTCCCTCAGCCGCATTTCCCGCCTCACACTCGACCGCGTCACCCAACGAGTCGCCGATAGGGCCGTCCAGCTCCACCTGGGCCGCAAGCCATTGGAACTGCCCGCCCCCTTGGACCAACTGGTGCTCGACCTGGTCGACCGCCGGCACGGCAGCGCCGTCGTCGGCCGCACCCACGACCTCACCTGGCTCCTGCCCGGAGGAGCGCCCGGCCAGCCCATCAGCGCGAGGCAACTCATGCGCCGCCTGCAGAAACTTGGCATCCGCGCACGCCACGCCCGCAACACCACGCTCATGGACCTGGCAGCCCAACTACCCGGATCCGTGCTCGGCGACCTGCTCGGCCTGCGCACCACCACCGCGACACGCTGGACCCAGCTCGCGGGCAACACCCGGCCCGCCTATGCCGCCGAGGTCGTTCGTCGCAAGACTTGACCACCTCGAAGCATCGTCAAGGATCAACGGCGCGGCTACTTCGCCGGACCTGCACGCCCCGATCGGCCAGGCCAGCGGCCTTGTTCGGGTCGCGTACGGTGGCCACGATGTCGCCGGTGGGTACTCCGCCAGAGCAGTTCGTCGACGACAGCGGTGGCCCGACGCTGCGTCGGAGCCGATCCCGCGCCGCTGCTCTACGTCGATCGGTATCTTCCGTGTCGGAGTGACTACCCTTAGTGTTGGTTGGGGGTTAGTCGCGCGGTTGGCCTGTGTCTGCGTCACGTCGGTCAAGCCGCTCGGAGTGGAGTAGCCAGGTGGAAGACGCTATGGGGGTGGATCACTGGTGCAGGTCTTCGTCCGACGTGAGGAGTGCAAGCACATCATCTGGGCCGGGCCGCTGGTGGACACGGCGGCGACGCTGAAGGTCGCCGATGAGCTGCGTGGGCGTTCCTGCCCGACGTGCGGCGGGCTTGTCCGCCGAGTGGACTTCGTGGGAATCAACACGGCGACTTCGACGTTCGACGAGCCCCCTGCGCCGCGCAACACCGAGAACAGGCTCAAGAAGGCATCGAAGGCCGATGTCAAGAAGAGCAGGGAGCAGCTGGCGGGGCTGGGCGCGAGGATCAATGACTTCGCCGTCGATCTCCGGAAGGCCGCGCTCGCCCTGACCCCGCCGCACTGGCGTGACACCCTGGCGAAGATTCCGGTCGGCATCCTGCGGACCTACGAGCCCAACGCGGAGTGCATCAAATTCACCGGCTCTGCAGTGCCGGCGATCGTAGTCCACCAGGGGCTGGCCGGGTACCTGTTTAAGATGAACAGGAGCATCTTCCCGCTGCTGGGCACAGGCACGATAAGCGGTGAGGTCAGCCGGTTCGTCGAGGACGAGAAGACCCGGTCGGCGCTGCGGGTGCAGGCGGTAGACACCGCGTTGGAGTTTCTCGGCGTCGGAGGGCCGAGGTCGAAGGCGCTGGTGGAGATCCCCGTGCCGGTCAGAGTCCTGGAGATGCCGCTGACCAAGACCATGGAGGCATTCGTGCTGTGCCATGAATACGGGCACGCGGTGCTGAACCACGCCGACGACCTGCGCTCGATCGGCCGCGACGACAAGGTTCACCTACTGGAACGCTCCAGGGCAATGGAGTTCGAGGCCGACACGTGGGGGCAGGACGCGGTGATAGGCGCGTTCACCGGCGGGCGGAACCTCGAACCGAGCCTGGTCATGTTCGACGAGCTGTTCACCGACGGTGCACCGGAACTGAAGCAGGACATCTCCCATACTGCACCGTGCCTGACACTGCTGTACTTCGAGTTCCTCGACGTGGTCGAGGAACGGCTGGCACGTCACGGCATCGACGTGACCGCGCAGGACGCGCTTACCAGGCGTCGCGCTCGGCTGGCGGCGAAGGGCTCGACCGAGCAGTCGACCCACCCTTCCAACCAGGAAAGGTTCCGGGCGCTTTATGCGCATTTGTCGGAGCACAGCAACTTCACCACCCACACGTGGGTGGCGGCGTTCGAAGGGCACCTGAACAAGATCACCGGTGATCTTGACAACCTCATCGACCGGACCGGGGCGGTCACGGGCAAGCGGCTGGCGCGGCGCTTCCATTGGCCGTGGCGGAAAGCGAGTGCCGAATCGGGCACCTGGCGCGACCCCATCCGCTTGCTGGAGGACGACAACGACACGCGTGCAGCACTGGAGGCGGCGCTGCGTGACGTCGATACATGGAGTCCGTCGCGACCATTTGATCAAACCGAGCTTCGTCGCCGTTTCGAGGAGCGCTGGAACAGGGCCGAAGAACACTTCCAGAAGAAGGAGTACGCTGAGGCGGAGAAGATCTACACCCGGATACTCGATGCAGGCGAGACGGACGAGTCGGTGCCTCTGTACTTTCCGCTCGGGACGTGCCGCGAGAATCTCGGCGACCTGGAGGGCGCGATCGCCGCATTCGGCCGGTACCTGGAGATCATGCCACGCGGTGACGTGGCCGCGCTGTGTGGCTTCGCGCTCGGCCGCATCCTGAGGTTCGAGAAGAATGACCTGCACGGCGCCGAGTCCGCGCTCACCGCCGCGATCACGATCGACCAGGTGGACCTGCGGGCACAGGCGATGCTGTGGTTGGGGACGATCGCATACGAACGGCGTGACATGGAGACGGCGCTGCAGCACTACCGGGATGTGTACGCGTTGCGCGACAACGAGTTCAGCGTGTTCCCCTCCGTGATCCCGCGCTCGGCGTACAACATCGGCATGGTGTTGGAGGAGCGCGGACAGTTCACCGAGGCTGCCAAGATGTTCCGGCACGCACGGGACCACCACGCCATGGACCCGGCTGAGCGCGCTCTCGCCGAGCAGCGCCTGCGGGCCGTACGAGGGCGGTAGCCTCAGCCCTGCCCGGTGTCCCCGACGTCCTCGGCCTCCTCCACCGGGTCGCGTGGCACCGGCTCCGGTTCGTCCGCGGGCGAGAGCAGGCTCATGGCGATCACCTCGTACACGCGATCGCGGGCCTGCCGGTCGCCGATCTCGGCGGTCGTCACCAACGCCCCCTGCAACGCGTTGAACCGGCGCACACTGTCCTCCAGCCCTCGGAGGTTCTCCGCGGCGCGGTCGCCGACGATCTTCGCCTGGCGGAGCAGCAGCCCGCCAGCGGCAGCCGGGATGATACCGGCCAACGCCGTCACCGCGCCCACGTCGAGACCTGCGAGATAGGTGAGCACACCACCGATGAGGACCACGGAGAACCCCAGCAGACCCGACCACAGCGCCGCCTGGTGGTACGCGGAGTGGTGCCTAAGCGCCATCCGGTGGTGCTGGAGGTAGATCTCCGCCTCCTGACGCGCGATCGTGGCCAACTCGCCGGGCTCGGTACGGCCCGCCTCGCCGCCGTGACTCCTGCGTCGGGCCGACAAGCGGACAGCCGCACTGTCGGGATCAGGCTGGGTTCGCCCGAACACCTGGTCCGCGTGCCCGGATTCCTCCCGTAGCCGTCGGGCCTGCGAGCGGCCCGCGATGGCCACACCCAGCACGGCCACCAGAATCGCGGAACTAGCAACGACCAGGGCGATTGTGTCCGCCACGCCGCCGATGTGCCCTGCCATTCGCGATCCCCCGAGCGCTCGATCCTGTGCCGTCGTCAGGGCCAGAGCCTACCCGCAAGGACCTTCCCGCCGGGTGCATACAGATCTTGAAAGGCTGGCATTACGGCGGTTCAGGCTCGAGGTCCAGCCCGGTATGGGTGAAGAAGGCGTCGATCAGCTCGGGCCGGTACTGG
>NZ_JBFAFR010000070.1:0-12773 GCF_040639675.1 Actinosynnema sp. NPDC023794 | reverse complement strand
GTGGAGCCGGAGAGGCAGCTGAACGTGCCGCTGACCAGGGCGGTGAAGGTGGCGCCGGTGATGTCGGGGTGGGTGGGGGAGACGCAGCCGCCCAGGATGCCGGTGGCGGTGAAGTCGATCTGGCGCGGCAGGAGGGTCATGCCGGGGGAGTAGGTGCCCACCTGGGTGCCCAGCGGGCAGTTGACGTCGACCACGGACGCCGACGCGGGGGAGGACAAGCCGACGGCGGCCGACAGGGCGACCGCGGCGACGAGGGTCAGGGAACGCAGACGCATGGACTTCCGCCGTTCTCCGGAATCGTTCGGGGAGTCCGAGTTTCACCGTCCCGTCGTCCGTCCTCAATCGACCAAACGGCTCACGGCGCAACACCGTGGGTATATGTCTTTCGCCGCAGAAGTGCGGCATCCGGGTCCGACGGAGTGGCGGCGTGCGTCATCGCGTGAAAAGCGGGGATCTTTGGTTGCGCGAACGGACGGAAGATCGACAGGATGTCGATGGTGCGACAACGGCACGGAACGGCACAAAGGGTCCGATAGTACGGTGGAATTGTCTTCCGGTCGTCACACGACGTTTCGGTGTAGACCGACACTTCCCGGTCGGATGCTCATTCCACGGTATTGCGCCGTGGCATGCGGTCCACGACGGCCTCCGAAGGCGGAGTTCGGCCCGCGCCCGCCAGGCTCGCGGGAGCCACGGTCGCGCCGGTGTCGCCGCGAACGAAAACGTGATCCATCCTGAAAGGACTTCCAATCCATGACCGGTGACGGCGCAGAGTTCGAGCAGTACGTGGCCGCTCACGACATTCCCCCTCTCGACTGGACGCGCGACCTGGATGCCGCACTGTTCAGGAACTGGGACGACCGCGCCTGGTTCTTCAAGGGCAACCAGTGCGTCTGCGTGAAGATGGGCTCCGACGAGGTCGTCACCGGCCCGGGCTACATCGAGGACCTGTGGACCTCGCTCGCGCAGACCATCTACGCCGACGGATTCGACGCCGCACTCTCGCGCATGGAGGAGGACGCGGCGTTCTTCTTCAAGGGATCGCGTACGGCCCGGATCTTCATGGGAGCCGACAAGGTCGACTACAAGGGCCGCATCGGTCCGATCTGGCAGGCGCTCGCCGGCACGTCGATGGAGAACGGTGTGGACGCGGCGTTCGCCCGCGACTACAACGACCTGGCATGGTTCTTCAAGGACGACAAGTGCCTGTGCACCTACATGGGATCGGGGAAGGTGGCCCACCCGATCGACACGATCACGCAGTACTGGCCCCACCTGGAGGGCACCCCGTTCGCCCGGAAGATCGACGCGGCCCTGCTTCGCGGGTCAGGCGATGCCGTGTGGCTGTTCACCGGCGACCTGTGCGTCAAGCTCAAGATGGGGTCGGGGGAGATCCTGAAGGGTCCCAGCAGGATCTCCGACGAGTGGGCGTCGCTGGCCCGGCTCTCGCGCCTGCGCTGACCCGCGGCCGTCGGCGCGGCACGCCCCGACGTCGTCGGTGACCATGCCCGCCGCGCCGGCCGCGTGAGGCCGGCGCGGCGGGCGCCGAGGCGTGGCGCCGGGTGATATGTGGAACCATCCCGGGCGTGGCTCGTCGAGGAACGCTTCCCACAGCTTGATTCCGTGGTCGCACAACTTGGGAGTCAGATCGAAGACGGCACCGCCGACGATGCGCTTGAGCCCCGGACCCCAACTGGGAAAGATGAGGATCTTGTCGCGTCACCAGCTCCTGATGTGCCATTTCTGACAGCTGGTCATCGAAATCGTCGAAAACGTGGAGCAGCGGCCACATCGGATCGGCATCCGTCATGTGGTTACCCGCCGGAAAGCAGATCGGGAGCTGATCCGGGTCAGTCCAGTCGATATGTAATATGTACGCTTTTCAGCGTGAGCAGCCTCGGCTTGGGCGACTTGACACGGAGGAGTACCTCGGTGAGAGCCGAAGCCTTGATCTCGACTCCCGCGGCGGAGTACTCCACTTGGCGCCACCCATCAACTTCGTTGTCGCACATCGCCTTCGCCAGGTCGCGCTCGGCGCCGGTGAGCTTCGTGGACATGGCGCAGCACCTCCTGTGAACGGCGCGCCGCCGATGAGCAAACGGACGGGCTAACCTGGTCGGTAGGTCGCTTTGCGTAGCTGCACGTTACTTTCAAGTGCCCGGGTCACTCGAACGAGGTACGGGTCGAATCACCGAGGGTCACGTCTAAATACCGAAAGATCTTCAAGTTCCTCACCGTCCAGGACCAGGGCATCATCGCGGCCGACTTCCCCCACATCGACACCGTGTTCGGTACGACCTATGCAGACCACTTCAACCGCCACCGACCCCACCAAGCCCGCGCGACCAACTGCCACCCGAGACCCAACACCAGCCTCCGACAGTCCACAATCTCGACGCCCGCAGACTGCTCCGCACCCGCATCCTCGGCGGACTCATCAACGAGTACATGCATACCGCTTGACCGGCAGCGATGACTTTCGAGCAGCACAGGGAAGAAGCAAGGGCGGGCGTTGCCCAGTTGACGTTCGGGGACAGTGATCTGGTGGCGCAGCGCCAGGACCTCCGCGTCCTCCTCCCCGATCGCTTGTGGGCAGCAGGCGCAGCAGGGCAACGGGTTGGTTGCCCCTCTCGGCCGGCACGACGCCTCCCGCGCTGTCGGACCAGGAATTCCGATATGGCGTCGGGGCGCTCGCGGGCCGGCGGACAGGTCCGGTCATGCCAGACAGCTGAGCGGCCGGCCGTCGTTGTAGGCGATCATGTCGTTGAGGGCGGCCGCCGTGTCGATGGCGGCGCCGGGGGCGGCTCCGGCGAGCTCCGCGTAGGCACGGTGGAGGTTGCCCACGATCCTCTCGCTGTCGGCGAGGTCGGCGTACTGACCGAGATCGGCGTCCCGCGCGGCTTGCAGCGGGGACAGGCCGGCGCCGTGGCCCTGGTGTGCGAGGTCCCGGACGAAGGCCAGGTAGCCGAGGACCTGGTCGATCAGTTCCGGGCCCGCGACGTCGCCGTGGCCGGCCACGATCGTCTCCGCGCCGAGCGGGGCGATCACTTCGGTCAGCACCTCGATGGCGCCGGTGAGCGAGCCCTGGACGAAGAACGGCGTGCTCCCGTTGAACAAGAGGTCCCCCGCGAACAGGACGCGCCGATCCGGGATCCAGACGATCGAGTCGGAGGTGGTGTGCGCGGCGGTGCCGACGTGCCGCACCTCGCACCGGAGGTCGTCGACCCAGAGCGTGACGGCGTTGGTGTAGGTGAGGAAAGGGGGTTCCAGGCGGATCGCTCCCCAGTCGACCTCCGTCCAGTACGGGGCCGACCGGGGCCCGCCCCAGTCGCGCACGCCCTCGCGGACCGCCTCGTGGCCGACGATCGTGGCGGTCTCGAACAGGTAGTTGCCGAAGGTGTGGTCACCGTGGTGGTGGCTGTTGATCAAAGTGCGCACCGGTTGGGCCGTGACCGTGCGGATGGTGTCCAGGTAGGCGCGCGTGCGGCGTTCCGTGGCGCACGCGTCGACGCTGACCACGCCGTGTTCGCCCACGAGGAAGCCGGTGTTGTTGATCCACCACGTTCCGTCCGGTTGGACGTAGGCGTAGATCCCCTCGCTCACCTCGTGCAGTCGCGGAGTGCCGGGGCTGGTGATGTCGTGGCGTCGGCTGCTCATGCGCTCGCCCTCTCGAGGCGGTGCGCGGGCCGTTCCGGGGGTCCTCCCCGTGTCGGTGTCATGTCACTCCTTCGGGATCGATGCCGTGCCTGCGCCTCCCCGGCCGCACGGCCGGGGAGGCGGACGTGGCGGTTCCCGGCGGCCGGCTCAGGCGTGGACGTCTTCGGCGGGGCGCAGCTGATCGGCGACGAACACCGCCAAGGCGGAGACGGTGGGGTGGCGCCAGATCACGGCGGTCGACAGGGGGAGCCCAGTTGTCCGGCCCACCTCGTTGACGACGGCGGTGCTCATGACCGAGTCGATGCCGTACTCGGGCAGGGGGCGGTGCTCGTCGAGTTCGCCGTCGGGGATTCCGGTCACCTTCGCCACCGCGGTGCGGACGGTGTCCCGGAGGCGGTCGCGCAGTTCCGCGCCTGCCAGGTCGGCGAACGGAGTGGCCTGGTCCGGGCCGGTGGCCGGAGTGGAGGCCGGGAAGGTCAGCTCGGCGAGGAGGGGCGGTGGCGTCCGCGTCGGCGGCAGTTCGCGCAGTGGCATGACGACGCGGCACGGGCCGTCGGTCCGTGCGACGGCGTAGTCCCAGGCTGCGAACGCCTGTGGGGCCGACAGGACCCCGGTCGAGCGCGAGCGCAGTTCGGCCTCGACCGCCTCGTTGTCACCCATGCCCAGTGCCTTCCAGGAGGTCCAGGCCAGGCTGAGCGTTTCTTCGCCGGAGTGGGCGCGGTGCCGCGCCAACGCGTCGAGGCACGCGTTGGCCGCGCCGTAGGCTGCTTGGCCCGGGATGCCCAACAGGTATCCGCAGGACGAGAACAGGGCGAAGAAGTCCAGGCTTCCGGGCGGGAACAACCGGTGCAGCACCACGGCGCCGCCGACCTTGGGCCGCAGCGCCCGGCGCAGCGCGTCGGCCGAGGTCTCGCGCAGCAGTCGGCCCTCTCCCGTCCCCGCTGCGTGGACGACACCGCGGATCGGCGGCAGGCCCAGGCGCTCGGTGTCCAGCGAGGTGGCGCACCGGTCGAAGTCGGCGACGTCCGCGGCGACGACGTGAACGCTCAGACCCAGCTGTTCCAGGTGTCGGACGGCCGCGATCCTGGTGCGGAGCGCGGGGTCCGTGACGTCGTCCCACCGGGTTCGCGGAGGAAGCCCGCCGCGCGAGGTGAGGATGAGGCGGCGCGCTCCGCGTTCGGCGAGCCACGACGCGGTCTCGGTGCCCAGCGCGCCGAGTCCTCCGGTGATCAGGTAGGTGCCGTCGGGCGAGCAGCTCAGGCCCGCGCGGGACGGGCGGGAGACGTCGGAGGTCGTCAGCCGCGGGAGGAGGATCCGGCCGCTTTCGACGGCTACCAGCGGTTCGGTTCCCTCCGGTTGGCTCAGCAGCTGGTGGAGGATGGCGGCCCGTCCCGGTCCGTCCGGGTCCTGTGGGGTGAGGTCGATCAACCCCCGCCAGGTTTCGGGCTCCTCTTCCCGGGCCACGTGCGCCATTCCCCACAGCGCCGCCTGGCCCGTGCTGTCCTCGCGCCCGGAGGTGCGTACCCCGTGGGTCATCGCCCAGACGCCCGGCCGGACGGCGGCGGGCCACCGCGCGACCCTGCCGATGGTCCTGGTCAACAGGGTCGACGTCGCGAGGGCAAGGTCGGCCGGATCGGCGGTGGTCTGCGTCGGAGGGGCGACGACGACGGCCGTGCGGCCCGCCTGGGGTCCGGGAGGCCGCAGCGCCTCGGGCGCGGGCGCGGTGCCGCACTCCACACCGAACCGGGACAGGGTCTCGACCACCTCTCGAACAACGGGATCGTCCCCCACCACCGTCACCCGCGTCACGGGAGAGGAGGGCGGCTGCGGTGGTGCCACGCGCCACCGCAGCGTGTGGACCACCTCCGGGATGTCGGCGGTGTCCTCCGGTTCGACCGGGTCGCAGCGCAGCTCGTCGATCCGGCCGAGGAGCTGTCCGTCCAGGTCGTACAGGGTCACTCGGGCGTTGCCGGGCCGACCCGACGCGGCGCCGCCGACGACCACCTCGATCTGTCGCGGCACCGCGGACGAGAGGCTGATCCGCTCCGCACGCGACGGCATGCGCAGCCGGGGATCACCCTCGTGGAGCACGACGGTGAGGGTGAGCGCCAGGTCCAGGGCGCACGCGCGGTCGGGTCTCGTCCCTTCGGGACCGAGGGTCGCGTGCGCCCGGACGGTGCCGTCGGCGCCGCGGTGCAGCTCCTCGATCGTCCAAGAGAACGCGATGCCGTCCACGCCGCGGTCGCGCAGCAGTCGCAAGACCGTCCCGTCAGGGAGCCGTTCGCCCAGTCCGCCGAGAGAACGTCCATCGGCCTCGCGGTCCAGGTCGGACTCGGCGACCTGAGCGGTCGCGTGCGTCAACCACCGGTCCGGGGCGTCCGATGTCCCGGGCAACCGGGAGCTGACCCGCAGGCCGGTGGTCGAGCCGCTGACCAGGACCTCCCGCGCCGGGTGCGGGGTCAGGGGGACTTTGAAGTCGACGGAGCGAAGGGCGGCCCGTCGGGAGCCGCCGTGCTCCTCGGCCGCGTGGAGCAGGGTGTTCGCGATCACCGCGGCGGGCACCACCTCGGTCCCGCGGACGCGGTGATCGCCAGGGTAGGGCTTGCTCCGGTCGTCCAGCCGGGTGCGCCAAGTTGTTGTCCCGGGCACGGTGTCCCGCTTGCCGAGCAGTGAGTGGGACTCGGCCGCGTGCAGCCGACCGGACGACACTTCGACGGGCGCGCACGCTCGCCAGAACGGCCGGTGCCGCCATCGGCGCGAGGGGAGGGCCCTCAGCGTGCCGCCGCGGACGAGCCGGCCGGTGTCCAGGGGCACCCCCGCGCAGTAGAGCGCGGCCACAGCGGACATGAGGCGCGGGTACTCCGCCTCGTTGCGGCGGAGTACTGGCTGGACGAGTGCGGGACGGGCGCCGACGGAGTCCAGGGTCTCCGCGACCGAGTGGGACACCACGGGGTGGGGCGCGATCTCCACGAAGGCCCGGTACCCGTCCTCCGCGGCGGCTTCCACCGCGTCCGTCAGGCGCACCGGGTTGCGCAGGTTCTCGGCCCAGTACCGGCCGTCCATGAGGTGGCGGCGTCGTGGATCACGGGTGGTGCTGTACATGGGTAGCGCCGCCGGTGCGACGGACAGGTCGGCCGCCGCGAAGCGCAACGGGTCCATCAGGGCAGCCATGGCCGGGCTGTGGAAGGGCGTGTCGCTCGCCACTTCGCGCACGGCACGCCCCTCGGCACGCCAGCGTTGCACCGCACGGGCGACCTCTCGAGGACTGCCCGAGACGACCGTCGTGCCGGGGCTCGGTTCGATGGCCGCGGCGATCTCCGGGTGACCGGGGAAGAGCTGCTCGACGTCGGCGAACGGGAGGTCGACCATGGCCATCGCGCCGGTGCCGCCGCAAGGGCTGATCAGCGCGCAACGGCGGCAGATCAGCCTCGCGCCGTCGTCGAGGCTCAGCGCGCCGGCGGTGACCGCCGCCGCGATCTCACCGACCGAGTGGCCGATGACGGCCGCGGGCCGTGCCCCGTGCGCGCGCAGGGTCGCGGCGACACCCACCTGGACGGCGAAGATCAGGTGCTGGATGCGGCCGACTTCGGTCAGCGGGTCGCCCTGGGCCAGCGCGTCCACCACGCTGAATCCCGACTCCTCCCTGAAGACGGGGTCGAGCCGCTCCATCGTCGCGGCGAACGCGGAGTCCTCCAGGAGCCCGGCTCCCATTCCGCGCCACTGGGAACCGTGTCCGGAGAAGACCCAGACAGCCCCGCGACCTCCCGACTCGTGCGCCTGCCCCACGGCGAAGCCCGGCGCCTTGCGCTCCTGCGCGACGGCGTCCAACCCGGCGATCAGCTCATCGCGGTCGCGGGCGCCGACGGCGGCCCGGGACGGCAGGTGTTCGCGACCGTGGAGCAGGGTGTGCGCGACGTCATCGATCGCGACGTGCGACCCGTCGCCGCGCAGCCAGTCCGCCAGCGCCCCGCAGGTCTCCCGGACGCTGCGCGGGTCGCGGCCGGAGACGGTCCAGAGCCGTGCGGCGGGGTCGTCCTCGCCGAACCTCGAGGCCCTGTCCGCCGCGGGCTCGCGGTCCGAGAGCGCTTCTTCCAGGACCACGTGGCAGATCGTCCCGCCGTAGCCGAAGCCGGACACCGCAGCCCGGCGGGGGCCATCGGGCGGCGCGGGCCACGGCGTCAGGTGCCGGGGGAGGCGCAACCCGTTGTCGCCCCAGGGGATCGCCCGGTTGGGCTCCACCGGTCCGCGAGGGGGCACTCGGATGTGACGCCCCAGCGCCAGCACCGCCGCCACGACGCCGACGACGCCCGCGCCCGCCTCCAAGTGCCCGACGTGCGATTTGACCGCGCCGATCAGGCACGGGTCGCCGGAGCTCCTCCCGACGCCCAGGACCTCGGCCAGGGCTCGGGCTTCGACCGGATCCCCGGCACGGGTCCCGGTCCCATGTGCTTCTACGTACCCGATCGACCCCGGCCGGACGCCGCTGTCGCGGTAGGTCCGCCGCAGCAGAGCGACCTGGGCGTCGGCGCTGGGCTCCATGATCCCGTTGGTGCGCCCGTCCTGGGCCGCGCCGGTGGCCCGGATCAGCCCGAGCACGCGGTCCCCGTCCCGACGCGCGTCGGTCAACCGCTTGAGCACCAGTACGGCCGCGCCTTCACCACGCCCGTACCCGTTGGCGCGCTCGTCGAAGGGCCGGCTCCGACCGTCCGGGGACAACGCGCCCGCCAGTTGCAAGGTCAGGGTCGGTCCGGGCGCGGTGGCGACGTTGACCCCGCCGACCAGCGCGGACTCCACCTCGCCCGCGTTCAGCGCCTGACAGCCGAGATGCACCGCCATCAACGACGCCGAGCACGCGGTGTCCACCGCCAGCGAGGGCCCGCGCAGGTCGAGGGCGTAGGAGATGCGGTTGGCCGCCGCGCATGCCGCGGCGCCGATGCCGTTCCACGGCTCCATGCCGGGCAGGTCCTCCAGCAACAAGCGCCCGTAGTCGCTGGGGCCGATCCCGACGTACACGCCCACGTTCCGGCCGGCGAGCCGACTCGGCGGGGTGCACGCGTCCTCCAGCGCTTCCCACGCGACCTCCAGCAGCAACCGGTGCTGGGGATCCATGCTCTCGGCTTCCCGGGGCGAGATCCCGAAGAAAGCCGCGTCGAACCCCTCGACGTCGTCCAGGTACGCCCCGCGCCGCCAGGTGTCGCGCACGGCCGCCGCGTGGGCGGGACTGACCGCGGCGTAGGGCGCGAACCGGGCCTCGGGCACGTCACCCACGAGGCCTTCCTGGCGGGTGATCACCCGCCACAGGTCGTCGACCGATCGAACGCCACCGGCAAGGCGGAGTCCCAGTCCTGTGATCGCGATCGGTTCGTGCCCGGATCCCGGGCGCCGAGCCCCTTCCTGTGCCTGGTGCGTTGGCAGGTGACCCACGTGAGCCTCCGCGTCTTCGTCCGTCCGGCCAATGTTTCGATCACGGCAAGAATCAACAGCTACAAGGCAACGGTGATCCACTTCCCGCCGCCCGTGCTCAACGCGACGGGAACCATAAGAACACGCACCACAAACAACCTCTTGATGCCGTAAACGGTCGCCGGTTACCCCGGCAGGCGAGCCGTTAACCCGACCCCAGAAGATCTCATCTGCGCTGTGAGGGTCGACCGAGAATGATCTACAGGAACCATGCACGGTGGCGAAGGCTATTCCAAGTGAATTCGACAAAGCCCTGACAGAATCTTGATCTCGTGATGTGATCAACCATCAATCGGCTGACCGGCACTGATTCCCGTGCTGGAGTAGTCGGCCCGCCCCGATCAACGGGCGGGAGGGGGACTCCTATCGCGTGCACTGATACTCCTTCTCGCCAGGCGGCGAGTGATCGTTGGAGGTGGCGCAGGACGGCGTTGGCCGCCGGGGTGCCGTTCGGGTGGCTGACCGCGGACGACGTCTACGGGCAGGAAAATGCCTGCGGTTGGGCTCGATCGGCACGACATGGCGCACTTGCTGGCGACCGAGGTCAACGACATGGTGGTTACCGCCGACTTCTGCCGGGGTCCGCGCCGACGACCTCGTCGCCGGGCTGCGTACGTGACCTGCCGCCCAACGTGTCCCTCATGTCCGTCCGCGTGAACCCCGCGGAGCGTGAGCCTGTTGACCTGCTGCTCGAAGATTAGGCCCGGTCAACTGTCTGCTGGGTTGTTCGGGCTTGGTTTTCGGATCACGGGGTTGGTCAGCGGGAAGTGGGGCGGCCCGCAGTGCAGAGTGCCGGCGGTCCGCCATGCGGGTCCGGACGGTGGCGGAGTCGGGGTTTGTCCGGATCGCGTGGCGGAGTCGGCGGCTTCGGGGTGCAATGTCGCCGCTTGCGCCTTGACCACGTCCCGACCGGCACCGCCCGCGGCGTCGCCGGACCGCACGGCCCCGCCCTTGTCGACCGCCCCGCGGGACCCGGTCGCGGGGGCCGGCTTTGGATGGTGGGTCAGAGTGAGGTGATCTCCAGGGTGACGAGGGAGTAGGTACTGGAGACCGTGCCCAGGCCGAGGGTGCACAGCAGCACGTGGGCCGTTCCGCGCCGTGGTCCGCGCCGACGCGCGGGGCCGTCACCGGGTGTGGCCCCGCGCCGTGAGTATGGGTGCGTCGTCGGCCCCTCGGAACTACGGCTGCTGCGCTGACCGAGGAGCGTCCGACGGTGCTGGCCGTCGCGGGTCGGGCCGCCCGTACCGGAGAGGGTAACCCATTCGGAGCAGCGCGCTGCTCCCTCCATCGGCTCATAGTGCCCGCAGTGGCCCGGTGGCATCCTCGATGCGGAAATTCCTCACCTCATCGAGGATGCCGTTCGATGCGTCGCCGTCTCATCGCCCTGCTCTCGGCCGTCACCTCGGTCGCCGTGCCCGCGGTCGTCATCACCGGGTCGACTTCCGCACACGCTGCGGACGGGTCGACCGTCGTCTGCGAGGACGCCAACAACACGATCGAAGCCGACTTCACCACCAACACCGCCCAGGTGAAGCCCTCCGTGTACCACGGCTGCGTGTCGGTAGACACCCCCACCATCGTGTACGGCAGGGTGCAACCCGCCTCCGGCACCGCCTCCGGCAGCCAGTCCACCGCCTCCATCGCAATCCCCGACTGGACGATCCGCTACTACGACGCGAGCGACAACTGGGTCGCCACCACCCGCGTCGACATCACCGCCACCTACATCGGTCCCCTAGCCAACGTCATGGCCGGCACCATGCTGTCCAGCGACCCGCTGGTGCAGATCACCGTCGGTACCGCCAGTCGCGCCTGCGCCACGCCCAACCACTGCACCTACTACAACACGGCGTTCACGGCGAAATTTTCCCAGATTCCTCTTTAATGCTCCAGCCGCATTTGGTGATCATGCTGCTCTAGGGGGCCTGTCAAACGAGTGGCTCTGACCCGTAGTCGGTGGTGACGCCGGATATCTGTCAGGGTAGGAGGATGCGGTGGCGGAGGAGGTCGAATCCGGCGCGTCCGTGCATCTGTCTCATGATCCTTTTGGTGCGGGTGTTGACGCCTTCGGTGCGACCGTTGTGGTAGGGCAGGGTCACGGCGGCGTCCACAGCGGACCGGTCGATCTCCAGACCGTTGGTGAAACTGCGTAGATGCGGCAGATTCGCGGCGCGAGCCGCCGTGATCTACTCGGTGAGTTCTGCGTCGTTGCCCGCGGCCGGCGTCAGCAGGGAGGCGAAGCCGCGCACCAGGTCGGCGAGTGCGGTCATCTCCGGGCAGGCCGCGGAGATCTTCTCCGACAACTCCGTGTCCTTCGGGCGCAGGTTCTCGGGTTTGGTGGGCAGGAGGCTGCTTACGTGGCGGGAGGTCGTGACAGGACGCTCGCCCTCGGCGCGGCCCTGATTGAGGTAGCGGACCAGCAGGTTGGCGCTGCCGGTGTAGCCCGACTCGCGGATCTCGGCGAGCAGGTGGGGGACCGGGACCGACGGGGTCGGCGGCGCGGCGGGCGCGCAGGTGGTCGCGGTAGGGGTCGACGAGAGTCGGGCGGTAGGTGGGGGCGATGCGCAAGGTGTGGGTTCGGGCATGCGGGTATAGCGTTTGACGGTGTTCAGGGCCACGCCGAGGCGCCGTGCGCAGTCGAGCAGACCGACGCCCTGCCCGAGCAGCTCGTGGACCTTGTTCCAGCGTTCGCGGACGGTCTGCTCGTGAACCCCGCCAGGGCGGGGCGGATTGACGGTGGCCCAACACCCGGCATGCGCACGGACCTCGACCAGGACCTTGTCGCAGAGATTCCGCCACAAATGCCATCGGTCACTGACCTGCACCGCGTCGGGCAGGGCGCGGCGGACGGCCTCGGCGTAGGTGGCCGAGCCGTCCCGGCACACGATCTCGACGCCGGGATGTTCGCGTAGCCATGATTCCAGGGTGGCCGCGTCGCGGCCGGGCAGCACCGCGACACGTCGACCGGTCTGGGCGTCGATGACGATCGTGGCGTAGCGGTGCCGGCGACGCAGGGCGAAGTCGTCCACGCCGATCACCCGCGGGACTGTCAATTCCGGCAGCGGCAGTCGCCGCAGACGACGTAACGCGGTGCTGCGGGAGGCGGGCATGGCGAGAAGGTCGGCCAGACGAGAGGCCGCCCGCCGCACAACTCCCGCGCCACCTGGGATATCTGCCGCACGAGCCGCACCGTGCGGCGCTGGTGGCGTTCCAGCAGTCCGGGAATCTGTTCCCTGAAGGTCTGCCGCGGACAGCTCCGAGCCGGGCAGACCAGCCGCCGCACGCGTAGGTGCACGACGACCTGCCGGCCGTCGACCGGCACGTCCTTCAGCGTCCGATGGTGGTACCCGTGCACCTTCGCCGTCGCGGTCCCGCACACCGGACACGGCACGGCAGCATCCTGGGTACGGGCCGTGACCACCACCATGCCGCCACCGTCCGTCACGTCCTGGACGACCAGCGCCGACAGTCCGGAAACACCGTTCCCACAAGGGAATCGACATCCATCACAAGATCATGATCGTGGCCGGCTACTCGACGTCACCACCGACTACGGGTCAGAGCCACTCGTTCCAGTGTCATGCTGATCAGGTCCGGTGGGTTCGCCCGGCCGCATCGTTGCCCCTCGCGGTGGCTGTTGTAAATCTTGCGGC
>NZ_JBFAFR010000069.1:0-13008 GCF_040639675.1 Actinosynnema sp. NPDC023794 | reverse complement strand
GTCGACCAACACGGTCGCGTAGCGGCGACCACGCCGCAGGAACCCGATGCGCTCCAACGCGGTGCGCGACAACAGCGTACGGCGCGCGTGTCCTAGAGCGTTATTCAGAACTCTTGATCATGGGTGGGTAGCGCAACGACTCCGCCTGGTTAAGATCGTTTTCCTCTCACAGAAGACGTCTGACCAGGAGCGGAGCCGTTGCGCTACCAGTCTACGACCGGACTCGACCACGACCGGATCCGGGAGTCGGTCGCCCGCATCGAGCAGGTCCTGGCCACCCTCGACGGCACCCTGCTCGCCGTCACCCACCCGGTCGAGGTCCGCACCCACGACAAGACCGCCTACACCCTCACCGGCCTCGACGAGCTGCTCCAACACAACGAGGTCGCCGCCGACCCGGGCTACCAGGGCACCCCGACCATCCGCCCCCGACGCAAACGCCCAGGCCACAAGACCCACACGCCCGAGGACAAGACCTGGAACACCAGCGTCAGCCGGATCAGATGGGCCGTCGAACACGCCATCGCCCACCTCAAGGACTGGAAGATCCTCGCCACCGGCTACCGCGCACGCCTGAACGAGCTGCCCACCATCATCCGCATCGTGGCCTGCCTGGAGTTCTACCGCCTCGGCTGGTGAACCCACTTCTGAATAGCGCTCCTAGAAATGAGGCGCCGGGGCTCATTACATATGGGGCGCTGATGCTGGCCGACCTTGTCGACCCTCGAGGCGTTAGCAGCGCGGCGTGGACCAGGTCGGACTTATCCCGCGCCAGCGACACCACGGTCGGCTCACCGGCATCCACGCCGGCGCGGACGAAGGGCGCCACCACGGCCGGCAGTTCGTCGTAGGAACGGTAGTAGACGGCAGCGTGGTCGTAACCATGCCCGCTTGTGTCGACACTGGTGTTCATGCTGTCCGTTACCAGACTCGCTGGAGCCGACGCACCGGCGTCGAGCGCTTTGAACTGCGGGCCTGTCTCGCCGCCGCATAATGAGGTCACTGCAGCCAGGCGCGGACGGCCTTGCTGCGGTGTACCGGGTGCCGGTCGGCGATGACGTGCACCTTCCGGCCGGCCTAGGGAAATGCTGCGCGCCTGAAAGAAGTGCCCGGAAAAATCCGACTTGAATTAAGGGTGCGTCGTTCGTGGCGGATGATCAGGCGGCTGTTGCCGCTTGGCTGGGAGGTCGTGCGTTCGATGCCCGGCGGTGTCGGCCGGTCGTCGCGAGGATTCGATGCTCTTGCAGATCATGCGAGGGAACGTGTCACGGTCGTGTAGCCGCTGTTGGGCCTTCGACGGACAGCGGGGCGTTACGGTGGAGCACGGACGGGTCTTTCCGGTCGGCGGACGAGTGGGTCGCACTTCTCATCCTGCCGACCGGAAAGACCCGTCCGCCCGTTCAGACCCGCCCCACCGTCACCAACGTCATGACCGCAACAACTAGGGCTGGTTCGGGACGAGTTTCCGCAGCGTGGCGCAGAGGCGTTCTACGGCTTCCAGGACCTTGGCTGGTGGGGCGGCGGTGAAGCAGAGGCGGTAGAAGCCCTGTGGTTCCAGTTGGTACATGGTCGACCCGGTGAGCAGTTTGACGTGGGCCTCGGCCAGAAGGTGGGCGGCGAGGTTCTGTTCCGGGTCCACCGGGGTGCCGGGGGCGGTGGTGAACAGGTGGGCCTCGTGACCGTGGACCTGCGGGGCGGCGGGCAGGAATTCGCGCAGGTCGAGCCAGAAGAACTGGGCGCTGTTCGTGCCGTGCGGGCGGTGGTACCGGATGCCGTTCCGGTCCAGGGTCTCGCACACGGCGCGGAAGGTGACCTGGAGGTTGCCGGAGTACTCCGTCATGAGGTCTTTCCACGCAGCGGTGCTCAGGTTGGCGATGGGGGCGAGGTAGAAGTGCTTGAGCGAGTCGAACTGGCTGAACCACGACAGCGGGCGCTTGCGCTCGAGCGGGTCGTCGGCGTCGGTCATGACCTGGCGCACGTTGGGTGATCGGGAGATGATGAAGCCCGCGCGGAAGCCGGAGAGGCCGAAGTCCTTGGCGAAGCCCCAGACCACGTGCACGCGGTCCACGGCCTTGTGCCTGTCCGCCAGTTCCAGCGCGCTGACGAAGGGTTCGGCGGTGTGGGGCAGCTGTGAATGGCGGTACATCTCGTCGGAGACGATGTGCATCGCCGGTGTCTTGGCCAGCGCCCAGTCGTAGACCTTGTTCAGCAGGTCCGGGCTGTAGTTGCCGCCCAGGGGGTTGTGCGGGTTGGTGAGCACGAGCATTCGCGGCGGCTGCGGGCAGGCCAGGTAGGCCTTCTCCAGGTCGGCCACGGTGAGCTCGAACCTGTCGTCCTTCGGTGTGGCGCCCTTCTTGTAGGTCGGCACCGGCTCGCAGTTGAGGGCGGGCACTTCCCCGAGGGCCCAGTTGAAGCCCTGCCAGTAGGGAGCGGGGATGAGCACGTGGCTCCCGCGGGGCACGGGGCCCGTGTCGCTGCGCGGCGCGGGTACTGCGGTGTCGGGTGTAGGGCTTTGCAGGGCCAGGGCGATGATCTCCAGGGCGGAGGACACGCCTGCGGTGGCGTAGACGTGCCGGGGGTCGACGGGTGCGCCGAACGACGCCGCGAAGTGGCCGGCCATGGCCGTGGCCAGCCGCTCGGTGTCGTGGGGTGAGATGTAGCGGGTGGCCTTCTCAGGCAGCGGGTGCGGGAGGGCGTCGAGCACCCGTTCCTTGAGCAGCGGGTAGACCAGGGCGTTCTCCGCGATCGACAGGTCGATGATCTCCTCGGACCGGCCGTGGCGCCGCAGCAGTTCGCGGAACGCGACCGCGCGTTGCTCCTCGTCCGGGATGCGTGCGAGCCGGACCAGGTCGTCGGGGTCCAGCGCGTCCATCGGGGAGGTCGAGTCGAGTTGGCGGGTCATGACCCTCCTTCGTTGATGAGGGGGTGGTGGGTGTTTACTGCGTTCAGATCAGGTCACGGTCGTGCCGGTCCGGTCGGTGTGGGGTCGGCCGTGCGGACGTAGTGGCCTGCGGGGCTTTGGTGGAGCAGCGCCGGCCAGTGCCTTCAACCTGCTGGCCGAAGGCACTGGGATGCAGGGACCCCTGCTGCCCGGCTTTGCCCGGCAGGCCCACGTCGAGGAACCGGGCCACCCGTGTGCCGCGGGATCGGGCGGAGACAGCGGAACCGACCTGCCGCGTCGTCCCAGCGCACAGTTCACGGCCACGCAGGACGTCCTGCAGGTCGGGGTACTCGGGCCCGTGGGTGGTGAGCCGCTGCGGATCGTGGAATTCGTGAACCCCTGGTAGCCGCGGTCTGCGTACTAAAGCACGGCGACCACGAGGCCGGTGCTCACTCCGAACAACGTGGCGAGGGAGCGGGGGAGAACGTCGGCGAGGGATGGCAGCAGCACCTGGCGGCTCCTTCAGGGAGTGGACAAGTGTGCGTCGAGTTGCCCCACCGGAGAGTGCGGAAACCCGGTGCACAGAGGTTCACCCGGACGTGTTCCCGAACATCGCTGCGACCCGTGAGTGTCCTTTGTCGAGCTTGGGCAGGGTGGTGAACTCAGCTGCGGATCCAACGTTCCATGATCACGTTCATCCGCGGCACCGAGCAGAACCGGGAACTTGTCGTCCCGGTCGCGGATCAGGAATCGCGGGTGTCTGATCCGACGGCTGGCGTGTTCGATGACCAGGAGTACATGGAGGCGGGCGTGAGATTTCTCTCCTGGGCGTGCGGCCCGGGTCCACAGGTGGGCTTTCACCCTTGCCGGCGGCTCCATCTCCGTCAGTGCTGGCGTGAAGGCGGGTTCGATGGAGATTGGATACAGGGTGTCGTAGTCGCGGTGATTCCAGGTGCGGTCATCCCGGGAAGTTGCAATGATGCCAACGGCAGCCGGTGTGGCGAGCCGCCGGGGAACGTCATCGATGACCATCGGCGACCCCCGGTTCGATCGGGTCCACCGCCATGTCACGAACTCACCGACGCCTGGTGGCCCGTCCGCGACCTGATCATCGCGGAACTCGTCCCGATGCTGATGGCGTGATGAGCCGGCGGTTCGCCGACGAGTCACTCGAACGCCGGTGTCCACCGACAGCACGCACTGCCCTGCACTGCCGTCGGATGCCTGAAGGCGGCCTGATCTCCGGCGCCGGGGTCCGCGGTGCGGGACTTTCTCCAAGCTCCGGCAGGGACGGTTCGAGGTCAGGGGCGTAGTAGGTAGCGGAGCAGTTGGCGGCGCTCGGCGGCGTTGTCCGGACCGGGGTTGAACACCGCGTCGAGCAGCGGCAGCACCCGGTCACGGGCTTCACGGGTGCGCATGATCCGTTTCCACAGCAGGAGGTTGAGGTCGTAGCGCCACTTCGGGGTGGTCGCGAGGCGGAGGACGTTGACGACGTTGCCGCGGGCCTTGGCCGGCAGCGCGTCCAGGTCCCCGGGCGTGGCGAGCAGCGTTTCGGGCAGCACGTCGAGGCCGTGGGCGGTCATGAAGGCGAAGTCGGTGGGCCAGGCTGCCGCCCACAGGTAGTCGACCATCCGGCACCAACCGCGCAGGAAGGTGACCTCCTGGTCGGGCCAGGGTTCGGTGTCGACGTCGGCGAGCACGTCGACCACCACGTCCAGACACGTCTTGTGCGCCTTCCATAGGGCAAGGCGCGCCGGTTCGAGGTCCGTCAGGTCACTCCCGCTCACCAGGGAGAAGTAGGCTCGCCAGTCCGTCACCGCCGGGGCGAGCTCTTCCGGTACGACCCCGTCCGTCACGTACCGGAACCGGGAGCGGGTCGGTGGGTCGGCGACCGGTAGGGCCGGCACCACCCCGGCGGCGCCGGCCGCCAGCCACGGGATGACGTTGAGCGTGTAGTTGCCGTAGCCCCAGGGCGAGTCCGGGTCGATCCGCCCGTCCCGTCGGGCGCCGGTGCCGAGCCGGTCGGTGCGGAATTGCCACTGGTGCTGGAACATCAGGCCCCACAGCGGGTTGTGCCGGTTGTCGGCGCCGAACCGGCCGTCCGCGTTGGTGTTGTCGATCATCACCCGGTAGGCGGCCATCCGCTGGTCGAAGGAGAACGGGTCGAACGTTCCCTCCAAGTCTTGCGCCGTCGTCCAGACCGGGTACAGGTCCAGCGCCGCCAACTCGTCCGGATGAGCCATGATCGGATTCCTCCGCGGTGAGTTGGCGGTCGTGTCTGACGAGACCTGCTGGAGTGCCAAGAGGCCGGACCGTGCGAAGGGTGGCGGGTTTGCCGGTCAGCGCTGTGTGGTGGTCGGTTCCGTCGTGGTGGGTGCGGGGGACCGACCTTCGGCTTCCCACCGCTCGCGTAGGTCGCTGGGGATGGTGAGGGTGGTGGACTGGCCGTTGGTGAGGTTGCGGACGCTGCCGCCGAGCAGGATGGTGCCGGCGCGGTCGAGGATGGTGGTGGCCAGGGTGCTGTCGTCCTCGGCGCGTTCCAGTGCCCGGACCAGGCGGGTGCCGGCGCGCACGACGCCGTTCCAGCCGCGGGACTTCGGCACTTCCATCCAGTCGGCGACCTCGGGGTTGACGACCTGGCGGATCATGGCGGCGACGATGCCGTCGAAGAGCTTGCCGGGGAAGAGCTTCTCGTAGAGGTCGAGCAGGTGCCGGGTGAGCGCCACGCCCTCGGACGACGGCCCGTAGACGGACTCGACCATCGCGGCACTGAGCTCGCGGGCGTCCTGGATGGACTCCGGCACGGCCTCGGCGGGGATGCCGAGCATGGCACCCGCGGCACGCCACACGTAGTAGTAGTCCTCCGCCTCCTGCTCGGTGACCGAGATGCCCATGCGGCGCATGCCCTCGATCACCTGGACGGAGAAGATGAGCAGGGCTCCCACCATGTCCTGCTGGCACACCGGAACGCCGTCCGCCGCGACGTCCCACTTGCCCGACGAGGTGAGGAAGTGGCGCACGGCGGCGTGGATGAGGCGCGTCTTCTGGATGGTGGGCACGAACGACCCGCCCGAGCCGAACGCGTCACGGCCCATCATGTCCATGACGAACTGCGAGGTCTCCGACAGCCGCCGGTGAGGCTGGTTCAGGCCGTGGGTCAGGGTGAGCGCCCGGGACGCGCGGGCGTGGGCGTAGCAGTTGACCATCGCGCCGAACGTCAGCACCGAGGCGACGTGCACGCCGTCGTCGACGAAGAACTCGTAGGCCCGCGCCACCCGGTGGGGCTCCACCCACTCCGGAGGGTTGTCGGTCGCGACCAGGAACTCCCGCACCGAGTCGGGCAACTGCTCGGGGATGGGCTGGTCGTTGGCGCGGAAGTGCTCCAGCACCTCGTTGACCACGTCGACCCGACCGGTGGCGACCAGGTCCGCGACGACCGCGTCGGCAAGCGGGTCGCCCTGGAACTTCAGTGCCTCGAAAGCGGCTGCATCGACCACCGGGACCACCAATCACTCGGGAGTGATCACCAGCTCACTCCTCGTGCACCCGGCCCGCTAGAACACGATCCGGTGATGAGTAGCGCCGAAGTACTACTCCCTGTGTGTCAACCGCAGAAATCGGGTCTCGATCGAGGGGAATGTGATCAAAGGTGAAAGGTGTTCGGTATGTCGCGACGGGTTCTGCCCGACAACATCGACCGGGTGATCGCGGCCCTTCGATTGGGATGGTGACGGCGGGATCAGCAAGGACGTCACGCCGCCGGCCCGCGGAGTGGCGCGGGAGTTCGGGCTCGACGAGCACTCGCCACGGGCCCGAGGTCTGGTCGAGGGGGTTCAGGAGGTGTGGGACTACATCCGCAGCGCGGACCTGCGGGGTGTCAGAACTCTGCGCTGGGCGGCTGATCTGCGGTGATCGTGCACCGCGAACCGCAGGAGCATGATCGTGAGGTGTGGCGTTGCGACTGCGGCAACCCGCCGGCCCCTGCGCACGGCGTCGCGGTCGCGCAGGGCGTGATCGGTGTGGTTGTGGTCGTCTGCGTCGGCGCCGTTCGTGCAGCGCGGAGCACCTCGGTCGCCGCACACCAGGAGGGCCTCACCGGTCGAGAGCCGCGGCCGACTGGCGGGTGACCAGGAATCGTTGGGACGCACGGCGGCGGTGGTCCTTGATGCAGCGCCTGGCCCACGTCGGCTAGCGGCTACCGGTCCACAGCAGGGACATCCGCAGGCGCAGAATGCTGGGCATGGGTTCTCGGCTTGGCGCTACCTACGCCCCGTGAACGGATGACGGACGCTCGCGGCTGCGCGTGCCGAAGCAACTGGCCGAGGTGGTCGACCTGTACGTCGCGCGTCAGCCGCGCCGTCTGTCGCGAAACGCCGCAGCCATCGAGCTGATGACGCTGGCTCTTAGCTAGGGCGCTCCGTCGTACCTGGGGTGGACCGCAGGTCGGCGATCCGGCACCCGGCCAGGCAACTGGGCCTGCGTCACGTGCTGCGCAGGGAGAACGTGGAACTCGAGCGGGCCAACGAGATCCTCACGAACGCGTCCGACACGCAAGCAGACCCGCACCTCCGTTGTCGGTCAGGATTTGGGGTGGAGGGCCAAGCAGCCAGTTGCCCGCAACCTCGGGGTCGTCGCTGAAGTAGTAGTCGTGGATGGCGGCGACCATCTCGCTGCGGGTGACGTGCCCGTCGTCGTCGGTGTCGACTTTGTCGAAGGCCGTGTCGGCATCGTGCTCGCTGAGCCCGAACGCGGAGACGAACCACGCCCGGTATTCCTGGCGGTCCAGTTTGCCGTCGCCGTCGTGGTCGGCCATGGCGGTCAGCGCGTCGATGACCGGCGTGTACGCCGCGTCGAACGCACCCGGTTTCGCCAAGACCAGTTCGCTGAACGCCCTCCCGTACTCCTCCGGGGTGATGCGACCGTTCCGATCGAAATCGGCGATACGCGCCATCTGCTGCCACAGGTCCAAGCACAGATCACGCATCCGGCGGCGCTGCGGTGAATCCTCGGCATGGCCGAATGCCTCACCCAGCCGATCCGCACCCTTGACGAAGTCGGCTTCCTCCAAAAAGCCGTTCCCGTCACGGTCCCAGGTAGCGAAACGTCGGGCGAGCTTGCGATCCAGGAAATCAGACATGTGTCCAGTGTGCTCCGCCGGGCAGGTCGTTCCTACACCCGAGCCGGTACTTGCCCCGGACGAGTGACACCGTCGAGCGTTCGCCGATATTGATCTTCCATCGTCCGGCAGTGAACCCCGCTGATCGCACGCAAATCCACCGACAAGGGCGTCCACGTTCGATCCGTCAGCCCGATAGCGCGGATGCGATGCTGCGCAGTTTCTGGCAGGTTTCCTCGTATTCGCGTTCCGGGTCGGACGAGCTGACGATCCCGGCTCCCGCCCGCAGCCACCGGCGGCCGCCTTCTTCGAAAAGGGAACGCAGGACGAGTCCGGCGTCCAGTCCGCCGTCCTGGGTGGCCGTGAGGACCGCGCCCGCGTACAGACCTCGGGGGTCGGGTTCGGTCCGTGAGAGGTACTCGCAGGCTGCGGCCTTGGGAATGCCGGAGCCGGTGACCGCCGGGAAGACGGCTTCGAGGGCGTCCCAGGACGACCGGTCCGCGCCGAGTTCGCCGCGGACCCGGGATCCGAGGTGTTGCACCGTGCCGCGCGGCTTCACCGTCATCAGGTCCGTGACCGTCACCGTTCCCGGTGTGCAGACCCGGCGCAGTTCGTCATAGGCCACTTTGGTCGAGACGATGTGCTCGTAGACCTCCTTGGGGTCGTCGAGGAGTTCCGCGCACAAGCGACGATCCTCTCCCTGTCCGTGCCCGAACGGTCGGGTTCCGGCCAGCGGCTGAGTCGACACCGTCCCGTCGCGGTCGGCTTCCAGGATCGTCTCCGGGCAGAAGCCCAGGGCGCGGCGCCCGCCGAGGTCGAGGAGGAACGACCGGGCCGGGGTGTTGTCCGCCCGTCCGCGGAGGTAGGTGCGGAGCAGGTCTACCTCGACGTCCACCGGAACACTCCGCGAAAGCACGACCTTCCGGAACGAGCCGCGGTCGATCTCCCGCACGGCGGAGGCGACAGCCTGCCGGTACCACTCGCCGGTGAGATCGAGGTCGATGGTCCTCGGCCGGGGCGGCGGCTCGGGGGCCGCGTCGGCCAGCACGGCACGGATCCGGTCGCGCAGTCGGGCGTCGGCGTGGACGGCCGTGGTGCCGGTGCTGTCGAACCGGACCTCGGCCCGGGGCACGATCAGGTGGCCGAGGTCGCCGGGGCCGGCCAGATCGCGCCGGCCGTTGATCAGGTGCGCCACCTCGAAGGTGAGCCAGCCGTACACCGTCCAGTCCGGGATCGGCAGCTCGGCGAGCGTCTCGCCCAGGCACGCGAGCGGTCGTGACCGCCACGGCCTGCTGGACTCGTCGCCCCCGTGTCGCACGCGGATGCGGTTGGCGTCCAGGGTCACGGTCGCCTGACTGCCTCCCGCCACGGTCCAGGCGCCGGCGCGCTCGTAGACCACGTACGAGTCGAAGATTCCTGCCCGAACCAGCGCCACCGCAGCGGCCGCCGGCGTGCCGGCCACGGCAGGTGGCGTCGGCACGGTGAGGCCGACCGGTGGGCGGATGCGCCTGCTGCGGCGGGCACGCGCCGCGCGGGCCAGTTCGGTGAGCACCTCGACCGTCGCCGGCCAGCCCATGCACGCGTCGGTGACGCTCCGGCCGCGGACGAGCGGGAAACCGGCCACGACGTCCTGGCGCCCGGCCAGCAGGAAGCTCTCCAGCATCACACCGCGGATCGCGGTGTTCCCCGCCCCCACCTGTCGACCGACCCCCTCGGCGACGACCCGCTGGAGTTCGTGGTCTTTGGCGCAGTTGTCGTGACTGGCGTCGATGAGCAGCCGTCCGGGCAGCCCGACGGCGTTGAGCAGCCGCAGCGCGCCCCGAATCGCCGACGGGTGGTGGTTCGGTCCGCTCGACCCGCCGCGCAGCACGAGATGGCAGTCCGGGTTGCCGGCGGTTCTGGTGACCGCGGCCGAACCGTCTGACGCAAGGGTCAACAATGCCTGCTCCCGCTCGGCTACCCGGATCGCGTTCACCGCCACGTCGATCGCGCCGTCGGTTCGATTCTTCATCCCGATGGGCATGGCCAGCGTGCCTGCCATGGACCGATGGGTCGGGTCCTCGACGGTCCGGGCGCCGATGCAGCCCCACGAAACGAGATCTTCGAAATACGCCGGACCGAAAAGCGTGAGCCATTCGACGGCCACCGGAAGACCCAGGCCCGTGATGTCCGCGAGTATCGACCTGGCGAGCCGGATACCCCGTTCAGGATCGGGTGGACCCAGCAGGTCCGGGGCGTGCGCCAAGCCTGGCCAGCCGAACGAAGTGCGCGGTTTCTCGACATAGGCGCGCATGATGACGAACACGTCATCCGATAGATTTTCGGCGACCCCCTTGAGCCGCTCTGCATACTCCAGGGTGCTGTCCCGGTCGTGCAGGGAACAGGGGCCGACGACGACCAGCAGGCGATCGTCCACCTTGTTCAGGATCCTCCGGGTGGCAGACCTCCCCTGAAGGCTGGTGACCGCCGCGGCGGCGGTTCCGGGCACTGCTCGACGCAGCTCGTCCGGACTGGTCACCCGCTCGCGCACGGTACGAGCGCTGCCACCCGGCACCTCGGACATCGCCATGCGACACGGCCCTCGCTCCCGGTTCCCAAGGCTCAAGTTCCGGCGTGCTCAGGCCCGCCGGCCAGTGGCACTCACCAGGGGATAGGAGCGCACAGCGAACGCCGGATCATCGAGCAACGCTCGAAACTCGACCAACTGCCGCCCGCTGACGCCGGAGGCGCGCAGCTGGTCGACGAGCTGCTCCACGTTCGCCCGATGCAGGTCGATCCCCGGGCTTCCCCCGGTCCAGGTCACCGAGTAGATGTCCGTGACGATCCGGGACAGGCCGTGGTCGCCCAGCGCCGTCGCGAGCGATCGCCCCCACGCCGGGTCGGCGCCCTGCTCGCGCAACAGCCCGTGGAATGCCCCGATGACCGCGTCGAACACGGGGGCCGACCCGCTCGGCGCGGCCAGCACCGGCGCACGTTCACAGTCGAAGTCCTCGATCACGAGGTGCCCGCCGGGCGCCAGGCACCCGATCAGCCGATCCAGGACCAGGTGCCGCTCCGGCAGGTGGAGCAGCACCAGCCGGGCATGAATCAGGTCGAACTCGCCATCCGGCAGGTCATCGCGCACGACATCGTGCCGCCGCGACACGACGTTCGGCAGATCCTCGATGTCGCGCGGCCAACACGGATCGATATCGGTGACCAGAACGGATCCACCCGTGCCCACCCGTTCAGCCAACCACGCGCCGATTCGCCCGTCGCCTCCACCGACCTCCCAACAACGCCATCCGGGACCGACCTCTGTCGCCGTCAGAACGCGTTTACTGGCCACATCATAAGTCCGAGCCAGAGCGTCGAAGCGCGCATCGGCCTGAGCCAGGTCGTTGCCGAGTAGATAACTGGCCACCTGCACAGCCCAGCCGAATCCAGACCCGGCGACAACCCTCCGATGACCCGGACCACCCCATCGTGTGAACTCTCGTGGGCAAGCCCCAGACCGCCGGACCAACCCTGCCCCACCCGCAACGACCCCACCGCGGAGTCGTCAACAAGATCAAGCTGCTCAAAGCGGCAGAACCTGTGGGCGAGCGGGCTTTACCTTGCTGCGCACGCGAACCCTGCTCAGCCACCGGCAGCCCAACACCGAACAGCGCCCCGTCCTTAGCTTGTCTTTGGGTCCCGTGTGGTGACAGGTACCCCGGTTGATCACGGAAGCAGTCGGTGGTTGATCATCATTCTTGCGACAGAAGGATGTTCGACCACCCCACCATCGGCACACCGCCGACGGACGGGCCGGATCACCCACGTTGGCCGACACGGACAACGGGGACACCGCGTCGGCGCCCCACCCCGCCCACAACACCGGGGCCGCGGTCAGGTCGTGGACGGCGCCGGGCAGAGCCGGCGAAGCCCACACCAGTCGGCCCGCCGGGTCGGCGAGGATCTGGACGTTGACACCATGGCGATGGTGTTTGCCCGAGTAGTACGGCTTCTGGTCGGCGACGCGGTCGATCGGGACCAGGGTGCCGTCCAGGATCGCGTAGGCCAGGCGGGCGGCGCGTTCACCGGCGGCGTGGAGGTCGTCGGCCAGGCCGGCGAGCAGGTCCACCGCTTCACGGACGTAGCGCCAGGCGGTGCTGCGGGAGATGCCGAACCCGACAGCGAGGCGGGCGTGGGTATCGCCGTTGCGCAGGTGGGCGAGTACCAGCAGTGCCTGGCGACCGGGATCGAGCCGTCGCCACCGGGACCGACGCGTCGAGATCCTGCGGTTGAGCAGGCGTTTGCCAGCTGTCTGGGTGAGGTAGAGCGCGATGCGGGTGGTCGTGATCGACGCCGAGGGCAGCGAGACAGTCGCCCAGCACGTCGACCGGCGGGCGGGGTTGGCCAGGGCTGAAGCCGCGCAGGTCGGTGGCCAGTTGGCCGTCGGGGAAGCGGTGCGGGTTGTGGTAGGCCCAGGTCTGGACCAGCCAGGTCTATCGTGGCGGCCGACGAACCCGCCGGTCGAGGCCCGAGCTGTTGTGGCTTGGGTACAGGCTGTCGGGGCGGCGCCGGGTGGACGTGCAGGTTGCCGACGGTGGTACCGCCGGTGTCAGCGGTGACGCCGCCGTGCACCTTCTGTACCGCTGTTTCCATTCCGAGGTGCCAGCTCGTGCCACGCCGCGCCCGCTCCGCGCGGATGAGATCGGCCAGGCGGACGAGGGTGTGGTTGGACAGCGGAATCGCGGCAGGGTAAGACAGCACGTCGAGGCTCCCGGTTGGGGCATCGGATCTTGGTCGACTGCTGTCTTACCGGGAGCCTCACCCCCCATCCGCGCCCTCGGCGAACGCGCCGTATCGCTGCTCAAGGGCTGGAAAGTACTGGCCAAGCTGCGCTGCTGCCCACGCCGAGCCACCGCGATCATCGCGGCCATCCTCGTCCTCACGCAACAGCGCGATGTTCTCGCGCTCGACGAACGACAGGTAGCGGCCGGAGACCGTTGTGGACAGTCGCGGGTTCACCCCGCCAGCGTGACGG
>NZ_JBFAFR010000068.1:0-13519 GCF_040639675.1 Actinosynnema sp. NPDC023794 | reverse complement strand
ACTACGGGATGCAGGAGCAGTCGAACAACAGCGCGATCCTGGTGGCGCCGCAGGGCCTGGGCAACGGCTGGGCCAACTCCGGCGGCGAGGACGTGGTGTTCGTCGACGACATGATCAAGCGGATCGAGGCCGACCTCTGCGTCGACCCGAAGCTGCGCTTCGCGATGGGCTTCAGCTACGGCGGCGGCATGAGCTACTCGCTGGCGTGCTCCCGGGCGACGGTGTTCCGCGCCGTGGTCGTGTACGCGGGCGCCCAGTTGAGCGGGTGCTCCGGCGGCACGCAGCCGATCGCGTACTTCGGGATCCACGGCATCTCGGACAACGTGCTGAACATCTCGCAGGGGCGGTCGCTGCGCGACCGGTTCGTGGCGAACAACGGTTGTGCCGCGCAGAGCCCTCGCGAGCCGGCCGCGGGCAGCCGCACGCACATCACGACGACGTACTCGTGCCGCGCCGGTTACCCGGTGCAGTGGGCCGCCTTCGACGGGGGCCACGGGCCGGGGCCGGTCGACGGCTGCGCGTGCGAGGACGGCGTGCGGACCTGGACCAAGGGCGAGGCGTGGAGGTTCCTCTCCCAGTTCTGATGATGAGTGGACCAACCGGCAGGACGGGGCGCCCGGGCTTCCCGCTTCGCGATCATCCCGGCCAGAGCGGTGAGCTCGGCCGTCGGGTCGCGGCGCGGCGGAGCCCGGGCGCCCCGAGGTCCGGACGGTCGGCTTCCGCGCGACCCACGACTTCGTCGAGCGAGACGTGCCACTGTTGTATCGATGCCGGGTTACCGGCCCCGGGAAGTGCCGTGCCGCACGGCGCCCCGGATCGGAGGGAGGACCAATGGCGGACGAGCCCACCGGGCTCTGGCTGATCGGCGCACGCGGCTCCGTCGCGACGACCGCCGTGTGCGGGCTGCTGGCCTTGCGCGCGGGCCTGACACCCGCGACCGGCTGCGTGACCGAGCGTCCCGAACTGGCCGGCGTCACGCTGCCCGGGTGGTCGCAGCTCGTCGTCGGCGGGCACGACATCGCGCAGGCGCCACTGGAGAAGCGGGCCGAGCTGCTGGCCCACGGCGGTGTGCTGCCGCACCACCTGCTGGAGTCCGTCAGGCCCGGCCTGCGCGAGGTGGACGGCGAGATCCGGACGGTGGGTTACGACGGCGTCCAGGCCGACGTCGCCCGGCGGTTGGCCGCCGACATCACCGAGTTCCGCGCACGGCACCGGCTCGCACGGGTCGTCGTGGTCGACGTGTCGTCCACCGAACCGCCGACGCCGTCGTTGCCCGAGCACGACGAGCTGGCGGCGCTGGAGCGCGCGATGGCCGATCCGGACCGGACCGTGCTGCCGCCCAGTTCGCTGGCCGCCTACGCGGCGCTCACCGCGGGGTGCCCGATCGTCGGGTTCACACCCTCGACCGGGGTCGCCCTGCCCGCGTTGGACGAACTCGCCCGGCGGGAAGGGCTGCCCTACGCGGGACGTGACGGCAAGACCGGTGAGACCCTGCTGCGCACGGTGCTCGCGCCGATGTTCACCGCACGGGCGCTGTCGGTCCGGTCCTGGGCGGGCACCAACCTGCTCGGCGGTGGTGACGGCGCGACCCTGGAGGACCCCGCGCACGCCGACAGCAAGCTGCGGTCCAAGGCGAGCGGCCTCGCGGCCCTGCTCGGCGACGAGGTGACGGCGCCGCTGCACATCGACAACGTGCCGGACCTCGGCGAGACGAAGACCGCCTGGGACCACGTGTCGTTCGAGGGGTTCCTCGGCGCGCGGATGAGCCTCCAGTTCACCTGGACCGGCCTGGACTCCGCGCTGGCGGCGCCGCTGGTGCTCGACCTGACCCGGCTGGTCGCCGCCGCGCACGCGGCGGGGGAGACCGGCGCGTTGGGCGCGTTGGCGTTCTTCTTCAAGGATCCGCTGGGCAGCGACGAGCACCGCTTCGCCGAGCAGACCCGCGAGCTGTACGAGTGGGCGGGAGGATTGGGATGAGGCCGTACCAGGAACCGGGGCGGGCGCCCGCCCCGGCGATCGTGCTGGTCCTCCCGGCGGCGCGGGCGGTGAGCCGGACATGACGTTCGACCTCGGCTACGGCACCAACGGGTTCGCCAACCACCGCTTGGACGACGCGCTCGCGATCATCGCCGACCTCGGCTACACGGCGGTCGCGCTCACGCTCGACCACCACCACCTCGACCCGTTCGCCGACGACGTCGGCGCGCGGACCCAACGGCTCGCGGCACGTCTCTCGGCGCTGGGACTGCGCGCCGTGGTGGAGACCGGTGCCCGCTACCTGCTCGACCCGCGGCGCAAGCACCACCCGACGCTGGTGAGCGACGACCAGGAGGTCCGGGTCGACTTCCTGGTGCGCGCCAAGAGGATCGCGGCCGACCTCGGCGCGGACTGCGTGTCGTTCTGGTCGGGTGTCGGTTCCTCGGACAGCTGGGAACACCTGAAGTCCGGCGTCGCCGCGGCGCTGGAACGCGGGCCGGCCGTGCCGCTCGCGCTGGAGCCGGAGCCCTGCATGGTGGTGGAGCGGCTGGACCAGGCGTTGCGGCTGCGCGAGGAGCTCGGCCGCCCCGAACTCCTGGGGATCACCGTGGACGTCGGGCACTGCGTGGCGGTGGAGTGGCGTGGCGCGGCGGCGTGCATCCGAGAGGCAGGCGCGCTGCTGATGAACGTGCAGCTGGACGACATGGTGCACGGCGTGCACGAACACCTCGAGTTCGGGGAAGGGCAGCTGGACCTGCCCGACACCCTCGGGGCGCTGATCGACATCGGCTACACCGGTGTCGCGGCCGTGGAGCTGCCGCGGCACAGCCACGCCGCGCCCGTGGTGGCGAGTCGGGCGTTGGACGCACTGCGCGACGCGAACTGGCTGGCGTGGGCCGAGCAGTCGCTGCGAGCCGACCCCTCCTCGATCCGGACCCTGTTCCCCGTCGTGGGACGAGCGGTGCGCTCCGGCGAGCGCGAGGCGCGGACGCGGCTGCTCGTCGTGTACGTCGAGAACTCCGGCGATGCGGCCGAAGGGATCACCACGCTCTACCGGCACGGCACGTCGGCCGAACGCCTCGGCGTGCTGCGCGGGCTCGCCGACATCGGCGACCGGGTGCCGCGGACGGGGGTCGACCTGGTCAAGGACGCCTTGCGCAGCAACGAGTCGGGGCTGGTCGGGGCGGCCATGGGAGCCTTCGCGGCACGTCACCTCGACCAGCACACCTGGCGGCACGGCGTGCTGAAGTGCCTGTTCATGGGCATCCCGCTGACCGTGGTGAGCGACCTCGACCGGCGTGCCGACGACGAGTTGCTGCGCATGGTGTCCGCGTTCGCCGACGAACGCCGCGCGGCCGGCCGCGCGGTGCCCGCCGACGCCCTGGACCTGCTCGGGAAGGCCGCTTGATGCGCCCACGTGATCCTCGCCGGGAACGGCGGCCGGACCGCGGGCGGTCGGCTCATCGCGGTGGCGCCACGGAATCCCGGTGGCGGACGGGCATCGGGACGCGATGGGTGCCGCCCCGCCGCACGGGGTCCGAATCGGGTTGGTCGGCGTCGGCGAAGAGGAGGTCGACGGCCTTCGCGCCGAGGTCGTGGTGGGGGAGGGCGACGGTGGTGAGGCCGGGGCGCAGCCAGGACGCGATGGGGTGGTCGTCGAACGAGACGACGGAGACGTCGTCGGGCACGGTGAGGCCGGCGTCCTGCAACGCCTGGTAGGCGCCGAGCGCGAGCCGGTCGTCCAGGCAGATCAACGCGCGGGGACGCGCCTCGCCCAACAGGACGCGGGTCGTCTCGAAGCCGTACTTCGGCAGCCACCAGCGGCACGCGTGGCCGCTCTCCACCTCGACGCCCGCTTCACCCAGTTCCCGGCGGATCCCGGTGAGCCGGTCGAACGCCGCCGTCCGGCCCGGTGGCACGTCGTCCCCGGACGGGCTGACGCCGATGAGGTGGATGCCCTCGCGGTGGCCCGCGTCGAGCAGCACGCGGGCGGCGGCGCGGCCCGCCTGGACCTCGTCGGGCAGGACCGAGACCAGCGGTGACGGCTCCCGGGGCACCACGTTGAGCAGCACCGCCGGGCCGGTGGCGAGTTCGGTCGGGATGCTGATCGTCCGGGTGTGCACGGAGGCGAGGATGATGCCGTCGACCCGGTAGTCGCGCATCGTCTCGATCAACGTCCGCTGGAAGCCGGCATCGCCCTCGGTCTCACCGAACAACAGCGTGACGCCGTGCCTGCGGGCCGCGCCGAGCGCACCTTTGATCATGTGACCCGCGAGCCGCGAGCTGGCGACCGAATCGGACACGAAGGCGATCGTCTGCGTCCGCGCCCCGCGCGGCCCCATCGGGACCCGGTCGCGGCGGTACTCCAACTCCGTCGCCGCTTCGCGGACCCGGCGCTGCATCTCCTCCGAGATCCGCAGGTCCCGGCCACGTCCCGAGAGGACCAGGGACACGGTGGTCTGGGAGACGCCGACCACCTTGGCCACATCGGCCAGGGTGACCCGTCGTGCGCTCAACGTGGACCTCCCGTTCTCCGAGCCCGGCCGCCGGTGCGCGGCGACCGGTGCGTGCACAACAAGGGGGGCGGGCCGTTCGAAAGGCCACCGGGAGCGCTCCCAGAGATAGTGGGAGCTGTGCGCTTCGGCCGTGCGGCAACCGCCCGTCAGCCGGGGCCGCCGGTCCGGTGCGCGCAGGGTGCGCGGCCGTTCGGCCGTTGTGGCATGAGCTGCTCCACTACGTCGTGGTGCTCGCGGGTCGGAGTCCTACGAGCCGGATCTCCTCCTCGATGAGTCAGACTCATCGAGCTGTGGTCCTAGCTACTCATGACAGCCTGTGGGAGCCGTACCGTCAAGGGCAAACCCGAGACTATTTCCAGGAATCACTTCTGACCTCGTCATCCTGCGGCTCTCGTCGGGAAGTTTCCGACAAGCGTCCCGCTAAGTACGACTCATCGTTCCCTTGAGGGCAGAGGATCGGTATGCTGGCCGAAGTCGTCGGCCCCGGGTGCGACGACGCTCAGCGGAGTGGCTGCGCGGAGGGGGTGATGTCGTCGGATGACCACCTAGCGCTCCAGGCGGCTCGGGTCTCCGTTGTCGGCACGCCGCACCAACCACGCCTCGGTGATGTGGCTGAACATGGCGTCGGCGGCACCGGTCGGGTCGTGCGCCGCGATCCGCTCGCAGATCCGGCGGTGTCCCTCGTTCGACGCCACGCACAACGCCCGCTCGCTCCGCCCCATGTAGCGAGCGGTGTTGATGACCTGACCCTCCAGGGAGCGCACCACGCCCCGGGCGATCCGGTTGCCCGACGCCTGCATGATCGTGTCGTGGAAGGCGCGGTCCTGCTCTTGGTAGGCGCCCGGGTCGTCGACGAGCTGGTCCATCCGGTCCACGAGGGCGCGTAGCCGGTCGATCGTGCCCTTGTCGGCCGTGCGGGCGGCCACCTGGGCCATGTCCGATTCGAGGAGTCGCCGGGTGACCACCAGGTCGTCGAGCACGGCCAGCGTCTCGTCTTCGGCGATGGTGGCCGCGAGCACGAGTTCGTCCAGCATGTTCCACGTCGCAGGCTCCGTGACCGTGGTGCCGGCGCCTTGGCGCACCTGGACCAGGCCCTTCTCCTGGAGGACCTTCACCGCCTCGCGGATCACGGTCCGGCTCACCGCGAAGGTCTCGCCGAGCGCGGGCTCGGGCGGCAGGGGGGTCCCGGGCGGGTGGACGCCGCGGACGATGCGTCCCACCAGTTCCGCGGTGACCGCCTTGGCCAGGTTGGTCGGCCGACGCGTCCACTCGGGAGGTGCGGGTGGGTCGTCGGTCGGTCGCCGGCCCGCTGCGGTCATCGTTCCTCCGGTTGCGCCACGCACCCCGCGCTTCAGGGTTGATCGGAGTATACGTAGGACCGTTGACGTCAGACGTCATACGAGTTAAGTTTCCACACCAATCGCGCCGAGGGCGTACCCGGCGTCGTCTGGGAAGTGAGCAGCGATGAAGCAGCGCGCACTGTGGTCGGCTGCCGTGGTCCTGGGCTTGGCCCTGGCAACGGGATGCGGGAGCGCCACGGCGCCGGGATCCGCCGGCGGCTCGGGCGACAAGCTGGTGGTCTGGGACTGGAAGTCCGGGGACGCCAACGTGGCGGCGTACCTCGACAAGGCGAAAGCCGACTTCGCGAAGAGCCACCCCGGCGTCGACGTCGAGTTCGTGGCGCAGCCGTTCGACCAGTACTACACGCTGCTCGGGGCGGCGATCCAGGCCGGCAAGGGCCCCGACGTCATGCTCTTCAACGGTGGCGGCCAACTCCGCGACCGGGTCGACGCGCTGGTGCCGCTCGACGAGTACGTGGCCCAGGACAAGCAGCGGCTGGCCGGCTGGGAGGCGTTCACCCGGGACGGGAAGACCTACGCCTCGCCCGTGACGCTGCAAGGGCACCCGATCTACTACAACAAGGCGCTGTACGAGCAGGCGGGACTGGACCCCGAGGCGCCCGCCGAGAAGTGGGACGAGTTCGTCGCGGACTGCGGCGCCATCACCGCCAAGACAGGCGCCAAGTGCTTCGGCGTGGGCAACAAGGAGGGCATCGGCATCCAGTTCTTCCTGTCCGGCATCGGTTCGGCGGTGCTCACGCCGCAGGAGTACGACGACTGGATCGCCGGCAAGCGGAACTGGGCCTCGCCGGACGTGAAGCGGATCTTCGAGCTCTGGAAGCAGGTCAACGACGACGGCCTGAACAACGACGGGGTCAACTCCACGGCGATGTTCAACGACGCGTTCGCGGTCTTCCAGTCGGCCAAGGCCGCGCACATCATCGGCCTGATGTCCGACATCGGGCACTGGAAGGACTTCGCCGAGTTCCTCGACGCGGACGAGGTCGGCGTGATGGACGCGCCCGTGGTCAACCCCGCGGCGACGCCGAGCCTGCCGTACGACGGCGGCATCGGCTACGCGGTCGCCAAGTGGACCAAGGACCCGAAGGTGGCGGCGGACCTCGTGCGGTCGCTGACGTCGTCCGAGGCGCTGAAGGCCTTCTACGCGGACGCGGGCGCGATCGCGTCCGACACCACGATCGACGTCTCCGAGGCCGGGCCGGCCGTCACCACGATCACCGCGGGGATCAAGACGGGCAAGCCCGCCCTGCACGTCGCCCTGTCCAGCAAGACGATCGACCTGATGGGCCGCCTCTCGCAGCAGCTGGTCAGCGGTTCCGTCACGGTGGACGAGGCGGTCGCGCAGCTGGCCGACTCCGACAAGGCGAGTTGATTCGTGCCGTCCGGGGGTTCCCCGTCCTCGGTGCGCCCGATGGTGGCCGAGCGGAACGAGGTGAAGGCGGTCGCCGGCACGACGGCCCGGCGACCGGGGGAGCCGCGCGCGCGGCGCAACCGCCGCGGGTCGCGGGCCGAGCGCCTGGCGCCGTTCGTCCTCCTGGCGCCGGCTGTGCTGATCATCGTGGTGCTGCGGCTGTGGCCGCTGGTGCTCGGGGTGAACTTCTCCTTCACCGGTGACGGCGACCGCAACGGCCTGCCGGTCGGCTTCGACAACTACGTGACCCTGTTCGGCGACCCGCTGTTCCGCACGGCGTTGCGCAACGTGGGCCTGCTCGTGCTGCTGCTGCCCGTGGCCGTGGCGATCCCCGGGCTGCTCGCCACGTTCATCTACCTGAAGGTGCCCGGGCACCGGGTGTTCCGGGGCGTGTACTTCTTCCCGGCCGTGCTCTCCCCGGTGATCGTCGGTGCGATCTTCACCCTGCTGCTCGCCTACGACGGTCCGCTCAACACGCTGCTCGGCGGGGTGGGGCTCGGGCCGGTGGACTGGCTGGGCGACCCGGACGTGGCGATCTTCGCGGTGGTCGGCGTGCACGTCTGGGCGACGTTCGGCATGGCGCTGGTCGTGTTCCTGGCCGGGTTCTCCGCCCTCGACCCGTCGCTGCTGGACGCCGCCAAGGTCGACGGCGCGACGCTGCCGCAGACCATCCGGCACGTGATCGTCCCGGCTCTGACCCGCACGATCCAGTTCGTCTTCGTGACGACGATGATCGGCATGCTGACCTCGATGTTCGGCCTGCTGTTCGTGATGACCGGCGGCGGCCCCGAGGGCTCCACCTACCTGCCCGAGTACTACATCTGGTTCCAGCAGGGGCAGTTCAACCAGCCCGCGCTCGCCTCCGCGGCGGCGACCGCGCTGTTCCTGATCATGCTCGTCGTGGGGCTGGCCCAGATCGCCGTCCTGCGCCGCGCGGGCAGGGAGGACTGATGGCCGGCCGACGCTGGACGAGGTGGCTCGTCGCGGTCCCGATGGCCGCGCTGGCGCTGGCCACGGTCTACCCGTTGGTGTTCACCACCAACGTGGCCATGAAGACCCGCCGCGAGTACGTGCTCGACCGGTTCTCGCTGTCGGATTCGCTGCGGTGGGCCAACCTCGTCGAGGCGTGGACGAGCGTCGGGATGTCCCGGTACTTCGTGAACTCGCTGATCGTCGTGACGTGCTCGGTCGCGTTGTTGCTGCTGTTCGGGTCGATGGCCGGGTTCGCGCTCGCCCGGTTGCGGTTCCGCGGTTCGTCGGTGCTGTTCCTGGGCATCCTCGCCGCGCTGTTCATCCCGTTCCAGGTGATCATGGTCCCGCTGGCGCGGATCATGGCCGACGCCGGCCTCGTCGACACGTACCCGGGACTGGTCCTCGCGTACGTGGCGCAGTTCCTCCCGTTCACGGTCTTCCTGATGACCAGCTACTACTCGACCGTGCCGCCGGAGGTCGTGGACGCCGCCCGCATCGACGGCAACACCGTGTACGGCGTGTACTGGCGGATCATGCTCCCGATCGGCACCCCGGCACTGCTGTCGGTCGGCGTGCTCAACGCCCTGTTCTGCTGGAACGACGTGCTCATCTCCCTGCTCATGATGCCGTCCGCGGAGAACCGCACGCTGATGGTCGGCGTGACCTCGTTGCGCGGCCAGTACTCCGACGACATCCCCGTGTTCGCCTCCGGCGTGCTGATCGCCGCGATCCCCGTCCTCGTCGTCTACTTGTTCCTGCAGCGCCAGATCGCCGACGGCGTCACCGCAGGGGCCACGAAGGGCTGACATGCGCATCACCGGTTACCGGACCCTCACCACCGTCCAGGACTGGGGCCGTCCGGTCGGCGACGCCAACGGCGTCTTCGCCGACGGCGTCGTCCGGGTGCCGATCGTGCTCGTCGAGACCGACGTCGGCATCACCGGCGTCGGACTCGGCTCCCACGTCGAGATCGACTCCATCTTCGCCGCGATCGAGGGCGAAGACCCGCGCGGCGTCACCGCCCTCTACGACCGGATGCTGCGCCAGACGTTCAAGGCCGGTCACGCGGGCGTGGTGTTCGGCACCATCGGCGCCCTCGACACCGCGCTGTGGGACATCAAGGCGCAGGCCGCGGGCGAACCGCTGTGGCGGCTGCTCGGCGGGCGTGATCGCCGCGTGCCCGCTTACGCGTCCGGTGTGGACATCGGCCTGGGCGACGACGAACTCGTGGCGCTGTACGAGACCTACGCCGACCGCGGCCTGCGGGTGGCGAAGCTCAAGGGAGGTCTCGACATCGATCGGGACCGGGACCGCCTCATCCTGGTGCGCGACGTGCTCACCAACGCCGGACGGGGCACCCGGCCGGGCTTGATGCTCGACGTCAACGAGGCGCTGACCCGCAAGCAGGCGGTGCGCCACGTCAGCGAGCTCGAACGGACGCTCGACCTGATCTGGATCGAGGAGCCGGTGCGGCGGTGGGACGCGGAAGGGCACGCGGCGGTCGGCCGCGGCGTCCGGGCGTCGGTCGCCAGCGGCGAGAACCTCACGGGCCTCGAGCAGTACCGCCCGCTGATCTCGACGGGGGCGATCGACGTCGTCCAGGCGGCGGCGGGCTGGGGCGTCACCCACTTCCTGCGGGTCGCGGCCCTGGCCCACGCGCACGACCTGCCCGTCAGCCCCATCGGCAACACACCGGTCGGGTTGCTGCACGCCGCCACGTCCGTGCCGAACCACCTGGTCAGCGAACTGCAGGACCTGCAGCCGCCGGCGGGGCTCTCGATCGACCTCCACGTCGAGGACGGGGCGTTCGTCCTGGGCGACACCCCCGGGCTGGGCCTCCGCGTCGACGAGGAGGCGATCGTCGCGTCCAGCCTCGGACTCGCCCTCCCGGTGACCGAAGGTCCGCACGTCCGGCCGGAACGCGCCGGGCAGCGCCTCCTGGCCGTGGTGCGGGACGTCGTCACGCCACCGGAGCAGCTGCACCCCTTGAGCTCCTGATCGCCCGGTTCGACAACGATGTCGAGCCGGCCGCACTTCCCCTAGGAGTCCCGCGTGGACCGCTTGCGGCGTTATGGGATGGTCACCCGGTTGCGTCCGGAGCGGCGCGACGACTACCTCCGGCTGCACGCCGAGGTCTGGCCGTCCGTCGAGCGCATGCTGCTCGAGGCCAACATCCGCAACTTCACCATCTTCCTGCACGGCGACCTGCTCTTCGGCTACTACGAGTACACCGGCGAGGACCACGACGCCGACCAGGCGCGGATCGCGGCCGATCCGGAGTCGCGGCGCTGGTGGGCGTTGACCGACCCGTGCCAGGAGTCGCCGACCGACCCCGGCTCCCCGGTGCGCTGGGAGCCGATGCACGAGGTGTGGCACCTGACCCCCGGCGTCGCCGTGCCGAGTCCAGGAGACGGGCCACGACGTTAGGCGCCCCCGGACGGGAGCCGTTCGGCCGGGTGCGTCCCCGTGGCCGCGCGCCCGGCCGGCTCACCCGCGCCACCACGAAGTGCCGTCCGACACCTCGACCCGGACGTCGCACGCACACCCCAAGTCAGGAGGTCTCCTTGTTCGCGTCCTCTTCCTCTGCGGTACGAAGGCCGGTGTCCGCGGGCGTTGCCGCTGTGGTGGTGACCGCCGCCGCCGCGGCGGTGGCCCTCGCACCTCCCGCGTCCGCCGCCACCACCCTCTACGCCTCTCCGTCCGGCACCGGCACGAGCTGCTCGGCCACCCAGCCGTGTTCGCTGCCCGCCGCCCAAGCCGCGGTGCGGTCGCAGAACAGCGGCATGTCCGATGACATCGTCGTGCAGCTGGCCGACGGCGTGTACCGGCTCTCCGAGCCGTTGCGGCTGACCGCGGCGGACTCCGGCAACAACGGCTACCGCGTGCGGTGGCAGGCGGCGCCGTCCGCTCGTCCCGTCATCAGCGGCGCCCGCGCCGTCACCGGCTGGTCGCAAGTCGACGCCGGCCGGAACATCTGGCGCGCCAACGTCCCGACCGGGATCGACTCGCGCCAGCTGTACGTCAACGGCGCGGTCGCGACCCGGGCCCGCGCGCAGGTGAACCGGGCCGACTTCAGCTTCACCAGCACGGGCATGAGGTTCTCCAACTCCGCGCTTAACTACCTGAACAACCTGGGCAACCAGAACCGGGTCGAGGTCGAGAGCGTCAACTCGTTCACCGACCGGTACTCGCCGGTGCAGAGCATCAGCGGGAACTTCCTCACGATGCAGCAGCCCGCGTGGAACAACAACACCTTCGGGTACGACACGCTGACCCAGCCGCACCGGGCGGGCCCCTTCTACCTGGCCAACGCCTACGAGTTCCTGGACTCGCCGGGGGAGTGGTACCTCAACCCCGGCACGGGCGCGTTGTCCTACATCCCGTTGGCCGGGCAGAACATGAGCACCGTCAGCGTGGAGCTGCCGGTGCTGCAGTCGCTGGTGGACGTCGGTGGCACCTATGACGCGCCGGCGCACCACATCTCGTTCAGCGGGATCACGTTCAGCGGCACGACCTGGCTCGGACCCAGCAGCAACCAGGGTTACGCGGACCAGCAGACCGGCGCCTACATGGCGGGCAACTGGAACTGGCCGGGCGACCGGCTGACGTCGTGCCAGAACGGCTGCACCCAGTTCGAGGCGGCACGACCGCACTGGAACCAGATGCCCGCCGCCGTGCAGGTCTCCGCCGCCAACAACATCACCTTCAGCGAGTCCCAGTTCGTCAACCTCGGCCAGACGGCCATCGGCATCGGCAACGACGCCAACGCCCACGCCAGCGGCGTCGGCCTCGGCGCGAGCAACATCACGGTCACGCGGTCGGAGATCGCCCGCAGCTCGGCCGGCGGCATCGTGGTCGGCGGCGTGCGCGCCGACGCGCACCACCCGAGCGACCAGCGGATGGTCAACCGGGACATCACCGTGAGCTACAACCGCATCCACGACCTCGGCATCGAGTACCGGGGCAACGTCTCGGTGCTCAACACCTACGTCACCAACGCCACCGTGTCGCACAACGAGGTCTACAACATGCCGTACTCGGGCATGTCGATCGGGTACGGCTGGGGCGCCAACGACGCCGGCGGCAACAACAACTACGCCAACCGCGGCCTGTACAACTACCAGCCGCGCTACACGACCGCGACCACGGCGTCCAACAACCGGTTGATCAACAACTACGTCCACGACGTCATGCAGCAGATGAACGACGGCGGGTGCATCTACACGCTGTCGTGGAACCCGGGCGCCTCGATCAGCGGGAACCACTGCCAGCGGACCAACGGCTACTTCGGGGTCTACTTCGACGAGGGCTCGAAGTACTACTCGGTCACGGGCAACGTCTTCAACAACACCGGCACGTGGGCCACCGCGAACTACTGGGGTGGCGAGAACATGGGCAACTGGACGGTCACCAACAACTGGTCGACCAACAACAGCACCAACGTGACCAACGGCGACCGCGGCAACGTGGTGTCCGGCAACGTCGTGGTGTCCAACGGCAACTGGCCGGCCGGCGCGCAGGCCGTGATGACCAACGCCGGTCCGGGCGGGGGCACCACCACCGGCCCGCAGAACGCCATGCTCGTGGGCGCCCAGTCGGGGCGCTGCGCCGAGGTCGCCAACGCGACCACCAACGGCACCCAGGCCCGGCTGTGGGACTGCGCCGGCGGCGCCAACCAGCGGTGGACCTACACCGCGGGCAAGCAGCTGAAGGTGGGAGCCAAGTGCCTGGACGCCAACGGCGCCGGCACCGCGAACGGCACCGCGGCGATCATCTGGGACTGCCACAGCGGCACGAACCAGCAGTGGAACGTGAACGCCAACGGCACCATCACCGGGGTGCAGTCCGGGCTGTGCCTGGACGCCAGCGGCAACGGCACCGCGAACGGCACCCTGCTCCAGCTCTGGTCGTGCCACGGCGGCACGAACCAGCAGTGGAGCGTGCGCAACTGATCCACCGCGCGGAGGCCGGGCCACCGGCCTCCGCGCGCCGGTCCTACCCAAGACTGCGCCATGTGAGCGTTCACGGGCACGGCGACCTTGACTCACCCCATGGCCGCCAGCAGACTTGACGCTGCGGATCACCTGCTCGAACCGTTCGATGTGAGCGTGAACAACCGGTGGTCGGCGGAGCGCCCTCTCGACGACGAGCAGGAGGCAGCACCCGTGGGTGGAGTCCGATCATCCTCGCGCCGGGCGGGCGTGGTGCTCGCCGCCGCGGCCCTGCTGGCCACGACCGTCACGTCGGGTTCCGAGGAGCCCGCGTCGGCCTGGGACAACGGG
>NZ_JBFAFR010000067.1:0-13728 GCF_040639675.1 Actinosynnema sp. NPDC023794 | reverse complement strand
CTATTGATTTAAGGTGTGAGAGTTTAGCAGCCCGAAATGAGGGACCCGTGGCTCACCCGTGCCCCTGTTTAATATGATGAGCGCCCGCGTGTCGAACGCTCAGGGTCGGGTGAGGTCGACGCCCAGGTCAGCTGGAACGGGCGGCGAAGCGGGTCGGGCGGTCGGTGAACGGGGCGTCGGAGGGGCGCCCCGTTCCGCCGCCGGTGACCACGGCGTGCGCGGCGAGCAGCCCGGACACGGCGGGGCCGTTGACGATCTCCCCGGCCAGGACCATGTCCACCGCCTCGGCCAACGGGAAGCTCTTCGCCTCCAGGTCGGCCTCCTCCTCGCCCTGCACGTCGCGGTCGACCTCGGTGAGCCCACGAGCCAGGAACACCCGCACCACCTCGTCGGTGAACCCGGGTGACACGGCGACGTCCACCAACGTCACCCACTCCGACGCCGCGAGCCCGACCTCCTCGGCCAGCTCCCGCTCCGCGGCGGCCAGCGGCGTCTCGTCACCCGCGTCCAACAACCCGGCCGGCAGCTCCCAGAGCCGCCGGCCCAGCGGGTGCCGGTACTGGTGGATCAACCTCACCGCACCGGCCTCGTCCAAGGCCACCACCGCCACCGCGCCGAGGTGTTCCACCACCTCGCGCGATGCCGTACCGCCACCAGGCATGGCGACCTCGTCCACCCGCAACGCGACGACGCGCCCGACGTGCACGTCCCGCGACGAAACAGTCCCGAACTCGTGCCGAGGAGTCACTGCGCGGCCCCCGCGGGCTCGGGCAGCGGCAGCCGGTCGGCCAGCCGGTAGTCCAACGCCGCCTTCACGAACGCCGCGAACAGCGGGTGCGGGCGGGTCGGACGGGACTTCAGCTCCGGGTGCGCCTGCGTGGCCACGAAGAACGGGTGCACGTCGGCCGGCAGCTCGACGAACTCCACCAGCCGCCCGTCCGGCGACGTCCCGGAGAACACCAACCCCGCCTCGCCCAGCTTCGAGCGGTAGGCGTTGTTGACCTCGTAGCGGTGCCGGTGCCGCTCGGAGACCTCCTGCGACCCGTACGCCAGGGCCACCTGCGAGCCCGGCAGCAACTTCGCCGGGTACGCGCCGAGCCGCATCGTGCCGCCCATGTCCCTCTGCCCGGAGACGACGTCCTCCTGGTCGGCCATGGTGCTGATCACCGGCGACCCGGTGTCCTCGAACTCCGCCGAGTTCGCGTCGGCGATGCCCGCCAGGTTCCGCGCCGCCTCGATGACCAGGCACTGCAGCCCCAGGCACAGGCCCAGCAGCGGGATGCCGCGGGTCCGGGCGTAGGTGATGGCGCCGATCTTGCCCTCGATGCCGCGCACCCCGAACCCACCCGGGATGAGGATCGCGTCGAGCCCGCCCAGGGCGTGCGCCGCGCCGGACGGCGTCTGGCACTCGTCGGACGGCACCCACACGATCTCGACCTTGGTGCGGTGCGCGAACCCGCCGGCCCGCAGCGCCTCGGTCACCGACAGGTAGGCGTCGGGCAGGTCGACGTACTTGCCGACCAGGCCGACGCGGACCTTCTCGGACGGGTTGTGCACGCGGTCGAGCAGGTCGCCCCACACGGTCCAGTCGACGTCGCGGAACGGCAGGTCGAGCCGCCGCACCACGTACGCGTCGAGGCCCTCGCCGTGCAGCACCTTGGGGATGTCGTAGATGGACCTCGCGTCCACCGCCGCCACCACGGCCTCGGTGTCCACGTCGCACATCAGGCCGATCTTGCGCTTCAACGCGTCCGGGATCTCCCGGTCCGCCCGGCACACGATGGCGTCGGGCTGGATGCCGATGTTGCGCAGCGCGGCCACGGAGTGCTGCGTCGGCTTGGTCTTCAGCTCGCCCGACGGCGCGAGGTAGGGCACCAGCGACACGTGCAGGAAGAACACGTTGTCCCGGCCCACGTCGTGGCGCACCTGCCGGCACGCCTCCAGGAACGGCAGCGACTCGATGTCGCCGACCGTGCCGCCGACCTCGGTGATCACCACGTCCGGGATGACGCCGTCGGGGCCCGGCTCGGCCATGGCCCGGATGCGCCGCTTGATCTCGTCGGTGATGTGCGGGATCACCTGGACGGTGTCGCCCAGGTACTCGCCGCGCCGCTCCTTGGCGATGACCTCGGAGTACACCTGCCCGGTGGTCACGTTCGCGTCACCGGAGAGGTCGCGCGCCAGGAACCGCTCGTAGTGGCCGATGTCGAGGTCGGTCTCCGCGCCGTCGTCGGTGACGAACACCTCACCGTGCTGGAACGGGTTCATCGTGCCGGGGTCCACGTTCAGGTAAGGGTCGAGCTTCTGCATGGTCACCCGGAGACCACGAGAGGTGAGCAGCTGTCCGAGGCTGGACGCGGTCAACCCCTTGCCGAGGGACGACGCGACACCCCCGGTGACGAAAACGTGCTTGGTCGTACGTGCCTGCTGCACCAAGGAGGCTCCCCGTGGTCTGGATGTCCGCTAGGGGCCGGCTGCGGTGGTTCCGCACAGCTCAGCGCCCTGTCCACGGGCCCTAACGCTAACACGCCGCCGGTCACCCAGCGCGCCGGCGGGCAGGCAAGCCTGTCACTCGGATGGCCTAGGGCGGCTCGAACAGGCGACCACGCCGCCTCGAACCCGGCGGAAACCGAACGAGAACCGGGTGCGAACCGGGCGAAAACCAGGCGCGAACCGGGCGGGAACACGCGGGAACGCCCGATCGCCGAGCCGGGACCGGGCAGAGTGCGGCTTCCCGCCGGGCCATCCGAACGGCCCGGCCCCCGCCGCGACCCCGGCGGCTCAGCCGGACGCGCCCGGCGCGGGGCCTTCGGCGTTGCCCGCCACCCCGTACCGGCCCGCCTTGCCCTCCACCTGCTCACGCAGCGCGAGCACCACGACCACGCGCCCGGCCGCCGTGCCCGCGTGGTCCACGGTGGACAGCACGGAGGTCGCCGCCGTGTCCGCCCGCACGACGCCGACCGCGCCCGTGCCGTCGGCCGACCCGTCGCCGCCCGCCAGCACCGCCCCCGCACCGGACCGGTCGAGCTGGGTGGCGAACCGCGCCACCACCGCCGCCCGGTCGGCAGCCGAGTCGCCCGTGGCCGCGCCCCCGGTCAGCACGACGGCCAGCTGCGCGGCCCGCAACCCCTGATCCGCCTTGACGAAACCCGCGCTGGACAGCCCGCCCAGCGCCGCCGCCAGCTCGTCCGGCGTGGCCTGCGGCCGGCTGTCGTCCTTGTCGAGCAGCAGCACGGCGCCGAGCAGCCCGCCCGCCCTCGTGCCGGGATCACCGCCGGTCGGCAGCACGGTGCCCGCCGGCTGGAGCCGGGCGACCAGGTCGAGCAGCTGGTCGGCCTTGTCCGGGTCGGTGAACGACTCGGTGAGCTGGAGCTCGCCGGTGACCGTCGCGCCCGCCGACCGCAGCAGCCCGGTCACCGCGTCCCGGTCGTCCGGCTCGGCGCCGGCGGTGGTGACCAGCAGGACGGTCCGGTCCGCCAGCTGCCCCTCCACGGCCAGCGGTCCGACGGTGCTCGCGAACCGGTCCGCGTCGGCGAGCCGGGCGTCCAGGCCGTTGCGCTCCGACTGCAGCGCGGCGACCTCCCGGCCCAGATTGCCGTTGTCCTCGTTGAGCCCGGACAGCAGCCTGCCGCTGATCGCGGTCGAGCCGAGCACCACCCCCACGGCCAGGGCCAGGAACACCGCGGTGACGGAGACGATGTGGTAGCGCAGCGAGATCACCCGAACAACCCCCTGAACCAGTCGACGACGGATCGGAACGCGTCGGCCGCGAGGTCCACGTAGACCTGGCCGACCCCGGACACGGCCAGCGCGGCTGCCATCGCCGCCACCGCGGCCAGCACCAGCAGGACGACCAGCCCCGACGACACCCGGCCGCGGTGCAGGGTCGCGACGGCGTGCCCGTCCACGAGCTTGTTGCCGAGCTTGAGCCGGGTGAGGAACGTCGAGGGCGTCGACCCGGCGTTGCCCCGGTCCAGGAACTCCCGCAGGCCGGCCTGCAGACCCACGGTCACCACAAGGGACGCGCCGTGCGCCTCGGCCAGCAGCAGCGCCAGGTCCTCGGCGTTGCCGGTGGCGGGGAACGTCACCGCGCCGATGCCCAGGTCCTGGATGCGCTCCAGGCCGGGCGCGTGGCCGTCGACCTGCGCGGGCACCACGACCTCCGAGCCGGACCGCAACGTCGCGGTGGCGATGGCGTCCGGGTCGCCGACGATGACGTCCGGGTCGAACCCGGCGTCGTGCAGGGTGTCCGCGCCCGCGTCCACGCCGATCAGCACCGGCCGGTGCTCGCGGATGTAGCGGCGCAGCTTGCGCAGCTCCTCGGCGTGCCGTGGGCCGCCCGCCACGACCAGCACCTGCCGGTCGCGGATCGGCACGAACAGCTCGGGCACGCCGATGCCGTCCAGCAGCAGCGCCCGCTCCCGGCGCAGGAACTCGATCGTGTTCGCGGAGAACGCCTCCAGCTGGGCGGCCATGCCCGCCTTGGCCTCGATCATCGCGTCGGCGATCGACTCGGCGTCCTGCGCGACGCCGCGCGCGACCTCCTTGTCGCCGACGAACACCGCGCCGTCGTGCAGCCGCAGCTTCGTGCCGTCCTTGAGCTCGCGCAGCACCGCCGTGCCGACGCCGTCGATCAGCGGGACGCCCGCCTCGACCAGCAGCTCCGGGCCGAGGTTCGGGAACCGGCCGGAGATGGACGTCGACGCGTTGACCACGCCCACCACCCCCGCGTGCACGAGGGCCTCGGCGGTGCGGCGGTCGATGTCGACGTGGTCGAGGACCGCGACGTCACCGGGACCCAGCCGGCGCAGCAGGTCGCCCGAGCGGCGATCGACGCGCGCCACACCGGTGACGCCTGGCAGTTCGTGGTGCGCGCGGCCGAGCAACCCGGAGAGCTTCATGAACCGATGGTGACTCACGTCGCGCGCGGTCGGCGGCCAACACGCCGAGCCGATCCGGGCTGGTCAGTGACACCACTAATCCACAGTGGACGGATTACCCCCGGTAGGGTGACGTCGTGGGTCGGCCGCCGGACCGGGCGCGCCGTGCGGTCGTGGCAGGTCGGTCACGGGCGGCAGCTCGGCCACCGGGGGCGCCACCGGACCGGCCGGCGGGGCGGGTTCACCCGGAGGGACGTCCAGCTCGGACACGGGGATGGCGATGCCGAACGGCGGCGTGTCGTCGTCGTCCGCCACCTGGTACACCGACACCCCGGTGGGCCGCGGCACGCGTGCCGGCCAGTCGTGCGCTGCCACCGCGCCGACGAGCATCGCCAGCGCCGACGCGGCGATCAGCCACGTGCCCGTGCCGACGAACTCCTCCTGGCGGACCCTGGGCGACAGCGTGTCGATGCCGAACAGCGTCCGCAACGTCTCCAGCGCGGTCCACAGCGTGCCGACGAGCACCCCGACCCCCGCGAGCACGCAGAACCGGCCGACGGCCGCGAGCAGCGGCGAGCGCAGTTGCAGCAACGCGCCGACCGCGGCGAGGACCGCGGCGAAGACCAGGCCGTAGCCGTAGACGGGGAAGTCGAACGTGACGCCGTCCGGGTTCCGCGACTGCGGTTCCTCCACGTACTCCCAGCCGGTGAGCGCCACGAGCCGGCGCATCCCGTTCGGGACCGAGTCGTCCAGCCCCGGCGGCACCGAGGTCTCCACCCCGTACAGCTGGAACAACGAGCCCAACACCACCATCAGCGCGCCCGCGCCGATGGTCAGGACGGCGAACGCGCGCCGGGTCATGTGACCTTCTCCTCCGTGCTCGGTGGCGTGCCGCGGCCCGGCGGACCGACTACTCCACACCTACCAGCAAAGCCGGGACGGGCGCCGTCGCCAACGGCCGACCGGGTGCGGTTTCCGGTCCCGGCCGGTCGCGCCCGTCACGGGCCTTCGGCGCGGCGGTCGTCGTACCGGGGGTCCGGGAGCTGCGCGACCTCGACCTCGACCACGGGGATGCCGAACGGCGGGGTGTCCGTGTCGTCGTCCTCGACGCCGTCCACCCGGTAGACCACGGGTCCTTCCGGGCGCGGCTCGGGCCGCCGGGCGTGCAGCAGCACGACGCCGACCACGGCGACCACCACCGACGCGCCCAGCACCACGATGCCCTCGCCGACGTCCACGGTGTAGCCGCCGTCGTCGGGCTCCCGCGACGCGTTGCCCGCCGCGGACATGACGGCCGCCGACGCCGCCCACACCGCACCGGCGAGCAGGCCGGTCCCGCCGACCGCGAGGTAGCGGGAGGCCAGGCGCTGGCTCTCCGGCAGGAACACCAGGGCCACCGCGACGGCCAGCAGCACGGCCGCCACCACGATCGGCACCCCGTACTGGGGGCTCTGCACGGGGCCGAAGTCCATGCCCTCCGGCACGTTGGTGAAGACGTAGTCCCACGAGGTCGCCGTGACCATCGGCGCCATGCTGACGTGGTCGTTGCCCTCCTGGTACAGCGGCAGGAACGTGCCGACCACGGCCCCGACGCCGGCCACCACCAGCAGGACCGCGCCGAGCAGCCGTCTGCTCACTTCTTCTTCGCCTTGCGCCTCACCACGGGCACGGTCTCCTTGTCGGCCTTCGCCGCCGCCAGCAGCTCCTCGGCGTGCGCGCGGCCGGTATCGGTGGAATCCATGCCGGCGAGCATCCGGGCCAGCTCGACCACGCGCTGCGACTCGTCCAGCTTGCGCACGCCGCTGCGGGTCAGCACGCCGTCCGCGGTCTTGTCCACCACCAGGTGCCGGTCGGCGAACGCGGCGACCTGCGGCAGGTGCGTGACCACGATGACCTGGTGGCTGCGCGCCAACCGGGCCAGCCTGCGGCCGACCTCGACCGCGGCCCGCCCGCCGACACCGGCGTCGACCTCGTCGAACACCAGCGTGGGCACCGGGTCGGAGTGCGACAGCACGACCTCCAGCGCCAGCATCACCCGCGACAGCTCACCGCCGGACGCGCCCTTGTGCACCGGCAGCGCGGGCGCGCCGGGGTGCGCGATCAGGCGCAGCTCCACGTCGTCGACACCGCTGGCGCCGGCGTGCAGCAGCTGCGCGCCCACCTTCAACGCCTGAGCATCGCCCTGCTCCGCCACCCTGGGCCGCACCGCGACCTCGACCGTGGCGTGCGGCATGGCCAGGCCGGTCAGCTCGTCCGACACCGCCTTGCCCAGCTCCTCGGCCGCCGCGACCCGCTCGGCGGTCAGCTGCCCCGCGTACCCGGCCAGCTCCACGGCCAGCTCGTCGCGCCGCGCGGCCAGCGCCGCCAACGCCTCGTCCGACGTGTCCAGCCCGGCCAACCGCGACGACGCGTCCTGAGCCCACGCGATCACGCCGTCCACGTCGGCGGCGTACTTGCGGGTCAACGACTTCAACTCGGACTGGCGGGCGAGCACCTGCTCCAACCGCGCCGGGTCCGCGTCCAGGTGCTCCAGGTACGAGGCGATCTCCGCGCCGACGTCGGCGAGCAGCGTCTCCGCCTCCACCAGCCGCGGCTCCAGGTCGCGCAGCTTCGGGTCGTCCGACGCGGTCAGCCGCCGCCGCGCCTCGCCGATCAGGCCGAGCGCGCCGGGCACGTCCGGGTCGCCGTCGGGCGAGCCCGACACCGCGTACTGCGCGCCGGACGCGGCCTCGCGCAACTGGTCGGCGTCGGCGAGCCGGCGAGCCTCGGCGACCAGCTCCTCGTCCTCGCCGGGCTTGGGGTCGATCGAGCCGATCTCGGTCAGCCCGTGCCGCAGCATCTCGGCCTCGCGCGCCAGCTCGTGCGACCGCGCGGTGCGCTCGGTCAGCTCGGTCGCCACCCGCAGCCACTCGTCGCGGACCTTCCGGTAGGACCGCAGCGGCTCGGCGACCTCGTCACCGGCGAACCGGTCCAGCACGGCGCGCTGCTCGGCGGGCCGCAGCAGCCGCAGCTGGTCGTTCTGCCCGTGCACCGCGATCAGCTGCTCGGCCAGCTCCGACAGCACGCCGACCGGCACGGAACGGCCGCCGAGGTGGGCCCGGGAACGCCCGTCCGCGCCGACGGTGCGGATCGCGATCACGCTGCCGTCGTCGTCGGGCTCGCCGCCGACCTCCTCGGCGACCTTCGCCGCCGGACTGCCCGCGGGCGCCTGGAACCGTCCCTCGACCACCGCCTTGTCCGCGCCGTTGCGCACGCGGGACGCCTCGGCCCGACCACCGCTCAGCAGGTGGAGCCCGGTCACGACCATCGTCTTGCCCGCGCCGGTCTCGCCCGTCACCACGGTGAAACCGGCATCGAGCTCAAGGGTGGCCTCGTCGATCACACCGAGGCCCTGGATGCGCATCTCGGCCAGCACGCACGGAACACTACTGGGCGACACAGACAAAGCGTGTGTTCGGGGGAGGGTGTCCCCGTGTCGATCACGCCGGCCTCACTTGGCCGACGGACCCCGCCACCCCTGCACCGGCAGCTCGAACTTCTCCACCAGCCGGTCGGTGAACGGACCCGGCCGCAACCGGACCAGCCGCAACGGCGTGCGACCGCCGACCACCTCCACCCGCGCCCCCGGCGGCAGGTTCACCGTGCGGCGACCGTCCGCGCACAGCACCGCCGGATGACCCTCCGGGTCGACCTCCAGCGCCACCACGGACGCCGGCGACACCACCAGGGGCCGGGCGAACAGGGCGTGCGCGTTGCTCGGCACCACCAGCAGCGCCTGCACGTCCGGCCACACCACCGGCCCGCCCGCGGAGAACGCGTACGCCGTCGACCCGGTCGGGGTCGCCACCAGCACGCCGTCGCAGCCGAACGCCGACACCGGGCGCCCGTCCACCTCCACCACGACGTCCAGGATCCGTTCCCGGGTGCTCTTCTCCACGCTGGCCTCGTTGAGCGCCCACGTGCCCTCCAGCACCTCGCCGTCGACCGACGCGGTGATGTCGAGCGTCATCCGCTCCTCGACCTCGTAGTCCCGGTCGACGACGTGCTTGATCGCCTCGTACAGCGCGTCGGAGTCGGCCTCGGCCAGGAAACCGACCCGGCCCAGGTTGACCCCCAGCACCGGCACGCCCGCCGCCCGCGCCAGCTCCGCGGCGCGCAGCAGCGTGCCGTCGCCGCCGAGCACGAACACCAGCTCGGTGCCCTCGGCGGCCTTGTCGTCGGCCAGGACGACCTGCGTGAAGCACGACGGGTCGAGCTCCGGCGCCTCGTCCTCCAGCACCCGCAGCTTCACCCCGCCCGCCGCGAACCGCGCCGCGACCTCCTGCGCCACCAGCACGTTGCTGCGCCGTCCGGTGTGGACGACGAGCAGGATCTCCCTCGTCACTGCGGTCCTTCCGCTACGGCGGCGCGCACGAGCGCGGTGGCGTCCGCCGCGTCGAGGGGCTCGCCCCGGCGCAGCCAGACGAAGAACTCGACGTTGCCCGACGGACCGGGCAGCGGGCTCGCGGTGACGCCGTGCAGGCGCAGGCCGAGCCCGGCGGCGGACGCGACCACGTCCAGCACCGCCTCGGCCCGCAGCTCCGGGTCGCGCACCACGCCGCCCGAACCGAGGCGGTCCTTCCCGACCTCGAACTGGGGTTTCACCATCGGCAGCAAGTCGCCCTCCTCGTCGAGGCACGCGGCCAGCGCCGGCAGCACCAGCCTCAACGAGATGAACGACAGATCGGCCACCACCAGTTCAACCGGGCCGCCGATGTCCTCGGGCGTCAACGAACGCACGTTCGTCTTGTCCTTGACCACGACCCGGTCGTCGGTGCGCAACCGCCAGTCCAGCAGGCCGCGGCCGACGTCGGCCGCGACGACCTGCCGCGCGCCCGCGCGCAGCAACACGTCGGTGAACCCGCCGGTGGACGCGCCCGCGTCCAGGCACCGCCTGCCCTCGACGTCGACCCCGTCGAACGCCTCCAGCGCGCCGACGAGCTTGTGCGCGCCCCGCGAGGCGTAGTTCGGGTCGTCGGTCTCGCGGACCACCAGCGCGGTGTCCAGTTCGACGGCGGTGGCGGGTTTCGTGGCCACGGCGCCGCGCACGGTCACCCGGCCCTCGGCGACGAGTTGGCTCGCGTGCTCCCGTGACCTGGCCAGCCCGCGGCGGACCAGTTCGGCGTCCAGCCGAGCCCTGCGCGGCACCGGTCAGACCTTGTCGATGGTGGACAACGCGGCCGTCAACGCCGTGTGCGCGTCGTCGAACCGGGCCACGTGCTCGACCACGTCCAGCGCGTCCAGCCCGTCGAGACCGGCCAGGGCGTCGTCGATCCCGGCCACGGGATCGCGCGGCGGGCCGGGGAGGGGAACCTCGAAGCTCACAGGATTCAAGGTAGCCGATGGAGCACGGACAGGTCGGCAGCCACATAGGTCGGACGGCGGTCCGCGGGCAGGGCGTTCGCCTCGGCCTCGGTGGACACGCCGGTGAGCACCAGCAGCGAGTCCATGCCCGCGTTGACGGCGCCCGCGATGTCGGTGTCCAGCCGGTCGCCGACGACCAGCGGCCGTTGCGCGCCCGCCGACTTCGCCGCCTGCTCCAGCAGCGGCGTGGCCGGCTTGCCCGCCACCAGCGGTTCCGCGCCGGTCGCCGTCCGCAGCGCGGCGACCAGCGACCCGTTGCCGGGCAGCAGGCCGCGCTCGGTGGGCAGGGTGGCGTCCACGTTGCAGGCGATCCAGTGCGCGCCGCCCTGGCGGATCGCGACGCACGCCTCGGCCAGCTCGCGCCAGCCCAGGTCCTGCGACAGGCCCTGGACGACGGCCTGGGCGTGCTCGGCGGTGCGGGTCGGCCGGTACCCGCGCAGCCGCACCTGCTCGGCCAGCGCGTCCGTGCCGAGGACGAGCACGTGCGCGCCCTGCGGCACCAGGTCGAGCAGCATCGCCGCGCCCGCCTGGGCGCTCGTGCTGACCTCGTCCAGCGCGGCGTGGAAGCCGAGCTCGGTCAGGTGCTCGGCGACCGTCTCCGGCGACCGGGAGGCGTTGTTGGTGACGAACCGGATGCCGGTGCCGTGCTCGCGTGCGGCGGCCACGGCCTCGACCGCGCCGGGCACGACCTCCTGCCCCCGGTAGACCGTGCCGTCGAGGTCGAGCAGCAGGGCGTCGTAACGGTCCAGCAGCACAGGCGTCTCCGTTCGGGAGTTCTCCGGTCGGGAACAGTCTGAAGGCCCGACGCCGGGTGGCGCCGAGCCTTCAGCTGTGCCGTCTGTCATGTGACAGCGGTCTTGCGGTGCGTCAGTCCTGCGGGCTGAGGTCGAACGCGCGCTCGGCGGCGTCGGTCTCGTTGTCGTCGTCGGCCTGGGCGGCGTTGAGGAACCACTTCACGGCTTCCTCGGTGCGGCCGGCGGCCTCCAGGTTGTCGGCGTAGGCGTAGAACAGGCGCGCGCTCCACGGGTCACGCCGCTTCTCGTCCAGGTCGTCGCCCTGCAACGCCACGACGGCCGCGTCCAGCTGACCCATGTCCCGTCGGGCGCCGGCCGCGACGATCCGCAGCTCCACCGCCTCGTCCGGGGACAGCAGCGACACCTGCGCCTCGCGTGCCAGCTCGATGGCCCGCTCGGGGCGCCCCAGCGCCCGCTCGCAGTCGGCCATCACCGCGACGTGCCCGGTGCCGTGCGACATGCGCCGCGCGGTCCGCAGCTCGGACAACGCCTCGGCCCACTCGCCGGCGTGGTAGGCGGCCAGCCCGGCGGCCTCCCGGACCACCGCGACCCGCGCCGCCTTCGCCCGCGCGTACCGCGCGTGCTCCAGCGCCAACTCCGGCTCGCTGTCGATCAGCATGCCCGCCGCCGCCAGGTGCCGGCCCACGATGTCGGCCAGCCCCTTGGGCAGCCCGCGCAGCTCCTGCTTCACCTCGGGGTCGAGGATGGAGATGTCGGCGTCCTCGGGCAGTTCGGGCGTCCGGGCCCGGGTGAACACGCGCTCCTCGGAGTCGCCTTCACCGGCCACGACCGCCTGGGACTCGGGCGCATCGGCCTCCACGGCCGCGGACCCGGGAGCCTCCGCAGCCACGACGGCCGCCTCGTCACCGCGCTCGTCGTCACCGCGCTCGTCGACGGCGTCGGACTCCTCGCCCGCCACCTCGACCTCGGACTCGACCACGGCCTCCGCCGTCACCGACTCCGCCGCGTCAACCGCGACGGCCTCGACCGCTACCGCGTCAACCTCGGACGCATCGACCTCGGCCGAGGCGTCCTCGGCGACCTGCTGCTCGTCGGTCTGGGCGACGCGCTCCTGGAACCGCGCGGCCCGATCACGGCTGCGCGAGTCCCGCTTGTCGCTGCCAGGCTTGTCGTACCCGGGCTTGTCGTGACGGGGCTTGTCATGACCCGGCTTGTCGTGACGAGGCCGGTCGTCCCGCCGCTGGTACCCACCGCGGTCACCACTGGGCCGATCGTCCCGACGCGGGTAGCTGGAACGCTCCCCACCACGGTCATCCCGACGGGGGTAGCTCGGCCGGTCGCCGCCGGAACGGTCGTCACGGGGCCGGTACTCACGACGCTCGCCGCCGCGCTCACCACCGCGGTCATCACGCCGGGGGTAGCTGGGGCGGTCGCCGGTCGGACGGTCGTCCCGACGCTGGTACCCACCGCGATCGCCACTGGGCCGGTCGTCGCGACGCGGGTAGCTGGGCCGGTCATCACGGCGCTGGTAACCGCCGCGGTCACCGCTCGGCCGGTCGTCGCGACGCGGGTAGCTCGGGCGGTCGACACCGGTCCGGTCATCCCGACGCGGGTAGCTGGAACGCTCCCCACCTCGCGCACCGCCGGGCCTGTCGTCGCGCCGCTGGTACCCGCCACGGTCGCCACCGGAGCGGTCGTCCCTGCGCTGGTACCCGCCGCGGTCGCTGCCGCCCCGGTCGTCCCGGCGGGGATACCCGCCACGGTCGCCACCGGGCCGGTCACCGCTGGAGCGGTTCGGGCGGTCGCTGCCGGAACGGTCGTCCCGACGCGGGTAGCCACTGCGCTCCCCACCGCGGTCGTCCCTGCGCGGGTAGCTCGGGCGGTCGCCACCGGGCCGGTCGTCGCGGCGCTGGTACCCACCGCGATCGCCACCCCGGTCACCGCTGGACGAGCGGTCGTCGCGCCGCTGGTAGCCGCCGCGGTCACCACTCGGCCGGTCGTCCCGACGCGGGTAGCTGGAGCGCTCGCCCCGGTCGGCCCCGCGGTCGTAGCGGGGACGCTCACCACGGCTGTCATCGCGCCGGAACCCGCCCCGGTCACCGGTGCGGTCGTCGCGACGTGGCGCGCCACCGCGGTCATCGCGGCGCGGGTAGCCGGGTCGGTCACCGGAATCCCGGCGGTAGCCGCCACTCCGGCTGTCATCCCGTCGTGGAGCCGCGCCACGGTCGTCACGGGGCTTGTCATAGCGGGGTCGCTCGCCCCGGTTGTCATCCCGCCGGTCGCCACCGCGAGGCTTGTCGCCACTGGTGTACCGGTCGTTGCCGGGCCGGTCGTCCCGACGCGGGCCACCGGTCGACCGTTCACCCGACCCCCGGGCGTCACGGCCACCGCCACTGCCGGCGGTCGGCTTACGAGTTCCCTGGGCACGGCCACCGTCATCGGATCGGCGCGGTCGGTCTCCCTGGCCACGCTGACGGTCGCCGGGTCGATCCCCGAACCTGGGCACTAGCTCCTCCTACTGTGGACACGCCGAAAGGGCTTGTGATTTGGAGCACAAATCAATGTGCCCCCAACCACAAGCCCTTTCAGGGAAGAATGTTCGGCGGCGTCCTACTCTCCCACACCCTCACGAGTGCAGTACCATCGGCGCTGGAAGGCTTAACTACCGGGTTCGGAATGGGACCGGGTGT
>NZ_JBFAFR010000066.1:0-14142 GCF_040639675.1 Actinosynnema sp. NPDC023794 | reverse complement strand
ATCACCGAGACCACCGTCCACGTCACCTGGACGCCCGCCGACGGCTCGATCGGCGTGCCCATCCCCGACCTGCGGGTCTACGTGCTCGACGACGACCTCAACCCCGTGCCGCCGCACGTGCCGGGCGAGATGTACGTCGCCGGGCCGGGCCTGGCGCGCGGCTACCTCGACCGGCCCGGCCTGACCGCGTCCCGGTTCGTCGCGGACCCGTTCGGCCCACCCGGTTCCCGCATGTACCGCAGCGGGGACCTGGCCCGGTGGGAGGACGGTGCGTTGCACTACCTGGGCCGCGCGGACCAGCAGGTGAAGATCCGCGGGTTCCGGATCGAGCTCGGCGAGGTGGAATCGGCGCTCGCCGCGCATCCTGCCGTCGCCCAGGTCGTTGTAGTGGCGAACGAACAACGCTTGGTGGCGTACTTCGTGCCGGACAAGCCGACTACGGCGTCGGAGCTGCGCGACCACACGGCCGAGGTCCTGCCCGACCACATGGTGCCCGCCGCGTTCGTCGCACTGGAAAGCCTGCCGTTGACGGTGAACGGCAAGCTCGACCGCGTCGCGCTCCCCGCGCCCGAGCGCGACGCGGTCACGTCCTCCGCCTACGTGGCCCCCCGCACCGAGACCGAGGACGCGATCGCCGCCATCTGGGCGGACGTGCTCGGCGTCGGCCGCGTCGGGGTCGAGGACAGCTTCTTCACCCTGGGTGGCGACTCGATCCGCAGCCTGCACATCACGTCCCGGACCAAGGCGGCGTTCGGCGTCGACCTGTCCCCACGCGACGTCCTCACCGCGCGCACCGTGTCCGCCCTGGCCGACCTGGTCGAGGAGCTGGTGCTCGCGGACCTCGAAGCCCTCGCTGCCGACACGGAGGCGTGACCCGTCATGACCACGTCCAAGAACGACCGCATCTCCGCGTTGCCGGAGCACCTCCGCGACAAGCTCCGCGCGCGGCTCGCCGGCCGGGCCGCGCCGGTGGTCGACGTGATCCCGCCCGCGCCGCGGGACCGGCCGCTGCCGCTGTCGGCGGGCCAGCAGCGGCTGTGGTTCCTGGACCGGTTCCAGCCCGGCGGCACCGAGTACACCAGCGCGATCGCGCTGCGGCTCACCGGTTCGCTCGACGTGGCCCGGTTGGCCGGCGCGGTGCGCGGGCTGGTGCGCCGGCACGAGTCGCTGCGCACCACGTTCGACCAGGTCGACGGCCGTCCGGTGCAGGTCGTGCACGACGACGTCGAGCTGGACCTGGTCGCCGTGGACGACCTGCGCGAGGTGCTGGACGAGCCGTTCGACCTGCGGCGCGGCCCGCTGTTCCGGGCCGCCCTGCTGGCCGAGTCGGCCGACGCGCACGTGCTGCTGCTGGCCTCGCACCACATCGTCGTGGACGGCTGGTCGCTCGGCGTGCTGGTCGACGAGCTGGGCGCGCTGTACCGGGGCGAAGCCCTGCCCGAGCCGCGGTTGCAGTACGCCGACTACGCCGTCTGGCAGCGTGAACGGCCGGTGGACACCGGGTTCTGGGTCGACCGGCTGGCCGGCGTCGTGCCGCTGGAGATGCCCACCGACCGGCCGCGGCCGGCGGAGCGCACGTCGGCGGGCGCGACGCACGAGTTCACCGTGCCCGCGAGCCTGGCGGGCGACCTGGCCGAGCTGGCGCGGGTCAACGAGACCACCCTGTTCACCACGCTGATGGCCGCCGGCCAGCTGCTGCTGGCCCGCTACACCGGCCAGGACGACATCGCGGTCGGCACGGTCACCAGCGGGCGCGACCGGCCGGAGCTGGCCGGGCTGGTCGGCTTCCTGGTCGGCACCGTCGTGCTGCGGTCCGGTGTGGACGCTTCGAGGTCGTTCACCGAGTTCCTGGCGCAGGTCAACAGGACCGCGCTGGACGCGTTCGCGCACGACGACGTGCCGTTCGACCGGGTGGTGGAGGCCGTGGGCGCGTCCCGCGACCCGAGCCGCACCCCGCTGTTCGACGTGATGGTGGTCTTGCAGAACGCGGGCCGTTCCCTGCCGGAGCTGCCGGGCCTGCGCGTCGAGGAGCACCCGCTCAGCCGCGAGTGGTCGAACTTCGACCTGACCTTCGAGTTCACCGCAACCCCGGACGGCCTGCACGGGTCGGTGGAGTACAGCACCGACCTGTTCGACGCCGACACGGTCGACCGGATGGCCCGGCACCTGCTCGCGCTGCTGTCCGCGATCACCGCGGACCCGCACCGGCCGATGGCCGAGCTGCCGATGCTGCTCGGCGACGAGCCGGACGGCCGCGGGCCCGCGCTCGACGTGCCGCCGGCGACGTTCCCGGGGCTGTTCGAGGCGCAGGTCCGCCGCACCCCCGATGCCACGGCGCTGGTGTGCGACGGCGACGCGCTCACGTTCGCCGAGGTGGACGCCCGCGCCAACCGGCTCGCGCGCCACCTGCTCGCCGAGGGCGTCGAGCCGGAGCGGATCGTCGCCCTGTCGCTGCCGCGCGGCGTCGACTGGGTCGTCGCCGTGCTCGGCATCCTCAAGGCCGGCGCGGTGTACCTGCCGGTGGACCCCGGGCTGCCCGAGGCGCGGCGGGAGCACCTGCTGGCCGACTCCGGCGCGGTGCGGGTGATCGACGCGCCGGTCGACACCTCCGGCCTGCCCGACACCCCGCCGGACGTGGCCGTGCGGCCCGACCAGGCCGCCTACGTGATCTACACGTCCGGCTCGACCGGACTGCCCAAGGGCGTGGTGGTCGAGCACCGGCACCTGGCGAACCTGCTGCGCAACCACCGCGAGACCTTCGGCGGCGACCGGATGCGGGTCGCGCTCAGCGCCGTGTTCTCGTTCGACACCTCGTGGGAGGGCATGCTGCTCATGGCCGACGGCCACGAGCTGCACGTGCTCACCGACGACGTGCGGCTCGACGCCGCCACGCTGCTCTCCTACGCCCGCGAGCACCGGATCGACCTGCTCGACCTGCCGCCGTCCTACGTCCGGCAACTGCTCGCCGACGGGTCGCTGACCGCCGAGGACGGGCCGAAGGCGCTGGTGCTCGGCGGCGAGGCGCTCGGCACGGCGCTGTGGCGCGACCTGGTGGCCTCCGGCCTGCGGGCGTACAACTACTACGGCCCCACCGAGACCACCGTGGACGCGGTGTCGTGCCGCATCACGGGCGACCGGCCGGTCATCGGCACGCCCCTGGGCAACGTCACCGCGCACGTGCTGGACGACGACCTGCGGCCGGCGCCGGTCGGCGTGCCGGGTGAGCTGTTCATCGCCGGCGCGCAGGTCGCCCGCGGCTACTTGGACCGGCCCGGCCTGACCGCCCAGCGGTTCCTGGCCGACCCGTTCGGCGCGCCGGGCGAGCGCATGTACCGCACGGGCGACCGGGTGCGGTGGTCGGCCGACGGCACGCTGGAGTACCTGGGTCGGACCGACGACCAGGTCAAGATCCGCGGGTTCCGGGTCGAGCCCGGCGAGGTGGAAGCCGCCCTGACCACGCACCCGGACGTCACCGAGGCCGCCGTAGTGGCCCGGGACGACACCGGGCACACCCGGCTGGTCGCGTACGTCGTCACGACCGGACCGGCCGACCTGCGGGCGCACCTGCGGGAGTCGTTGCCGGACTACGCGGTGCCGTCGGCGTTCGTGGAGCTGGACCGGCTGCCGCTGACGCCGAACGGCAAGCTGGACAAGGCCGCGCTGCCCGCGCCGCGGGCGGTGGCGGACGGCGAGTTCGTCGCGCCCCGCACGCCGGTGGAGGCCGAGCTGACCCGGCTCTGGGCCGAGGTGCTCGGCGCGGAGCGGATCGGTGTCGAGGACAACTTCTTCGCGGTGGGCGGCGACTCGATCCTGTCCATCCAGCTGGTGTCCCGGGCGCGGCAGGCGGGGCTGCACCTGACCTCGCGGGACGTGTTCCGGCACCAGACCGTGGCCGAGTTGGCGCTGGTCGTGTCGAAGTCCGCCGAGACCGCGGCGGAACCCGTGTTCACCGGGCCGGCGCCGCTCACGCCGATCCAGCGGTGGTTCTTCACCGAGTACGGACCACTGCGGCACTTCACCATGTCGCTGCTGGTCGAACTGGAGCCCGGGGCGGACGCGGAGGCGTTGCGCGCCGCCGTGCGGACCGTCGTCGGGCACCACGACGCGCTGCGCCTGCGGTTCCGAGAGCTCGACGGCCGGTGGGTGCAGGAGGTCGCGGACACCGAGGTCGACGTGTTCCGGGTCGAGGTCGACGCGGACGTGGAGGCCGCCGCACGGGAGGCGCAACGCCAACTGGACCTCGTCGCGGGACCGCTGCTGCGGGCGGTGTTCTTCCCGGGCGCACGCCCGAAGCTGCTGCTGACCGTGCACCACCTGGCGATGGACGGCGTGTCGTGGCGGATCCTGCTCGGCGACCTGGAGCAGGCGTACCGGGGCGTGCCGCTGGAGCCCGTCGGCACGTCCTTCACGCAGTGGGCGCACCGGCTGGCCGAGCACGTGCGGTCCGGGGCGCTGGACGACGCGCGGGAGCACTGGGACTCGCTGCCCGAGCCCGAGGCGCTGCCGGTCGACCGGGACGGCGCGAACACGGCAGGTTCGACGCGCGTGGTGTCGGTGCGGCTGGACCGGACGACCACGGACGCGGTGCTGACCGCCGTGCCGCCGGTCTACCGGACGCAGGTCAACGACGTGCTGCTCAGCGCGCTCGGGCGGGCGTTGGCCGAGTGGACCGGGCGGGACGCGGTGAGCGTGGCGCTGGAGGGCCACGGCCGCGAAGAGCTGCTGCCGGGCGTGGACCTCACCCGCACCATCGGCTGGTTCACCACGCAGTTCCCGGTGGTGCTGGAGCCGTGCGACGAGTGGGGTCGCACGCTCAAGTCGGTCAAGGAGTCGCTGCGCGCGGTGCCGCACCGGGGGTTGAGCTTCGAGGCGCTGGGCGGCGGGAAGCTGCCTCAGGTCTCGTTCAACTACCACGGCCGGTTCGACGTCGCCGACGGCGGCTTCTACCGGGCCCGGCGCGACGCGGTCGGTGAAGACCTGGCGGGCGACGAGCCGCGCGCCCACCTGCTCGAGGTGACGGGGCTGGTCGAGCGCGGCGAGCTGGAGCTGAGCTGGCAGTACTCCGAGCACGTGCACGACGAGGAGACCGTGCGGCGGCTGGCCGAGCTGACCCTGGACGGGCTGCGGGAGATCGTGGCGCACTGCGCGCGGCCCGGCGCCGGGGGACGCACGCCGTCGGACTTCCCGCTGGCGAGGCTCACGCAGGAGCAGGTCGACGCGCTCGCCGGGCCGGACGTGGAGGACATCCTGCCGCTCACGCCGTTGCAGGCGGGCATGGTGTTCCACAGCCTGGTCGAGCCCGGCGCGTACGTCGACCGGATGCGGCTGGTGCTGGACGGCGTGCGCGACCCCGACGCGGTGCGCCAGGCGTGGCAACGGGTCGTGGACCGCACGCCCGTGCTGCGGTCGAGCGTGGTGTGGGACGGGGTGGCCGAGCCGGTGCAGGTCGTGCACCGGCACGTGGAGCTGCCGGCCGGGCCGGTGGACGCGCCGTTCGACCTGGGGGTCGCGCCGTTGCTGCGGGTCGAGGTCACGCCGTTGGGCGAGGACCGCGTCGAGCTGGTCTGGTCGTCGCACCACGTGATCCTGGACGGCTGGAGCACCGGGCAGGTGTTCGGCGAGGTGCTGGAGCAGTACCGGGCGATCGTCACCGGCACGCCCGCCCGACTGCCCGCGCGGCGGCCGTTCCGGGACTACCTGCGCTGGCTGGCCGAGCAGGACCGCGGCGCGGCCGAGGCGCACTGGCGGACCGTGCTGTCCGATGTGGACGGACCGACGCCGCTGCCGTTCGACCGCGCGCCCACGCGGGCGCACCGCTCGGAGGCGTCCGCGGCGGTGCGGTTCTCGCTGGACCTGGACGACGCCGTGCAGCGCGCGGGCCTGACCGTGAACACGGTGGTGCAGGGCGCGTGGGCGTTGCTGCTGGCCCGTGCCTCCGGCGAGGCCGACGTGGTGTTCGGCAGCACGGTGTCCGGCCGCCCGGCCGAGCTGGCCGGCGTCGAGTCCATGGTCGGCATGCTGATCAACACCGTGCCGACCAGGGCGGTCGTGGACGGCGCCGCCGAGGTGGGCGCGTGGCTGCGCGAGCTGCAAGCGGCGCAGAGCGAGTCGCGGCGGTTCGAGCACACCTCGCTGGCCGAGATCCAGTCGTGGGCCGGGACGAGGCTGTTCGACTCCGTGGTGGTGTTCGAGAACTACCCGTTCGAACGCGACGGCGACGGGCCGCGCGTGGCCGAGATCGACGCGGTCGACAACACCACGCTGCCGCTGGCGTTGAGCGCGTCGGTGACCGACCGGCTCAACCTCGACCTGGCCTACGACCCCGAGCTGTTCGACGCCGCCACCGCCGAACGGCTGGCGGGGTGGCTGCGCGAGCTGATCCGGGCGATCGCGGGCGACCCGACGACGCCGATCGCCGACTTGCCGTGGCTGACCGACGCCGAACGGCACCAGGTGCTGGTGGAGTGGAACCGGACCGCGCAGGACACGCCCCAGGGCCTGTACCCCGAGGTGTTCGCCGAGCAGGCCCGCCGGACGCCGGACGCGACCGCGCTGGTCTGCCACGACCGCACGGGGTCGCGCACCGCGTTGACGTTCGCCGAGCTGGACGCCCGCGTGAACCGGCTCGCGCACCACCTGCTCGCGCACGGCGCGGGACCGGAGCGCACCGTCGCGGTCGTGCTGCCGCGCTCGGCCGACCTGGTGGTGGCCGTGCTCGCCGTGCTCAAGGCGGGCGCGGTGTACCTGCCGGTCGACCCGGAGCTGCCCGCCGAGCGGATCGACTTCCTGCTGCGCGACGCGAGACCGGCGTTGGTGCTGGACGCCGTGCCCGACCTGACCGGGCTGCCGGACGCGCCGCCGGCCGTGGCGCCGCGCCCCGAGCAGGCCGCCTACCTGATCTACACCTCCGGGTCGACCGGCACGCCCAAGGGCGTCGTGGTCGAGCACCGGCAGCTGGCGAACCTGTACTACGCCAACAAAGCGGCCCTGATGGCGGAGCCGACCCGGTTCGCCGTCACCGCGACGTTCTCGTTCGACACGTCGTGGGAGGGCCTGCTGTTCCTGGCCGCGGGCAACGAGCTGCACGTCATCGACGAGGAGCTGCGGCTCGACCCGCCCGCGCTGGTCCGGTACATCGCCGAGCACGGCATCGGCACGGTCGACCTCACCCCGTCCTACGCGCGGCAGCTGGTGCAGGCCGGGCTGCTGGAGTCCGGGTTGCGCGTGATCATGCTCGGCGGCGAGGCGGTCGACGCGGCGCTGTGGCGGGAGATCGCCCAGTCGCCGGTGGAGGGCTTCAACCAGTACGGCCCCACCGAGGTGACGGTCGACTCGGTGGCCACGCCGGTGGTCGGCGACCGGCCGGTCATCGGACGACCGCTGGCCAACCTGTCCGCGTACGTGCTGGACGCCGACCTGCGGCCGGTGCCGCCGGGCGTGCCCGGCGAGCTGTTCCTGGGCGGCCCGCAGGTGGCCCGCGGGTACCTGGCCCGGCCAGGCCTGACCGCCCAGCGGTTCCTGGCCGACCCGTTCGGCGGACCGGGCGAGCGCATGTACCGCACCGGTGACCGGGTGCGGTGGTCGGCCGACGGCACGTTGGAGTACCTGGGTCGGGCCGACGACCAGGTCAAGATCCGCGGCTTCCGGATCGAGCCCGGCGAGGTCGAAGCGGCGCTGCTGGACGTGCCCGGCGTGCGGGAGTCCGCCGTGGTCGTCCGGCACAACCGCCTCATCGGGTACGTGACCGGCACGCCGGAGACCGACCCGCGCGACGCGCTGGCCCGCAGGCTGCCCGACTACCTGGTGCCGTCGGCGGTCGTGGTGCTGGCCGACCTGCCGCTGTCGCCCAGCGGCAAGCTGGACCGCAAGGCCCTGCCCGAGCCCGACCTGGCCGGCGAGTTCGTCGCGCCGCGCACCGACGCCGAGCGCGTGGTGGCCGACGTGATGGCCGACGTGCTCGGGCTGGACCGGGTCGGCGCGCTGGACGACTTCTTCCGCCTCGGCGGCGACTCGATCCTCAGCATCCGCGTGACCTCGCGGTTGCGCGCGGCGTTCGGCGTGCAGCTGTCGCCGCGCGCGGTGTTCGACCACCCCACGGTGTCCGGCCTCGCCTCCGCCATCAGCTCCGGGGCGGGTTCCGGCCAGGATGCGGTGGACGCCATCCCGGTGATCCCGCGCGATGGCGTCCACCCTCCGCTCGTCCACCCGCAGTCGCCCGCGCAGCGGCGGTTGTGGTTCCTGGACCAGTTCGAAGCGGGCAGCGCGGAGTACGTCACGCCGACCGCGCTGCGCCTGCGCGGACCGCTCGACCCGGACGCGCTGCGGCGTGCCCTCGACGGTCTGGTGGCCCGGCACGAGTCGCTGCGCACGACGTTCGACGACGGCGTGCAGCTCGTGCACGAGCCGTTCCAGGTGCCGCTCGCGGTCGAGGACTCCGACTGGGAGGCGGTGCTGCTCGACGAGGTCAGCACGCCGTTCGACCTGCGTGAGGGGCCGCTGTTCCGGACGCGGCTGGTGCGGGTGGCGCCCGAGGAGCACGTGCTGGTGCTGACCCTGCACCACATCGTCACCGACGGCTGGTCCACCGGCGTGCTGGCCCGTGACCTCGGCGCGCTGTACGCGGGCGAGGAGCTGCCCCCGCCTGCCGTGCAGTACGTGGACTACACGGCGTGGCTGCCGCAGCCCTCGGTCGACTACTGGGCAGGTCACCTGGCCGGCGTGCCGCCGCTGGAGCTGCCGACGGACCGGCCGCGCCCGGCGGTGCGCGGCACGGCGGGCGCGATGCACGAGTTCACCGTGCCCACGCCGGTCGCGAAGGCCGTGAAGGCGTTGGCGGCCGAGCACGGCGACACCCTGTTCACCGCGCTGCTCGCGGCCACGAAGGTGCTGCTGGCCCGCTACACCGGCCAGGACGACATCGCGGTCGGCACGGCGGTGTCCGGTCGCGGGCGGGCCGAGCTCGACGACGTGGTCGGCCTGTTCGTGAACACGGTGGTGCTGCGGTCCTCGGTGGACCTGCGGCGGTCGTTCACGGAGTTCCTGGCCGACGTGCGGACCACCGTGCGGGACGGTTTCGCGCACCAGGACGTGCCGTTCGAGCGGGTGGTGGACGCCGTCCGGCCGGACCGCGACCCGAGCCGCAACGCGTTGTTCGACGTCATGGTGCTGATGCAGAACTTCGGCGCCGACGCGCCCGACCTGCCCGGCCTGCGGGTGCGGGACGTGCCGCTGCCGCTGCTGACCTCGACCTGCGACGTGTCGTTCGAGTTCGGCGAGGTCGACGGCGAGCTGCGCGGCGCGGTCGAGTACAGCACCGACCTGTTCGACGCCGACACGATCGACCGGATGGCGCGGCACCTGGTCACGCTGCTGGACGGCGTCACCGCCGCGCCGGACCGGCCGCTGGTCGAGGCGCCGCTGCTGCTCGGCGACGAGCCGGACGGCCGCGGCGCGCGGCGGGAGGTCCCCGAGGTCACGTTCGCCGAGGCGTTCGAGGAGCAGGCGCGGCGGACGCCCGACGCGGGCGCGGTGGTGTGCGGCGGCACGCGGCTCACCTTCGCCGAGGCCGACGCGCGGGCCAACCGGCTCGCGCACCACCTGCTGGCGCACGGCGCGGGCCCGGAGCGGGTGGTCGCGGTGTCGCTGCCGCGCTCGGCCGACTCCGTGGTGGCGATCCTGGCCGTGCACAAGGCGGGCGCGGTGTACCTGCCGGTGGACCGGGACCTGCCGCGCGACCGGGTCGACTTCCTGCTGCGCGACGCGCGCCCGGCGCTCGTGCTGGACGAGGCGCCCGACCTCGCCGCCTACCCCGACACGCGCCCGGACGTGGTCGTGCGGCCGGACCAGGCCGCCTACGTGATCTACACGTCCGGCTCGACCGGCGTGCCCAAGGGTGTCGTGGTCGAGCACCGGCAGCTGACCAACCTGATGCTCAACCACCACCGGGTGCTCGCCGTCGAACGCACGCGGGTCGCGCTGACCGCCGTGTTCTCCTTCGACACGTCGTGGGAAGGCCCGCTGCTCATGGCGGCGGGCCACGAGCTGCACGTCATCACCGACGACGTCCGGCTCGAACCGGCCGCCCTGGTCGACTACGTGCGCGAGCACCGGATCGGCTTGCTCGACCTGACGCCGTCGTACGTGCAGCAGCTCCTCCCGGCGGGCCTGCTGGACGGCGACCACGTGCCGGGTGACGTGATGCTCGGCGGCGAGGCGCTGCCCCCCGCGCTGTGGCGGACGCTGGCCGACTCCCGCGCCACCGCGCACAACTACTACGGCCCCACCGAGGTCGCGGTGGACTCGGTGTCCACCGTGGTCGCCGGTGACCGCGCGCTGATCGGCCGGCCGCTGACCAACCTGGTCGCGCACGTGCTCGACGAGGACCTGCGGCCCGCGCCGGTGGGCGTGCCCGGTGAGCTGTTCCTCGGTGGCGCGCAGGTGGCCCGCGGCTACCACGACCGGCCGGGGCTGACCGCGCAGCGGTTCCTGCCCGACCCGTTCGGCGAGCCCGGCGCGCGCATGTACCGCACGGGCGACCGCGTGCGCTGGGTCGGCGACCAGCTGGAGTACCTGGGCCGCACCGACGACCAGGTGAAGATCCGCGGCTTCCGCGTCGAGCCGGGCGAGATCGAGACGGCGCTGCTGCGGCACCCGGACGTGACGCAGGCCGCCGTGGTGGCCCGCGAGCACAACGGCCACCTGCGGCTCGTCGCCTACACCGTCGGCACGGCCACCGACCTGGCCGGCTGGCTCAAGCAGCGGCTGCCCGACTACCTGGTGCCGTCGGCGTTCGTGGCGCTGGAGGCGTTGCCGGTCACGCCGGCGGGCAAGGTGGACCGGCGGGCGCTGCCCGCGCCGACGTTCACCGACGCCGGGTACGTGGCGCCCGAACCGGGTGTCGCGGCCACGCTCGCCGGGATCTGGGCCGACGTGCTCGGCGTCGACCGGGTCGGCGCGCGGGACAACTTCTTCGCCCTGGGCGGCGACTCGATCCTGAGCATGCAGGTCGTGTCCCGGGCCCGGCAGGCCGGGCTGAAGCTGACGTCCAAGGACGTCTTCCTCCGGCAGACCGTCGGAGACCTCGCGCTCGCCGTCACCGACGACACCGGCCCCGCCCACGAGACCGTCACCGGGCCCGCGCCGCTCACCCCGATCCAGCGCTGGTTCTTCGCCGAGCAAGGGCCGCTGGCGCACTTCACCATGTCGGTCGTGGTGGAGCTCGGCGACGTCGAGCCGGCCGCGGTGCGTGACGCCGTGCGGGCCGTCGTCGCCCACCACGACGCGTTGCGGCTGCGGTTCACGCAGGTCGACGGCGTGTGGCAGCAGGAGGTGGCGGAGTCGGAGACCGCCGAGGTGTTCCGCGTCGCCTCGGACGACCTCACCGCCGAAGCGCACCTGGCCCGCACCAGCCTCGACCTGCGGCACGGCCCGCTGCTGCGCGCGGTGCTGTTCGACGACGGCCGGCTGTTCGTCACCGCGCACCACCTGGTGGTCGACGCGGTGTCGTGGCGGATCGTGCTGGCAGACCTGGACGCCGCGCTGGCCGGCCGCGACCTCGGGCCGAAGAGCACGGCGTTCACCGACTGGGCCCACCGGCTCGACCGGCACGTGCGCGAGGGCCGGTTCGACGCCGCCCTGCCGCACTGGGCCGACGTGCCGGTGGAGGAGCCCGTGCCGACGTCGGCGGGCAGCGCGCGCAGCGTGTCGGTGCGGCTGGGCAAGGCCGAGACCGACGCCCTGCTGCACCTGGTGCCCGACGCCTACCGCACGCAGGTCAACGACGTGCTGCTCACCGCGCTGACCTCGGCGTTCGCCGGGCGGGCGCTGGTGGCGCTGGAAGGCCACGGCCGGGAGGAGCTGTTCGACGGCCTCGACCTGTCCCGCACGGTCGGCTGGTTCACCGCCGAGTTCCCGGTGGCGTTGGCACTGCCGGACGGGGACTGGGGCGCGGCCTTGAAGTCGGTGAAGGAGCAGTTGCGCGCCGTGCCCGACAAGGGGCTGAGCTACGAGGCCCTGAAGTACTCCGACCGCGGCGTGACCGGCCCGCTGCCGCGCGTGTGCTTCAACTACCTGGGCCAGTACGACGACGAGCTCGACGACCTCGACCACGGCCGCGAGACGCCGGACGACGCCGTCCGCCCGCACCTGCTCGACATCAGCGCCGCCGTGTCGTCCGGAGAGCTGGTGCTGGACTGGGAGTACTCCACCGAGGCGCACGACGAGGCCGCTGTCCGGGCGCTGGCCGACCGGATGGTCGACGCGCTGCGCGGGATCGTCGCGCACTGCACCGGGCCGGACGCGTGGGGCCGCACGCCCTCGGACTTCCCGCTGGCGAAGCTCACCGCCGAGCAGGTGGACCGGATCGTCGACCGGGACGTGGAGGACGTCTACCCGCTGACCCCGTTGCAGGCGGGCATGGTGTTCCACAGCCTGGTGGACGACGGCACCGCCTACGTCAACCAGCTGCGCGTGCGACTGTCCGGTGTGGACGATCCCGAGCGGTTCGCCGAGGCGTGGCAACGCGTGGTCGACCGCACGCCCATCCTGCGCACCGACGTGGTCTGGGAAGGGCTGGACGAGCCGGTGCAGGTGGTGCGGCGCGGCGTGACCGTGCCGGTGACCTACGCCGACGTCACCGACGAGGTGGTCGCGGCCGACGCCGCGGCGGGCATCGACCTGACCACCGCGCCGTTGATGCGGCTGGTGATCGGGCGGGCGTCGGACACCGAGGTCGACCTGTTGTGGACCTCGCACCACGTGCTGCTCGACGGCTGGAGCACCGCGCAGGTGTTCGGCGAGGTGCTCGCCGAGTACGCGGGCGGCACGGCTCCGGCACGGCGGCCGTTCCGCGACTACCTGGCCTGGCTCGCCGAGGTCGACCAGTCGGCGGTCGAGTCGTACTGGCGCGGCGTGCTGGCCGGGTTCGAGGCGCCCACTCCCCTGCCGTTCGACCGGCCGCCCGCCGAGGCGCACCGCGCCGAGTCGTCCGCGCAGGTCGTGCTGGACCTGCCCGCCGACCGGCTGGACGCGGTCGCCCGCACGCACGGCCTCACGGTGAACACACTGGTCCAAGGCGCGTGGGCGTTGCTGCTGGCCCGCACCTCGGGTCAGCGGGACGTGGTGTTCGGCAGCACGGTGTCCGGCCGCCCGGCGGAGCTGCCCGGCGTCGAGTCGATCGTCGGCATGTTCATCAACACCGTGCCCACCAGGGTGACGGTGGAGTCCGACGCCGAGGTGGTCGCCTGGCTGCGCCGGCTGCAGGACTCCCAGACCGAGGCGCGGCAGTTCGAGCACGTGTCGCTGGCGCAGGTGCAGGGCTGGGCCGGCGGGCGGCTGTTCGACAGCCTGCTGGCGTTCGAGAACTACCCGGTGGAGAAGGAGACGCCGGACGGCGCGCCGGGCATCGGCGAGGTGGACAGCCTGGACACCACGTCGTTCCCGCTCACCGTGCGGGCGCACGTGGACGACGCGCTGCACGTGGAGCTGACCTACGACCCGCGGCTGTTCGACGCCGGCACGATCACCGCGCTCGGCGACCGGCTGGCCCGGCTGCTCGACGCGATCGGCACGGACCCGCGCGGGCGGGTGTTCGAACTGCCGTGGCTGTCCGACGACGAGCGCGACCAGGTGCTGGTGTCGTGGAACGGCACGTCGTCCGGCGCGGTGGTCGAGGACACGATCCCGTCGCTGTTCGCCGCGCAGGCGGCGCGCACGCCGGACGCGCCGGCGGTGACGTGCGGGGGCGCGAGCCTGACCTACCGGGATCTGGACGAGCGGTCCAACCGGTTGGCGCACCACCTGATCGCGGCGGGCGCCGGGCCGGAGTCGTTGGTGGCGTTGAGGTTCCCGCGCTCGATCGACCTCGTCGTCGCCGTGCTCGGCGTGCTGAAGTCGGGCGCGGCCTACCTGCCGCTGGACGTGTCGTACCCGGCCGACCGGATCGCGTACATGATCTCCGACGCCGAGCCCGCGGTGACCCTGGACGGGCTGCCGGACCTGTCCGGGATGCCGACCCACGCGCCGGAAGTGCCGCTGCGGCCCGAGAACACCGCGTACGTGATCTACACGTCCGGCTCGACCGGCAGGCCCAAGGGCGTCGTCGTCCCGCACTCGAACGTGGTCCGGCTGTTCTCCGAGACCGAC
>NZ_JBFAFR010000065.1:0-16768 GCF_040639675.1 Actinosynnema sp. NPDC023794 | reverse complement strand
TTGGTGCATTCGCCGGTGGCGTTCGACGCGTCGACGTATGAGATCTGGGTTCCGTTGTTGGCGGGTGGCACGCTCGTGCTCGCCCCACCCGGGGACCTCGACCTGGACGTGCTCGCGCGGGTGATCGTCGAGGGCGGGGTCACCGCACTGTGGCTCACCGCCGGGCTGTTCGCGCTGCTGGCCGCCGAGGACCCGGGCTGCCTGGCCGGTGTGCAGCAGGTGTGGGCGGGCGGCGACGTCCTGCCCGCCTCGGCCGTGCGCCGGGTGCGGCAGGCGTGCCCGGACACGACGGTGGTCAACGGCTACGGCCCCACCGAGACCACGACCTTCGCCACCCGGTACCCGATCCCGGCCGGTGGCCCGGTGCCCGACCCGGTGCCCATCGGCCACCCGCTCGACGACACCCGCGTCCACCTGCTTGACGCCGCGCTGCGGCCGGTGCCCGACGGCGGGATCGGCGAGGTCTACCTGGCCGGTGCCGGGCTCGCGCGCGGTTACCTGGGCCGGCCCGGCGACACCGCGCAGCGGTTCGTCACCGACCCGTTCGGCCCGCCCGGCGCCCGGATGTACCGCACCGGCGACCTGGCCCGGCGGCGGCCCGACGGCGCGCTCGTCTTCGCCGGCCGGGTCGACGAACAGGTCAAGGTGCGCGGCTTCCGCATCGAGCCCGCCGAGGTCGAGCGGGTGCTGGCCGGCCGGCTGGACGTGACGCAAGCCAGTGTGGTGGCACGCGAGGACCGGCCCGGTGACAAGCGCCTGGTCGCCTACGTCGTGCCCGCCGGGGTGGTGACGCCGCAGGCGCTGGCCGACGCCGTGGCCGCCGTGCTGCCCGCCTACATGGTGCCCTCCGCGGTCGTGCTGCTCGACGCGATCCCGTTGACCCCCAACGGGAAGGTCGACCGCCGGGCGCTGCCCGCGCCGCCGGTGGCCGCGGCCGGGCGGGCGCCGCGCAACGCGCGCGAGTCGGCGCTGTGCGAGGTCTTCGCCGACGTGCTGGGCGTGACCGAGGTCGACGCCGACAGCGACTTCTTCGCCCTCGGCGGCCACTCGCTGGCCGCGATGCGGTTGGCCGGGCGGCTGCGTGCCGCGCTGGGCGTCGAGGTCGGGATGCGCGCGGTGTTCGAGCACCCCACGGTGGCCGAACTGGCCGCACACCTGGACCGGGCGGGCACCGCCCGGCCGCCGCTGCGCCGCGCGGTCCGCCCGGAGGTGCTCCCGACCTCGCCCGGCCAGCGCGGTCTGTGGTTCCTAAACCGCGCCGACAGCGACGACGCGAGCTACCACATCCCCTTCGTGCTGCGGATGTCCGGCACGCTGGACCACGATGCGCTGCGCGCCGCGCTCACCGACGTCGTCACCCGGCACGAGGTCCTGCGCACCACCTACCCCGGCGTCGACGGCGTGCCGCGGCAGCACGTGCTCGACCCGGCCGAGGTGCCGGTCGAGCACGTGCGGGTGACCGGCGACGACCTCGCCGAGGCGCGCCACGAGGCCGCCGCCCGGCCGTTCGACCTCACCTCCGAGCCACCGCTGCGGGCACACCTGTTCCAAGTGGACGACGGGACGCACGAACTCCTCCTGGCGCTGCACCACATCGCGGTCGACGGCTGGTCGCTCGCGCCGCTGTCGGCCGACTTGTCCGCCGCCTACACTGCGAGACTGGCCGGTCATGCTCCACAGTGGACCGAACTGCCGGTGCAGTACGCCGACTACGCGCTGTGGAAGCGCGCGGAACCGGAGCAGCTCGACCACTGGCGCACGACCCTCGCGGGCCTGCCCGAGGAACTACCGCTGCCGCTGGACCGCCCTCGCCGACCCGAGTCGGGCGCACCCGGCCGCACCCTCGACTTCTCCGTGCCCGCCGCGCTGCGCGACGCGGTGAACCGCCTCGCGGCCGAGACCGGCACCAGCCTGTTCATGGTCCTGCACGTCGCGCTGGCGGCGCTGCTGTCCCGGCTCAGCGGCCTGACCGACATCCCGATCGGCGCGGCGGTGGCCGGCCGGGACGACCCCGCGCTGGACCGCGCGGTCGGGTTCTTCGTCAACACCCTGGTGCTGCGGCTGAACACCTCGGGCGAGGTGAGCTTCCGCGACCTGCTGGCCCGGGCGCGTGCCACCGACCTCGCCGCGCTCGCCAACGCGGACGTGCCGTTCGAGCGGCTCGTGGAGGAGCTGAGGCCGAACCGGGTCGCGGGCCGTCACCCGCTCGTGCAGACCCTGCTGGTGCTGCGGAACGTGCCGGAGGCCGAGGTGCGGATGCCCGGCCTGCACGTCGACACCCGGCTGGAGCCGCTGCGCACCGCACGGTTCGACCTGGCGTTCACCTGCGTCGAGCGGCCCGACGGCATCGGCGGGCAGCTGGAGTACCGCACCGACCTGTTCGACCACGGCACCGCGCGGGCGCTGGCCACGCGGCTGGTCCGACTGCTGGCACGGGCGGTGTCCGAGCCGGACGCCCCGGTGACCGCGCTGGACCTGCTCGACCCGGCCGAAGCCGACCGCACCCGTGAGCTGGGCCGCGGCCCGGACCACCCGCCGCCCGGCGTCGGGCTGGTCGAACGGCTCCAGGCGGTGGCCGCCGCCGCGCCGCACCGGCCCGCGCTGCTGTTCGGCGACCTGGTGCTCGACCACGGCGAGCTGAACCGGCGGGCCAACCGGCTGGCCCACGAGCTGATCGCGCGCGGCGTGGGACCGGGCACCTCGGTGGCGGTGGCGCTGCCGCGCTCGGCCGAGCTGGTCGTGGCGCTGCTGGCGGTGCGCAAGACCGGCGCGGCCTACGTGCCGATCGACCCCGACCACCCGGCCGACCGGATCGGGCACGTGCTGACCGACGCCCGCCCCGTGCTGGTGCTGACCGCGACGCCCGACGCGGCGGCGGCCGTGCCCGAGCTGGTGCCCGGCGACTTCGCCGACCGGCCCGACACCGACCCCACCGACGCCGACCGTTCCCGGCCCGCCCACGGCGCCGACGCGGCGTACACGATCTACACCTCCGGTTCCACCGGCCGGCCCAAGGGCGTGGTCGTGCCGGTGGACGCGCTGGACAACTTTCTGGTCGCCATGGCGCGCCACTTCCCGATGGACCACCGCGACACCCTGGTCGCGGTCACCACCGCCGCGTTCGACATCGCGGCCCTGGAGGTGTTCCTACCCCTGCTGGCCGGTGCCAGGGTGGTGGTCGCGCCGCGCGAGGCCGTGCTCGACCCGAAGGTCCTGGCGGCGCTGATCACCTCGGTCGACGCGACCGTGCTCCAGGCCACCCCGTCGCTGTGGCGGGCGCTGGCGTCCGAGGCGCCCGGAGCGCTGCGCGGCCTGCGCGTGCTGGTCGGCGGCGAGGCGCTGCCGCCGGACCTGGCCGCGCGGCTGCGCGCGGAGGCGGTCGAGGTCACCAACCTATACGGGCCCACCGAGACCACCGTGTGGTCCACCGCGAGGCGGCTCGACGACCGGCCCGGCGCGCCGTCCATCGGCGCGCCCATCGACAACACGCAGGTCTACGTGCTGGACCGTTGGCTGAGGCCCGCGCTGCCCGGTGTCGCCGGCGAGCTGTACATCGGCGGCCTCGGCCTGGCGCGCGGCTACCACGACCGGCCCGGCCTGACCGCGCAGCGCTTCGTCGCCGACCCGTTCGGCGAGCCCGGCGGCAGGCTCTACCGCACCGGCGACCTGGCCCGCTGGGCGCCCGACGGGCAGCTCGAGTACCTGGGCCGGGTGGACCACCAGGTCAAGGTCCGCGGCTTCCGGGTGGAGCTGGGCGAGATCGAGGCGACGCTGACCGCGCACCCGGACGTCACCGCCGCGGCGGTGGTGCTGCACCGGGACGCGCTGGTGGCGCACGTGGTCGCGGACGGCCCGGTGGACCGCGACTCGCTGCGCGCGCGGCTCGTGGCGGCGCTGCCGGACTACATGGTGCCCGCCGCGCTGGTCGAGCACGCAACCTTCCCGCTCACCCCCAACGGCAAGCTCGACCGCGCCGCGCTGCCCGCACCGGACGGCGCCGCCTGGTCGGCCGTCGACCGGGTCCGCGAGCGCCCGCGCGACCCGCGCGAGGAGCTGCTGTGCGAGCTGGTCGCGGAGGTCCTCGGCCGCGAGGTGGGCGTGACCGACGACTTCTTCGCGCTGGGCGGGCACTCCCTGCTGGCCATCCGGCTGGTCGGCCGGATCGCTGCGGTGTTCGGCGTGCAGCTGCGCATCCGGCACCTGTTCGAGACGCCTACGCCGGCCGGCTTGGCCCGGCGGCTGGGCGGGGCCGACGCGGGCCGCGAGCCGGTGCGCCGGATGCCGCGCCCGGCCGAGGTGCCTCTGTCGTTCGTCCAGCGGCGGATGTGGTTCCTCAACCGGTACGAGGACTCCGGCGCGCTCTACAACATCCCGATGGTGCTGCGCCTGTCCGGTGAGCTGGACCGCACCGCGCTGCGGGCCGCGCTGACCGACCTGGTGGACCGGCACGAGGTGCTGCGCACCACCTTTCCCGAGCACGACGGGCGGCCCGCCCAGCACGTGCTCGACCCGGTCGAGGGCGCGCCGCCGCTGCTGGTCCGGCCCGCCCGCGAGGCCGAGGTCGACGAGCTGGTCGTGGCCGAGGCGCAGCGGTCGTTCGACCTGACCACGCAGACGCCGCTGCGCGCCCACCTGTTCGAGCTGGGCCCGACCGAGAACGTGCTGCTGTTGGTGCTGCACCACATCGCCGGCGACGGCCCGTCCACCGAGCCGTTCACCCGCGACCTGTCCACCGCCTACGCCTCCCGCCTCGGCGACGCGGCCCCGGACTGGGCCGACCTGCCCGTCCAGTACGCGGACTACACCTTGTGGCAGCGGGAGCTGCTGGGGGAGGAGTCCGATCCGGACAGCGTGCTCGCCGCGCAGCTCGACTACTGGCGCGGCGCGCTCGACGGTGCGCCCGAAGCCCTGGAGCTGCCCACCGACCGGCCGCGGCCGGCCACGCCCAGCTACCGGGGCGACACCGTGCCGGTGCACGTCGACGCGGAGCTGCACCGGGCGGTGGCGGAGCTGGCCCGCGCGCACGGCGTCACCGTGTTCATGGTGCTCCAGGCCGCCGTCAGCGCCCTGCTGACCAGGTTGGGCGCGGGCACGGACATCCCGATCGGCAGCCCGGTGGGCACCCGGACCGACCCGGCCCTCGACGACCTGGTCGGCTTCTTCGTCAACACCTTCGTGCTGCGCGTGGACACCTCCGGCGACCCGACCTTCGCCGAACTGCTGGCCAGGGTGCGGGAAACCGACGTCGGCGCCTACGCCCACCCGGACGTGCCCTTCGAGCGGCTGGTGGACCGACTGGCCGTGGACCGCACGCAGTCCCGGCACCCGCTGTTCCAGGTGTTCCTGGCCTTCCAGGCGCAGCAGGAGCCGAAGGTGGAGCTGCCCGGCCTGACCGCCGGGTTCTCCGTGCCCTCGGTCGGGGTGTCGCGCTTCGACCTGGCCTTCGACCTGGTGGAGCGGCGCGCCGGCGGTGTGCCGGCCGGGGTGTCGGGCGTGGTGGAGTTCAGCACCGACCTGTTCGACCGGGCCACCGCCGAACGCGTCGCCGGCCGGTTCACCCGCCTGCTCGCCGGGGTCGTCGCCGACCCGGCCGCGCGCGTGGGCGAGGTCGACCTGCTCACCGCCGAGGAGCACGACCTGGTGACCCGGTGGGCCACGCCTGCGGGCGCGGTCGACCGGCCGCTCACCCTGCCCGAGCTGGTCACCGCACAGGCGCACCGCACGCCGGACGCCCTGGCGGTGGTGGCCGAGTCGGACGCGACCGAGTTGACCTACCGCGCGCTCAACGAGCGGGCGAACCTGCTGGCGCACCGGCTGATCGCGCTGGGCGCGGGCCCCGACCGGCTGGTCGGCCTGGCGGTGCCGCGCTCGGCGGAGCTGGTGGTGGCGTGGCTGGCGGTGCTCAAGACCGGCGCCGCCTACCTGCCGGTGGACCCCGCCTACCCGGCCGACCGCATCGGGTTCATGCTCGCCGACGCCGCGCCCGCGCTGCTGGTCACCACCGAGGCGGTGGCTGCGGGCCTGCCCACCGCCGACGTCCCCGTGGTGCTGGTCGGGGCGGGGGAGCCGCAGGACCGGCGGTCCGGGCGGGGCGACCCGTCCGACGCCGACCGGACCCGGCCGCTGACCGTCGACGACGCCGCCTACGTCATCTACACCTCGGGTTCGACCGGTCGGCCGAAGGGTGTGGTGGTGACGCATCGGGGTGTGGCGGGGATGGTGCGGTCGCACGTGGAGCGGTTGGGGATCGGGGTGGGCAGCCGGTTCCTGTTGGCGGTGTCGATCGCGTTCGACGTGTCGATGGCGGACATCACGATGGCGCTGTCCACCGGCGCCACCCTCGTGCTGCCCGCACCGGACAAGCACGTCGCGGGTGACGAGCTGGCCGCGCTCATCGACGACCACGCGATCACGCACACCGACCTCGTCGCCGCCGTGCTGGCTTCGCTGCCGGATCGGGAGTTGCCGTCGTTGCGGGGGTTGATCGTCGGGGGTGAGGCGTGTTCGGCGGACCTGGCGGCGCGTTGGGCTCCGGGTCGCACGCTGGTGCACGTCTACGGGCCGACCGAGACCACCGTCGTGGCCACCATGAGCGCACCGGCCACCGGCACGGCCGCCCCGCCGATGGGCACACCCCTGCCCGGCACCCGCGCCTACGTGCTCGACGGCGCGCTGCGCCCGGTGCCCGTGGGCGTGCCCGGCGAGCTGTACCTGGCCGGTGACGGGGTGGCCCGCGGCTACCTGCACCGCCGCGGGCTGACCGTCGAGCGGTTCGTGGCCGACCCGTTCGAGGGCCGCGGCGGTCGGATGTACCGGACCGGGGACGTGGTCCGGTGGCGCGCGGACGGCAACCTGGAGTTCGTCGGGCGCGCCGACCAGCAGGTCAAGATCCGCGGCTTCCGGGTGGAGCTGGGCGAGGTGGAGAACGTGCTGGCCCGCCACCCGGACGTGGCGCGGGTCGCGGTCGTGGCGGGCGACGACCGGGCCGGGCGGCGACGGCTGTTCGCCTACGTCATCCCGCGGACCGGGCGCGCACTGGTGCCCGCCGGGGTGCGCGAGCACGGCGCCGCGACCCTGCCCGACTACATGGTGCCCTCCGCCGTGGTGGTGCTCGACCGGTTCCCGCTCAGCCCCAACGGCAAGCTCGACCGCGCCGCGCTGCCGGTGCCCGACCTGGGCTCCGGAGTTTCCGGGCGTGCTCCGCGCACCCCGCGCGAGGCGGTGCTGCGCGACCTGTTCGCCGAGGTGCTCGAGGTGCCCGCGGTCGGCGTGGACGACAGCTTCTTCGACCTGGGCGGCGACAGCATCGTGTCCATCCAGCTCGTCAGCCGGGCCCGCGCGGAGGGGCTGGCCTTCAGCCCGCGCGAGGTGTTCGAGCACCGCACCGTCGAACGCCTCGCCGCCATCGCCACCGCCGCGACCGCGCCCGCCGAGGCGCTGGGCACGGCCCTGGGCGAGGTGCGGCCGACGCCGATCGTGCGCTGGCTGGCCGCGAGGGGCGGCCCGGTGGACCGGTTCCACCAGTCCGTGCTGCTCAGGGTGCCCGCCGACGTGGGGAAGCGGCGGTTGGTCCAGGCCGTGCAGACCGTGCTCGACCACCACGACGTGCTGCGCGCCCGCATCGCCACCGACCGTCCCGACTGGACGATCACGGTCCCGCCGCGCGGTGCGGTGCGCGCCGAGGACTGCGTGCTGCGGGTGACGGCGGTCGACCCGGACGAGGAGTTCCTGGCTTGGCACGCCGACCGGGCCGCCGCCGAGCTGTCCCCGCCGGACGGGCGGCTGGTGCGCGTGGTGTGGTTCGACGCTGGCCCCGACCGACCCGGCCTGTTGCTGCTGTGCCTGCACCACCTGGTGGTGGACGGGGTGTCCTGGCGCATCCTAGTGCCGGACCTGGCCGAGGCGTGGCGCACGCCCGGCGTGGCGCTCCAACCGGTCGGCACGTCGTTCCGCCGCTGGGCGCAGCGGCTGGCCGAGCACGCCGACGACCCCCGGACCGCCGCGGAGCTGCCGCACTGGCGGGAGGTGCTGGCCACGCCCGACCCGCCGCTGGGTCGCCGCGACCTCGACCCGGCCGTCGACGTCGTGGCCCGCGGCCGGACCCTCACCCTGACCCTGCCCACCGCGACCACCGCGCCGCTGCTGACCACCGTGCCCGCCGCCTTTCACGCGGGCGTGAACGACGTGCTGGTGGCCGGCCTGGCCACGGCGCTGGCGCGGTGGCGCCCCGGCCGCGACGCGGTGCTGCTGGACGTGGAGACCCACGGCCGGGAGGAGTTCGCCGAGGGCATCGACCTGTCGCGCACCGTCGGCTGGTTCACCTCGATCTCCCCGGTCCGGCTGGACGTCACCGACCTCGACCCGGCCCGCCTGCTCAAGCGCGCCAAGGAGAGCCTGCGCGCCGCCGCCGACCGTGGCCTGTCCTTCGGGCTGCTGCGCCACACCAAGGGCCACGACCTGGGCACGCCCCGGGTCGAGTTCAACTACCTGGGCCGGTTCGTCGTGGCCGAGGACGCCGACTGGGCGCCCGTGGGCGGGGCGCTGGGCGGTGCCGAGGACCCGCGCACGCCGTTCGCGCACGAGCTGGAGGTCAACGCGCTCACCGAAGACCACCCCGACGGGCCGCGCCTGGTCGTCGAGTGGACCTGGCCGGGCGACCTGCTCGACGAGGCCGACGTCCGCGAGCTGGGGGCGCTGTGGTTCCGGGCGTTGGCCGGGCTGTCCCGGCTCGACCGCGGCGGCCACACCCCCTCGGACTTCCCGCTCGTGCGGCTGTCCCCGGCCGAAGTGGACCGGCTCGACGCCGAGGTGCCCGACCTGGTCGAGGTGTGGCCGCTGAACCCGTTGCAGGAGGGGATGCTCTTCCACGCGCTCTACGACGACGGCCGCGACGCCTACACCACCCAGTTCGTCGTCGACCTCGAAGGCGACCTCGACCCGGACCTGCTGCGCCGCTGCGCCCGCGCGCTGCTGCGCCGCCACCCCGTGCTGCGGGCGGCCTACCGCGCGGACGGTGAGCGGCCGGTGCAGGTGGTCGCCGCCGGGACACCGCTTCCGTGGCGGCTGGTGGAGCTGCCCGAAGACCCCGACGCGGTGCTCGCCGCCGAGTTGGCGGCCCGGTTCGACCCGGCCACGCCGCCGCTGGTCCGGTTCGCGCTGCTGCGCCTGGGCCCGGACCGGTGGCGGCTCGCGGTGACCAGCCAGCACGTGCTGCTCGACGGCTGGTCGATGCCGGTGCTGCTGCGCGAGCTGGTCGCGCTCCACGCCGCCGGCGGCCGGGACGTGCTGGAACCCGCCCCCTCCTACCGCGGCTACCTGGACTGGCTGGCCCGCCGGGACCGGCCGGCGGCCGAACGGGCCTGGGCTGCGCTGCTGGCCGGGGTGGACGAGCCGACCCTGGTCGCGCCGGGTGCCGGGCGCGGTGAGCCCACCGTGCCGGTCACGACGAGCCTGGACGAGGCCACCACCGCGCGGATCGCCGCGCTCGCCCGGCGCTGCGGGACCACGGTCAACACCGTGGTGCAGGCCGGCTGGGGGCTGCTGCTGGGCGTGCTGACCGGCCGGGACGACGTCGTGTTCGGCACGACCGTGAGCGGCCGGCCGCCGGAGGTGCCCGGGGTGGAGCGGATGGTCGGCTTCTTCCTCGACACCGTGCCGGTGCGGGTGCGGCTGGACCCGGCGTGCTCCACCGAGGACCTGCTGGTCGGCCTCCAGCACCAGCTGTCCGGGCTGACCGACCACCTCGGCCTTGGCCTGACCGCGATCACCCGGCTCACCGGGCTGAAGGAGCTGTTCGACACCCTGACCGTGTTCGAGAACTACCCGGACCCCGGTGAGCTGTCCGGCGGCGGGGTGCGTGTCCTCGGCGCCGACGGCGTGGACGCCATCCACTACCCGCTGGGCCTGGCCGCCGTGCCCGGTCCGCGGCTGTCGCTGCGCGTGGTGCACCGGCCGGACGTGTTCACCGCCGAGCAGGCGGGGGAGATCGCCGACCGGTTGGTCCGACTGCTCACCGCGATGGCCGACGACCCGGCGCGTCCGATCGGCGCGCTCGACCCGATGCCCGCGGATGAGCGACTGCGCCTGCTGGAGCGGTGGAACGACACCGGTCGGCCGGTCGAACCCGTGCTGCTGCCGGACCTGGTGACGGCCCAGGCGGCCCGCACCCCGGACGCGACCGCCGTCGAGTGCTTCCCGGACGGGGTGACCGGGCAGGCGCTCACCTACCGCGAGCTGGACCGCCGGGCCAACCGGCTGGCCCACCACCTGCGCGCCGGGGGCGCCGGACCGGAGCGGCTGGTCGCGCTGGCGCTGCCGCGCTCGGTCGAGCTGGTGGTGGCGTGGCTGGCGGTGCTCAAGACCGGCGCGGCCTACGTGCCGATCGACCCCGGCCACCCGGCCGACCGGATCGCGCGGCTGCTCGACGACGCGCGCCCGGTGCTGGTCGTGACTCCCGAGGTGGTCGCCGACCCGGCCGTCGCCGACCGTCCCGACACCGATCCCGACCGCACCGGCCTCACCCCGGCCAACGCCGCGTACGTCATCCACACCTCGGGTTCGACCGGTCGGCCGAAGGGTGTGGTGGTGACGCATCGGGGTGTGGCGGGGATGGTGCGGTCGCACGTGGAGCGGTTGGGGATCGGGGTGGGCAGCCGGTTCCTGTTGGCGGTGTCGATCGCGTTCGACGTGTCGATGGCGGACATCACGATGGCGCTGTCCACCGGCGCCACCCTCGTGCTGCCCGCACCGGACAAGCACGTCGCGGGTGACGAGCTGGCCGCGCTCATCGACGACCAGGCGATCACGCACACCGACCTGGTCACCTCGATGCTGGCTTCGCTGCCGGATCGGGAGTTGCCGTCGTTGCGGGGGTTGATCGTCGGGGGTGAGGCGTGTTCGGCGGACCTGGCGGCGCGTTGGGCTCCGGGACGCACGCTGGTGCACGTCTACGGGCCGACCGAGACCACCGTCGTGGCCACCATGACCGAACCGCTGCGCCCCTCCGAGGCGCCGCCCATCGGCAGGCCCCTGCCGCACGTGCGGGCCTACGTGCTGGACGCCGCGCTGCGCCCGGTGCCCGTGGGCGTGCCCGGCGAGCTGTACCTGGCCGGTGACGGCGTGGCCCGCGGCTACCTGGACCGCCGCGGCCTGACCGCGCAGCGGTTCGTGGTCGACCCGTTCGAGGGCCGCGGCACCCGGATGTACCGGACCGGCGACGTGGTCCGGTGGCGCGCGGACGGCAACCTGGAGTTCGTCGGCCGCGCCGACCAGCAGGTCAAGATCCGCGGCTTCCGCATCGAGCCGGGCGAGGTCGAGGCCGCGCTGGTCGCGCACGAGGCGGTGGCCGCCGCGGCGGTGGTGGAGGTGGAACGCGGCACCCTGGCCGCTTACGTCGTCCCGGTCGCCGGCGCGGTGGTGGACCCGTCCGGCGTGCGGGCGTTCGCCGCGCGCACCCTGCCCGACCACATGGTGCCCGGCGTGGTCGTGGTGCTCGACCGGCTCCCGCTCAGCCCCACCGGCAAGCTCGACCGCGCCGCGCTGCCCGCGGCCGACCTGACCTCCCTGGCGTCGGGCCGCGCGCCGCGCACACCCGGCGAGGAGATCCTCTGCGCGCTGTTCGCCGACGTGCTCGGCCTGCCGAGGGTCGGCGCGGACGACGACTTCTTCGCCCTGGGCGGGCATTCACTGCTGGCCACCAGGGTGATCAGCCGGGTGCGCGCAGCCCACGGCGTGGAGCTGACCATCGGCGCGCTGTTCGACGCCCCGACCGCCGCCGGGCTTGCCCGCCTGCTCGGCGCGGCCCTGGCCAGCGCGCCCCGGGACGCGGTCCGGCCCCCGGTGCGCCCGGCGCCGCGGCCCGAGCGCGTGCCGCTGTCCCTGGCGCAGCGCCGGCTGTGGCTGCTCAACCGCCTCGACCCCGGCGGCCTCTACAACGTCCCGATCGCCCTGCGGCTGCGCGGGGCCTTGGACCGGGACGCGCTCGACGCGGCCTTGGCGGACCTCGTCGGTCGGCACGAGGTGCTGCGCACCCTGCTGCCGGAGACCGACGACGTGCCGCACCAGGTCGTGTCGGCCTCCGCGACCGTCGTGGCCGAGACCCGCGCGGTGTCCGAAGAGGATCTGCCGGCCGCGTTGAGCGCGGCCACCGCGGAGCCGTTCGACCTCGCGGCGGACCTGCCGCTGCGGGCGGTGGTGTTCGCCTTGGGCGAGCGCGAGCACGTCCTGCTGCTGGTGCTGCACCACGTCGCGGGCGACGCGGGTTCGGTTCCCGTGCTGCTGCGCGACCTCGCGGAGGCCTACACCGCCCGCCGGGCCGGCACAAGTCCACAGTGGACCAAACTGCCGGTGGCCTACGCCGACTACGCCCTGTGGCAGCGCGAGCACGTCGAACCCGCGCTCGACCGCCAGGTCGAGCACTGGCGCGCCGCCCTGGCGGACCTGCCCGAGGCGCTGACCCTGCCCGCGGACCGCCCCTACCCGGCCTCGGGCACGGGACCGGCCGGCGCCGCCGGGTTCGACCTGCCCGCCGAGGCGCACGCGAACCTGGCTCGGCTGGCCGGGCATGGCCAGGTCAGCACGTTCATGGTGCTGCACGCCGCGCTCGCGGCCCTGTTGACCAGGATGGGCGCGGGCACCGACATCCCGATCGGCACCCCGATCACCACCCGCCCGGACGAGACGCTGGACGAGGTCGTCGGGTTCTTCCTCAACACGCTGGTGCTGCGCGCCGACACATCGGGCGACCCGTCGTTCCGCACCCTGCTCGACCGGGTGCGCCACACCGACCTGGCCGCCTACGCCCACGGGGACCTGCCGTTCGAGCAGTTGGTGGACCGGCTCAACCCGACCCGCTCGCCGTCGCGGCACCCGCTGTTCCAGGTGATGCTGGTGGTGGTCGACCAGGACGCGCCGCCGCCGGAGCTGCCCGGCCTGGAGGTCGTCGGCGAACCCGTCGAGGCCACCGCCGCCCGGTTCGACCTCACCGTCCGCTGCGTGCTGCGCCGCGACGCCGAGGGGCGGCCCGCCGGGATCACCGGCGCGGTGGAGCACCGCGCCGACGTCTTCGACCACGCCACCGCCACCGCGCTCGGCGCGCGCCTGGTCCGCCTGCTCACCGCCGCGTCGGTCGACCCGGACCGGCCGATCGGGGAGCTGGAGGTGCTCGACGAGCGGGAGCGCCGCGCCCTGACGGCGCCGTGGCGGCCGCTGGGCGGGCCCCTGCTGCCCGGCCTGGTCGCCGCCCAGGCCCGCCGCACCCCCGACGCGGTCGCGGTGGTGGACGGCGGGACCGAGCTGTCCTACGCCGAGCTGGACGCCGCAGCCAACCAGCTGGCCCGGTGGCTGATCGCCCGCGGCGCCGGGCCCGAGCGGCTGGTGGCGGTGGCGCTGCCCCGCTCGGCCGCGCAGGTGGTGGCGCTGCTGGCGGTGGCCACCTCCGGGGCGGCCTACCTGCCGCTGGACCCCGGCCTGCCCGCCGCGCGCACGGCCGCCCTGCTGCGCGACGCCCACCCGCTGCTGGTGCTGACCGAGCTGCCGGTCACCGACGACCTCGACGCCGCTGCTGTCACCGACGACGACCGGGTGGCGCCACTGCTCCCCGGGCACCCCGCCTACGTCATCCACACCTCCGGCTCGACCGGCGTGCCCAAGGGCGTGGTGGTCGAACACCGGGCGCTGGCCGGGTACCTCAACCGGGCGCGCGGCGCGTACGCCGGGCTCGACGGCCCGGTCGTGGTGCACTCGCCGGTGTCCTTCGACCACACGGTGACCGCGCTGTGGACGCCGCTGAGCGTCGGCGGGCGCCTGCACCTGGCGGCGCTGGACGCCGACCTCGCGGTGCGGCCGGCGTTCCTCAAGGCCACCCCGAGCCACCTGCCGCTGCTCGCCAACCTGCCGGACGTCGCCGCGCCCACCGCTGAGCTGATGCTGGGCGGCGAGGAGCTGGTGTCCGCCGACCTCGCGCCGTGGCGCGCGCGGCACCCGGACGTGCCGGTGGTCAACGTCTACGGGCCCACCGAGGTGTGCGTGAACTGCACCGAGCACCGGCTGGAGCCCGGCGACCCGCTGCCCGCCGGCACGGTGCCCATCGGCCGGCCGCACTCCTACGCCGCCGTCCGCGTGCTGGACGCGGCGCTGCGCCCGGTGCCGCCCGGTGTCGTCGGCGAGCTGTACGTGGCGGGCGAGGGCCTGGCGCGCGGCTACCTGGGCGACCCGGCCCGCACCGCCGCACGGTTCGCGCCCGACCCGTTCGGCCCGCCCGGCGCCCGGATGTACCGCACCGGCGACCTGGCCACGCGCCGCGCGGACGGCGTGCTGGTGTTCGCCGGCCGCGCCGACGACCAGCTCAAGCTGCGCGGGCACCGCGTCGAGCCGGGCGAGGTGGTCGCCGCGCTGGCCGCCGACCCGGCCGTGGCGCGGGCCGCCGTCGTGGTCCGCGAGGACAACCCGGGTGACCGCAGGCTGGTCGCCTACGTCGTCCCGGCGCCCGGCGGCGAGCCCGACCCGGCGGCGCTGCGGGCGCGGGCGGCCGACGTGCTGCCCGGCCACCTGGTGCCCGCCGCGGTCGTGGTGCTCGACGAGCTGCCGCTGACCCGCAACGGCAAGCTGGACCACCGCGCCCTCCCCGCACCCGGCCACGCGTCGACCGGCAAGGCCGCGATCGGCAGGGCCCCGGCAACCCCGCTGGAGGCCGCGGTGGCCGAGGTGTTCGCCGCGGTGCTCGGCGTGCCGGAGGTGGGTGCGGACGAGGGCTTCTTCGAGCTGGGCGGGCACTCGCTGCTGGCGATCCGGGTCGTGTCGCGGGTGAAGGCGGCCTTCGGCGTCGACCTCGGGATGCGGGTGCTGTTCGAGGCGCCCACGGTGGCGGGCCTGGCGGCCCGGATCGCGGCGGCCGAGACGACCGCCGGCCCGGCGCCCGGGAGGATGCCCAGGCCCGAACGCGTCCCGCTGTCCTACGCGCAGCGCCGGCTGTGGTTCCTCAACCGCGTGGACGACGGCCACGGCACCTACCACGTGCCCTTCGCGCTGAGGCTGGGCGGCGAGCCGGACGTGCAGGCGCTGAGCGCCGCGCTCGGCGACCTGGTGCGCCGGCACGAGCCACTGCGCACGGTCTTCCCCGAGGCCGACGGCGAACCGCACCAGGCGGTGCTGCCCGCCATCGCGCCGGAGCTGCCCGTGGTCGAGGTGACCGCGCCCGAGCTGGACGCGGCGCTGGCCGCCGCCACGGCCGTGCCGTTCGACCTGGCCAGCAGCCCTCCGGTGCGGGCCCGGCTGTTCCGCCTCGCACCCGACGACCACGTGCTGCTCGTGGTCGTGCACCACATCGCCACCGACGGCTGGTCGGCGGCGCCGTTCACCGCCGACCTGGCTGCCGCCTACCGGGCCCGCCACGACAGGACGTCGCCGACGTGGGCGCCGCTGCCGGTGGACTACGCGGACTACACCCTGTGGCAGCGCGCGGCGCTGGGCGCCGAGGACGACCCGGGCAGCCCGTTGGCGCTCGGGCTGGCGCACTGGCGGACCGCGCTGGCGGACCTGCCCGACCGGCTCGACCTGCCCTTCGACCGGCCCCGGACCGCCACCGCCGACCCCCGCGGCGACCGCACGCCGGTGGTGATCGGACCGGACACCCACCGGCTGCTCACCCGGTTCGCCCGGGAACACCGGGCCAGCGTGTTCATGGTCGTGCACGCCGCGTTCGCCGCGCTGCTGTCGCGCCACGGCGCGGGCCCGGACATCCCGATCGGCACCCCGGTCGCCGGGCGCACCGACGGCGCGCTGGACGACCTGGTCGGCTTCTTCGTCAACACCCTGGTGCTGCGGCTGGACACCGGCGGACGCCCCGGCCTGCGCGAGCTGGTGCACCGGGCACGGGCGGCGGACCTGGCCGCCTACGCACACCAGGAGGTGCCGTTCGAGCGACTGGTCGAGGTGCTCAACCCGCCCCGCTCGCCGGCGCACCACCCCCTGTTCCAGGTGATGCTCGTGCTCGGCGCGGACGAACCCGCGCCGGTGGAGCTGCCGGGGCTGACCGCGCGGCCGTGGCCGGTGGGCGGTGCGACCGCCAAGCACGACCTGTCGCTGCTGCTGGCCGAACGCGCGGACGGTGCGCTGGCCGGCTCGCTGGAGTACCGCACGGCGCTGTTCGACCCGGACACCGCGGCGGCGCTGGCGGACCGGTTCACCCGGCTGCTGACCGCCGCGCTGGCCGCGCCGGACCTGCCGCTGGCCTCGTTCGACCTGGTCACCCCGGCCGAGCGCGCGGTGCTGGCGCGGGCCAGCGCGGGCGCCAGGGTGCCGGTCCCGGAGGGCGGCACGGCGGCGCTGTTCGCCTCGGTGGCCGCCGCGAACCCGGACGCCGTCGCGATCGTCGACGGCCCGGACCAGGTGACCTACGCCGAGCTGGACGCGCGGGCCGAGCGGCTGGCGCACGCGCTGGCCGCGCGCGGCGCGGGACCGGAACGGCTGGTCGCGCTGGACCTGCCGCGCTCGGTCGACTTCGTGGTGGCGGTGCTGGCGGTGGGCAGGACCGGCGCGGCCTACCTGCCGCTGGACCCCGCCCAGCCGCCCGCACGCCGTGCGGAGGTGCTGGCCGTCGCGGAGCCGGTCGTCGTCCTCGGACCCGACCGGGACATGACCGCACCCGTGCCTACCGCCCCGCTGCCGCGCCCGCTCGGCCATCCGGAGCGGTTGTGCTACGTGATGTTCACGTCGGGGTCGACGGGTGTGCCGAAGGGTGTGGCGGTGACGGATGCCGATGTGGTGGCGT
>NZ_JBFAFR010000064.1:0-17397 GCF_040639675.1 Actinosynnema sp. NPDC023794 | reverse complement strand
GGACCCCAAGCCCTTCATCTGGACCAAGGACGCGGACGAGATCCTCGACCGCCTCGCCTCATATCTTGATCGAATTCCTGGCGCAGGACACTAGTCGATGTAGGTGATCGGCGGCAGCGGGAGCACCGGGCCCTGTTCGAGCCCCAGCGCCCGCACGTGCTCGCCGAACCACTTCTCGTGCGAGGCCTGCAGCGAGCCGTCCGCGCGCATCCGGGCGATCACGCCGTTGACGAACCGGACCAGGTCCTTGTGCTTGGCGCTGATCGCGACGCCCGCCGTGCCGCCGCCCTGGCCCGGCAGGTCGGTCAGCTCGGTGCCGGGATCCTGCATCTGCAAACCCTGCAGGATCGGGAAGTCGGTGTAGACCGCGTCCACGAGACCGCGTTGCAGCAGCATGAGGCACTCGCTGGAGTCGGGTGTGGACACCGGCTCGACGCCGGTGGTCCGCTGCGACTCGAGCAGGTCGACGATGCTCGTGGTGGCCGACGCGGCACACACCTTCCGACCGCGCAGCTCGTCCAGCGAGTCGCGCGCCTCGGTGCCGCTGCGGGTGAGCAGGCCCGCGTTCGTGGTGAGGTAGGGCGTCGAGTAGACGACGTCGTGGTTGTAGACGCGGTCGCAGGTCATCGTCACGTCGGCGACGACCATGTCGACGACCGGGACCTCCTCCAACGCCTGGTCGGCTTCCCTGGTGGCGTTGTTCTTGTCGGTGTCGAGCGCCAGCAGCCTGCTGCCGGTGGGCATGGTGACCAGGCGCAGCATCGGGTCGTTGCGCTGGAGCGGACGGCCGAACAGCTCGGTCGCGATCCGGTTGATCAGGTCGATCTCGAAGCCCTCCATCTCCCCCGTCACCTGGTCGCGGCGGCTGAGGAGCGGGGTGGTCTGGCTGACGCCGACGTCCAGGCCGTTCTCGCGGATCTCCGCGAGCGTCCCGCCGTCGAGCACGCTCGTGCCGTCGCTGAGGCCACCTGCGGGGTTGAGCGTGCGCGTCGGGTCGTACTTCGCCCTGCCCTCCTGCGTCGTGCACTCCGGCGGCAGCGAGGCCGGCTGCCCGGGGTCGCGGTAGCCGTTGGGCAGCACGGGTTCGGCCGTCCGCTCGGCGGGCTGGGCGGGCTGGGCCGCGCAGCCCGCGAGCAGCAGGAGTGCCAGCAGCAAGCGCTTCATCGGTAGTACTCCGCGATCCGGGGCCGGAGCCCGGCCAGTGCCGCGATGGCCGCTCCCGCCATCAGCAGGGCGAAGACGACGTCCAGTCCGCTGATCCACGCGCGCGCCTCGGCGGTGGAGTGGGCGGAGGCACTGGTGTAGGCCGAGATCGCCGCGGTGAGGTGCTCGTCCACCAGTTCCGCGGTCGACTTGCCCTGCTCGGGCGGCGTCACGAGCGCGACGGTCTCCGGGTAGGTCGGCTTCGAGTCGGTGGTGACCAGCCTGGAGTCCGCGTCGGTCCACTTCCGCGTCGCGTCGGCCGCCTGGTCGATGTGCTCGCGGTCGGTGGCGGATCCCGCCGCCTGCGCGATGAGCCCGGCGATGTCGGCGAGGTCCTTCCTCAACGCCTCCTTGTCGCCGACCGAGGGGTAGATCAGCAGTCGGGCCTCGTTGCCGTCCGCGGACCGGCCGACGTTGCGCGCCTCCGCGAGCGGCGCGACGACCTTCTCCCGGTTCTGGATGCTGTCCTCGGCGTGGCTGCTGGAGATCAGCAGCGGGATCGAGGTGACCAGGAGCGCGACGCCGGTGAGCACCGCGGCGACGATGAGGCCGGTGTTGTAGCGGCGCTTGGTGCGCCGGAAGAGGAACCTGTTCGACCAGTGGAGAACGCCCAGCACGGTGAACCCGAGCAGCCAGACGAGCCAGGACTGGCCGGTGGCGTCCTGTTGGGCCTTGGTGAGGTTCTTGACCTGCTCGCTGTGCAGTGCCGCCGCGTCTTCGAGGATCTTGCCGCGCGCCAGGAAGCTCGCCTGGTTCAGGTAGGAGGTGGCGACCGGGTGGCCCTCGCGGCCGGCGCTCCAGCCGCTCTCCACGAGCTGCACGTACTGCGGTACCAGGTCGGTGATGCGCTGGATGCGCTCCGCCGCACTCCCACCACCATCGCGCTCCGCCGCCGTTCGCAACGCGTCGAGTGCGTCGAAGACGTTCTCGCGCACCTTCTGCTGCAACTGCGGCGAGCGTTGCTGGTCGACCAGCAACGCGTCGAGCGAGGTGGCGTCGGCGTCCGCGAACGCGCGGTAGACGTCGAGAGCCGCGGACGTGAGCACGCCGCGCCTTTCCACCGCGTCGTCCAGCATGTCCTGCCTGTCCTGCAGGACCAACCAGCCGATCAGCCCGAGCAGCAGCGCCGACGCGGACGTGCACGCGGCGATCATGGTCAGTTTGCCTTCGGTGCGCCGGAGATAGGCGCGCAACTCCTTGCGCACGCTCGTTCGACACCTCCGCCCTTGATCGGGCCGAGTGAATCACCCGGTGCCGCCCGGCGTCGCCGGAATCGGTGAAGTGCACACGTTCGGCCCTACCCCCGCGCTGCACCCCTGTGGCCGTGACCACCGGATACGTGGTGTGCTCGCGCCCGGTCGAGGTCCCGGCGTTCCCGGCCGCGTCGTCGAGTGCGGCAGGGAACGCCGGTACGCCGAGAGCCACGTCCGGGTCGTCGCCGAAGTCGGGCCGCGACCGGAGTTCTGCCCGTCGTACCGGTCGGCCCAGCTGACGTGGATGTGCGGGTTCGCCCCGCTGTGGGGCTGCCTCCCGCCGGCGCCTCGTAAGCCCTCTGGATCCGCTTGTTCCGAATGACGTACACGAGGCCGAAGCGGCGGGCCGCCTCTGGTCGCGCTTCACCCGCCCAGCCGACCGATCGCGGTCGCCGTCGCGGCGTCGGGGTCACCACCAGGCGGTGGAGTTGCCCGCCGTGCACGTGCCGTTCGGGTCGACCACGTAGCACGCCCGGAAGGCGCGGTTCGGGCTCGAACTCGTGGGGTAGGCCTGCGTGTAGTTGCGGCTGCCCGCGGTGTAGGTCGAGAAGTCGTCCGCGACCCGGTCCCCGTTCAGGTCGACCTCGAAGCGGATGAACTCCTGACCGCTGTAGTCGAGGATCCGCCCCCAGCCGTACTGCGCGCCGCCGCAGGTGCCGTAGCGGACCTGGACCACCCGGCTGTCGACCGTGCGCTGCACCGCCGTGAGTGGGTTCGCGCACGTCGCCGGGTCGCTCCACCACGGAGCGGCAGCGGATGCGGATGCGGTGGTGGCGGCGATCAGAGCCGTGGTCATGGCGGCGGTCGTCAGGACAGCCGCCACCTTCGTCGTCTTCGTCATCGTTCCCCCTGTTACCAGTTCGACGGGGGCGGTCGGCGCTGCACCTGTGTCTGCGGTCGTGCCCGGGCTTCTGCCCACATCGGCCGTGGTGTCATCGCTCCCCCACCCAGATGAGCACCTCACCGCCCGTCCTCATGGTCGCACCACTGGTGGAGCATCGGCATCATCTCGTTCGGGTGAATACGCGGCATCCGATCACACAGCGCTATCCCCGATCGCAGGGCGCCACCCTCCTCGGCGAGGTGGAAACGGTCCGAACAGGTTTCACGATCAATGTCCTCCGTCGGGCAACCTCGCCGCGCACGAGGTGCGTTCCTGATTGGGTAGAGGCACGACACAGGAGGTCAACCAGGTGAAACGGTCCGAGGAGAACGCGTACCGCGAGTACGTGACGGCTCGAATGGAGCCCCTGCGGCGCACCGCGTACCTCCTGTGCCGGGACTGGCACATGGCGGACGACCTCGTGTCGATCACCATCAGCAAGCTGTACCGGCACTGGCCGAGGGTCGGCGGGACGGCCGGCATCGACGCGTACGTCCGCAAGGCGCTGCTGCGCACCTGGCTGGACGAGAAGCGGAGGCCGTGGCGGCGCGAGCAGTCCGTGGAGGAGCTGCCGGAGCTGCCGACGGTGGCCGAGTTCGCCGTGGTCAACCGGGCCCAGCTGCTCCACCTGCTCGACGGTCTCCCCCCGAGGCGGCGGGCCGCCGTCGTACTGCGCCTCTACCTCGATCTCTCGGTGGAGGAGACCGCCGAGATCCTCGGCTGCTCGGTGGGCACCGTGAAGAGCCAGACCGCGCGGGGGCTCGACACGTTGCGCACCAGCGCGGCGCAGGCGACCAGGGAGGGGTACTGATGGACAAGCAACTGTTCGACGACGCGATCGGCGAGGTGCCGCCGTCCACGGTCGACGTGGACGCGGTCATCGTCCGCGGCCGCCGCGCGGTCCGGCTTCGCCGGGTGGCGAACCCGGCGGTCGCCGCCGGGGTGGCCGTCGTGGTGCTGACCGGCGCCGTCGCGTACACGCTGACCAGCGACGGCGGTGGGGGCACACCGGTCGGCGGGCCGCCGGGCACCACCTCCGCGGTGTCACCGTCCTCGACCACGCAGGAACAGCCGGCCGACTCGGAGGTGTCCACGCCGTCGGTCATCACCGTGGATGAGGAGGTGCCACCGCCCCAGTGCGAGGGCAGGCTGGAACCCGCGGCCGAAGCCGCCGCGCGGCTGACCCTGGCGACGACGGACGCGGTCAAGGCACAGCGGCCTGACCTGAAGCTGTCGACCAACCCCGCGGGCGACTACCCGGCGGGCACGCCACACGGGCCGCTCGACTACCACCAGGTGCGCGCGATGGACCCGAGTGTCGAGCTGTCCATCTGCGACCCCATGGCCACCTTCGAGGCGTCGGCGACCACGACCGCGGCGGACGGGAGCGGGAACATCTTCGTCCTCATGGAGCCGACGTGGCACGACGGCCTGGGCCCCGTATGTGCCGCTCCTGGCCTCGGGATCCGGACTTCCTGCGTGACGGAGACCGGCCCACGGGGTGAGGAGATCGTCAAGCAGACGGCGGACATGGGGGGCGGCGTCACGATGAACCAGGTGCTGGTCCACCGCAAGGACGGCACGCAGGTCCTCGTCCAGGCCGAGAACATCGGCACCTCCGGCAAGATCGGTGGCGCGCCGACCGCGTCGGAGCCGCCGCTGACCCTCGACCAGCTGGTCGCGATCGGTGTCGACCGGGCACTGACGATGTTCCCGGGCCAGTAGGACGTCGCCAGGTGCTGTTGAGCTGGGATCTTGTTCGGCTGCTTGTGGTCTGGACAGGTTGTCGACCGGTGTGACGGCGGCCTGTCCAGACCCCGAGTAGGGGTTGGCGGTGGCGGAGGACGGCCATTCCGCGAGCAGCCGGCACCCCGGGAGGCTGCCATCCGGTTCTTCGGGATGCGGCGATCGGCCGGGCTCACCCGCAACGCCACGAACCGCGACCGCACCCGCCCGGCGGGTTGGCCGGGCTCTTGTCGGAGCCGTGGCTCCGGACCACGAGCTTCCGGGCCGACCGGCCCGCGGCCGTCACCGGCGTCTTCAGGTCGATCGGCGGATCGACGCCTGCCCCGCCGCCCGTCACCTGCGAGTGGTGACCGGCTCAGGCGTCACGGCCAGGATCGTCTCCAGCGGCCCGGCGGAGTTCGACTATCCGCACGACCCGGCTCATGGGCTCGCTGAACGAGCTCACGATCTTGGCGATGCCCGCGAACACCGCGAAGACGAACACGCCGAGCGCCCAGACCGGTGTCCCCTGCTCCACTAAGCGCACCACCACCGCGCCCAGGTCCTTCAAGGCCAGCACGGTCGCCGAGACGAGCACGGCCAAGACCCCGATGCCGAGCACGAGCAGCCGCCGCCCCTGGCGATCGAAGCGGGCACGGGATGCGGTGTGACGAACCTCATTGTCCATACCGGCCAACGTAGTGGAGCACGTCGAAGCGGCGACATGCCACAACTGCCAAGGCGGGAAGCCCATTTCTGTCGACTTCCACCAAAGCCGCTCGACCCCGGGTCCCCGGTCGACGGCAAGGCCGGTGGCGCGGGTCTTGAGGTCAGAACGTGGCGATCGGGTTGACCGGGCTGCCGGACGTGCCGGCGAAGCGGACCGGCGCGACCGCGAGCTGGAAGTCCCACTGGCCGAGCTCGGCCGCCGTCGTCGCGCACGCCTCCAGGTCACAGTTGTCGAGCAGCCACAGGCCCATCGCGACCAGGCCCACGGCGTGGACCGGCATCAACACGTCCTCGTACCCCGACGGCTGAACGTCCTGAGGGGTGTCGGCGCCGATCAGCGCGACCCCCCGTTCGCGCAGCCACGGCAGGCAGGACGCGTGCCAGCCGGCCTGCGTGACACCGCCGGACGCGCCGGCCTCGTGCCGGGCGCGGCCGTGGCCGGTCCGCAGGAGCACCGCGTCACCGGACCGCACCCGCACGCCCTGGCGGCGCTCGGCCTCCTCCAGATCCTCGGGGAACACGCCCTGCCCCGGTTCCAGCCACGGCACGTCGCGGACCCTCGCGACGTCCAGCAGGACACCGCGCGTGACGATCCCGTTCGCCGCCGCGGTGACGGCCGCCCACGCCGATCCCGTCCCGGCGTCGACCACCGAGTGCGACCGCCCGTTGTACATCGTGCCGTCCCAGAAGAGGTGGCACGGCGAGTCGACGTGGGTGATGGTGTTGCCGTGGAACGTGATGCCGAGCCGCTCGGACGAGAAGCCCCAGCGCCGGTCGTTGCGGAACCCGGGCACCGGCATGTCCTCGGCGCCCGGCATGTCGGCGGCGCACGGGCACGTCGTCGTCGACCGCTCCATCTCCTCCGGCACGGCGACCTCCCACGCGCACGACACGCTCCTGCCGTGGCGCACGGCCCGCGCCGCCGCCAGCCGGACGTCGTCGGTGATGTGGTTCAGCGTGCCGAGCTCGTCGTCGTCGCCCCAGCGTCCCCAGTTCGACAACGTGCTGAAGTACCCGAGCACGTCGTCCTGAGTGGGCATCGGTCGCTCAGCCGTCATCCCGGGATCGACTCCTCCGGTCACGCGGTCCGACGCGCCGAGGCACCCGCTGAACCGGCATGGCACCAGATCGGTGGACCGGCAGGCGACCGGTCGGGAGCAAGGGTATGGCACGCCTGTGGCGCCGTGACGACTCGGCCTCCCGGACTGGTGCGCGGGCGTGGCGGATCGGCCGGACGGGCGTGCCGGCCGGCCGATCCGAGCACCCGGGAACCCTCAGGCTGCCAGGGCTTCCGCGCCGCGCGCCGGCAGCGCCGGGGCGCCGCTGATGAGGTCGGCGGCCTTCTCGGCGATCGCGATGACCGGGGCGTTGGTGTTGCCGCGGATGATCGTCGGCATCACCGAGGCGTCGACCACGCGCAACCCCTCGACGCCCATGACGCGCAGTTCGGCGTCCACGACCTGCCCCATCGCGCATGTGCCGACGGGGTGGTAGGTCGACTGCGTGCGGGCCCGCGCGTAGGCGCGCAGATCCTCCTCCGAAGTGGACGCCGGAGGCCGGAACGCCGTTTCCGTGTACGGCTCCAGCGACGCCGTGCCGGCGATCTCCACCGCGATCCGCAACGCGCGCACGGCCGTGTCCAGGTCGGCGCGATCGGCGTAGTAGTTGTGCACGATCCGCGGCTTGGCCGTCGGGTCGTCCGAGCCCAGCGACACGTGCCCGCGGCTCAGCGGCGTGAGCAGCGACGCCCCCAGCGTGATCGCGTGCGCCGTGGGCGCGGCCAGGCCGCTGTCGACCATCATCACCGGCACGGTGAGGAACTCGACGTCCGGCGCCGGCAGGCCGCTCAGCGTCCGCACGAAACCGCCGGCCTCGGGGCCGTTGGAGGTGAGCGGGCCCCGACCCTCGGTGACGAACTGCTGGACGGACTCGGGTGCGCCGGCCGCCAGCATGCTGATCGGGTGCCGGTGGGTGTAGACCAGCGTCACGAGCGCGTGGTCCTGGAGGTTCTGACCGACCAGCGGCTGGTCGAGCACGACCGGGATGTTCAGCGCGCCCAGCATCGCGGCCGGCCCGATGCCCGACAGCATCAGCAGCTGCGGCGAGTTGTACGCCCCGGCGGCGAGGACGACCTCGCGCTCGGCGCGCACGGTGATCTCCTCGCCGGCGCGGTGGCCGACCACGCCCGTGGCGCGTCCGCCCTCGACCAGCACGCGGTCGGTCTGGAGGTTCGCCTCCAACGTGAGGTTCGGGCGGTGCAGCACCGGGTGCAGGAACGCGGTCGCGGCGCTGGACCGGCGGCCGTCGCGCTGGTTGACCTGGAAGTAGCCGAACCCTTCCTGGGTGGGGCCGTTGAAGTCGTCGTTGGGGGCGAACCCGACCGCCGCGGCGGCGTCGAGGAACGCCGTGGACATGGGGTTGCGCGCGCGGTTGTCCGACACGCCCAGCGGGCCGCCCACGCCGTGGAACGCCGACTCGCCGCGTTCGTTGTCCTCCGAGCGCAGGAAGTAGCCGAGCAGGTCGTCGAAACCCCATCCCGGCTGCCCCCAGGCGTCGAAGTCCAGCGGGTTGCCGCGCACGTAGATCATCGAGTTGATCGAGCTGGTGCCGCCCAGCACCCGGCCCTGCGGCAGGAACACGCGGCGCCCGTTGAGGCCCGGCTCGTCGTGGGTGTCGTAGTCCCAGTCCACGCCCGTGCGGAACAGCTTCGCGAAACCGGCCGGCACGTGGATGTTCTCCGCGGTGTCGAGTGGACCGGCTTCCACCACGCAGACGGTGACGTCCGGGTCCTCGGTGAGCCGTGCCGCCAGCACGCAGCCCGCGGACCCGCCGCCGACGATCACGTAGTCGTACATCCGGTTCTCCCTCTGGAACGGGCGGCCCGCGCGCCGCCGGACGCCGCGCACGATCCGTCGTCCGACTCCTGGACCGTGCGCGGCCTGCGGACGTGCTGGAGGAGGATCAGCCCTCGATCGGGCTGGGCCGGCAGGACGCGAGCCGCTGTGGACCGGATCGCCACCGCGGACGAGCGGTCGCGGAGTTGCCGAGCGCCCGGGAACCCGAGTCTCCGCGACGCGCCGCCGGACGTGGCCGCGACCGGTGCGGCAGTGGTCGCCGGACTCGTCCTGGCCCGGGCGAACCGGCCAGAACCATTGCTCCTCCAGTACACGGCAGCGATGTCGTCATCGTGACTCGGGCGGTCGGGCCGGGACTACTTCGGGGTTGCCTGGTCTGAGCGCCGCGATCACGCGCGAATGTCGTGCGGGTCGACCGGACGAGGACCTGCGCGCCCACGCGCGCCGGTGCTCCGAGACGGCCTACCACGTGGCCGGGTCGTGCGCGACGGGCATGGTCGTCGACCTCGAACCGAAGGTCATGGGCTGGAGCGGGACCGTGGACGCGTCGGTCATGCCGTCGGTGCTCGCCACCCCGTCGGCCCGACGATCGCGATCGTGGAGAAGGCGTCCGACATCATCCTCGGCCCTGTTCCGCCGTGGTCACGGCGACCTCCTCACTCGGGACCGGGCCCGCTCCTCGTCACGCCGCCGCGGCGGCGGCCCGCTTCGCCCGGGCCACCGTGCGGGCGAGGAAGACGGCCACGATGGCGGCGACCGCGGCCAGCACCGCCAAGTAGGTGGCCGTGCTCGTGGTGGCGTCGGACGAGGACTCGGGCGTCAGCGGACGCCCGGCCAGGGTCAGGAAGACGCTGCCGAACACGGCGATGCCGGTCACCTGGCCGAGCTGCATGGTCGTGGTCAGCAGGCCACTGGCGTCCGCGGCCTCCCGCATCGGCACGTGCACCAGCGACAGCACCAGGAGCGGGCTGAACGCCAAGCCGACGCCGCCGCCGCCCACCACCAACGAGACCCACATCAGCGCGCCGTGCGGGTCGGACTGCGCGCTCGCGGCGATACCGGTGTAGCCGAGGGCGCACAGCACCATGCCGATGGTCGGCACGAGGTGGTGGATGCGCGGGGGGAGCTCACGCCAGAAGAAGCCCACCAGGCCGAACGCGGCGGCCATCGGCGTGAACGCCAGACCCGCGAACAGCGCCGAGTCGCCGAGGCCCTGCTGGAGGTGCAGCGCGAAGGCGAACAGGAAGCCGCCGTAGGCGATCTGGTTGAGCAGCAGGGTGGACGTGCCCGTGCCCGTGCCGGCCGCCTTGAACACGTCCAGGTTCAGCAGCGGGTCGCCGCCGCGGGCGCCGACGCGCTTCTCCACGACCACGAACACGACCGCGAGCACGAGGCCGAGCGCCACGCAGGTGAACGTCCACGCGGGCCAACCGGCCTCGTGGCCGAGCACCAGCGGCAGCACGATCAGGAACACCGCGGGCACCGAGACGGCCAGGCCGACCAGGTCGAGCTCGCGGGTGCCGCGCGGCGCGTCGGCCTCCATCAGCTTCGGCACCAGCAGCACCAGGGCGATGCCGATCGGCACGTTGACCAGGAACGCCGGCCGCCACGTCAGGTCGGCGATGTCGGCGTTGACGATGACGCCGCCGAGGACCATGCCCGCCACGGCGCCGACCGACAGCACCGCGCCGTATGCGCTGAGCGCCTTGGCCCGGGCCTGGCCGGTGAACCGCGTCTGGATGACGCTCATGATCTGCGGCACCATGACGGCCGCCGCGGCGCCCTGGACGAACCGGGCGACGATCAACACGAGCGTGGCCGGCGCGACACCGCAGACCAGCGACGCCACGGTGAAGCCGATGACGCCGATCAGGTACGTGCGCCGCCTGCCGTGCAGGTCGCCCAGCCGGGCTCCGGTGATCAGCAGCGTCGCGTACGCGACGGTGTAGCCGCCGACGACCAGTTGCAGGGAGGCGCCGGACGCGTCGAGGTCGACGCCGATGGTGGGCATGGCGACGTTGACGATCGTGACGTCCAGCAGGGCCATGAACTGGCCCAGCAGCAGTGCCGCCAACATCCCCCACGGGTGCTTGCCCGAGGCTTCCTGTGCCGGCGAGGAAGTGGCTCGTCGGGTTGTCATGCGGCCACTGTGGCGGCTCGGGCGGGAAGGCGGGTAGAGCCCGCGAACACTGTTACCGGCACTACCATGGATCACGCTGTGCGAAGCCGTGGAGGCACAGCGTGAGGATGGGGTCGATGAGCGTCGAGACCACGGCGACGGTGCGGGCTCGTCGCCGAGCCGAACTCGGGCAGTTCCTCAGGGCGTGTCGCGCGAGGTTGAGCCCGGAGGACGTCGGGCTGCCGCCGGGAACCCGCAGGCGCACCGCGGGCCTGCGGCGCGAGGAGGTCGCGATGCTCGCCGGTGTGGGGGTCACCTGGTACACCTGGATGGAGCAGGGCAGGCCGATCAACGTCAGCACGCAGGTCCTCGACGCCGTCGCGCGCACCCTCCGGCTGGACGCGACCGAGCGCCGGCACCTCTATCACCTCGCCGAGGCCACCCCTCAGCGCATCGGCACGACGGCGACGAAGATCCCCGACGGGATCCGGGCCGTGCTCCGCGGCCTGGACCCGCTGCCCGCGACGCTGATCAACGCCCGGTACGACGTGATCCTGGCCAACGACGCCCACGCCGACCTGCTGCGGCAGTGGCACTCGATGCCGTGCGTGCACCGCAACATGCTGTGGTGCCACCTGACCGAGCCCACCGCCAGGCAGACGCTGCTCAACTACGACGAGGAAGTGCCCTACACGGTGGCCCGCCTGCGCGCCGACTACGCCCGCCACGTGGGCGACCCGGTGTGGGAGGAGGACATCCGGCGGCTGCTCGCGCTCAGCGACGAGTTCGCGGAGCTGTGGGCGCGGCACGAGGTCGCCGAGCCGGAGGCCCGCATCCGCAAGCTGTCCAACCGCGACGCGGGCGACATGGCGTTCTCGATCAACGAGCTGGAGGTGGCGTCGACAGGCGGGATGCGGATCGAGGTCTACGTCCCGGCCGACGAGACGACCGAGCAGCGCCTGCCGCTGACCAGGGGACACGTGACGGGGGCCTGCTGACCCGGGTGGGCTGTGCGCCGGGACGTCCGACGTCCCGGCGCCCGCTGGAAGAGGTCGTCCTAGAAGAAGAGGTCGTCCTCGTGCACGAAGCCGACGAGGTCCTTGTTGACGTTGTCGTGGTCGAGCACCAGCGCCCAGTACTCGCCCTCGTACATCTGATCCGTGACGGCCAGCAGGGCGAGGTCGTGCCCGGCCTGGATGACGCCGTAGCCGCAGGCCATCAACGGGCAGCTGTGCGCCCACATCTCGGCGGCCGGGCGGTTCGGACCGGTGCCGACCGAGGCGCACGGCTGGTGGACGTTGTCCTGGTACAGGGCCGTCGTGTCCACGAAACCCGCGATCGGCAGGTTCGGATTGGTCGGGTGGGTGGTAAGCACCATGTTCCAGAAGATGCCGACGTTCGAGGTGTAGCAGTACGCCATGATGAACGAGTTCGCCGGGATGGGGTGGTAACCGCAGCTCAGGGAGGCGCACTGGCGCACCCACGCGGTTGTAGTGGTGTACGTCGTGACGACGGACTCCTGGACGTCCACCATCTCGATCGCCGCGCTGCCCCCGGAGGCGGCTGCCGCCGACACCTGGACGTCGACCGCGGGCGTTGCCGGGGCGGCGGTCGCGCTCGACTCGGGCGCGGCGACGAGGGCCAGAGCCGTCGCCACAGCGCCCAAGAACGATCTGAACTCGTGCATCAACTGTTCCTCTGCGGGAGAGGCGCCGGGAAAGCCCGAAGCCGAATGTGCGAAAGCGCGCCAGTCGCTGGATGAATGGGAGTCGAAGCGCGTCCAGATCGTCTCGGCGTGGCTTCCCGTCGTCAACAAACCCGTCCCGCCGGCGGGATCCCCACCAGCCCGAGCTCACGGGTCGACGCCGGGCGCGAACTCCTCCTCCGGACGCGTTCGCACCCCGGCGGCCGCCCTCGTGCCCCGGGCACGACGTCTCCGGGCGGGGAGGATGCCGAGCCGTGCCCGTCGAAGCGGTGCCGGCGGTGGGTGGTCCTCCCCCGGTTCGGCGGAGTCGGCGAGCGGCAGGACGGCGCGGAGCCGGAAGCCGCCGGCGGGCGTGCGGGCGGTGCTCAGGCTGCCGCCGAGCGCGGCCAGCCGTTCGCGCAGACCGGTCAGGCCGTGACCGGTGGACAGCGGGCCGTGGTGGGTGGCGCCGTGCCCGCCCTCGTCGTGGACCTGGATCTCGACCTGGTCCGCCGCCCAGGTCAGCAGCACCTCGACGGACGCGCCGGTGCCCGCGTGCTTGGTGACGTTGGTCAGGGCTTCCTGCGCCACCCGGTACACCGCGAGGTCTACGGTGGGCGCGACCGGACTGGGTTCGCCCACGACGCGCGACTCGACGCGCAGCCCCGCCGCCCGGAACGAGTCCAGCAGGGCCGGGATGTCGTCGACGCCGGGCTGCGGCTCGGCCGGCTCGCCGTCGGCGCGCAGGACCTCCAGCATCCTGCGCAGCTCCCCCATCGCGTTCTCGCCCAGGCGCTGGATCGTGTCGAACGCGCGCTCGGCCCGGTCCGGGTCGCGGTCGACCACCCTTCGCCCGCCCGCGGCCTGGAGCACGATCACGGTGACCGCGTGGGACACCACGTCGTGCAGTTCCCGGGCGATCCGGCCGCGCTCCTCCGTGACGGCCTGGTGCGCCTCCAGCTCTCGCCTCGCCTCCAGCACCCGCGCGTGCTCCCGGCTGGTCCGGACCCACCGGCCGGTCGCCCACACCGACAGCGGCAACAAGGTCAGGTAGGCAGCCGCCGCGACGTCCACGACGAGGTCTTCGAGACCGCTGGGGTCGAAGTCGGGCGTGGAGGTGGAGAACGCGTAGAGCAGCGCGCCGCCCAGGGCCACGCCCGCGACCCGCACCCGGCACCGCTCGGCGACGGTGAACAGGGCGAGGTACACGACGATCTCGGGGCGGAAGTCGAAGCCGCTGACGGGCGAGGCCAGCACGGCCAGCGCCAGCACCACGACGAACACCGCCATCGGGTGGCGCCGCCGCACCATGAGCACGACGAACACCAACCCCACGTACCCCAGGGCGACCCAGAAGTCCGGCTCTTCCGGCCGCAGCGGGACGTGCGAGTAGAGCACCACGTCCATCGCGCCCGCCGCCAGGGCAAGCCCGATGTCCGCGGCCACCGGGACGAGGCGGCTCCACGTCATGAGCAGCGAGCGCAGTTGACGATGTTGTGCTTCGCGCACGCCTTGTCGCCCGGGATCGGAGGGCCGGTGCCCGCGGATTCGAACGCCGCCCGCGCGTCACCTCCGTGGGCGGCGATCGCGGCCTCCAGCGCGACCGACTCGGGCATCACGGCGTTCGGCGCGTGCCGTGACGCCGCGGCGAGGTCGAGGACGGCGAACTCCGCGCCGGCGACCCTCAGCGCGTTCACCTCGGCCGGCGGGATGCGCTCGACCGGGCTCTCGTCCGCCGCGGCGAGCACGACCTCGACGTCGAGGCTGCCGTCCAGCAAGCCGGGTGGCGGGTCCGGCACCACGACCCGGGTCGGCTCGACGAGCCAGCCCGCGGCGACGTGGCCTCCCCCGGTCTGCGCCGAGGCCCCCGCCTCGATGGAAACGACGACGTGTGCTGCCGTCATGGTCACCCCCTGGCGAATCCGTTCACGTCACGACTGCGAAGAGCAGCGTGCGGCTGTCCCATCGTCCAGCCCCGGACCGACCTTGGGCATCCCCGTATGGGATTACCACGAACGAGTGAACCCCGATCGTGTGATGACGTGCGAGCACAGGAGGTGCGCCGACAAGGGTCCACCCGCGACTGTGCGAGGTGGACAGTCCACTCGACGTTGTCGACACCTGCGTGTCGCTCCAGCCGCCGAGCCCGTCGAAGGCGGCGCGCAGCGCCTCGGCCCGCTCGCCGTGGCGCTCGAGGTGGCGGTGGCGCAGCTCCAGCCGGGTGCGGTCCGGCGACTCCTCGACGAAGTCGATCTCCACCTCGGTCTCCAGCGACGGGTCGCAGACCCAGTCGGCCCCGAACTGCCACAGCAGCACGAGCCGGTTCGGCGGCGATCACCGCGTGACCCGGCCCCACGGGCACTCGCCGGCGGAAGCGGTCACATCGGTGAGCCTGGACTAACGGAGTGGCACTGCCAACCGTTCGTCGTGACTTACCGAAGGGTGGAGAACCCTGGCGACCCGCGGACCGCCTTGACACCGTTCGCACCCTTACCGAGAATCTGGAAAGCGCTTTCCACTGATTGGAGACCCCGCGGTGACCTCGTCCGACCCCCAGCGAGGACGCCGTGACCCGGTCGAAGGCTCCCTGCGCGCCCTCGGCCGCCTGTTCCGGCCGCACCGGCGACGCCTGGGCGGCGCGCTGGCGGTCTTCGTCGTCAAGCACAGCCCGGTCTGGCTGCTCCCCCTGGTCACGGCCACGATCGTGGACACCGTGGTGCTGCACCTGCCGCTCGACGGGATGTGGGTCGCCACGGGCCTGATCATGCTGATCCTGGTCGTCAACTACCCGCTGCACCTGTTCTACGTCCGCCTCCTGCACGGGAGCGTGCGGCGGGCGGGCACCGAGCTGCGGTCGGCCCTGTGCACCCGGTTGCAGGAGCTGTCCATCGGCTACCACAACCGGACGAGCGCGGGCGTGCTGCAGGCGAAGGTCGTCCGCGACGTCGAGACCGTCGAGCAGATGGTGCAGCAGACCACCGACACCGCGATGAGCGCGATCACCGTGCTGATCGGCGGCTTGACGATCGTCGGCGTCCGCGCACCGCACTTCCTGCCCCTGCTGCTGGTGATCGTGCCGCTCGCCGCCCTGGTGATCATGCGCCTGCGCACCAGCCTGCGCGACCACAACGAGGTCTTCCGCCACGACGTGGAACACCTGTCGGCCCGGGTGACCGAGATGACCCGGCTGATCCCCGTCACCCGCGCGCACGGCCTGGAAGGTCACGCCCTGCGGCGGATGGACGACACCCTGCGGAGGGTCCTGGCCTCAGGACTGCGACTGGACCTGCTCAACGGCCGGGTCGCCTCGCTGTCGTGGGTGTTCCTCAACATCCTCGCGGTGCTCTTCCTGACCGCCTCCGCGCTGGTCGCCTACCACGGCGCCTGGGGCATCACGGCGGGCGACGTCGTCATGCTCAGCGCCTTCCTGACCACCTCCACCACCTCCCTGGCCACCCTGATGACCCTGGCGCCGGTCATCTCCAAAGGACTGGAGTCCGTCCGCTCCACGAACGAGGTGCTGCGCACACCCGCCCTCGAGGACAACACCGGCAAGGCCGAGGTCACCGAGGTCCGCGGCGCGGTGGACTTCCAGGCCGTCGGCCACACCTACGACGGGACCGGCCGGTCGGCGGTGCACGACTTCACCCTCTCCGTCGCCCGGGGTGAGACGATCGCGCTGGTCGGCCCTTCGGGGGCGGGCAAGTCCACGGTGCTCAACCTGCTCATCGGCTTCATCCGCCCCCAGTCGGGCCGGATCCTCCTCGACGGCGTCGACATGGCGGAGCTCGACCTGCGCACCTACCGGCGCTTCATCTCCGTGGTGCCGCAGGAGCCGATCCTGTTCGACGGCACGGTCCGCGAGAACGTCGCCTTCGGCATGCCCGACGCGGACGAGGCAGCGGTCAGGACGGCCCTGCGCGACGCCAACGCCCTGGAGTTCGTCGACCACCTCCCGGACGGGCTCGACACCTCGGTCGCCGACCGCGGCTCCCACCTCTCCGGTGGCCAGCGGCAGCGCCTGGTGATCGCCCGGGCCCTGCTCCGCGACCCACGCCTGCTGATCCTCGACGAGGCCACCTCCGCCCTGGACACCCGGTCCGAGGCCTTGGTCCAGCAGGCGTTGGCCAGGCTCGTCCGCGGCCGGACCACCTTCGTCGTCGCCCACCGCCTGTCCACCGTCCAGGACGCCGACCGCATCGTCGTCATGCAGGACGGCGCGATCCAGGAGGTCGGCTCCCACGACGAGCTGCTGCGCCGCGGGGGCGCGTACACCCGGCTGCACGCGGGCCGACCGGCCTGACGCGGCCGGACATGGTCGTGGGGAACGACGACCCGACCACGGTCGGAACCTTCGAGAGCGCCGAAATTTGCGAGAATAGTTTCGAATTATTGCGAAATAACCGCTGAACACACCCTTGTTCACCGCGCACCGACCGAAGCGCCACCCACCCCACTTGACCTGGACTTCCAGCGCAGACCCAAGATCACACTTAACCGGTTCGCCGATGTTCACGCAGGTGAACCACCGCGTCGAACCGGCCTCAGACCAGGCCTTGATCGGCCAAACTGTTTCGGTTAATACTGCTTAACGTTTCGAACCCGAACAGCGTGTGGCTACGACGCAACGCTGCCACCCGCACCGAGCGGACCATCGACCGCTCCGACCCAACCACCCCACCCGCACTACCGCGGGTGCTCCTCAGAAAGCGCCGAACATGACGCTGACAGCGAAGTCAGTCTCAAGAGTCGCACTCGTGTCGACCTTGGTCGCCGCCGCCGCGGGCGCCGCGGTGCTCGTGGCGTCGCCCGCCAGCGGTGCCGCCTCCACGCTCGCGGCGGCGGCCCAGCAGAGCGGGCGGTACTTCGGCACCGCGGTGGCCGCCAACAAGCTGGGCGACTCGACCTACGTCGGGATCCTCAACCGCGAGTTCGACATGGTGACG
>NZ_JBFAFR010000063.1:0-19900 GCF_040639675.1 Actinosynnema sp. NPDC023794 | reverse complement strand
GAAAAAATCATCCTCCACACCCACCGAACCCACACCCAACAACTCACCGAACAAACCAGCCAACACCCCCTCCACCCGAGAACGAGGAGCGACGGCCACCGGCCGCACCTCAGCCCGCGGTGCGGGAAGGGCCGCACGGTCCAGCTTTCCGTTGTCCGTCAACGGCAACTCGTCCAACACCACGAACACCGCGGGCACCATGTGCTCCGGCAGCACCCCGGCCAGGTGCTCCCGCAACGCCTCCGCCCGCACGGTCGCCCCGGGCGCGGGCACGACGTAGGCGACCAGCCGCCCGTCGTGGACGATCACGGCCGCTGTGGCGACGTCGGCACGCGTGCCGAGCGCCGCGGCGACCTCACCGGGTTCGATGCGGAACCCGCGGACCTTGACCTGGTCGTCGGCACGGCCCAGGTACCGCAGACCGCCGTCGGTGCGGCGGACGAGGTCGCCGCTGCGGTACATCCGGCTGCCGGGCGGCCCGAACGGGTCGGCGACGAACCGCTCCGCGGTGAGCGCGGGCTGCCCGAGGTAGCCGCGGGCGAGTTGGCCGCCGGACACGTGCAGCTCCCCCGCCACCCCGGGCGGCACGGGGTTCAGGTCGTCGTCCAGGACGTAGGCGCGCAGGTTGGGCAGGGCCGCGCCGATCGGGCCGCCGGTCTCCGACGGCTCCAGCACGTGGTGGGTGACGTGCACGGTCGTCTCGGTGATGCCGTACATGTTGACCAGACCCGTGAGGCCGTGCCACCCGGCCGTGCTCGCGGCGTCCAGCGCCTCACCACCGAAGATCACCCACCGCAGCGACAGCCCGTCGCGTGGCGTCAGCTGCGCGAACGCGGTCGGGGTCTGGTTGAGCACCGTCACCCTCTCGGTCGCCAGCAGGTCCAGGAACTCCTCCGGCGAACGGGTCACCGGACGCGGCACGACGACCAGCCTGCCACCGTGGGCGAGCGCGCCCCACAGCTCCCACACCGAGAAGTCGAAGGCGTAGGAGTGGAACAGGGTCCACACGTCGTCCGGGCCGAACCCGAACAGCGGCCGGGTCGCGTCGAGCAGCCGCACGACGTTCTCGTGCGACACCACCACACCCTTGGGTCGACCGGTCGAACCCGACGTGTAGATCACGTAGCAGGGGTGCGACGGCCGCACGTCCGAAGTGGACTGATCAGCCGGTTCCCCCGACTCCAGCTCGCGCAGCACCTCGGCGGTGACCACCAGCGCCGGGTCCGCCTCCCGGACCAGCAGCTCGATCCGCTCGGCCGGGTAGTCCGGGTCCACCGGCACGTACGCGCCGCCCGCCTTGAGCACCGCGAGCAGCGCCACCACCAGGCCGGCCGACCGGGGCAGCACGACGGCGACGAGCCGCTCCGGGCCGACACCGCGCGCCACCAGCGCCCGGGCCACCCGGTCGGCGCGGACGTCCAGCTCCGCGTACGTGACGCGGTCCTCGCCGCACACCACGGCGACCGCGTCCGGCCGCGCCGCGACCTGCGCCGCGAACAGGGCGGTCACCGTCCGCGGCTCGACCTCGACGTCGACGCCGCCGAGCGCCGAGTCCCGCTCGACCGCGCTGAGCACGTCGACCCGGCTCAGCGGCACGTCCGGGTCGGCCACCATCGCGCGGAGCACCCGCAGCAGCCGCGCCGCGACCCCCTCGACGGTGTCCCGGTCGAACAGGTCCGCGCTGTACTCCACGGTGCCGCTGAGCCCCGACCCGCCCGCGTGCTCGCCGAACCCGAACGTGAGGTCGAACTTGGTGGCGTCCGAGGCGACCGGCTCCGCGGCGCACCGCAGCCCCGGGAACAGGTCCGTGCTCACGCCGTCGGTGTTCTGGAACGACAGCATCACCTGGAACAGCGGGGTGCGCGCCTGCGAGCGGACCGGGTTCAGCTCCTCGACCAGCCGCTCGAACGGCAGGTCCTGGTGCGCGTACGCGTCGAGGTCCGTGTCGCGGACCCGCTCGACCAGCTCCGCCGCGGTCGGGTCGCCGGACGTGTCGGTGCGCAGCACGAGCGTGTTGACGAAGAAGCCCACGAGGTCGTCCAGGGCGGCGTCGGTGCGGCCCGCGACCACGCAGCCCATCGGCACGTCCCGGCCCGCGCCGAGCTTGGTCAGCACCACGGCGACGGCGGCCTGCACCACCATGAACACCGTGGCGCCGTGCCGACGGGCCAGCTCCGCGACGCCGCGGTGCAGTTCCGGGTCCACCCCGAACGCGACCCGGCCGCCCCGGCCGGACCGCACGGCGGGCCGGGGCCGGTCCAGCGGCAGGGGCAGTTCGTCCGGCAGGCCGGCCAGCTGACGCGTCCAGTAGCGCAGCTGGGAGCCCGCCAGGCCGTCCGGGTCGTCGGTCCCGCCCAGCACGCGCTGCTGCCAGAGCGCGTAGTCGGCGTACCGCACGGGCAGCTCGGGCCAGGACGGCGCCCCTCCCGCGTGTCGTGCGGTGTACGCGGCGGACAGGTCGCGCAGCAGCGGCGCCAGCGACCAGCCGTCGGCGGCCACGTGGTGCACGACCAGCAGCAACACGTGCTCGGTGGGCGACAGCGCGAACAGCCGTGCCCGCAGCGGGACGTCCGCGGCGAGGTCGAACCGCGTCTCCAGGGTGGCGGTGAGGGCAGCGGCCAGGTCCGTCTCCGGGAGGTCGACCACCTCCAGGTCCGGCGGTGAGTCGAGCACCCGCTGACAGGGCACGCCGTCCTCGTCCGGCAGGACGGTCCGCAGCACGTCGTGCCGCTCCGCCACGTCACGCACCGCCGCGCGCAGCGCACCGACGTCCGGCTCGCCCGTGAGCCGCAACGCCAACGGGGTGTTGTAGTGCACGTCGTCGTCGCCGAACCGGTTGAGGAACCACAGCCTGCGCTGGGCGGACGACAACGGCACCCGGTCCGGTCGCGCCACGGGCGTGAGCGCGGGCCGCGGTGCGCCCCGCGGCAGCCGTTCGGCCAGGCCCGCCACCGTCGGCGCCTCGAACAGGGCGCGGATCGGCAGCTCGACGCCGAGGACCGCCCGCACCCTGCTGATCAGCCGGGTAGCGAGCAGCGAGTGCCCGCCGAGGTCGAAGAACGAGTCGTGCACCCCGACCCGGTCGGCGCCGAGCACCTCGGCGAACAACCCGCACAGCACCTCCTCGCGCGGCGACCGGGGCGGTCGGCTCCGGCCACCGGCGCCGGGCGCGGGCAGCGCCGCCCGGTCCAGCTTGCCGTTCGGCGTCATCGGCAACGCGTCCAGCGGCACGAACGCCGACGGCACCAGGTGTGCGGGCAACGTCGCGGCCAGCCCTGACCGCAGCCACTCCGCGGACAACCCGGGTCCGACGACGTAGGCGACCAGCCGCTGGTCCCGTGCGACCACCGCGGCGGCGGCCACCCCGGGCAGCGCCCCCAGCGCCGACTCGACCTCACCCGGCTCGACCCGGAAGCCGCGCACCTTCACCTGGTCGTCGGCCCGGCCGACGAACTCCAGGCCGCCCTCGTCGGTCCGTCGACCCAGGTCCCCGGTGCGGTACATGCGGGCGCCGGGCTCGAACGGGCACGCGGTGAACCGCTCGGCGGTAGCGCCCGGTCGGCCGAGGTAGCCGCGCGCCACCTGCACGCCGGCGACGTACAGCTCGCCGACGACACCGTCGGGCACCGGCTGGAGCCGCCGGTCGAGCACGTAGACCCGCGTGTTCCACACGGGGACGCCGATCGGAGCCGCGGCACGGCCGCGCCGCGGCCGCCACCGGCCTGCGGTGACCTGGACCGTGGTCTCGGTCGGCCCGTACAGGTTCACCACCGGCACCCGCCAGTCGGCGGCGATCCGCTCGGCGAGGCGAGCGGGCAGCACCTCGCCGCCGCTGAACAGCAGCCGCAGCGACGGCCACGCCGGCGTGCCGGACAGGGCACCCAGCAGGGAGGGCACGAACTGGGCCACGGTCACACCGTGCCGCCGGGCGAACGACGCGAACTCCTCCGGGTCGGTGACCGTCCCGGTCGGGGCCAGGCAGACCGCCGCGCCCGTGACCAGGGGCAGCCACAGCTCCCACGTGGAGGCGTCGAAGCTCGCCGACGTCCGGGCCAGCACCACGTCACCGGGTCCGACGCCGTACTCGGCGGCCATCCACGCCAGGTGGCTCACCAGACCCGCGTGCTGGACCACGACGCCCTTGGGTTCGCCCGTCGAGCCCGACGTGTGCAGGACGTAGGCGGCCTCGTGCGGGTGTGGCGGCGCCGCGATCGGCCCCGGCGGGGTGTCGGCGAGCAGGAACTCGGGGTCGACCACCAGGACCGGCCGTGCGTCGTCGAGCACCCGCCGCACCCGCGCAGGCGGGTAGCCGGGGTCGATCGGGAGGTACGCCGCACCCGCCTTGGCCACCGCGAGCAACGCGACCGGCAGGTCGGCGGTCCTGGGCAGCGCGACGGCGACGACCTGCCCGGCGCGCACGCCGTGCCCGGTCAGCCGGCGGGCCAGCGCGGTTGCCCGCTCGTCCAGTCCGGCGTAGGTCAGGGCGGTGCCGTCGGTGATCACGGCAGGCGCGTCGGGTGTGCGCGCCGCCTGTGCCGCGACCACCTCCGGCAGGGTGGTCGGCGGCACCGGGTGGTCCGCGCCGCGCGAACCGGCCAGCAGGCGGGCGTGCTCACCCGGACCGAGGACGGCGATCCGCCCGACCGGCGTCGCCGGCGCGTCGGCCATCGCGTCGAGCACCCGCACCAGCCGCTCGGCGACGTCCTCGGCCGTGCGGCGGTCGAACAGGTCGACCCGGTAGGTGACCACGCCCGCCCACCCCCCGGCCGCCTGCTCGGTGAACGCGAAGGCCAGGTCGAACTTGGTGGCGGCGGCCGCGATCGGCTCCACGGCGGCGGTCAGCCCGGGCAGGTTCGCGCCGACCGGCCCGGTGTCGTGGTCGAGTGACACCAGCACCTGGAACAGCGGGTTGCGCGACGGCGACCGCACCGGGTTCAGCTCCTCGACCACCCGGTCGAACGGCACGTCCCGGTGGTCGAACGCGGCCAACGTGGTCTCCCGCACCCGTTCGACCAGCTCGGCCGCGCTGGGGTCGCCCGACGTGTCGACCCGCAGCACCACGGTGTTGACGAACAACCCGACCACCTCGTCCAGCACCGGCTCGGTCCGGCCGGACAGCGAGGTGCCCAACGGGATGTCGTCGCCCGCGCCGAGCCGGGAGAGCAGGACCGCGATGGCGGCCTGGAGCACCATGAACGGGCTGGCGCCGTGCTCGCGGGCGAGCCGGGTCAGCCGCCGCGCGGTGTCCGCGCCGAGGACGACGGGCACGCCGTCGCCGCGCCGGCCGGACGTGCCCGTCCGCGGCCGGTCCACGGGCAGCGCCACCTCGCCCGGCAGGTCCGCCAGCTGCCGCCGCCAGTACGCCAGCTGGGCGGCGATCGGGCTGTCGGGATCGTCCTCGTCGCCGAGCACGTCGCGCTGCCAGAGGGTGTGGTCGATGTGCTGCACCGGCAGCGGCGGCCAGTCGGGCGCGTCGCCCTCCAGGCGGGCGGCGTAGGCGGTGGACAGGTCGCGGGCCAGCGGTCCCGCCGACGGGCCGTCGCCCGCGATGTGGTGCAGCACCAGCAGGAGCACGTGGTCGTCGCCCGACCGGAACAGGTGTGCCCGGAACGGCGGCTCGGCGGTCAGGTCGAACCCGCGCGCCGCGCGCCGCCGCAGCTCACCGGCGAGGTCGTCGACGCGGTCGACCGGCAGGACCGGCCGCACGTCCACCACGACCTGCTCGGGTTCGCCGTCGGTCTCGGGGAAAACGGTCCGCAGCGCTTCGTGGCGCGACACCAGGTCGCCGAGCGCGTGCCGGAGCGCGGTCACGTCGAGCGGCCCGGACAGCCGCAGGGCCAGCGGGACGTTGTAGGTCGCGTCGTCCGGCTCGAACCGGTTGAGGAACCACAGCCTGCGCTGCGCGGGCGACAGCGGCACGCGGTCCGGCCGGGTCACCGGGCGCAGCGGCGGGCGGGCGGGGACGCCGAGCCGATCGGCCAACGCGCCCGGGGTGGGGTGTTCGAACACCGCCCGCAGCGGCACGTCCGCGCCCAGCGCGGCGCGGACCAGGCCGACCAGGCGTGCGGCGAGCAGGGAGTGCCCGCCGAGGCGGAAGAAGTCGTCGTCCACGCCGACCTCGGGCACGCCGAGCACGTCGGCGAACAGCCCGCACAGCACCTCTTCGCGGGCCGTTCGCGGCGCGCGGGCGCCGACGCTGAACTCCGGTGCGGGCAGCGCGCGGCGGTCCAGCTTCCCGTGCGGTGTCAGGGGCAACGACTCCAGCGCCACGACGGCGGCGGGCACCAGGGTGGCGGGCAGGGACCGCGCGGCGTGCGACCGCAACCGCTCCGGGTCGACGTGGCCCTCTGGCACGACGTAGACCACCAGCCGCTGGTCGCCGGGCCGGTCCTCGCGCACGACGGCCGCCGCCGCGGCGACCTCGGGGCGCGCGGTGAACACGGCCTCCACCTCGCCGGGTTCGACCCGCACGCCGCGCAGCTTGACCTGGTCGTCGGCTCGTCCGGCGAAGCGGAGCAGCCCGGCGGAGCTCCACCGCGCCAGGTCTCCGGTGCGGTACATCCGGGCGCCGTGCTCGAACGGACAGGCGACGAACCGGTCGGCGGTCTGGTCGGGCCGGTTCAGGTAGCCCCTGGCCAGCCCCGTGCCCGACACGTACAGCTCGCCCGTGGCGCCCGGCGGCACGGGGCGCAGCGCGGCGTCGAGCACGTACGCGCGGGCTCCGGCGATCGGCCGCCCGATCGGCATGGGTCCCGGCGCGACGTCCGGCTCGCGGACCCACGAGGTCACGTCCACCGTGGCCTCGGTCGGGCCGTAGGCGTTGACCAGCCGCCGGTCCCGCGACCAGAACGCGGCCAGCTCCGGCGGGCAGGTCTCGGCGCCGGTGATCAGCACCCGCAGCGCGGGCAGCGCGGTCCTGGGCACACCGGCCAGCACCGACGGCGGCAGGTGGACGTGCGTGATCCCGCGTTCGGCGAGGAACGCCGCCGTCTCGGCGCCGAACGGTTGGCGCGCGGGCACCACCAGGCACGCGCCCGACAGCAGCGCCAGGCACAGCTCGGACACCGCCACGTCGAAGGCGGGCGACACGAACTGCGCCACCCGGCTGTCCGGGGTGATGTGGTACCGGTCGGCGTGGTGCGCCGCCAGCCCGGCGATCCCGGTGTGGGGCACGACCACGCCTTTCGGCCGCCCGGTCGACCCGGACGTGAACACGACGTAGGCGGGGTGGGTGTGGTGCAGCGGCGTGGTCCGGTCGGCGTCGACGGGGTTGCGCGGGGGACAGCCCGTCAGGTCCGGTTCCTCGGACAGCACCACGGCGGGCGAGGCGTCCTCCAGCAGCAGGTCGATCCGCTGGGTCGGGTGGTCGACGTCCACGGGCACGTAGGCGGCGCCCGCCTTGAGCACCGCGAGCACGGCCACGACGTGCTCGACCGACCGCGGGAACGCGACCGCGACCCGCTGCTCCGGCCCGACGCCCCGCCCGATCAGCCAGTGCGCCAGGCGGTTCGCCCTGGCGTTCAGCTCGGCGTAGGTGAGCGTCGTCGGGCCGCACGTCAGCGCCGGGCGGTCCGGGGTGCGGTCCACCTGCGCCTCGAACAGCGCGGGCCACGTGTCGGCGGGCACCCGGCGGGGCTCGTTCCACTCGACCAGCAGCCGGTGGCGCTCCCCCGGCGCGAAGACGTCGAGCTCGCTCAGCGGCAGGCCCGGGTCGGCGACCATCTCGGCGAGCACGCGGACCAGCCGTTCGGCGAACGCCTCGACGGTGTCCCGGTCGAACAGGTCGACCCGGTACCGGACGGCGCCCTCGACGCCCGCGCAGCCGCCGTCGGCGGTGTGCCGTTCCCGCACGCCGACCGACAGGTCGAACTTGGTGGTCCCGATGTCCACCGGCTCGACCCTCACCTCGAGCCCGGCCAGCTCGAGCTCGACCGCGTCGGTGTTCTGGAGCGCGAGCATGACCTGGAACAGCGGGTTGTGCGCCGCCGAACGCACCGGGTTCAGCTCCTCGACCACCCGGTCGAACGGCGCGTCCTGGTTCGCGAACGCCTCCAGGTCGGCCTCGCGGACGCGCTGGACCAGCTCGGCCGCGGTCGGGTCGCCCGAGGTGTCGGTGCGCAGCACCACCGTGTTCACGAAGAAGCCGACCAGGTTCTCCAAGGCCTCGTCGGTGCGGCCGGACACGGGGCTGCCCACCGGGATGTCGTCGCCCGCGCCGAGCCGTGACAGCAGTGCCGCCAGCCCGGCCTGCACGACCATGAAGAGGCTGGCCCGGTGCTCGCGCGCCCACTCGGCCAAGGCGCGGTGCAGGCCGGGTCCGACGGTGAACGCGACCGCGTCCGCCCGGTGGTCGGGAGTGGCGGGCCGGGGCCGGTCGGTCGGCAGCACCGGCTCCTCCGGCAGGTCGGCCAACCGTCGCCGCCAGTAAGCCAGCTGAGCGGCGATCGGGCTGCCGGGGTCGTCCTCGTCGCCGAGCACCTCCCGCTGCCACAGCGCGAAGTCGCCGTACTGGACGGGCAGCGGCGGCCACTGCGGGGGCCGGCCGCCGACCCGCGCCCGGTAGGCCGCGGACAGGTCGCCGGCCAGCGGCGCCATCGACCAGCCGTCGCCCGCGATGTGGTGCAGCACGAGCAGGAGCACGTGCCCGTCGCCGACCCGGAACAGCGTGGCCCGCAACGGCACCTCGGTGGTCAGGTCGAACCCGCGCGCGCCGGCGGCGCCCAGCTCGGCGGCCAGCCGGTCCTCCGGCACGTCCACGACGGGCAGCTCGGGCACCGCGTCCAGCACCACCTGCCGCGGCAGCCCGTCGACCTCGGGGAAGACCGTGCGCAGCGCCTCGTGCCTGGCCACCACGTCGGCCAGCGCGGCGCGCAACGCGGGCACGTGCAGCGGACCGGAGATCCGCATGGCCAGCGGGATCGTGTAGCCGCCCTCCAGGCGGTTGAGCAGCCACATCCCGCGCTGGGCGTACGACAGGGGGATCACGGTGTCGTCCTCGTTTCGGTCAGACCGCGCATCGGTCGCAGCGCGGGGCGTGCCGCTTCCGCCGTCGCCAGGTGCTCGGCCAGCCCGGCGACGGTCGGCGCGTCGAACAGGCCGCGCATCCGCAGCTCGACGCCGAGCGCCCGCCTGATCCGGCTGACCAGCTTGGTCGCCTGGATGGAGTGGCCGCCCAGGGCGAAGAAGTCGTCGTCCACCCCGACCTCGGGCAGACCGAGCACCTCGGCGAACAACGCGCAGAGGCTCTCCTCGACGGGTGTGCGCGGCCGTAGGTCCGAGGTGGCCGCCACCCGGTCCGGCGCGGGCAGGGCGGTGCGGTCGATCTTGCCGTTGTCGTTGAGGGGCAACCGGTCGAGCACGACGAACGCGTCGGGCACCGAGTACTCCGGCAGGGCCTCGGCCGCGAACGCCCGCAGGTGTCCGGGGTCGGGTCGCTCGTTGCGCCGGGGCGACACGTACGCGACGAGGCGGCGCTCGCCCGACCGGTCGTCGCGGGCGATCACCGCGACCTGCTCGACGTCGGGGTGTCCACTGAGGACCGACTCGACGTCGCCGGGCTCGACCCGGAAGCCGCGGATCTTCACCTGGTCGTCCGCGCGGCCGAGGAACTCCAGTTCACCGTCGGCGTTCCAGCGGACGACGTCGCCGGTCCGGTACCTGCGTTCGCCGTCCTGGCCGGCCACGAACCGCTCGGCGGTGCGAGCGGGTTGGCCGAGGTAGCCGCGTGCCACACCGGCGCCCGAGAGGTACAGCTCACCGGTGGCGCCGGGCGGCACGGGCGCGAGGCGGGAGTTCAGGACGTGCGCCCGGAGGTTGTCCATCGGGCGGCCGACGGGCAGTGGGCCGTCGGTGTCGCGGACCGGGTGGCTGGTCGCGAACGCGGTGGTCTCGGTGGGGCCGTAGACGTTCACGACCGTGGTGACCGGGGAGGCTTCGAGCACGCGTCGCACCGCGGTCGGGGACACCACGTCGCCGCCGACCCACACCTCTGCCACGCCGGACACCGCCTCCGGGTCGAGCGCGCTGAACAGCGCGCTGGTCAGGAAGACGGCGGAGACGCCGTGGCGTCGTGCGTCCTCCGGTGCGCCGAACACCACCTCGGCGCCCTGGAGCAACGGCGTCCACAGTTCGTAGGTGGAAGCGTCGAACGCGATCGGCGAGTGGGCCAGCACGCGTCGGTGCGCGCCGGACCTCCAGCGGGTGTCGGCGGCGAACGACACGATGTCGCGGTGGGTCACGGCGACGCCCTTGGGCACGCCGGTCGACCCGGAGGTGTGCATGACGTACGCCAACCGGTCGGGGTGGATCGTGCGTGGGGCGGCGGTCGCGGTGCCAGGCGGGTTTGTCGGGTCGGTCGGGTCCGTCGTCAGGACGGTGCCGAACCGGCTCGCCCGTTCGCGCCACACGTCGTCGGCCAGGATCGCGGTGGCGCCGGCCAGTGCCGTCCGCACCCGGGAGTCCGGGACCGACGGGTGCTGCGGCACGTAGCACCCACCCGCCTTGAGCACGCCGAGCAGCGCGGCCACGAGGTCGGGCGAGCGTTCCACCATGATCCCGACCGGTGACTCCGGCGGCAGGTCGAGGCGGGCGGCGATCCGGTCGGACCACTCGTCCAGCTCCCGGTAGGTGACCCGGCGCGGCCCGGCGGTGATCGCGATCGCGTCCGGCGTACGGGCGACGACGTCGGCGAACACCTCGGGCACGGACCGGGCGGGCACGGAGTGCTCGACGCCCGTGCCCCAGTCGGCGAGCCTGGCCCGCTCGTCGTCCGTGAGCAGGTCCGTGCGCGGGTCGACCAGGTGCTCGAAGACCCGCACCAGGCGATCGGCCAGCGCCCCGACCCGCGACTTGTCGAACACGTCCGGCCGGTGCTCCAGGGTGAGCGCCAACCGGTCGCCGGGCGCGGCGACCAGGACCAGCGGGTAGTGGCTGGCGTCCCGGACGTCCACGCCGGACACCGTCAGCGCGGCCCCGGCGTCGAGCGCGTTCGCGTCGACCGGGAAGTTCTGGAACGACACCAGCGTGTCGAACAGCTGCCCGGCGTCGCCGAGGCCGACGTGCCGGTGCGGCATGGTGCGGACCTGCTGCTCGTGCAGGCCGGTGAGCAGCTCCGCCACCGAACCCGCCGGGTCGAGCCGGGCCCTGACCGTGACGGTGTTGACGAACATGCCGATCATGGCCTCGACGCCGGGCACCTCCGCCGGCCGACCGGACACCGTGGTGCCGAAGACGACGTCGTCACGGCCGGTGAGCACGCCGAGCAGCACCGCCCACGCGGCCTGCACGACGGTGTTCAGCGTGACGCCGTGCTCACGGGCGAGGTCGCCGAGCCTGGCGGTGAGCGGTTCGGCCAAGCGGACCGCGAGGTGCTCGGGCACCGCGGTGCCCCGGGCGCCCGGCGCGACCAGCGTCGGACCATCCACACCGGACAGTTCGGCTCGCCACGCCGCCGTCGACGCGTCACGGTCCTGTGCGGCGACCCAGTCCACGTAGTCGCGGTACGGCGGTCGGGACGGCGGGGTGGCGGACCGGTACAGCGTGAGCAGGTCGCCCACCAGGGCGGGCTTCGACCAGCCGTCCACCACCAGGTGGTGGTTGGTGATCACCAGCCGGTGCCGGTCCGGGCCGCGGCGGAGCAGCGCGAACCGGACCAGCGGCGGTCGTGACACGTCGAAGCGCCGCGCCCGGTCCGTCGCCATCCAGTCGGCCAGCCGTTCGTCGTCGAGGTCCGCCTCGTGCCACGGCGGATCAGCGTCGCGGACCACGACCTGCACCGGCTCGCCCGCACCGCTCTGCCGGAAGCACGTGCGCAGGCACGGGTGGGCGCGCACCAGGGCGCGCGCCGCGTCGCGCATCCTCGCCGCGTCGACCGGGCCGTCGAGGTCCAGGGCGAGCTGCACCGTGTAGACGTCCGGTCCGTCGGTCTCGTACTGGGTGTGGAAGAACAGACCGGCCTGCAAAGGCGACAGCGGGTACAGGTGCTCGATCGGTGATCCGGTCATGCCAACCCCTCGATGTCGGCGCGCAGGTCGCGCTCGAACCGGTCGATGTCGTCCTGGGTGAGGTCGAGGTGGTCCGCGTCGGACGGCGTCCACCCGCCCGCGTCCGGCGTGGCAGCGGCGCCGACCACCGCGGTCAGGGCGTGCTGCCACGCGGAGGTGAGTCGGGCGACGTCGTCGTCCGGGAAGAGCCCCACCGGCCACTCCACGGTCGCGACGAGCACCGGGCCGCCCGGTAGGTCGTGGGTGATCGCGTTGATCGTCAACGGGTAGGCGGGTGGTGGGCGGAACCCGGCCGACACGTCGTCGTCCGATGGTTCGGCGCTGACGCGGCCGAGGTAGTTGAAGCACAGCTGCCGCGGCGGGAACACCGCGAGGTGGTCGCGGGTGCGCGGGTTGAGGTAGCGCAGCAGGCCGTACCCGGCACCGTTGGCCGGGAACGCCCGCACCTGCTCCTTCACCACCTTGACCGCGCGTCCGACGGCGAGCGGGTCGGCCAGGTCGGGGCGTCCGGGATCGAGCCGCACGGGGTGCAGGCTGGTGAACCACCCGACCGTGCGGGAGAGGTCGGCGCCGGGCACCAACTCCTGCTCGCGTCCGTGTCGCTCGAGGTCGAGCAGCACGGCCGTGCCGCGCCCCGGCCGCCACCGCCCGATGGCGAGGGCGAGCCCGGTCAGGAGGATGTCCTCCACACCCGCCCGGAACGCGGCGGGCGCGGTCGTCAGCACGGCTTCGGCAAGCGACACCGGCAGGGTCAGCCGCACCGACCTCGCTACCGCACGGTTCGGCTTGACCCCGCCTCGCCCCGCACCGCCCGGCCCGACACCTCCCGGCCCGGCATCACCCGGTACGGCCGGACCGGACAGCGGCGGGTCGGGGGTGGTCAGCACGTCCGTCCACAGTGGCAGTTCCGCCTCCCTCGCCGGGTCCGCCGCCGCACGCGCCAGGCCAGTGGCCCACCCGCGCACCGAGGTGGGCGCCGGCGCGGCGTCTCCGGATCGCAGGTCGGCCAGCAGAATCCGCCACGAGACGCCGTCGACCACCAAGTGGTGTGCCACCAGCAGCAACCGTCCCGGCGAGCCGTCCAAGCACACGACCTGCAACACCATCCGATGCCGGGGTGCGAGCCGCGCGACCGCCGCTTCCGTCGCCTCGCGAACCGTAGTCGCCGCGTCCACCCGCGTCACGAGGTCCTCGGCCCGCACCGACCCCACCGGCCCGATGTCGAGACCCCACTCCTCCTCCACGGTCAACCGCAGGCGCAACGCGTCGTGCCGGTCCACCAGCCGCTGCACCGCGGCCACCACGTCCATCCCCGCAGGCACCGACGTCACCACCGACTGGTGGAAGCGGTCCACCTCGACGTCCGACAGGCCACGCTCCCGCAGCCGGTGCACGATGGGGGTCAGCGGCACCTCCCCGACGGCCGTGCCCGGCGCCTCACCCGCCTGCTCGACGGCCGCACGAGACACCGACGCGAGCGCGGCGGGCGTGCGGCGCCGGAACACGTCCCGCGGCGTGACCAGCAGACCCGCGGCCCGGGCCAGGCTGACCACCTGGATGGACATGATGCTGTCGCCGCCCAGGTGGAAGAAGTCGTCGTCCACGCCGACCGCGGGCAGACGCAGGGCCTTGGCGAACGCCGCGCAGAGGACCTCCTCCGCCGACGTGCGCGGCGCGCGCAGGCCCACCTCCGGCCGCGGTGGCGCGGGGAGGGCCGCGCGGTCGAGTTTGCCGTTCGGCGTCAACGGCAACGCGTCCAGCGGCACGACGACCGACGGCACCAGGTGGCCGGGAAGCGTTCGCACGAGGTGTTCACGCAGGTCCGCCGAGTCCGCCGTCGACACCGCGTAGGCGACCAGCCTGCCGTCCTCCGACACGGCCGCCGCGGCCTGCGCCACGTCGGCGCGCTCGCACAACGCGGCCTCGACCTCGGCCGGCTCGACCCGGTGCCCGCGGACCTTGACCTGGTCGTCGGCACGACCGACGAACACCAGGTCGCCGCTCGGCAGCTCACGGACCAGGTCACCGGTCCGGTACATCCGCCCGCCCGGCTCGAACGGGCACGCCACGAACCGGTCCGCGGTCAGGTCCGAGCGGTCCAGGTAGCCCCGCGCCAGCCCGGCCCCCGCGACGTACAGCTCACCGGTGACCCCGGCCGGCACCGGCCGCAGCCACGCGTCCAGCACGTACACCGCGGTGTTGGGCAGCGGGCGACCGATCGGGACCGAACCGCCCGCGCCGTCGATCCGACCACCCGGCGGGACGCGGTACTCGGTGCAGCTCACCGTGGTCTCGGTCGGCCCGTAGGAGTTGACCACGGTCACCGCGGGGTGCTCGGCACGCCACCGCTCGACCGCGCCGAGCGGCAGCCGTTCACCGGCCAGCACCAGTTCGGCGGTCGGGTGCTGCTCCGCCGGCGCCGCCGCCAGCAGCGGGAGGTGGCTCGGGGTCGCCTTCAGGAACGTGCGAGCGCCCTCGCCGACCCTGATCGCACCGCCGGTCAGCAGGGGCACGTACAGGGTCGTGACGGTGGTGTCGAACGAGATGGACGAGTGGAGCACGGCGGTGCCGGACGCGCCCCGGTACGCCTCGCGCGCCCACGTCAGGTAGTCGACCAGCGACCGGTGCTCCACCACGACACCCTTCGGCGTCCCGGTGGACCCCGAGGTGAACAGCACGTAGGCGGGGTGCGTCGGCAGCAATGGCGCCGTCCGGTCCCGGTCGGTGAGGTCGGCGGCGGAGAAGCCGTCCGCCACTCCCGGTTCGTCCAGCAGCACCGCGTCCACGCCCGCGGGCAGCAGCCCGGTGACCGCCGACGTGGTCACCGCCAGCTCCGCGCAGCCGGCCATGTCCGCGATCCGCGGCGCCGGGTAGTCCGGGTCCACCGGGACGTACGCCGCACCCGACTTCAGCACCGCCCACAAGGCCACGACCAGGTCGGCCGACCGGGGCAGCGCGACCACCACCCGGCGTTCGGGCCCGGCGCCACGCGACACCAGCAGGCGCGCCAACCGGTTCGCCCGCGCATTGATGTCCACAGTGGACAGTTTGGTGTCGCCGTCGAGCACCGTGCCGACCGCCGACTCGAGCAGGTCGACCACCGTTCCCCCGGTCTCGCGCACCGGTCCGCGAGCACCCGCGATCCGCCGGTCGCGATCCGCCGGCTCCAGCACCTCGATCCGGTGCAACGGCAGGTCGGGCGCGCTCACAGCGGCACGCAGCACGCGCACCAGCCGGTCGGCGAACGCCACGGCGGTCGCGTGGTCGAACAACGCGCGGCTGTAGCGGACGTGCCCGCCCAGCCCGCCGTCCGGCCGCCCGCCGAGGTCGACCGACAGGTCGAACTTGGCGTCGGCGACCTCGACCGGGTGCGGTCGGGCGACCAGCCCGGGCAGCTCCGGCGCTCGCACGGTGTCGTTGTGCACCGTGAGCAGCGTCTGGAACAGCGGCGCGTGCGACAGCGACCGGCTCGGGTCGATCGCGTCCACCACCCGCTCGAACGGCACGTCCTGGTTGGCGTGCGCGGCCAGGTCCGTGTCCCGCACGCGGCCCAGCAGCTCGCGGAACGCGGGGTCGCCGGAGGTGTCCGTGCGCAGCACCAGGGTGTTGACGAAGCAGCCGACCTGGTCGTGCAGCGCCTCGTCCGTCCGACCCGCCACCGGCGTGCCGATCGGGATGTCCGTGCCCGCGCCGAGGGAGGTGAGCAACGCCGCCAACCCGGCTTGCACCACCATGAACACGGTGGCGCCGCTCTCGCGGGCGAACGCCGCCAGGTCGCGGTGCAGGTCGGCGGTGATCCGCAGGTCGGCGGCGCCGCCGTCACGGTCGCGATCCGCGCCCGGCGGCCGGTCCGCGGGCAGGGCGAGCCGGTCGGGAAGCCCGGCGAGGTGGTCGGTCCAGTAGGCCAGCTGGGTGACGAGCGGTTCGTCGCCGTCCGCGAGCAGGTCGCGTTGCCACAGGGTGTAGTCCGCGTACTGCACGGGCAGCTCCGGCCACTCCGGCGCGGCGCCGGCGAGCCGCGCCGCGTAGGCCGTGCCGAGGTCGCGGGTCAGCACCTCCAGCGACCAGCCGTCGGCCGCGATGTGGTGCACCACCAGGGACAGCATGTGCTCACCGGGCGTCAGCCGGTGCAGGCGTGCCCGCAGCGGCAGGTCGCGGGACAGGTCGAAGGGCTCCCGTGCCGCCGCGGTGAGCAGCCGGTCCAGCTCGTCGGGACCGGTGGCCACGACCGGCAGCACGACCTCGGCGGGACGGACCTCCTGGTGTGGTCGGCCGTCGACGTCGGGAAAGGTGGTGCGCAGCGACTCGTGCCGCCGCACGACGTCGACGAGGGCCGCCCGCAGCGCCGGGACGTCGAGTTCGCCGGTGAGCCACATCGCCAGGGGGATGGTGTAAGAGCCGGCGGGCTCCAAGCGGTTGAGGAACCACAGCCGCTGCTGGGCCGCCGACAACGGCACGACGGCCGGTCTGGGCCGCCGCCGCAGCCGCGTCCTGGCCCGGGCCGCGGCGTGCGTGCGGCCGGCCAGCGCGGCCGGGGTGGGCGCGTCGAACACGGCCCGGACCGGCAGCTCCACCGCGAACACCGTGCGGATGCGGCTCACCAGGCGGGTGGCGAGCAGGGAGTGGCCGCCCAGGTCGAAGAACGAGTCGTCCACACCGACCCGGTCGACCCCGAGCACCTCGGCCATCAACCCGCACAGGATCTCTTCCGCGGGCGTGCCCGCCTCACGACCGGCCGACGCGCCGAGCACGGGAGCGGGCAGGGCGGACCGGTCGAGCTTCTTGTTGGGCGTCAACGGGAGCGCGTCCAGCCGGACGAACGCCGACGGCACCATATAGTCCGGCAGCACCGCCGCGCAACGCTCGCGCAGACCCGCCACGTCGTCCGCGACCACGTAGGCGACCAGGGTGTCGTCCCGCAGCACCACGACCGCCTGCGACACCCCGGGGCAGTCGGCGAGCACCGCCTCGACCTCACCGAGCTCGACCCGGAAGCCGCGGAGCTTGACCTGGCCGTCGCCCCGGCCCAGGAACTCCAGCTCGCCCGCGGGCGTCCAGCGCACCACGTCGCCGGTCCGGTACAGGCGACCGCCGCCTGCCCCGAACGGGTCGGCGACGAATCGCTCCGCGGTCATCCCGGGCGCGCGCACGTAACCGCGGGCGACGCCCGCACCGGCGACGTACAGCTCACCGGCGACACCGACCGGCACGGGCCGCAGCCAGCCGTCCAGCACGTACACCCTGGTGTTGGCCAGCGGACGGCCGATGGGCGCGCCGTCGCGCCCGGTCAGGTCCGCGGCGACCGACCAGACCGTGGTCTCGGTGGGGCCGTACAGGTTGGTCAGCTCCGCCGATCGCCGGCCCAGCTCGCGGGCCACGTCGCCGGGCAACGCCTCGCCACCCGCCAGGACGCGCACGGACCGCAGCTCGTCGCCGCCGTCGGCCAGGACCATCCGCCACAGGCTCGGGGTGGCCTGCGCGACCGTCACCCCGGTCCGCCGGATCAGCCGGCGCAACGCGGGCACGTCGTGGACCAGTTCGCCACCGGCGAGCACGATCGCGCTGCCGCTGAGCAGCGGCGCGAACAGCTCCAGGGTCGACGGGTCGAACGAGGTCCGGGTCAGCGCGAGCACCCGGTCGCCCGCGTCGAGCGCGAGCCGGTCGCGCATGGCCGTCACCAGGTTGACCGCGTTGGCCTGGGACACCACGACGCCCTTAGGCCTGCCGGTCGAGCCCGAGGTGTACATCGCCCAGACCGGGTGCTCCGGCAGTGCGGTCGGCGGGTCCACCACCGCGTCGTCGGCCTGGTCGACGAGGACTCGCGGCACGTCGTGCTCCGGCAGCGCGCCGGGGGTGGTCAGCAGCAGCACGGGCGCGGCATCGGCGAAGATCGCGGCGGTGCGGGCGGGCGGGTTGCCCGGCTCGACCGGCAGGTAAGCCGCACCGGACTTCAGCACGGCGAGCAGGCCGACGACCAGGTCCGCGGTCCGGGGCAGGGCGACCGCGACCAGGCGCTCCGGACCCGCGCCGCGCCGCACCAGCGCGCGGGCCAGTCGGTCGGCCCGCTCGTGCAGCTCCTCGTAGGACAGCGCCGTGTCGCCGTCGACCAGCGCGGTCGCCCGAGGTGTGCGGGCGCGTTGTGCCTCCAGCAGCTCGGCGAGCGTCAGCCCGGGCACCGGCACGTCGGTGGCGTTCCACTCGCTGACGATCCGGTGGCGTTCCTCGGCGGTCAGCACGGCGGTGTGCCGGACCGGCCGGTCGGGTTCGGCGGCGAGGCGTTCGAGCACCGCCACCAGCCGGCTGGTCAGGGCTTCGGCCGCGTCTCCGTCGACCGCGTCGGGCCGGTGTTCCAGCCGCATGCCGAGCGTGCGACCGGGCGTGACGGTCAACGCGAGCGCGTAGTGCGTGCTGTCCTCGCCCCGCACGCCCGTGATCCGGGGCGCGCCCGTGCCGACCGGTTCGGGCTCGACCGGGTAGTTCTCGAACACCACCAGGGTGTCGAACAGCCTCGGCGTGCCGGCCGACTGCTGGATCGCGGTCAGCCCGAGGTGGTGGTGCGGCAGCAGTCGGGCGTGTCGCCCGTGCAGGGCGCGCGCCACGTCCACCAGCGGGCGCACCGGGTCGAGCACGACGCGCACGGGCACGGTGTTGATCAGCAGGCCGACGGTCGACTCCGCGCCGGGCACCTCCGGCGACCGGACGGAGACCGTCGTGCCGAACACCACGTCGTCGCTGCCCGCGAGTTGGCCGAGCACCGCCGCCCAGGCCGCCTGGACCAGCGCGTTCAGCGTCACGGCGTGCCGGCGGGCCAGGGCGAGCAGCGCCGCGGTGGCCGCCTCGGGCAGTTCAGCGGTCAGCTGCCGGGACGGTGCCGGCTCCCGGCCGGTGCCGACCAGCGTCGGTCGGGCGCCGGCGAGCTCGTCCGCCCACGCCCGGCGTGCGGCCTCGTCGTCCTGGCGGCCGAGCCAGGCCAAGTGCTCGCGCAGCGACGGCGCGGGCGGCAGCGCCACGCCCTGGTGCAGCGCCAGTATCTCCCGCACCAGCACCGGCATGGACCAGCCGTCCAGCAGGATGTGGTGGTTGGTCAGCGCCAGCTCGTACCGGTCGCGCCGGCGGATCAGGGTGAACCGGACCAGGGGCGGCCGGGCGAGGTCGAACGGCGCCCGGTCGCGGGCCAGCGCCGAACGCCGGGACTCCTCGGGGTCCGGCAAGCCGGAGAGGTCGACCTCGGTCCACGCCAGGGCCACCTCGGGGTGGATCTCCTGCACCGGCCGGTCCGCACCGCGATGCCGGAACCCGGCACGCAGACCGCCGTGGCGGCGCAGCACGGCCGCCGCGGCGGCGCGCAGGCGGTCGGGGTCCAGGTCGCCGGTCAGTTCCAAGACGAGCTGTGACGTGTAGACGTCCGGCGTCCGGTCGTCGTAGAGGGCGTGGAAGAGCAGGCCTTCCTGCAACGGCGCCAAGGGCAGCACCTCGACGGTGTCCGCGTCGGCCACCGCCTCGGCCCAGTGGTCGGCCAGCCTGCGAACGTCCTCTTCGGACAGCACCAGACCGGCCCAGCTCCACGTGCTCACCAGGGCTTCACCGGTGTCCAGCGTGCTGAGCTGGAGCACGTGCGTGACGGGACCGCTGCCCAGGAACACCTCCGGCACCAGCTCGCCGGACCACGTGTCGACCCGGCCGTGGTGGTTGAACGCGATCTGCGGTGTCGGCAGCTGTTCCAGCACGGCAGCGGTTTCCGGGTTCAGGTAGCGCAGCAGGCCGTAGCCGATGCCGTTGTCCGGCACCACCACCGGCACGCCCAGCCGCTCGGGGTGGATGGTGGTGAACCAGCCGACCGTGCGCGACAAGTCCACGCCGTCGACGATGTGCTCCTCGCGACCGTGTCCCTCGACGTC
>NZ_JBFAFR010000062.1:0-20130 GCF_040639675.1 Actinosynnema sp. NPDC023794 | reverse complement strand
TTGGTGCATTCGCCGGTGGCGTTCGACGCGTCGACGTATGAGATCTGGGTTCCGTTGTTGGCGGGTGGCACGCTCGTGCTCGCCCCACCCGGGGAGCTGGACGTCGCCGGCTACACCGCGCTGCTCACCACTGGCGGGGTCACCGCCGCGTGGCTCACCGCGGGCCTGTTCACCCTGCTGGCAAAGGAGGCGCCGGAGGGCTTCGCGGCGCTGCGCCAGGTGTGGACCGGCGGCGACGTGGTGTCGCCCGACGCGGTGCGGCGCGTGCTGGCCGCGTGCCCGGACCTGGTCGTGGTCAACGGCTACGGCCCCACCGAGACCACGACCTTCGCCACGAGCCACCGCGTCATCGGTCCGGACGGCGACACCGTGCCGATCGGTCGGGCGCTCGACGGCGTCGACGTGCGGGTGCTGGACCCCGAGCTGAACCCGGTGCCGCCGGGCGTGCTGGGCGAGCTGTACGTCGCCGGCGCCGGCCTGGCGCGCGGCTACCTGCGCCGGCCGGCCGACACCGCGCAGCGGTTCGTGGCGGACCCGGCGGGCCGATCGGGCGCCCGCATGTACCGCACCGGCGATCTGGCCCTGGTCCGGCGGGACGGGGTCGTGCTGTTCGCCGGGCGGGCCGACCAGCAGGTGAAGCTGCGGGGGTTCCGCATCGAGCCAGCGGAGATCGAGGCCCGGCTGGTCGAGCACCCCGAAGTCGCCGCCGCCGCGGTGCTGGTGCGCGAGGACCGGCCCGGCGACCGGCGGCTGGTGGCCTACGCGGTGGGCGTCGGGCTCGACCCGGAACAGCTGCGGGCGCACCTGACCCGGACCTTGCCGGGCTACGCGGTGCCCGCCGCGGTGGTGCCGGTGGAAGCGCTGCCGCTGACCGCCAACGGCAAGCTCGACCGCCGGGCGCTGCCCGCGCCCGCCTACGCCGCGGGGGGTCGTGAGCCGGCCACCGAAGCCGAACGGCTGCTGTGTGAGCTGTTCGCCGAGGTCTTGGGCGTGCCTCGGGTGGGCGCCGACGACGGCTTCTTCGACCTGGGCGGGCACTCGCTGCTGGCGGTCTCGCTGATCGGGCGCGTGCGTGCCGCGTTCGGCGGGCACCTGGGCATCCGGGAGCTGTTCGAAGCGCCAACGCCCGCCGGGCTAGCCCGGCGCGTGGGTCCCGCCCGGCAGGTCGGCGGCGCGGTCGCCGACCCCCTGGCCGAGGTCCTGCCGCTGCGTGCGACCGGTGCGCTCCCGCCGCTGTTCTGCGTGCACCCCGGCGCGGGCATCGGCTGGTCCTACGCCGGGCTGCTGCGCGACCTGGGCCCGGACCGGCCGGTGTACGCGTTGCAGGCGCCAGGGCTGACCGGCGCCCAGCCGGGCAGCGTGGCCGAGCTGGCCGCGCGGTTCGCCACGCACATCCGCCGGGTCCGGCCGAACGGGCCGTACCACCTGCTCGGCTGGTCCTTCGGCGGTGTCGTCGCCCACGCCGCGGCCGCCGCGCTGCGGGCGGACGGGGCCGAGGTCGGCCTGCTCACCCTGCTCGACGCCTACCCCTCCCGGCCGGGCGAGCGGGCGCCGGAACTCTCGGCGGGGGAGAACCGGCAGGCGGTGCTGGTGTCCCTGGGCTTGGCCTCCCCCGGCTCGGCTTCGCCGGGTGCGGCTCCTCCGGATTCGGCCACCCCCGGGCCCGGGCCGCTCGACGCCCGGCTCACCAGGGCCGACGCCGTCGCGGTGCTGCGGTCGGCGGGCAACCCCGTCGGCGAGCTTGGCGTGGCCGCGGTGGCCGCGGTGGAACGGGTGTTCGCCGCCAACCTCGCCCTGCGCGCCGCCCACGTCCCGGGGCACTACGACGGCGACATCCTGTTCTTCACCGCCACCGCCGGAAAACCCGCCGACGCGCCCACCGCGGACGCCTGGCGGCCCTGGGTCGGCGGCCGGATCGCCGAACACCCCATCCCGGTCGCGCACGGCGCGATGACCGGGCCAACTGCCCTGGCGCGGCTCGGCCCCATGCTGGCCGCGCGGCTCACCGACTCCGAGAGGACCCCGAGATGACCAATCCGTTCGAAGACCCGGACGGCGTCTACCTGGTGCTGGTCAACGACGAGGGCCAGCACTCGTTGTGGCCCGCGTTCCTGGCGGTGCCCGACGGCTGGCACGAGGCCCATCCCCGGGACACCCGCGAGGCGTGTCTGGAGTACGTCGAGCGGAACTGGGTGGACATGCGTCCGCGCAGCCTCATCGACGCCATGACCCCCGACGGCCCGTGACCACCGTGGAGGGTCGCCGCGCCTGGGGCGTGCTGACCGTGCTGTGCCTGGGGCAGTCGCTGGTGCTGCTGAACTCCACCGTGGTCAACGTCGCCGTGCCCGACCTGGCCGCGGACCTGGGCGCCTCGCTGGACGGGGTGCTGTGGGTGGTGAACTCCTACGTCGTGGTGGTGACCGGCCTGCTGCTGGTCACCGCCCGGCTGGGCGACCTGGTCGGGCCGAAGCGGATGTACCTGGCGGGTGTCGCGCTGTTCACCGCCGCGTCGGTGCTGTGCGGCCTGGCCGGGTCGCCGGGGCAGCTCGTCGCCGCCCGGGTAGCCCAAGGGGTGGGCGCGGCGATGCTGTCGCCGCAGTCGCTGTCGATGATCTCGCGCCTGTTCCCGCCGGAGCGGCGTGGCGCGGCCTTCGGCCTGTGGGGCTCCTTCGCGGGCATCTCGGTGGCCATCGCGCCCACGTTCGGCGGGTTGCTGGTGTCGTGGCTGGACTGGCGGTGGGTGTTCCTGGTCAACGTCCCCATCGGCGTCTGCGTGCTGGTCACCGCCGCCGTCGTGGTGCCCGCCGTGCGGGTCGACGGCCGGCGGCGGCTGGACCTGGCCGGGACGGTGCTGGTCACCGCGGCGCTGTTCCTGATCAGCTTCGCGCTGATCGAGGGCGAGCCGCGCGGCTGGGGTTCGGTGTGGGGCCCGGTCACCGTGCCGGTGCTGCTCGGCGTGGGCGTGCTGGCCTTGGTGGGGTTCGCGCTGGTGCAGCGGGGCAGGCAGGCGCGGGATCCGCTGGTGCCGTTCGCGGTGGTGCGCGACCGGGACTTCGTGCTGATGAGCGCGGTGTCGGCGGCCATCGCCTGCGGTGTCGGCGGCACGCTGTTCCTGGTGCTGCTGCACCTGCAGATCGCGGCCGGGATGAGCGCGTTGGCGGCGGGCCTGGTGGTGGCCGCAGCGCCGGCGGTCTCGGCACTGGCCTCGCCGCTGGCGGGCAGGCTCACCGACCGGTTGGACGGCCGTGTGGTGCTGGCCGCGGGGCTGGCGTGCACCGCGCTGGGCGCGGGGTACCTGGCCGCCGTGCTGTCGCCGGGCGCCCGGTGGCCGGTGCTGCTGCCGCCGCTGCTGGTGTTCGGCTTCGGCATGGGAGTGGTGTTCTCCCCGGCCGCGGTCATCGCCATGCGCGCCGTCCCCCCGGAGCTGGCGGGTGCCGCCTCGGGCCTGTTCAACCTGGCTCGGATGAGCGGAACCGCGGTCGGCGGCGCGGCGGTCGGCGCCCTGCTGCAGGCGAGGCTGGGCCGGCCCGACGCCGACCTGGACGCCATCCCGCCCGACGCGTTGGGCGACGCGGTCCGCGTGGTGTTCACCCTGCCGGTGCTCGTGCTGGTGGCCGGCATCGCGCTGACCGCCGCGGCCAGGTCCCGGCCCGCGGAAGGCGTCGGCCCCGACCTGGGTGCCGTACCCGCCCGAGCGGGTGGCACCGCCACCAGGTAGTCGAACAACGGCCCCACCGCGGGCCGTTGTTCGTTTTCCGAGGGAGAAAGCCGGGAGGACGGGCATTCAGGGGGCGCGGCGCGAGTGCCGCGCGGGTCACCGCATCCCATTTTGACCGCCGCGCTGTCACGCAATGAAGTCGAAAGGGCACCTTGGGTGGCATTGTCGGGTCGAGTCTCTTCTGTCGGCAACCGTGATTATTCCTCTTGCAGTGGCCTTGGCGGGCGCTGGAGTGCGGTCATAGGAAATTCGAATACCCGGTCAACCTCAATCCGCCGACATGCGGTCTCGTGGGTTATTGAGAACCGTCGGAGTCGAAATTCCGGAAGGTCGAAATGAGCTGTTCGGGTACTTCGGCAATGCCTGTCGGTGCGGGTGGAGGCGGTCCACTTCGGTGCTCGGGTCCGGTCCAACCTCGGTCAAACGGCCGAATAAACGGCCACCGACGGCGGTATTGTCGGGTTCCCGTCGGCCACGTACGGTTAAGCGGCACCGATCAGTTCGCACAACGGTCCGTTTTCTCCCCGGATGAACCGGGAGAACCATTTCGATTCGACGGAGCGCCTCGGCGGTATTACCGCCGGCGGCTCATCGGCACCACTCGACCAGACCTGCCGAACTCCTCGGCCGCAGCCGCGAGCCGGGTTGGCGGCAGTACCACGACGGGTTTCGCCGCTCACCGGGCGAAGTGCCGTTCCGCACTCAAGGGATGCCCACTCGACATGGCTGCTCACTCACTGGTCAGAGCTCTGACGGCGACGGCCGACCGGGCGCCCGACCACCCCGCCTTGGTCCACGGGGGCGAGGTGATCGGCTACGCCGACCTGGTGCGCCGGGCCGAACTCGCCGCGGCGGGCCTGGACCGCCTCGCGCCGGTCGGTGGCGTGGTCGGGCTGCTCGCGCCGAAGTCCCCGGACTCGGTGGCGGCGGTGCTGGCCTGCCTCGGTCGGGGACGCCCGGTGCTGCTGCCACCGGTCACCCTGGGCGCGGTCACCCTGGCCGCGCTGGTCGATCGCGCCCGGTGCGCGGTCACCCCGACCACCGCGCAGGTCGTGGCGGCCGGCGCGGGGTCCGCCGGACTGCCGCTGGACGGCACGCCGGCCGACCCGGAGGCCGTCGCCCTGCTGCTCACCACGTCCGGCTCCACCGGCGTGCCCAAGGTAGTGCCGCTGGGCGTGGGCGCGGTGGACCGGTTCACCGAGTGGGCGGGCGCCCGGTTCGGCCTGGGGCCGGAATCGGTGGTGCTCAACCACAGCCCGCTCAACTTCGACCTGTGCCTGCTCGACGTGTGGGCCACCTTGAAGCACGGCGGCACCACCGTCCTGGTCGACCCGGCGCGCGGCGCCGACGGCCGCCACCTGACCGAGCTGGTCGAGCGGCACAGCGTCACCCTCGTGCAGGGCGTGCCGCTGCTGTTCCGGCTGCTGGCCGACTACGCCGCGAAGACCGGCGCCACCCATCCCGGCGTCCGCGACGTCCTGCTCACCGGCGAGAGCACGCCCGCGCGGCTGCTGCGCGACCTGCCGGCGCTGTTCCCCAACGCCCGCTTCCACGACGTGTACGGCTGCACCGAGACCAACGACAGCCTCGTGCGCAGCCTGGACGCCGCCGACCTCGCCGCACCGCCCGAGCTGGGCGAGCCGATCCCGGGAGTGGCCGTGCTCGTGCTGGACGAGACCGGCCGGGTCCTGCACGGCGAGGGGGAGGGCGAGCTGTGCGTCGCCACCCCGTTCCAGACCGCCGGGTACCTCGACGAGTCGCTCAACGAGGACCGGTTCACCGGCCACCCGGACGGCGCCGACGGCTTCCGCTACTTCCGCAGCGGCGACCTGGTCCGGCGCACCGCGTCCGGCCGCCTGGTCCTGCTGGGCCGAACCGACCTGCAGGTCAAGGTGCGCGGTGTGCGCACCAACCTCGGCGACGTGGAGCACGTGCTCGCCGAGCACGCCGAGGTGGCCGAGGCGGTCGTGGTGGCGGTGCCCGACCCGGTCGCCGGGCACGTCCTGCACGCCTGGGCGCGCCGGTTGCCCGGAGCGGCCCCCGACGGCCTGGAGCTGCGCCGGCACTGCGCCCAACGACTGCCGCGCACCGCGGTGCCCTCCACCTTCCACATCACCGACGACCCCATCCCGCGCACGTCGACCGGCAAACCCGACCGGCGACTGCTGCTCACCACGAGGACCGCGAAGGACTGACATGGACCGCACTAAGGAAGTCACCGCGTTCATCTGCGCCGAGTTCGCCCCCGACATCCCGGTGGCATCGCTGCCCGGCGACTACGACCTGGTCGCGGGAGGGGTGGTCGACAGCCTCGGACTCCTCAAAATCATCGCTTGGTTGGAGAGCGCGCACGGCGTCGCCGTGGAGGACATCGACCTGGACCCCGACAGCTTCCGCACGGTCAACGCCATCACCGCGTTCATTGAGCAGGGCCTGCGCCCGGAGGGGATCGGATCGAGATGACCGAGCCGTTATCGGCCCTGGTCCGGAGCGCCCCGGTGGACCACGGGACCTGGGCCGCCTGGTGGGACCGCCTCGACGCGGGCTCGCTCGACCCCGCCGAAGCCGCCGCCGTGCTGGCCGCCACCTCGGTCCGGATGCCCGACCCCGGCACCACCCGGGCGTTCGTCGCCTCCCTGCGGGAGCGCGTGCCCGACCCCGGCCCCGTCATCCCCGGCGCGGTCAACGTCGTCGGCTCCGGCGGTGGTCGGGCCACGTTCAACATCTCCACCGCGGCGGCGTTCGTGGCCGCCGCGCTGGGCGTGCGGGTGGTCAAGACCGGCTCGCGCGGCCACTCCAGCCCGGTGGGCGCGACGGATCTGCTGGAGCTGCTCGGCGTGCGCCCCGCCCGGACACCGGATGAGCTGGCCGCATCCCTCGACCGGTTCGGCCTGGCCTTCGCGGGCCGCTACGCCTACCCGCCGCACCTCACCCGGCTGGCACGACTGGTGGCGCCGCTGGGGATGCGGGCCGTCGGCGGCTTCGTCAACGCGGTGGGGCCGTTCCTGGCGAACGTCCCGGTGGCCGCGCAGCTCACCGGTGTCGCCGACCCGGCGGCCGTGCCCGCGCTGTCGGCCCTCGCCGCCGACCACCCCGGCCGGGCCTGGTTGTGCCACAACGACTTCGGCGCCGACGAGCTGATCGGCTTCGTCCGCAACACCGTGCACGAGCCCGGCGCCGACCTGTTCACCATCGAGCCGGTCACCGCGCACGGAGAACCCGCCGACCTCGTCCAGGCGCCCGACCGCGCCGGGGTCGTGGACCGCTTCACCGCGGTGCTGTCCGGACGCGCCTCCGTCGCGGCGGTGGACACCGTGTGCCTCAACGCCGCCGCCCTGGCAGTCCTCGGCGGGGTGGAGGCGGACCTGGCCCGTGCGCTGTCGGCCGCGCGGGACGCGGTCGCCGGCGGCGCGGCGGTGGACCTGCTGCACCGGACCTGCGGCCGGACCGCGGTCGCCCATGCCTGAGCACCCGGCGGCGCGGACCGGCCGCTTCTTCGACCGAGTACCCGCCGGGGACATCGGCCTCGCGGTGTTCCTCAACGCGGGCGACCCACCGCTGCCGGTGCTGCGCGAGCTGCTGCCCGCCCTGGACGAGGCCGGCGTGGACTGCCTGGAGCTGGCGGTGCCCTTCCCCGACTCCCCGACCGACGGCCCGGCCGTCCAGCGCTCGGCGCGGCGCGCCTTGGACCGGGGCGTCGGCCTCACCGAGGTGCTCGACCTGCTGGCCGAAGTGCGCGGCGGCCTGCGCCGCACGCGCATCGCGCTGCTCGCCGACTGGGCGCACACCGTGCGACCGACCCCGATCGCGAGCTTCGTGGCGACCGTCGCCGACTCGGCCGCCGACGGCCTGCTGGTGCACGCCCTGCCGCCGCGGCTGCGCGCCGACTACCTCGACGCGGCGGCGACCCACCACCTGCCGGTGGTGGCCACCTGCTACGCCCAATCCTCCCCGACCACCCGCGCCGACGCCCGGCTCCACGCGTCCGCCTACCTCTACCTGGTCGCACACCGCGGCCGCAGCGGGCTGCGCCCCGCCGACGGCTTCACCGCCCTGGCGCCCACCATCCACGAGCTGCGCGGCGCGGCGCCGGTCGCGGTCGGCTTCGGCGTCCGCACGGCCGCCGACCTGTGGTCGCTGGCCGCCGCGGGGGCGGACGCCGCCGTCGTGGGCAGCGCTGCGGTCGACCGCGTCGAGCACTGCCGGGCCACCGGCGGCGACGTGGTGGCCGAACTGACCGACTGGGTCGCGGCGCTGCGCCCGTCCACCGTACCCACCGGCGGCCCTACCGCCGCCTCCTGAGAAGGGGAAGACCATGATCGTTCGGACGCTGGCCGAGGCCGTGGCCGTGAACTGGGGCAACGGAGTGAGCAGGCGGTTCCTGTTGGCCGCCGACGGCATGGGCTACACCGTGACCGACACCACCGTCACGGCGGGCACCAAGTCGCGCCTGGAGTACCGCAACCACCTGGAGGCCTGCTACTGCATCGAGGGCAGCGGCGAGGTCGTCGACGCCGAGGGGAGCTCGTTCCCCATCTCTCCCGGCACGCTGTACGCGCTGGACAACCACGACCCGCACTTCCTGGTCGCGTCGCCCCACGAGGACCTGAGGCTGATCTGCGTGTTCGCCCCCGCCCTGCGCGGGGACGAGCGGCACAGCCTCGACTCGGCCACGTACTCCCACTACTGAGCCGACCGTGATCACCTGGAGCACGGCGCAGCGGGAGCTGCGGGCGGGGATGGCGCGGTGGTCGGCCGCCCTGAGCGACGGCCACCTGGAGCGGGACGCCGAGGCGGGCTTCCCACAGGACAAGTGGAAGCTGGTGTGCGAGAGCGGGATGCTGCGGCTGCCGTTCGAGCAGCGGTGGGGCGGGCTCGGCCAAGACCTGGCGACCACGATGTACGTCCTGGAAGGACTCGGGGAGGGCTGCCGCGACGGCGGGCTCGGGTTCTCGGTGTCCACGCACGTGGTCAGCACCGGGATCGCGTTGCAGCGGTTCGGCTCGTCCGCCCTCAAGGACCGGTTCCTGCCCGCGGTCTGCGACGGTGCGAGCATCGGGGCGCACGCCATCTCCGAACCCGACAGCGGGTCCGACGCCTTCGCGATGCGCACCAAGGCGGTGCGCGACGGCGACCGCTTCGTGCTCAACGGCGTCAAGGCGTTCGTCAGCAACGGACCGGTGGCCGGCCTGTTCGTGGTCTACGCGCGCACCCACCCCTCGGGCGGTCCGCTGGGCACCACGGCGTTCCTCGTCGAGCGCGACACGCCCGGACTGCACGTGGGCGGCCCCGTCGACAAGATGGGGCTGCGCACCTCACCGCTGTCGGAGGTCTACTTCCAGGACTGCGCGGTGCCCGCCGGCCACGTGGTCGGCCGGGTCGGCGGGGGGGTTCATGGTGCTGGACCACGTGATGAAGCGGGAGATCCTGCTCTCCTTCGCCATCACGCTGGGCGCGATGGAGCACCGGTTGACCCGGTGCGTGGCCTACGCTCGCGAACGCACCGCCTTCGGCGCGCCGATCGGCTCCTACCAAGCCGTCTCGCACCGGATCGCGGACATGAAGATCGGCGTGGAGACCTCGCGCAAGTGGCTCTACGACACCGCGTCGAGGCTGATGGCGGGCGAGGACGTCACCGCCGACATCGCGATGACCAAGCTGGTGGTCAGCGAGCACAACACCGCCTCCGCGCTGGCCGCAGTGCAGATCTTCGGCGGCAACGGCTACCTGAGCGAGTACGGGGTGGAGAAGGACCTGCGCGACGCGGTCGCGGGCACCGTCTACTCCGGGACGTCCGAGATCCAGCGCAACCGCATCTGCTCCACGCTCGGCCTGTGACCGCTCGGCTCGCGACCAGGGGGACGACCATGCCCACACCCACCCTCGACCCCACCCACCACGTCGACCACGACTCGCCGGCGGTCCGGGACTTCCTGGACCGGCACCTGCCGGACCGGTCGGTCCCGGCGGGCCGAGCCGCGGTGGCGCTGTACTACGCGGTGCGCGACCACGTGCGCTACGAGGTCTACGGCGCGGACCTGTCCCGCACCGGCCTCACCGCGAGCGCGGTCGCCACCACCGGCTCGGGCATATGCCTGCACAAGTCGCTGCTCTACGCCGCGCTGCTGCGCGCGGTCGGCGTGCCCAGCAGGCTGGTGCTCACCGACGTGCGCAACCACCTGGCCTCCGACCGACTGCGCGCGCTGGTGGGTGGCGACGTGTTCCGGTTCCACTGCCTGACCGCGGTCCACCTGGACGGCGGCTGGGTGCGCGCCACCCCGGTGTTCAACCGGACGCTGTGCCGGCTCTACCGCATCGCGCCGCTCGAGTTCGACGGCACCGCGGACAGCGTGCACCATCCCCACGACCTCGCCGGCCGCCGGAGCATGGAGTTCCTGCACGAGCACGGCGAGTTCGACGACCTCCCCTACGACCTCGTCATCGCCGGCCTGCGCGCCGCACACCCCGCCCTGCTCGCCGAGGGTGACCGGGTGGCGCGCGGATCGCTGGTGGTCGAGTCACCCGTCGTCCACGACCGGAGAGTGCAATGAGCGAGCGCACCAAGTACCTGCTCGACGAGCAGGACATCCCGACCCACTGGTACAACCTGGCCGCCGACCTGCCCGACCTTCAGCCCCACCTGCACCCCGGCACCGGGCAGCCCGTCACGGTGGATGACCTGCTGCCGATCATGCCTCGTGCGCTGGCCGAGCAGGAGCTCGGCACCGAGCGGGAGGTGCCGATCCCCGACCGGGTCCGCGAGCTGTACGGCATCTGGCGGCCCACGCCGCTGTTCCGCGCCCGGCGCCTGGAGCGCGCCTTGGACACCCCGGCGCGCATCTACTACAAGTACGAGGGCGTCAGCCCGGTCGGCAGCCACAAGCCCAACACCGCCATCCCGCAGGCCTACTACAACAAGGAAGCCGGTGCGGAGCGGCTGGCCACCGAGACCGGCGCCGGGCAGTGGGGCTCGTCCCTGTCGTTCGCCGCCGCTCTGTTCGACCTCCAGGTGCAGGTCTACATGGTCAAGGTGAGCTACCACCAGAAGCCCTACCGCAAGATGCTGATGGAGACCTACGGAGCGCGGTGTGTGGCCAGTCCCAGCGACGAGACCGCAGCCGGCCGGCGCGTGCTGGAGCAGGACCCGGAGTCCTCGGGCAGCCTCGGCATCGCCACCTCCGAGGCGCTGGAGGTCGCGCTGGCCGACCCGCGCACCAACTACGCGGGCGGCAGCGTGCTCAACCACGTGCTGCTGCACCAGACGGTCATCGGGCGAGAGGCCATCGCGCAGATGGGGCTCGCCGAGGACTACCCGGACGTGGTCGTCGCCTGCGCGGGCGGCGGCAGCAACCTGGGCGGGCTGGCGTTCCCCTTCCTGGGCGACGTGCTCACCGGCGGCGCGAAGGTGCGGGTGGTCGCGGCGGAGCCCGCGGCGTGCCCGACGCTCACCCGCGGCAAGCTGGCCTTCGACTTCGGCGACACCGCCGGGCTGACCCCGCTGCTGCGCATGCACACGCTGGGGCACTCCTTCGTGCCGCCGTCGTTCCACGCCGGCGGCCTGCGCTACCACGGGATGGCGCCGCTGGTCAGCGCGGCGCTGGACGCGGGGCTCGTCGAGGCGGTCGCGCTGGAGCAGACGCGCTGCTTCGCCGCCGGGGTCGCCTTCGCCCGCGCCGAGGGAGTGGTGCCCGCGCCGGAGTCCACGCACGCCATCGAGGCCGCCGTGCGGGAGGCGCTGCGCTGCAAGGTGGAGGGCCGGGCCGAGACCATCCTCTTCGGACTGTCCGGGGTGGGCCACTACGACCTGTCGGCCTACGAGGCGCACCTGTCCGGCGCGCTGCGTGACGAGCCGTTCGACCAGGCGGGCGTGGAGGCCGCGCTGGCCGGTCTGCCGGAGCCGGTCCATGCCTGACCGCGCCCTGCTCAAGGTCTGCGGCGCCGTGCGTGCCGCCGACCTCGAGCTGCTGGCGGGCGCGGGCGCGGACCTGGTCGGGCTGTGGCACGGCGTCCCCGGCGGGCACGCCGAGCTGGACTCCCGCGCGCTGCGCGCGTTGGCCGCGGTCCGGGGCGAACCGCGACCGGTGCTGGTGACGCTCGAACCGTCTGCCGCCGTGCTCGACCGCGTCCTGACCGAGTCCGGTGTGTCCGCCGTCCAGCTCCACGGCTACCAGCCGCCGGGCGTGGTGCGGGCGCTCAAGCGCGCCGAGCCGTGCCGGTTGGTAATCAAGGTGCTGCACCTGCACGGCACGCGCTGCCCGGAACGGCCGCTGCTCGGCGCCTACGAACGCGCCGGGGTCGACCTGGTGCTGTTCGACCCGACCGCGTCGGACGGCCGGGTCGGCAGCACCGGGCGCCACGCCGACCCGGCCGCGCTGCTCGCGCTGGCGCGGGAGGTCGACCTGCCGTTCCTGGTCGCGGGCGGCGTGCGCCCCGGCGTAGCCGGGCAGTTCTCCGAGGTCCGCGCCCTGCCGGGGTTCGCGGGCGTGGACGTGGACAGCGGCGTGCGCGACCTGGCGGGCGCGCTGGACGCCGGCCGGGTGCGGGCGGTCCGGCAGGAGTGGTCGGCCGCCGCGGCGGCCTGAGGAGAGGGGCAATCGTGAAGTCCACCTTCACCGCCGCCCTGCGCGCATCGACCACCCCGGTGATAGCCGAGGTCAAGGTGCGCGGCGGGGACGGCACGCAGTTGCTGCGCGGCAGGTCGGTCGCCGACGTGGTGGCCGCCTACCACGAGGCAGGCGCCGCGGCGCTGTCCGTGGTCACCGGCCGGTGGTTCGGCGGGACCTGCGAGCTGCTGCACGAGGTGGCATCGCGGACCGACCTGCCGTTGTTGCGCAAGGACTTCGTAGTGGGACGGGCACAGCTGCGGCGGACGAAGGAACTGGGCGCATCGGCGGTGCTGCTCACCGCCCGCCTGCTGCCCGCGGGCAGGCTGCCCGAGCTGGTCCACCAGGCGCTGGAGCTGGACCTCACCCCGTTCGTCGAGGTCGCCGACGAGACCGAGATCGCCGGGCTCGGCGCCGTGGCCCCCGACTGCGTGGTGGCGGTGAACAACAGCGACATCGCTACCCGGGAGACCGCCGGCGACCCTGGCCGCGACCTGCGGCTGCTGCCCGCCGTGCTGGGCACCGGCACCGCCTTCCCGGTCAGCGCGGGAGGGATCGACGACCCCGCCCGCGCGGCTCGGCTGCTGGCGGCCGGCTACACCGGGCTGCTGGTGGCGACCGCGCTGCTGACCGCCGACCACCCCGCGGCCTGGTTCGCGGACCTACGCCGGAACCTGACCACCGAACACCGGGAGAGCCCATGAGACCCACCTCGGTCCGCGACGCGCTGGCCACGCTGCCGGACGTGCCCGAGGTCGATTCGGTGCGCCTGGACCGGGTGGCCAGGCACTACGCGCGCCACTACGCGGGTGTCCCCGCCACGTCCTCCTCCCGCACCGAGGAAGCCGTGCTCTACCGGCCGCCCGACGCCGGCCTGCCGGTGCTGCTGGGCCTGTACGGCAGCGCCGACCGGCTGCGGAGCTGGCTGCCGGGCCTGCCGACCCGGGTCAACCCCGAGTCCGCCGCGGCCGTGTTCGACGCCGCGGTGCGGCCGGTGCGCGTGCCGGACCGGCGCGAGCGGCGCGACATCGACCTGGGCGCGCTGCCGATCCTGCGTACCACGCCCCGCGACGCGGGCCCGTACGTGACCCTCGGCCTCGTGCACGCCGGCGACCCGGACGGCCGGTGCGCGCTGTCCGCGCACCGGATGCTGGTGCTGGGCCCGGACCGGCTCGCGGTGTGGATGCTGCCTGGCCGGGCGCTGCGGGCGCTGCACGAGGCGGCCACGCGCCGCCGCCGACGGCTCCCGGTGAGCGTCAACATCGGCGCGCCGCCCGCCGCGGTCGTCGCCTCCGCGCTGACCACCACCGCACTCGCCGGGCGGGACAAGCTCGCCGTCGCCGGAGCGCTGGCGGGCGGACCCGTCGCGCTGACCGACGCGGCCACCCAGCCCGTGCCCGTGCTGGCCGACTCGGAGATCGTGCTAGAGGGCTACCTCGACCACACCACCGCCGACGAGACCCTGGGCCGGGCGGTGGGCGCGTCGATGCCGGAGTTCCTCGGCTACGACGGCGGCGGGCAGCCGGACCTGCCGGTGCTGACCGTCACCGGCGTGACCACCCGGCCCGACCCGCTCTACCAGGCGGTGATCGGACCGGGCCGGGAGCAGGCGGTCATCCTCGGCACGGCGGGGGAGCTGTGCGCCGCGGTCGCGGGTGACCACGACTGGGAGCTGATCAGCGACCTGCACTACACCCCGGCGGGTGGCGGGATGCTGACCCTGATCGTGGCCGTGCGCCGCGACTCGCCCCGCTCGGAGGGCAGGCTCAAGCACATCGCCCGCCGGATGTTCGACGGGCACCCGTTCCTCAAGCTGGTGGTGTTCACCGACACCGACGTGGACATCCGCTCGCCGGAGGACGTGCTGTGGGCGATCACCACCAGGTGCAACCTGTCCACCGACTGCGTGACCTACGGCGGCTACCGGGCGCTGCGCATGGACCCGTCGCAGACCGAGCAGTGGGCGCAGGCGCGGGGCCGGGACGGCGGTGCGGACCGCACGTTCATCGACGCCACCGTGCCGCACCGCCTGCGCGCGGCGGCGAGCCGCAGCTTCGGGCGCGGGCTGGACGGGGTGGTGCGATGAGGCTCGTGGTGGCGATCACCGGTGCTACCGGCTCGATCCTGGGCGTCCGAATGCTGGAGGTGTTGCGCGAGCTGGGGGTGGAGACGCACCTGGTGCTCAGCAAGTGGGGTCGGGCGACCCTGGAGCTGGAGACCGACCGCACGGCCGTCGACGTGCTCGCCCTGGCCGATCGGGTGTGGGCGCCCGGCGACGCCACCGCGGCCATCGCCAGCGGCTCGTTCCCGACCGACGGCATGGTCGTCGCTCCGTGCAGCATGAAGACGCTGGCCGCGATCCGCGCGGGCTTCGGCGACGGCTTGGTGGCGCGGGCGGCGGACGTGACGATCAAGGAGCGGCGCAGGCTCGTGCTCGTGCCGAGGGAGCTGCCGCTGTCGGAGATCCACCTGGAGAACATGCTGGGGCTGGCCAGGATGGGTGTGGTGCTCGCCCCGCCGATGCCCGCTTTCTACACCAAGCCGACCTCGGTGGGTGACATTGTGGACCACGTGACGGCGCGGGTGCTCGACCAGTTCGGCCTGTCGATGCCCGACGCGACCCGGTGGACGGGCCGCCCACCGCGCTGACCACGCCGTTCCCGCGGGCGGACCCGGACCGGTCACCGCGCCGGGTTCCGCACCGCTTCACCGTGGCGCTTCCAGCACCTACGGCGTCCAAGCCCTCAACACCCACCACCCCGGAGAATGGGTGGCTACAGATCTTGAAAGACCAGGGTTGATCGTGTAGTTCCCGGCGTGTCCTGCGGGGTCGTGATCGGCGTGTGGTCTACGCAGGAGTGATGCGGTACGCGGATGGCGGTGGTCTGTCCGAGCGGGGCAGGGCCAAATGATCCTCCCCTGGTTGTTCGGAGTCGGGTTACTGGATGATCACTCGTCTCAGTAGCCCGGAGGACAGTCCACGATGCCCAAGAGGTACCCATCTGAGTTCCGGCGCAAGGTGCTCGACCTGGTCGCGTCCGGTCGCCGTGTCGCGCAGGTCGCGGCGGATCTCGACATCAGCGAGCAGGTGATCTACCCGAACGGCCACACCCGCAGCTACCTCGTGATCTGGGGCGGCCCGTACGTCGGCGCGGCGATCTGCCACGACTGGACCACCGCGTCGGCGTGCGCAGGCGTGCCCAACCCGATCACCCACCCGACCGTGAACGGCGGTGTCACCCGCGACTACGGCTACACCTACGACACCCCGACGGGCTGCATGATCGGCCTCGGCGACGCGGGCGTGCTGTTCTCGATGGACCCGCTCACCGACGCGTCGCCGTGCGTCCGCTCCGGCGGCCAGGTCTCGCTCACCCCGGGCGACTTCTACTGCGACGGCGCGTCCGGCCATGTGCAGGGGTACGGCTCCGCGCGGCTCGTCGGCGTCACACCCGGCAACGTCGACTTCGGCGCGTCCCGCGTGACCGTGGTCGACCAGGACGGGGTGACCGTGGCCACGCCCGGCTTCGCACCCGACGGCACGGTCGACCTCAGCGGCGTCTCACCGACCGCGCACCCGACGATTTCCGTCACCACCATGTCGGTGCTGAACAACGGCGCGGACTTCGGCGGCGGCAACCAACCGAGCCTGGTCGTCGGCTTCACCGGAGACCCGCCGCAGGTGTGCTTCCGCACCACGACCAGCGCCGACTGCGCCGTGGCCGACGTGTCGAACACCGCTACCGGAACCGACACCACCGGCGCGTTCAGCTCCAAGACCGTCACCGTCCCCGTCGCGCCTGGGCCGGCCTGCCAGCCGGTCGTCACGGTGAACAAGGAGATCTGCGCCTCGAAGACCGCCTCCCACTGCGGCCCCAAAGGCTCGGGACCGTGGGCCAAGAAGGCCCCGGTGGGCACGCTGGGCCTACTCAACGCGACCGCCTACTGGCAGATCACGGTGACCAACCAGGGCCCGGTGGTCATCACCGACGCGCGAGTCGTGGACTACGAGGAGCCCGCGTGTGAAGCCGCCGCCGGGACCTTCACCCTGCAACCGGGGGAGACCAAGCGCTTCTACTGCTCGACCTACGCCGTGCTGACCCTGTTCCCGCTGACCAACCAGGCGAAGGCGAGCTACACGCCGCGCAACGCGCCCGCCGACACCCCGCCGTCCTACTCGGCGTGGTCCTCGGCGACTGCCTGCTCCCTGCTCTGCCTGCTGGGCTGACCGGACCGGGGGATGGACCACCGTCCCCCCGGTCTACTCGCCCACACCCCGGCGCGTGCTCGGCGACGGATCATTCACCGAGTTCGCACGGGACTACCTGAGTGCTCCCCTCGCGCAGCTGCACGTTCGAGATGCTCGCGCGGGGTTCGTCGATCACCTGGCCGCCACCCGTCCGGACACGGTGCCGGGGAGCGAGAGTCCCGGGTCGACCTGCTGCTCGACGTCGTCCGGTTCGAGCGGGCCTTCACCGAGGCGCACGCCGCGGTCAGCGCGGAACTGCGCGAGCCGCCACTTGCCGCGCCGGCGCAGGAAGCCCGGGGCTGGACCGGTATCTCCGTGTCCTCTGTGGAGTGCTGTTCCTCAAGACCGTCGACGTCACGCCCCACCCGAGTTGGGCCTGCACCTGGTCTGTGACAACTACGCCACCCACAAGACGCCCGAGATCAAGACCTGGCTCAACGAATCAACGGACTCGGGACACTAGGTATGGGCTGCTGGTGCGACAGGTCAGCGTATTAGGGCGTGCGCGTCGTTCCGGCGGTGCGGCGCTTCGCGGCTCGCAGGTAGCGCTCCAGTCCGTTGAGCTTCTGGTCGGCGATGAACGTCGACCTCTCGTTGATGATGACGTCTTCGGCGTGCCGGATGCAGCCCCATGCTGAGTCGCCCCACGGATCGGCGACCTTGACCTCGACGGGGTTGTCGCAGGGGCTCGACAAGCCGAGCTGGCACGTCCGGGGGTGCTCGGCGTCGAGGTGGTCGGCCGCGAGGTGGCGCAACTGGCCCGCCAGCTTCGCCGACGCGGTGGCGTGCGCTCCGGAAGCCTCGTCCAGGCCGCGTTCGGCGCGCACCGCCTGGATGGCGGCCAGGCGCAACTCCAGTTGGTCGGCGACGATCCCGGCAAGCGCGGTGAGCGTCGCGACCTGGGTGTCGGTGACCTCGCGGGGTTCGCGGTCGATCACGTTGACCGTGCCCAGCCGGTGCCCGTCGCCGGTGATGATCGGCGCGGCGGCGTAGAAGCGCAGGCCCAGCTCGCCGCGCACCAGCGGGTGGTCCAGGGTGCGGGGGTCGACCGCACCGTCGTTCACCACGTACGCCTCGTCCTGCAACACGGCCGAGGCGCACAGGCCGGGCTCGGTGCCGATCTGGGTGACGCCCGACAGACCGTGGCAGGCCGCGAACCACACGCGGTCGACGTCCACGATCGTCACGGTCGCGATCGGTGTGCCGAAGACCTGCGCGGCCACGCGGGCGACGCTGTCGAAACTACCGTCGGCGGGCGCGTCCAGAATGTGGTAGCGATGGACCGCCGACAGACGCTCTGGATCGGTGTGGGTGGGCACACCGGCAACGGTAACCGAGGATCACCGCAGGTCCGGACCGCGAACAATCTTGTGACCGTGCCGCGTGCCACGTTTGACGACCGACAGCAGTGGGCAAGCGGATCGCCGTGTGTTGTCGAACGGGCAGGTGGAACGCCGTAGCGCGGTCAACCTCGGCGCATGTCGATCAGTGCCTTATCAGTGAAGCCGGTGCCTTCCTGACCGATGTAGACCAGGTCCGCCCGGACGGGCGTAACTCTGACAGGTGATCGCGGTGGAACGGCGGTGTGAACCTTGCTGCGCCTGCCAGCGGACGGGTGAAGGTTGGTGGCCGAGTACGTGCCACCCGCCATTGGAGGATCGAACGACGTCCCATGCCACCGCCCGCAGCGCCATGACCACCGCCTTCGCCGCGCTGGTCGCCTCGGCGACCACCGCCACTGCGGCGACCGACCCCTACGAATACCTGATCGTCCCGGTGCACAGCGAGAAGTGCCTCGACGTGCTGGACGCAGACCCCGGTGACGCCGCCGACATCGTCCAGTGGACGTGCGACGGCCGGGTGAGCCAGCGCTTCTCCGCCGCACCCGCGGACGGCGGTCCCGCCCAGCGGTGGCGGGTGGAGGGTGGGGCTGCCCACGGGTACGGGATCGTGTCCGACGACACCGGTTTGTGCCTAGAGGTGGAGTTCGCCTCCCTCGAGGACGGAGCCGAGGTCCGCCAGTACCCCTGCCACGGCCAGGCCAACCAGCGCTTCTCCTTCGACGACGTGCCCGCGTAGCGCCAGACGGCCGCAGGTGGTTGCGGCGACAGTGGAACCGCCGCGTTCAACGCTGTCGGTGTAGGTGGTTGGGAGGTGCCTCGACCCGTACACCGGCGAATCAACGAGCCGAATTGCTCCGACCTGTCGGAGGACGAGCCGGCGCGATTCCGCCGGTCGGTCAGCGGTCGAAGTGGAAGAGCCCCGTCGGCTCCACCGCACCAGGATTCCGGCGACGGCACTGCGACAAGGGGCGGGTGATGATCGCTCGGGCCACCTGTGATCGCTGACGTTGAAGCCCAGCGGCCACCGCTGCTGTTCCCGTGTCGCGATCGTGAACGACTCCGACCGAGCCTGTGCCCCCTGCTGTCGATCCGTCGCCGGTGCGTGGTCAGTTCCGTACAAGGAGCTGCAGGTGTGAACTGCACAGGTCGACCGCGGATGGGTTGAAAAGCACACGAAGCTGCCGGCGATGGTGTTGCTCTTGCTCGAGAGGTCATCCCAGGAGCTTCACCACATCTCCACCACGGTCACCACCCACGACGCCAGGTCGAAAGAGTCCGGGGTGTCTGCGCCACTGCGGAGCATGACGGTGTCGTAACACCGTCGCCGCCTGCGGCGACCGACCGGTATGCACCGTGCCATTCCTGCTGCCTTGGCCATCGTCGCTGCCCTGTCCGCCGCGTGCACGTCGACACCGGATGCCGCGCCCGCCGGCGACACCGCCGCCGCGTCATCGACGACGTCGGCGACATCCACGACGAGCACCGCCGCCGCGTCCGCCATCTCGCCCCGCGGCCTGGAGGTGAAGGCCGTCGGGCAGTCGGCCAGTGTGACCAACGCAGAGGGTGTCGTCCTGGGCCGATTCACGCTCGGCGCCGTCACGGTGGACGGTCCTTGCGCCGGCCGGTTCTCGCGGCCGGCGCAGCACGGACACATGATCCTGCTCTCGATCCACCTCGACATGTCGCCGATGGCGACCGCCAACAGCTGGTCCATCCGCCCGGAGGACTTCGCCCTCGTGGGCCCGAGCGGCGTCACCGCGACCAGCCTCCGCACCGCGGCGTCGGATGCCTGCCTGCCGGACGATGAGCGGTTGCCGATGGGGCCGTACGAGCCGATCCGGAAGTACGTCGGCCGGCTCGCCCTCGACGCCCCGCACGCGAGCGGGACGATCACCTACCAGCCCTCCGGCATGGCAGGGCCCGTCAACATGAAAGGCGGCGTCGGATGGGAGTGGGCCGTACCCCAATCCTGACACCGCGCCGCCATGTAGACGAGCTCGATCTTGAGCGTGGAGAAGAGGTTCTCCATCAGGGCATTGTCGTACGAGTCGCCGACCTACCCCATCGAAGGCAGGATTCCGTTGTCCGCCAACCGTTCCGCGAACCGGAAGGCCGTGTAGGTGGCGGATTCAACTGGTCGTCGCAACACCTCGATGGCGGAGGTGTCGGGTGGGGCGGTCAGCGGGTTGGGTGACGAGGGTGACGGGGCGTCCGGCG
>NZ_JBFAFR010000061.1:0-20607 GCF_040639675.1 Actinosynnema sp. NPDC023794 | reverse complement strand
CGGTACCAGGGGGGGTTGGTGGTGTTGTACTCGACGCTCGTGGGCTCGGCCGCCGGGGGCGTGGTCTGCGGCTGCCGCTTGCGCGGGCCCCGACCCCCGCGCGGGGGTCGGGCACCGCGTCCTGGCTCACGGAGCCGGGTACTCCGCGATGTAGACCGGCGCGCCGACGTTCGTCAGGTCGGCCGGGCCGCCCACGCCGTTCACGACGTGGTCGATCACGCCCGCGCTCAGGTTGACCGTCATGATGTGGCGCAGCTTCACGCCCGGCGTCTCCGGGACCTCGAAGCCGTTCTCGGTGTGGATCGTCGGGTTGTTCTGGTTGAACACGTAGACGCCACCGCCGTGCAGGGTGTGCTTGCGCACGTGGTCGCCGACCTTGTAGCCGGCCCAGCCCTCGACGTCGCCCTTCATCCAGTCGGCCTGCGTCGGCGGGTCGTAGGGCAGCTCGTTCTGGTACAGCACGACCGTGCCGCGCTCGCCGTTCCACACCGTGTTGTGGCGCTGGAAGTGCTCCACGAACAGACCGGTCGCGGTCACGTCGTCACCGTTGACGACCACACCGGTGAGGCCGGTGTTGGTGTTCCAGCGCTGCGTGTCGGTGAAGCCCTCCACGCCGTGGTCGGCGCGCCACACCCACGTGTGGTCGATGAGCACGTGGTCGCTGTTGACCTCCAGCGCGGTGTCCACCTTGCCGACGTGCGGCCCGCCGACGCGGAAGTACACGTCCGACAGCGTGGTCGGGTTGGCCGGGTCGGCCGGCCGGTGGCCGTGCTTCTTGCCCACGCGCAGCAGCACCGGGGACAGCTCCGTGCCGGCGTCGATCGTGACACCGGCGATGACGACACCCGGCACGTCCGCGACGTCCAGCGGGGTCGAGCCGTTCACGGCGGTCAGGGTGGCGTGCCCGAGACCGAGGACCACGGTGTCGGCCCGCTTGACCTCGATGCTGCGGGCGATGTCGTAGACGCCCGGCGTGAGCAGCAGGTGCTTGCCGCGCGCCAGCTGGTTGTTGATGTCGCGCACCGAGTCGCCGGGCTTGGCGACGAAGAACTCCGACACCGGGATCGTGCGGCCGGGCGTCAGGCCGTTCGCCCACGACACCCCGCTCGTGTCGCGCTTGGCGGCCGGGACGCGGACCTGGTAGCGGCCCTTGTCGTCGACGAACAGGTACGGCTTCTCACGGCTCAGCGACGTGGTGTCGAGCGTGGTGTAGGGCGGGTTGGGGAACGCCGCGTCGTCGGGAGCGCCCGCGACACCGGAGAACACCTGGTTCCACACGCCGTTGGACCAGCTGCCGAGCTCGCTGTTGCGGGTCAGCCACTGCTGCTGCGAGCCGTTGACGACGGACGGCAGCCGGGAGTCGGCGATGAAGCCGCCGCTGGCGTACTGCGGGCCGGCGGTGCAGTAGTCCATCAGCGTGAACGTGCCGCTGGTGACGTTGAGCCGGCGCAGCGACACCGCCTGGGACACGGCCCAGAAGTTGGCGCCGGCGCGGCAGCCGTCCTGGCCCTTGCCGTCGATGTTGATCGTCAGGTTGCCGAGCGTGCGCCAGAAGTTGACCAGCGCCAGGCAGTTGGCCGTGCCACCCTCGGTCAGGCAGCGGTTGTAGACCTCGACCTTGCCGTTGATCACGACGTCGGTCGGCGAGGCGCCGAGGCCCGCGATCTCGGTGTAGTAGCCGACCTTGATCTGCAACGGCCGCTCGGCCCTGCCGTAGTGGCCCGGCTTGAACAGGTACGCGTACCGCTGGGCGCCCATCTCGTTGTCGACCTGGGCGGCGTGCGTGGCGTCGAGGGCGGCCTGGATCTCGGCGACCGGCATGGACGGGTCGAACACCTTCACGTTCACGCCGAGGTCCTGCGTGCGCCGAGGCGGGTCGGCGCTCACGGCCGGCGCCGCGGCCGTGGTGGCGGCGGCCAGGGCGAGACCGAGCACGAACACCCGGCGCAGTCTCGCGGGAGCGCTCTCGCGTCTGGCGTGGCGCATGATCGTCATTGACATGCCTCTGAGGGTAGTGACGCCGGCCACGCGAACGTGAGAGCGCTCTCTCAGGTTCGGCGAGGTCAGGCGTTGGCGGTGTGGAGTTGGCTATTTCTACTTCACGATCCGCTCCCGCGCCATGGCCCGACGACCACGAATTCGTCCCGGTACGACCGGGAAACGCGCGCGCGGTTTCCCTGCGCGTCGTGCTAGTCACTGAAGGTGGATCGACAGACACTCAGCTCCCTGGCGCACGCGGAACACCCGATCGCGGCGCCCCTCGGCGACCCGACCGTCAGCGACCTCCTGGACCGGGCGATCCGTCGACCGGACGCCCACCTGCTCGACCTCGGCTGCGGCGAGGGCGCGTGGCTGCTGCGCGCGGCGCAGGAGCACGACGGCATCACCGCGGTCGGCGTGGACATCTCCGGCGCGGGTTTCGACGAGACCCTCGCCGACGCCGCCCGGCTCGGCGTGGCCGACCGGCTGGAGCTCCTCCGGCAGGACGTGACCACGTACCGGTCGGCCCGCGCGGCGGACGTGGTGCTCAGCGTCGGCGCGGCCTACGCCTTCGGCGAGCTGCTGCCCGCGCTCGCCGCCGCGCGGGGCCACCTCGCCGAGGACGGCGTGGTCGTGCTCGGCGACTGCTTCTGGGAGCGCGAGCCGAGCCCGGAGCTGCGGGCGGAGCTGGAGGACGGCCCGCAGGAGTACGCCGACCTGCCGACCACGGTCGCCCGCGTGGTCGCCGACGGCTGGACGCCGGTGCACGGCCACGTGAGCACGCTCGCGGAGTGGGACGAGTACGAGTGGAGCTGGACCGGCTCCCTGGCCGCGTGGGCGCTGGACCACCCCGACCACCCGGACCGGGAGCAGGTGCTGGCCACCTCCGCCGCGCACCGGGACAGCTGGCTCAACGGCTACCGCGGCGTGCTCGGCTTCGTCACCCTCGTGCTCCGGCCGACGCCCTAGGCGGTGCGGTCGAGCCGGGTCACGAACCGCCGTGTGCCGTCGTGCGGCTGACCGGCGGGTCGCCTACCCGGCCCGCTCACGCGGCAGCTTGTCGGGCGTGGCCACGATGTCCACCCGCCGGACCTTCCCGTCGTGGACGGTGAAGGAGCACACGAACCTGGTGGCCGTGCCGGTCACCGCGGCGAACCCGGCGCCGCCGTTCACCGCGACCGGCGCGATGCGTTGGCCGACGGGCATCTTGCGGCGCACGGTGACCAGGAACCACGCCACCCGGTCCGCGCCGAGCACCGGTCGACGGGCCACGCCGCGCAGGCCGCCGCCGTCGCTGGTCAGCACCACGTCCGGGTCGAGCACGGCCAGCAGGCCGCGCAGGTCCCCGTGGCCGACGGCGCGCAGGAACGCGTCGACGGCGCGGCGGTGCTCGACCGTGCCGACGTCGACCCTCGGCGCGCCGGCCGCGACGTGCGCCCTGGCCCGCACGGCCAGTTGCCGCACGGCGGCCGGACTGCGGCCGACGACGGTGGCGATCTCGGGGAACGGCATGCCGAACACCTCGTGCAGCACCCACGTGGTGCGTTCGGCGGGGGTGAGGGTTTCGAGCACGACCATGAGCGCGAAGCTGACCGTGTCGTCGAGCGTCACCCGTTCCGCCGGGTCGTCGGCGACGGGGTCCACCAGCGGTTCGGGCAGCCAGGGTCCGACGTACTCCTCGCGCTGCACCCGCGCGGAACGCAGCACGTCCACCGCGCGTCGCGCCACCGCCACCACCGCCCACGCCTCGACGTCGCGGACGGTCTCGTGCTGGTCCGCGGCGGCCAGCCGCAGCCAGCAGTCCGACACCACGTCCTGCGCCTCGGCTACCGTGCCGACCAGGGAGTACGCGACGCCGACCAGCCGCGGCCGGAGGCGGGTGTACTCGGCGGCGAGCTGGGCGACCCGGGCGGCAGCGGGTTCGGCGACGCCAGCCGCGGGAGATCCGGCGGCCCGGGCGGCGGTGCGGGCGGCAGTGGGTCCCGTGGCGGGGCCGGTGCTGGGGTCGGTCACGGGCGCACCGTGTCCAGGTACTCGGCGAACGTCTCCCGGCCCTCGGTGAACTCGCCCTGCGGGCACAGGGCTCCGGTGGACAGCCCGGCCGGACCCTCCACCGCCTCCTCGACCCGCAGCGCGCCACCCCGCCGCGCCACCACCTGCCGGGCCATGTCGACCACCCGGATCCGCTCCGGCCCCGCGATCGGCGCCGTCAGCCCCTGCGGCTCCCCCACCGCCAGCTCCACCAGCCGCGCCGCCACGTCGGACGTCGACACCGGCTGCGACAGCATCGGCGGCACCTGCGCCACCGGTCCCGTCGCGCCCGCCAGCACCTGCCCGGCGAACTCGAAGAACTGCGTGGCCCGCAGCACCGTCCACGGCACCGGCCCCGCCGTCACCAGCGCCTCCTGACGCCGCTTGCCGAGGTAGTAGTCGAGGTCGACCACGTCCGAGCCCACGATCGACAGCACCACCAGGTGCCGCACGCCCGCCCGCGCCGCCGACTCCAGCAGGTGGCCGGTGCCCTCGGTGAAGAACCGCTCGACCTCCTCCAGGCGCTGCCAGTTCGCCGGGTTCGACACGTCGATCACCGCGTCGGCCCCCGCCAGCGCCGCGTCGAGCCCGGCGCCGGTGAGCAGGTCGACCCCGCCGGCACGGCTCAGCACCACCGGCTCGTGCCCGACCCGCCCCACCTCTTCGACCACCCGACGCCCCACCGCGCCCGTACCGCCGACAACCGCGATCCTCATCGTCAGCCCGTCCTCGTGACCTGCCGGAAACCCTGTCACACACAGGACGACCGGGCCGGCGCGGACTGTGACATCACCCGGTGTCAGTCACTCCCCCGGGCGAGCCGCGACGGCCACCAGATGCGCCTGCCCACGTCCACGCCCAGGGCCGGCACCAGCAACGACCGCACCACGAGCGTGTCCAGCAGCACGCCGAACGCCACGATGAACGCGATCTGCGCGAGGAACAGGATGGGCAGCACCGCCAACGCCGAGAACGTCGCCGCGAGCACGACCCCGGCCGACGTGATCACCCCGCCGGTGATGGTCAGCCCGCGCAGCACGCCCGCCCGCGTGCCCAGCTCGGCGGACTCCTCGCGCACCCGCGTCATCAGGAAGATGTTGTAGTCGATCCCCAACGCCACCAGGAACACGAACCCGAACAGCGGCACCACCGGGTCGGCGCCCGGGAAGTCGAAGATCCCGTTGAACACCAGCGCCGCCACGCCCATGGTCGCCGCGAACGACAGCACCACCGTGGCGATCAGCAGCAACGGCGCGAGCAGCGACCGCAGCAGCAGCGCCAGCACCAGGAAGATCACCAGCAGCACGATCGGGATGATCACCAGCCGGTCGCGCTCGGACGTGAGCTGCGTGTCCAGCTGGGTGGCGGTGGGCCCACCGACCTCGGCGTCGGCGTCCGGCACCGCGCGCACGGCGTCACGCAGCCGTTGCACGGTCGCCAGCGCCGCCTCGGAGTCCGCCGGGTCCTCCAGCACGACGTCGAGCCGCACCAGCCCCGCCGCCTCGCCCGCGGGGCGCACCGAGGACACGCCGGCCACGTCCGCCGCACCCGCCACCGCCTCCGCCCGCCCCGCGCGGGCCAGCACCACGGTCGGCGCGCCGCTGCCGCCCGGGAAGTGGCGCGACAGCACCTCCTGCCCGGCCACCGAGTCGACCTCGGTGAGGAACACGTCCGACTGCGCCGTGCCCGACGCCTTGAGCTGCGGCACGAACGCCACGCCCACCAGCAGCACCACCGTCGTCACGACCCACGTCGCGCGCGGTCGGGCGGAGATCACGCGGGCCACCCGCGCCCACAACCCGCTCGCCTCAGGGTGCGGCGAGCCGAGCTTCGGGCGCAACGGCCAGAACGCGGACCGCCCCAGCAGCACCAGCACGGCGGGCAGGAACGTCACCGAGGCGAGCAGCGCCGCGCCGATCCCGATCGCCGCCACCGGGCCGAGGCCCTTGTTCGAGTTGAGGTCGCTGAACAGCAGGCACAGCACACCGAGCACGACCGTGCCCGCCGACGCGGCGATCGGCTCGATGGTGGCCCGCCACGCCACCCGCATCGCCCGGTAGCGGTCCTCGGTGTCGCGCAGCTCCTCGCGGAACCGGGACACCAGCAGCAACGCGTAGTCCGTCGCCGCGCCGAACACCAGGATGAACAGGATGCCCTGGCTCTGGCCGTTGAGGTCGATCACCTCGCCGTCCGCGAGCAGGTACACGGCGAGGCTGGCCACGCCCAGGGCGAACACCCCGGACAGCAACACCACCAACGGCAGCAACGGGCTGCGGTAGACCAGCACGAGGATCAGCGCCACCACCGCGCCCGCGACCAGGAGCAGCAAGCCGTCGATGCCGCTGAACGCCTCCTTCAGGTCGGCGACCTGCGCGGCGGGCCCGGTCACCAGCACGGTGAGCCCGTCGGGCGGGTCCGTCAGCTCCGCCCGGATGGCCTCCACCGCGCCGGCCGGGTCGGCCGGGTCGACGGCGACGACCACCTGCGCGGCCTGGTCGTCGCGCGGCGACCCGATCACCGGCGACGCCTCGCCGGGGAAGCCCCGGCCGGCCAGGTAGTCGCGGTCGGCCGGGGTGAGGCCGGAGGCGCGTTCGGCCACCACGACCGCGGGCAGGCCGCGCGCGTCGCCGAACGCCTTGAGCCGCTCGGCGACCTCCGTCGCCTCGGCGGACGCGGGCAGGAACGCGGTGCTGTCGTTGACCGCGACCTCGCTCAGCTTGCCCGCGAACGGGCCGGCGAACCCGCCGAGCGCCAACCACGCGACCGCCACGAGGGCGGGCAGCAACCAGCGCGCGCGAGACCGGGTCGTGTGCACGGGACAATGACCTCCGAGACCATGTACTTCGATGGTCTAATAGTTCGACCGTCGAAACAATAACGGGAGGGCGCATGGCCGACCACTCGGCCCTGGTCAGGTTGCTCCGCCAGCTCACGGTCGAAACCGACCGGTTCGCGGAGATCTTCGGCGAGAAGCAGCGGATGCACCGCACCGACCTCAACGCGCTCGCGGTGATCATGGACGCGCGGTGGGGCGGCGAGCCGATGTCGCCGACCAGGCTGGCCGAGGCCCTGCACCTGAGCGCGTCCGCGACCACGTCCGTGCTCGACCGGCTGGAGGCGTCCGGGCACGTCGAGCGCGCGCGCAACCCGCACGACCGGCGCAAGGTCGAGTTGCGCGTCCCGGCCAAGGCGCTGGACCTGGGCCGCGACTTCTTCGAGCCGCTCGACCGCGCGTTCACCCGCGCGTGGCAGCAGTTCGACGAGGCCGACAAGGAGGTCATCGCCCGGTTCCTGACCGCGAGCATCGACGCGACCGTGGCGGTGCGGGCGGGGCTGACGCCGTCACCCGACCCGAAGTCATCCTCGTCCGGTCCGCAGTGACCAGCGGGTAATCGGACCGCGCCGGCCGCAAGGCGACAAACTCTCACGAGTGAAGATCCTCTTCTCTAGCCTCGGCTCACACGGGCACGTCTTCCCGCTGGTGCCGCTCGCCATCGCCGCCCGCGACCAGGGCCACGACGTCGTGTTCGCGACCACGGACACGTTTGCGAAAGCCCTCACCTCGCGCGGCATCCAGCACGTCACGGGCGGGATGGACATGCTCGACGGGTTCGAGCTCGGCAACGCGAGTCCCGCGGCGCGCAAGGCGAAGGACTTCGACCCCAGGCGCGTCTCGAAGGTGTTCGGCTCGATCCTGGCGCGCAGGCACGCCGCGGACCTGGTGCCGATCATCGTCGACCACAAGCCCGACCTGGTCGTGCACGAGGTGGCCAACGTCGGCGTGGCGCTCGCGGCGAGGGTCACCGGCGTGCCCGCGGTGTGCCACTCGTTCGGCAGGTACTGGCAGCCCAGCGGCCCGATGGAGGACATCCGCCTGCACCTGGCCGAGGTCGCCGCGGAGTACGGCGCGGACCTCCCCGACGGCGACGTCATGCGGTTCGGCAACCCCTACCTCGACATCTGCCCCCCTTCGTTGCAGGACCCGACCTTCCTGGCCACCGCGACGGACCGCATCCCGCTGCGGCCGGTGCCGTTCGCCGAGCCCGGCGAGCTGCCGGCGTGGGTGCTCGAACACCAAGAACCGCTGGTGTACCTCACGTTGGGCACGGCGTTCACCACGGTGCACGTGCTGCGCACCGCGATCGAGGGCCTCGCCTCGCTGAACGCGAAGGTGCTCGTGTCCACCGGCGCGATCGTGGAGGTGGGCGAACTGGGCGACCTGCCGGACAACGTCGTCGTGCGGGAGTGGCTGCCGCAGGCCGACCTGCTGCCGCACGCGGACCTCGTGGTCCACCACGGCGGCGCCGGCACCACGATGGGCACGTTGGGCGCGGGCGTGCCGCAACTGATCCTGCCGCAGGGCGCCGACCAGTTCGGCAACGCCGCGATGGTGACCGAGGCCGGACTGGGCGACCAGGCGCTCGGCGCGGAGGTCGCGGTCGAGGTGATCGCCGACAAGGCGCGCCGCCTGCTCACCGACGACGCCGTGCTCGACGCGGCGCGGGCGATGGCCGACGAGGTGGCCGCCATGCCGTCGCCGGCCGACGTGGTGGAGGTGCTGCCCGACTACGCGTGACCCCGTCCGCGACCGCGGCGTGGCGGTCGCCGTGAGGTGATCTTCGCCTCACGGCGCGAAGAGCCCCAATCGGACGAAATTCACCCACCGTGGAAAACTTCTCGCTACGCTCGAACCAGTGCGAATCCTCTTCTCCAGCCTAGGTTTACACGGACACACCTACCCGCTGCTGCCGCTGGCGATCGCCGCCCGCGAGCTGGGCCACGACGTCTCCTACTTCACCGGCGCCGCGTTCGCGAACGCCCTGACCCCGCACGGCATCGAGCACGTCGTGGGCGGCATGGACCTGCTCACGGCGTTCGAGATCGCGAACGGGGGCGGCCTCGTGGGCAGGCCGCAGGACGCCGAGCCCGAGCGGATCGCGGCTGCGTTCACCTCGGTGCTGCCGCGCAACTTCGCCGCCGAGCTCGCGCCCGTCATCGCGGACCTCAAGCCCGACCTGGTGGTGCACGAGCTGGGCAACCCCGGCGCGGGCCTGGCCGCGAAGGTGGCCGGCGTGCCAGGGCTGTGCCACTCGTTCGGCCGGATGTGGCAGGCGGACGAGTTCGCGACCACCGCGCGCGGGCACCTCCTCGAGGTCGCCGCGGAGCTCGGTGTCGAGATCCCCGAGGACGACATCATGGGGCTCGGCAACCCGTACATCGACATCTGCCCGCCGTCGGTGCAGGACCCGACCTTCCTGGCCACGGCGCGCAACCGGATCCCGCTGCGGCCGGTGCCGTTCGCCGAGCCGGGCGAGCTGCCGGCGTGGGTGCTCGAACACCGCGAACCGCTGGTGTACCTCACGTTGGGCACGGCGTTCGGCGAGACGGGCGTGCTGCGCACCGCCATCGACGGCCTGGCCGCCGTCGACGTCAAGGTCCTCGTCGCCGCCGGACCCACGATCGACGCGGGCGCGCTCGGCGAGCCGCCCGACAACGTCGTCGTGCTCCCGTGGGTGCCGCAGGCGGACCTGCTGCCGCACGTGGACCTCGTGGTGCACCACGGCGGCAGCGGCACGACGATGGGCACGTTCGGCGCGGGCGTGCCGCAGCTGATCCTGCCGCAGGGCGCCGACCAGTTCGGCAACGCCGCGATGGTCACCGAGGCCGGGCTGGGCCACCAGCTGCTCGGCGCCGACGTGACCGCCGAGGCGGTCACGACCGAGGTGCGGCGCCTGCTCGCCGACGAGGCGGTCCTCGGCGCGGCGCGGGCGATCGCCGCCGAGGTGGCCGCCATGCCGTCGCCGCACGACGTGGCCCGCACCCTGCCCGACTACGCCTGACACCGCGCACCCGCCTGACCGCGCAACCCCGGGGGTCGCGGTCAGGCGGGCACCGTGAAGAACTGGTGCGGCCGGAAGACGCAGATGGTGGCGTCGCGCCGCACGTTGCCGTCGGTGATCTCGACGAAGTAGCCGCAGGACCCGCCCGGTCCGAGCGGGACCGGCAGGGTGACCCCGCCGCGGTCGAGGCCGGTGGTCCGCCCGACCGACCGGACCGCGTCAAGGTGGATGTTGTCCCACCACACCAGGCGTTGTGTGTCGAACTCGCGCAGCGTGCCGCCCTCGGCGAGCCGGAACACGGAGAACGCGTCCGGGCCGCCCAGCTCGTCCAGGGTGAGCCGGTCGACGGCGCCGGAGGGTTCGGCGGTGCGCGACGGCGTGAACTTGTGCTGCTCGCGCGGCAGGCCGGAACCGTCGAAGTCCCAGTGGACGTCGCACGCCATGACGTCGTAGATCCGCACCGGGTCCATGCCGCCAGTCCCGGCGCGGCCGGCGCGGCGCATCGTGTGACCACCCACCCTCATCCCTGCTTAACGCGTAAGCACGGGCCACTCAGCGCAACTATCGCGCCGCTCGTCGTGACGTTCTTGACCGGTTAATCGACCCGCTGCCACGGTCGGCGACGCCATCAAAGACGACCGGCGTTGGGAGACCTTCATGGCAAGACACGTGGGGACACTGGCCGTGATAGCCGCGCTCGTGGCGACGGCGGTGATGCCGTCGACCGCGACCGCGCACGGCAGGCCCTGGGTGGCCGGCTGGGCGGCGAGTCCCGTGGTGGGCAGCGAGATCCCGTGGAGCGACTGCCCGGCAGGCGAGGGGCTGCGGGACCAGACCGTGCGCAACGTGGTGTTCCTCAGCGCCGGCGGTGAGTCGGTGCGGGTCCGGTTGACCAACGCGTTCGGCGCGACGCCGTTGCGGGTCGGCCGCACGACGGTCGCCGTGCAGCAGTCGGGCGACGCGGTGGTGCCCGGCACGTTGCGCGCGGTGACGTTCAAGGGCAGGCGGGACGTGACGGTGCCGGTCGGCCGGGAGGTCTTCAGCGACCCGGTCCGACTGGACGTCAAGGCGCTGTCCACGCTGCTGGTGAGCGCCTACGTGCCGGACGCCACCGGCCCGCTGACCAACCACCCGTTCACCGCGCAGGGCAACTACCTGGCCCCCGGCGACCGGACCGGCGTCGCGTCGGGCGGGTTCCAGGACACGCCCTGCTGGATGGTCGTCAACGGCGTCGACGTCGCGCCCGCGCGGCGGGTCGCGGGCACGGTGGTGGCGTTCGGCGATTCGATCACCGACACCGCCAACACCACCGGCAACGCCAACCGCCGCTGGCCGGACTTCCTGGCCAGGCGGCTGAACGCGGTGCCGGGCCGCACGCTGTCCGTGGTGAACGCGGGTCTGGGCGGCAACCGCCTCATCGCCGACCGCGACGAGCCGTTCTGGGGCGTCGCGGGTGTGACGAGGGTGCGGCGCGACGTGCTGTCGCAGACCGGCGTCAAGGCGATGATCCTGCTGGAGGCGGTCAACGACATCGGCTACAGCGCGTCGGCCGAGGACCTGATCGCCGGGCACCGGAACGTGATCGCGCAGGCGCGGGCCAAGGGCGTGAAGGTCTACGGCGGCACGATCCTGCCGTTCAAGGGGTCCTTCATCTGGACCGAGGAGCGCGAGGCGACCTGGCGGACGCTCAACGACTGGATCCGCACCTCCGGCGAGTTCGACGGCGTGGTGGACTTCGCCGCCGCGACCGGCGTGCCCGGCGACCCGGCCACGCTGAACCCGGCCTACGACAGCGGCGACCACCTGCACCCGAACGACGCGGGCACGGAAGCCATGGCGAACGCGGTCGACCTGGCCATGCTGCTGCGGCGCTGACCCGCTGCTGTCCGGGGTGGATCCGCTGTCGGCGAACGCCCCGGACAGCACGGCCCGTCCGAGAGCACGATTGGGACGTAATCGTGTAATCGACGGAGGCGCCGATGGATCCGCTGGACGCCTACTCGCAGGCCGTGATCGCGGTCGCGAAGTCGGTCACGCCGCACGTGGCCAGCGTGCGCATGCCGCGCGGCACCGGGTCGGCGGTGGTGCTCACCGACGACGGCTACCTGCTGACCAACGCGCACGTCGTCGGCAGCGGTCGGGACGGCACAGCGGTGTTCGCCGACGGCGCCGAGTCGCCGTTCACGGTCGTCGGCGCCGACCCCCTCGCGGATCTCGCCGTGCTCAAGGCGTCGGCGGACGCGCCCGGCGCGGCGAAGTTCGGCGACGCCGACCACCTCCAGGTCGGTCAACTCGTCATCGCCGTCGGCAACCCGTTGGGCCTGGCCGGTTCGGTGACCGCCGGGGTGGTCAGCGCGCTGGGCCGCGCGGTGCCGGTGAGCAACGGCCGGGCGGGACGCGTGATCGAGGACGTGATCCAGACCGACGCGGCGCTGAACCCGGGCAACTCCGGCGGCGCGCTGGCGAACTCCGCCGGCGAGGTGGTCGGCATCAACACGGCGTTGGCGGGCATCGGCCTCGGCCTGGCCATCCCGGTGAACAGCACCACCCGGCGCATCCTGTCGACCCTGATGGTCGAGGGCCGGGTGCGGCGGGCCTACCTCGGCGTGATCGGCGCGCCCGCGCCGCTGCCGGACGCCGTCGCCGAACGCACCGGGCAACGCGCGGGCGTCCGGCTGGTGCAGGTCGTGCCGGGCGGTCCGGCCGAACGGGCGGGACTGCGCGACGGCGACCTGGTGCTCAGCGTGGCGCGCACGCCGGTCAGCGACGCCCAGGGCATCCAGCGGCAGCTGTTCGCCGAAGCCATCGGCCTACCGCTGCCGGTGACGGTCCTGCGCAACGGCGCGATGGTCGACGTCATCGCCACGCCCAGCGAGCTCACCACGTAACGCGATCGCGAACCGCCGGCACGCGTGCACCCGCGCGAACTCGCGCCGCGACCGCGCCTCCTCGCCCAGGTCCGCGTGCAGGAGCGCCTTCACCGCGCGCAGGCCGGGGCGCGCCACCACGGCACGCGCCGGCTCGTCGGCCGACGTGCGGTGGTCGGCGAAGACGTGCGGGTGGTGGTCGCTCTCGCCGAAGCCCATGGCGCGGTACCAGCGCAGCGTCGGCGCGTCGTCACGGGTCCAGGCGTCCAGCGTGGTCGCGCCGAGCGCCAACGCCCGGGCGCGGGCACGCGACAACAGCGCGCCACCGATGCCCCTGTGCTGGTGGTCCGGGTGCACGGCGACCGCCTCGATGGTGGCCAGCTCGCCGTCGACCGCCAGGTCGAGGATGCCGACTACCACGTCGCCGTCCACCGCCACGAGTTCCGCCCCGGAGACCTCCGGCTTCGCCACGAGCACGTTCTCGTGCGGCGCGGTGCCCAGGAACGACAACACCCGACACCGCAGCCAGGACGGTTCGTCATCGACGGCGTAGTCGCGCACCTGATACCCCATCGCGACAGCCTGCCCGATCGGCGTCGGGCGGGCGCACCGATTTCTCCACCGGCGGATGGCAACCATCCGTTCGCGCCGACTGGTAGTACGTGCGTCGGACGAGGCGAGGGGCCGTGGTGGGAGTACCCGAGGGGTTCGAGGAGTTCGTGGCGGGGGCGTCACCACGCCTGTTGCGCACGGCGTTCCTGTTGACCAGGGACAGAGGGCACGCCGAAGACCTGCTGCAGACGTCGCTGGCGCGGGCGTGGCGGGCCTGGCGGCGGGTGCAGGGCGACCCGGAGCCGTACGTGCGCCGGATCATCGTCAACACCTATGCCACCTGGTGGCGCCGCAAGTGGCGGGACGAACGCCCGACCGACGTGCTGCCCGAGCCCGTCGGCGCGTCCCCGGAAGCCGCCGTCGACGAGCGAGAGTGGCTGTGGCAGGCACTGGGACGCCTCCCCCGCCGGCAACGCGCCGTGGTCGTGCTGCGGTTCTACGAGGACCTGACCGAAGCACAGGCGGCACACGCCCTCGGCGTCTCCGTCGGCACGGTGAAGAGCCAGACCAGCAAGGCGCTGGCCCGGTTGCGGCTGGACGACACCATCACCCGGGAAGGGGTGCGGCGATGAACCTGACCGACCTCACCGAGGTGCTGCGCCACCACGCCGAGCTGCCGCCCGACGCCGCGCACGGCCCGCGCATGTCCGGCGTCCGGGCCAGGGTCAAGGCCTCCCGGCGGCGACGGGCCACGGCGGTGGCGGCGTCGATCGTGGCCGTGCTGGGCGTGGCCTTCGCGTTGACGGCGCCGGTCCAGCGCGAGTCGCAACCCGCCGAGCCGGAACCGGTGGTGTTCTCCGAGTACCACGAAGGCACGCGGATCGTCGCGCAGACGTCCGGCCGGGCGCCCGCGTCGACCATCGCGCTCCGGTTCGTGCCCACCACGCCCGAACCGGAGCTGTTCATCACCTGCGACCCCCACGACGACAGCAAGCAGATGTACTCCACCCTCATCGTCAACGGCGTGCCGGTCGGCGACGGCCTGTCCTGCGGACTCCCGATGAAGCTCAACCTCGACTGGACGAAGCACCGCATCGAGGTCGGCGCGCCCATGACGGTCACCATGTCGGTGGGAGAACAGCTCTGGGACGAGGAGGAGCAGTGGGCGCACGCCGGCCCGATGCCGCCCGACGCGACGTTCGCCGCGGCCGTCGGCGTGCCGGTGGCGCCGGAGGACTACCCGTTCCCGCCTCGCCCGGAGACCTTGGCTCCCATCGACCCCGCGCTGGACGCGACCAACCCCGGCCAAGACAGGGTCTTCGAGCTGCGAGCCGTCCCCGGCCGGTCGAACGGCACGTGGCAGACCGCCGTGAGCCTCCCGAGCCGACCGGTCTACGTCGTGGTGGCCGTCAACACCCCGGGCCGCATCCGGGTGCTGATCAACGACGTCGAGGTGGTCGAACACGCCACGTGGACCTACCGGATCTCCCACCTGATGGACTCCGATCAGGGGTACTGGGAGGTCGAGGTGGAACCGGGAGCCACCGTGAACATCACGGTCATCGCCGAGCGCACCAGCGGCGACTGGGCTGTGCTCCTCAAGGAGACCTGAGCGGTGGGCCGTGCGAGGATCGCGCCATGGTCATCGAGGTGCACGACGTTCCCGCGGAGAAGCACTTCGCGGCCGTGGTCGACGGCAAGCCGGCGGGCAAGGCGGTCTACATCCGCACGCCCGACCTGATCGTGTTCACCCACACGGAGGTCGACCCCGCGTTCGAGGGCAAGGGCGTCGGCAGCGCCCTGGCCCGCGGCGCGCTCGACCAGGCGCGGGCGTGGGAGCTGCCCGTGCTGCCGCTGTGCCCGTTCATCAAGGCCTACATCGAGCGGCACCGGGAGTACGTCGACATCGTGTACCGCACGCCGAAGACCACCGCCGTGGACTGAGCCGTCAGCGGAACGAGACGGTGAAGCAGGCGAGCCGGGCGCCCGCGCTGCCCGCCCGGCCGTGCTCGGTCGCGGTGGTCGGCTGCTCGTGCAGCACGATCGAGGACGGCGCGCGGTCGTCGAACACGAACGGCACGGTGGTCTCGGCCATGCCGTTGCCCTGGCTGTCGGTGGCCAGCTCCAGCCAGATCTCGTTGTGCGGGTTGGCGTAGGCGGGATCGACCGACGGCCGCTCGGGTGTCGCGGCGGGGTCGACCTCGTGCTGGTAGTGCGGACCGGCGTCGGTGCCGTTCTTGCCGCACGGGTCGGTGTGCGCGTGGACGGCGTACCCGCGGTCGGGCTGGAGCAGGTCGGCGGTCAGCCGCACGGTCGTCGCGCCGTCGCCCGGGACCACCTCCAGCTCCAGCTGCGCGCCCGGCGGCGCGGCCTCGGGGTCGTAGGTGAACGCCACGTCCGCGGCCCCGGCCGGGGCGAGGACACCGATCTCCCGGCTGCCCACCTCCTCCTCCGACGACTTGGCGTCCTCCGGTCGCGGGTCGCCGCCGCACCCCACCGCCACGCTGAGCGCGGCCACGACGAAGACGATGCGCATGCCGGTTCCCTCCACGCGTCCGCTGTGATCCCGGCTCGACTACCCTCGCCGCTCCGGGTGAAACCGCGCGCGTGGCGGACCACTCGGCCGGGTGGTCCGGCGCTAGGCCGCCGGACGCGGGGAAACCTCGTGGTGCCACTCCGCCGCCCGACGGGAGGGCGGCGCAACCGCGACCCGAGGGGGTTCGATGAGCACCCGCACCCTGATCGCCGCCCTCGCGTGCACGGCGGCGTTCCAGGCGCCGATCGCGCACGCGGCCGACGAGCCCGGCGCGTTGATCGCCTGCGGCACGACCGGGGAGGACCGCGTCACCACGCGCGGCGAGGCGCTGACCCGGTCGCAGTCCTGGCTCGACGCGCGGGTGCCCTACAGCCAGCAGGCCTGTCACGAGAACGAGCACGGCAGCTACCGCACCGACTGCTCGGGCTACGTCTCGATGGCGTGGGGCCTGACGCACTCCCGCACCACGGGCACGCTCCGGGACGTGGCCACCGGGATCCCGCACGCCGACCTGCGCCCCGGTGACGCGCTCACCACCTCCTACCACGCCGCGCTGTTCGTGCGCTGGGCCGACGACGCGAAGTCGGAGCCGGTCGTGCGCGAGCAGACCGGCCCCGACGGCGCGCCACCCGTGGAGCGGAAGTGGACGGCGCAGACGGCGAGCGCCTACACCGCGATCCGCTACTACCGGGTCGTGGAGGACTGACGCCTCAGCTCTGGCAGGGCGCCCCGTTCAGGGTGAACGCGGTCGGCTTGCCGTTGGAGCCCGTCCAGCTGCCGAGGAACCCGAACGACACCGAGCCGCCCGGCGCGATCATGCTGTTCCACGCCGCGTGGCGCACGCTCACCGCCGCGCCGGTCTGGGTGTGGGCGCCGCCCCACAGCTGCGTGATCCGCTGACCGTCGGGGAACGACCACGCCAGCGTCCACGCGCTGATCGCGGTGGCGCCCCGGTTGGTGATCCGGACCTCGCCCTGGAAACCGCCCTGCCACTGGCCGCCGATCCTGTAGGCGACCGCGCACGTTGCCGGCGGCACTGTGGTCGTGCTGGTGGGTCCGCCGATCTTGCTCGGGTCCACCACGCCCCAGTACGCGTCCTTGGCCTGCAACCGCGTGTCGAACAGCAACGGGTGGTCCTTGCGGGTCACCGGGAAGCTGTCCAGCCACGTGCTGTCGTCCGCCAGGCCCCACAACGTCACCGAGCTGATGTGCTGCGAGTACTCCTTGTACAGCTCGAAGAAGTCCCGGTAGCGGTACGCCTGCGTGAGCAGCACCTCGGCGGGCGGCGCCGGGTAGGACTGGCTGTTGTCGGTGTAGACCGAGACATCCGACACGCAGACGTGGGATTCATCCCACCGCTTCCGACGGCACAGCAGCCCACCCGAAACGCGTCTCGACCGGCGCCGCCGGTGTCTCCCCCGTGGGACATCACCCCCCAGGGGTGTCACCGTGGGTAACCGGATTGTCCCTAGTCTCGTGCTCGGCGGCCACCCCGAACCCGGGGCTCCCCCACCGGACCTTCACCCCCCAGGGCCGGATTCCGACAATGGCGGCCTCGCCGGCGACGGTCGGTTCCTGCGGCGGCGGGAACTGGACCTGCGACGGACCGAGGCGCCGGGTCCCGGCGCTCTGCCGGTCCTCCGCGTGCCGCATCCGCGCCGCCACGCCGTCCGCACGTTCGACGAGAAGGGCCGGATCGGCGATCGACCCTTGTTCGGTGTTCTGGAGTGGCACAGCCGGATGCCGGTGTCGATCGAGGTGCACGGCAGCGGCACCCTGGTGGTCTGCCGTGATCCGCGCGGCGAGTCCGCGTTGACCGAACGGACCATGCTCGCCGTGCCGGCGCCGATCCTGCACTGGTGCGGATTCGCCAAGCGGGAGCAGGTACTGCTGGTGGCGGTGCCGTCGCTGTCAGCGCTGGTGATCCACGGTCAGGAGGCGCTGGACCGCTTGCTGCCGGACCCCGAGCGGATGGTGACCGATGTCCGCTCGGTCGAGGAAGGGCCGCCGGTGTCCCGGACGCTGTCGTCGGGGACACCGGATGTTGTCGGAGTGGACCGCGGTGCGGAGGTGGCTGGTGGCTGACGTAGAGGCGACCGGGGGCGCCGGCGGCGGTGACCGTCCGGATCCCGAGGCCGTGCTGGTGGCTCTGCAGGTGGTGAAGCAAATGAACCTGACGCCGGAAGACCTCCTCACCGCTGTGGTTGCACGGAGGATTCCGAACCCAGTTGGCGTTCCAGGATCGTGAGCTGGTGGCGTAGCGCCAGGATCTCCACGTCCTTGTCCCGATCGGTCATGGGCAGCAGGCGCAGCAGCGCGAACGCGTTGGTCACACCGAGGTAGGCCAGTCGGAGCAGCACAGCCGGTCATCATGCCGTGCTGGCCGACACCACGGCGGATGACAGCCGTGCTGTGAGCGCTTCGAGGTCTTTGGCCTTGCACGCCCTCTATCTGCGTGGATGGAGTTCTCGGCAGGTACAACCCTCAAGATCTCGGATCGGGTCGCCGGGCTGCTGCTTCTGCTCTACGCCCAGCGCATCGCCACGATCACTCAGCTCACCGTCGACGACGTCCACGACGATGGCGACACCGTCGCCATCACCTTCGGCCGCGTCCCGGTTACCCTCCCTGATCCGCTGGCAGCATTGGTCCAAGAGTTGGTCGCCACCCGCAAAGGCGGCAACATCATCACCGCGCCCGACGGCAAACCCTGGCTGTTTCTCGGCAAACGCCCTGGCCATCCCCTCGGCGACGACGCACTGGGCAACCGTCTCCAGCGGATCGGCTTGAACCCCCGGCAAGACCGCTCTACCGCCCTGTTCGCCCTCGCCACCGAACTGCCCGCCGCGATGCTGGCCCGCATGCTCGGCATCCACATCGCGGTTGCAGTTCAATGGCAGCGAGCCAGCTCCGGCGACTGGGCCGCTTACGCCGCTGACGTCAGTCGCCGAACACGATGAGCGAACCGGATCTCCTGCGGTCACTCGTCAGGCAACTCGTTCTTTGCCATCAGCGCATGAACCGGTCCGACCAGTGGCCTCGCAGCCGCCCGCAGTTGGTCGACGATGACGGCGCAGCCAACCAACTCCGCACCTGCCTGCACTACCAGCTGCCGCACGGCCAACGCCTGGCTGCCCGTCTCGATCCAGTCATCCACCAGCAGCACCCGATCGCCAGGCCCCAGCGATGACTGCTGCATCCGCAGAAGGTGGCGGACTCCTCGATAGTCCGGTTCCGTCTCGCGGACGAGCTTCTCGCCGGGCAACATCCCAGAACCCTTCCGGACCGCGACGAACCCGACACCCAGCTCCAACGCAGCCGCCCCACCGAGCAAGAATCCCCTGGACTCGATCCCGCACACCGCAGTCACTCCCGCTTCCCGGAACGGCGTGACCAAAGCCTTGACCACCTCGCCGAAGGCGACGCCATCACGGAACACAGGCCACATGTCGGCATGACCGTCGACCCACCGGAACCGCCGCAGCACGAGATCGCTCACCATCATCGCCATGCAGCGATCCTGACGCGCCGCGTCGTTGCCCGGCCACCGATTTCCTGCCGCTCATGGACAGCCCAGCCCACGCGGCAGCGGCGCAAGATGACACTCATTCCGAGCGTTCTGATATCCGACGTCACCATTTCGGACCTCCGCCTCCGGGTTCGCCGCCGAGGTCGCCGCCGAGGAGACGGTCGCCATGCTCGACTACGTGGAGGACCTCTACCGGGACTGGAACGACGGCGCCCACAGCGGCGGCGGAGCGGCTGAGCGGATCGACGCCGAGTTCCAGCGCATCCGACGCGAGCTGGGCGATCTCCCCGGTGTCGTGTCCGACGAGCTTCGGCTGCGCACGATGCTGCGGCATCTCACCAGGACGCTGCATCCCGGCGTGCTCAACGACTGCTTCTTCAACGCGGCGACCGCGGTCTGCGTCAAACGCGCCACGGTCGTCGGCCGGCCCGTACCGCAGCACAACATGTGCCTGCGCTGCCCGAACGCCCGCCGGTCCACGGTGCACCGGCCCCGGCTGGCCGCCGCCCGCGATCAGGCCCTGGATCTTCAGGCGTCGTGCGCGAAGGCCGGTCCGGTCCCGAAGCTCCAGATGGTTGCGCTCGCCGGCTACATCACCGAACTCGACCAGCTCATCGGCAAACTCGACAGCGAGGAGGCGCAGGCATGACCCGTCCCGCCACCCAAGCCCGCCTGGAACAGGCGCTGACCAGGCTGCTCGCAGGCCGACCGACCGCCACCGACGGCGAGCTGACGGTGTCCAACCTGTGCCGGGAAGCCACAATGCCGGGTAGTTAGCGTTTTCGCTGGTCGCGCGACCGAGCTGCAGGAGTCGCGACGCAGGACAACGGAGCTCGTTGGTACAGGCAGTCGACCAGGACAGCTTGTCCCAAGGAGCTCCGTTGCCCTCTCATTGTGTCCTGCCGCCTGCGCTGACGGCCATCACCCGCACGGTCGCCGTGGCCGCGGGCCGGTTCGCTCCCGGGCGCCTGGGGGAACTGACGCGGGTGGTCCCGTTCGAACTTGTCGACGCGATCCTCGCGGAGACCGGGACGGTCCAGCGGCGGCTGCGTGACCTGCCCTCGCGGGTCGGGATCTACTTCCTGCTCGCGATGTGCCTGTTCCCCGAGGTCGGCTACCGGCTGGTCTGGCAGAAACCGACCGGAGGACTTGTCGGTCTCGCGGTGGCCGAGCCGTCCGCGAAAGCCTTACGCGACCTGCGTCGCAGACTCGGCGGCGCGCCGATGCGCCGCCTGTTCGAGGTGTTGTCCGGGCCGCTGGCCCAGCCTCGTA
>NZ_JBFAFR010000060.1:0-22785 GCF_040639675.1 Actinosynnema sp. NPDC023794 | reverse complement strand
CCCGCGGCGTCGCACAGGCCGTGCCACAGATGCCACCGGTCGGCGACCTGGACCGCGTGCGGCAGCGCGTCCCGCACGGCCTGCGCGTAGGCGGTCGAACCGTCCCGGCACACGATCTCGACTCTGTACTTGCCGAAATGCCGTCCGTGCAGGTCAGGCGGCGTGTGGTGATACGCGTTGAGGATGCCGCCCAGTCGCTGTCGTCGGCGGATGTCGAACCGCTCTTCCTCGCGAGCGTGTCACGCTCGCGCGGCTTCGACCCCGTCGATGGCGGACGTGCGGGTGGTACGACTGGGCTGATGGATCTGTCCGCACCGCCGTCATCGCGACTCCACCGGTTCTGCACGGTGCGCATGGCCGACCCGATCATCATGATCCATGACGGCCGGGTGGCGGAAACCGGGGACCACGCCATTCTCACCCGTCAGCGGGCTCTACGCGGAGTTGTTCGCGCTCCGGGCGAAGGCGTAGAGCCGTCGGCCTCCGTCACGCACGCAACCCGGGTGGTAACTTTCGTCGACGGGCGCGAAACATGAAATGATCGGGTGGCGGTCCTGGGACCTGTCGGCGGAGACAGCAGGTCGAGGCAGCGGGACGGCTGTGGCGCGCACGACCTATCCTGGCGACGCGTCTGGCCAGGTCCGGCGCGTCAGCGAGGGGAGCAAGGCTTGTCACACGCTGAGTCGGGTGAGCCGGTCGCGGTTGAAGGGCGTCCGGATGGTGACTCGTTCAGGCCGGTCACGATTTCCTACATCGCCGAGACGGCCGGGGTGTCGGTGCCGACGGTGTCCAAGGTGCTCAACGGGCGGGCCGGTGTGTCGCCCGACACGCGTGCGCGGATCGAGGCGCTCATCGACGCCTACGGCTACCGGAAGTCGAGTGCGCCGAGCCGCAGCAAGCAGATGGACCTGGTGTTCGACGAGCTCGAGGACATGTGGGGCGTCGAGATCATCCGCGGTGTGCAGCGGGCGGCGCGCAAGCACGGGGTGGGGGTCGTGCTGTCGGAATTCGGCCCGCAGGGCAACGCGATCCGCTACTGGATCGACGACGCGCTCGACCGCCGTCCCGCCTGTGTCGTCATGGTCGCGAAGCTGTCGCAAGAGGAACGTGACAGGCTGCGGGCCAGGGGCATCCCGTTCGTGGTGTTCGACCCCTCGGTCGAGTTGCCCGACGACGTCCCGTTCGTCGGCGCGACGAACTGGACCGGTGGCCGGATGGCCGCTCGTCACCTGATCGGCCTGGGTCACCGTCGCATCGCTATGGTCGCCGGTCCGGACGACGCGCTCTTCTGCCGTGCCCGATTCGACGGCTACCGCTCCGCTCTGGAGGCTGCGGGACTCCCGGTCGACCCCACGCTCGTGGTGCACGCGGAACTGACCGTGGAGGCTGGTCGCGTCGCGGCCCGCGAGCTGTTGACCCGGCCCGACCGCCCGACCGCCGTCTTCGCGAGCGACGACCTCCAAGCGATGGGCGTCTACCGGGCCGCGAGGGAAGCGGGGCTGCGGATTCCAGCGGATCTGAGCGTGGTGGGCTTCGACGACCTGCCGGTGGCCGCCATGGTGGATCCCCCGCTGACCACGGTCCACCAGCCGTTGGTCGAGATGGCGATGGCTGCCACCGAACTGGCCCTCGCTCTCGGCCGCGGCGAGCAGCCGCCGCAGGTGGGACTGGAACTTGCGACCACCTTCACCGTCCGGGAGAGCACCGCGCCGCCCTCCAACGTCCGGGAAGACTGACGCCGGCCGATCTCCGACCGGTCGGGATGGGTCCGGAGCGTCATCTCGTGGCGCCGCGGTGCGCCCCGTCGTCGACGGGTTCGTGGTCGAACCAGTCGAAGTGCACGGTTCCCTTGGGGTGCACGCGAATTCGGGCCGATGGCGCAGTGAGATCCAGTGCGGGGGTGCAGGTCGGACTCGTCGAAGTCGTCCCTAATGGGATCGAGGTCGGTGCGGCGCGATGGGCGCGAGTTCGGTGCGCCGCGGCGGTGTGGCCAGTCCGGCCGAGGGCTCGCCGACCACCGGCCACCCGTCGACCCAGTGCACCGGCGCCAGGAACGTCTCCCGGCCCAGTCCGTGTCGGCCGGGCGTTTCCCCTCGGGACCGCATGCCGAGGAACACCATCCACCACGCCCCATCGGGCGCCTGCACGAGGTCGCCGTGACCGGCGTGCCGCATCGGGTGATCCGGGCCGCGGTCGGTCAGGATCGGGTTGTCCGGGCAGGGAACGAACGGGCCGTTGACCGTGGGGCCGCGCGCGATCGAGATCGCGTGCGGTCGCTCGGCGTCGACCTCCGCGACCAGTAAGTACCAGTGGTCCCCGATCCGGTAGAGGTGGGGCGCTACGGCGGCTTGAGGGCCGGGTGAGCCCGACCAGACCTCGGTGGGCGTGCCCAGGGCCCGGCCCGTGGCCGGGTCGATGCGGACCTGACCCACACCGGCGTAGGTGCACCAGCAGTTGCCGTCCTCGTCCCAGACCAGATCGGGGTCGACGCCGGGCACGCCGGGCAGCGGCGTCGGGTCGGACCAGGGACCGGTCGGGTCCTCGGCGCTGACCAGCAGGTTGCCGCCGCCTTGGGCGCGGGTCGCGACCAGCCAGAACCTGCCGTCGTGGTGACGCAGCGTCGGCGCGTAGATCCCGCCGGCGGACACTGCGCCTGCGGGCGGCCGGTCCGGCACGGTGCCGATCCGGACCCAGTCGGTCAGGTCGCGGCTGCGGAAGATCGGCACGCCGGGGAAGTGCTCGAACCTGGAGGAGACGAGGTAGTAGTCCTCACCCACCCGGCAGACGGACGGATCGGGGTAGGACCTCGTGATGATCGGCTCGTTCATCTCACCGTTCTTCTGCCGGCCAGGCGACGCCAAAAGTTTCTGACATATGAGGAGAAACTTTCTACTGACGGCAGGGTACGGCCGAGCCCGGGTGAGGTCAACGGACCTTGCATGACACGAGGTCCGCTGGCTTTCGGCCCCTTGCTGCGGGGTGGGTTCTCACCGCGTCGCACAAGGCGGCGCACACCGACACGCGGTGGCGCGTGATGTGCTGGGTGCGCCTGAGCGACCGCGGGCCCCGCCATCGCCTGGGTGGGCGAGCACGAGCAACGCCTGGCGGGCGGACTCGAGTCGCCGCCACCGGGCTCGACGGCGCGCATCAGGTCGTCGGATCGCACGAGGGTGTGGTTGGCCGGCCGAACGGAATGGCTAAGGGCGACAGACCGAGGACCGCTAAAGATGTTAGCGCTAGCTTTAGCTTTCGAGTGGTTGCCTTGGCGTAGCCCTGTGCGCCCCGTGTGGCCCATCTGCAATTTGGGGCGCACTTACCGAAAGTGCTACGCCGTTCAGGCTAATCGTAGAAAGTTTCTAGAAAGTATCTTGTGAACGTAAACACCGAGCTGTCACACTTCTGCCCGGTGCGGCCAGGTGCATTGCGATCGCAGGTGCCGCCCCGGTAGCCACGCCGCCGCCGCGTGGATGCCGTGCGGGGATGTCCAGGGTGGAGCCGACAGCGAACTCGGTGCCGCACCCCGCCTGGTCGACGCATGTCGTCGACCAGGTCCCGGATGCGGTGTGTCGACTCGCGCTCGACCCGTTGGTCGGATTCGAGGAGCGGATATGGCAGTGAGCAGGTTCCGTGCGATGGCGCGGAGTGCGCCGGCCGATCGCCTGCCTGGTAGTGGCGTTGCACGGTGCACCCGTGGTGCCGGTTCCCTCCGCGTTATCGAGCAGATTCGACACGGCTAAAAGTTAGCAGCAGCAGTAGTGGGCCACGCCGAAGTCTCCCTGGTCGAACCGGTTCGATTTCCTCTGTTCGGAGTTCTCATGGTTCAACGGCGAACTGCCCTCTCCGTCTCCGTCCGCCCGGGGCGCGCATCCACCGCCCGGCGTCCCGGCGGCCGACACCACCGTGGGTGCGGTGCGGGAATCGCACACCCGCAGTCGTACCGGATCAACGCGCGTCGGTCGTCCACCGAGCGGCCCCGGGCACAGCTCCCGGTACCTCGCCCGGCTCGGGCGGGCAATCGTCGCGATCGGCTCCGAAGGACTGTTCGTGATCGATCTCGCGACGCTTCGTCGCCGACGACTCGTCGGCGCGCTCGGCTGCCACAGCGGTCTGACCGAACCCGAAGGAGAGGAGCGTGGACGATGGCCGACCAGCCCGTTCGCGTAGCGGTGATCGGCCTCGGCTTCGGTGCCGAGTTCATCCCGATCTACCAACGTCACCCGCAGGCCGAGATCGCCGCGATCTGCCGGCGCGACCGCCCCGGCCTCGACGAGGTGGGCGACCGGTTCGGCGTCGGGAAGCGGTACACGGACTACCGCGAACTCCTCAAGGATCCGGACATCGACGCGGTCCACATCAACTCGCCGATCCCGGATCACGCGTGGATGACGGTCGAGGCGTTGGAGGCGGGCAAGCACGTCGCCTGCACAGTGCCGATGGCGACGAGCATCGAGGACTGCAGGCGGATCGTGGACGCGGTCGAGCGGACCGGTCTGCGGTACATGATGACGGAGACGGTCGTCTTCTCCCGTGAGTACCTGTACATCAAGCAGCTCTACGACTCGGGCGAGCTCGGCAAGCTCCAGTTCCTGCAGGCGAGCCACATGCAGGACATGGACGGCTGGCCCGGCTACTGGCCGGGTCTGCCGCCGATGTGGTACGCGACGCACTGCGTGGGCCCGGTGCTCGCGCTCGCCGACGCGAGCGCCGAGGTCGTCTCGTGCTTCGGCTCGGGCACGATCCGCGAGGAGCTGGTCGAGCACTACGGGTCGCCGTTCGCGGTCGAGACCGCGCACGTGAAGATGCTCGACAGCGACCTCACCGCGCGCGTCAGCCGATCGCTGTTCGACGTGGCGCGCCAGTACCGCGAGAGCATCGACGTCTACGGCTCCGAGCGGTCGTTCGAGTGGACCCTCACCGAGGGCGGGCGGCACGTGCTGCACACGGCCAAGCGCCCCGAGCCGGAGATCCCCGAGCTGATCGAGGTCCCCGACTTCGCCGAGCGCCTGCCCGAGCCGATCCGGCGCTTCACGACGAGGGGCGTCTACGACGACGGGGAAACGCACCTCAGCTTCACGCAGGGCGCCGGTCACGGCGGCTCCCACCCGCACCTGGTGCACGAGTTCGTCAGCGCCCTCGTCGAGCAGCGCGAGCCGTTCCCGAACGCCCGCCGCTCGGCCAACTGGACCTGCGTGGGCCTCTGCGCGCACGAGTCCGCGCTCAACGGCGGTGAGCTCGTCCGCCTGCCCGAGTTCACCCTGGGTGCCCGATCGAGTTGAGCCACCACGGAAACGCGTTCCCCGACGGCGCAATTCCTCCCGAGCGAAAGGTACCGCCATGCCCGAGCCGATGAACCAGTTCACCCGTCGCTTGTTCCTCGTCACCACCGGCGCCGCCGCAGCCACCGGGTTGCTGCGGCCCGGAATGGCCTGGGCCACCGCGGGACCCAGCAGCTACACCCCGACCTGGCCTTCGGTGGACCAGCACCCGCCCGCGCCGGAGTGGTTCCAGGACGCGAAGTTCGGCATCTACTTCCACTGGGGCGTGTTCAGCGTCCCGGCGTTCGCCAACGAGTGGTACCCGCGGAGCATGTACCTCAACGGCTCCCCGGAGAACAACCACCACAAGCAGGTCTACGGTGACCCTGCGGCGTGGCCGTACCACAACTTCATCAACGGCGCCCGGGACAAGGCGGGCAACTGGGTGCAGTTCGCGCCCAAGCTGAAGTCCGCGGGCGGCAACTTCGACCCCGACGAGTGGGCGCAGCTGTTCGTCGACGCCGGCGCGAAGTTCGCCGGGCCGGTGGCCGAGCACCACGACGGCTACTCGATGTGGAACAGCGCCGTCAACGAGTGGAACTCGGTGCGCACCGGGCCCAAGCTCGACCTGGTCGGTCTGCACGCCAACGCGATCCGCGCCAAGGGCCTCAAGTTCATGCTGTCGATGCACCACATGTACCACTTCAGCGGCTACTTCGACCAAGCACCGCAGCAGTCGACCCAGACCCTGAGGAAGCTGTACGGCCAGCTCGGCTGGGCCACGCACGAACAGCTGTGGTACGAGAGGCTGAAGGAGGTCGTCGACGGCTACCAGCCCGACCTCATCTGGCAGGACGGCGGCCTGCAGTACATCAACGAGACACATCGGCTGAACTTCCTGGCCCACTACTACAACCAGGCGGTCGCCTGGAACAAGGACGTGGTCACCACCCACAAGGACGGTCTGAACGACCGGAACTCGGTGTTCGACTACGAACGCGTTGGTCCCGCGGGCATGCGGAACCCCTACTGGCTGACCGACGACAGCATCTCCAGCTCCAGCTGGTGCTACACCGTCGGCATCGGCTACTACTCGCTGGCAGCGATGCTGCACTCGTTGGTCGACCGGGTCAGCAAGAACGGCAACGTGCTGCTGAAAATCGCCCCGATGGCGGACGGGACCATCCCCACCGGACAGCGGACGATCCTGCTGGGCATGGGCGACTACCTCAGGCGCTTCGGCGAATCGCTCTACGCCACCCGCGCCTGGACGACCTTCGGCGAGGGGCCCACGCAGATGGGCGGTGGCTCGTTCGTCCAGCCCCGAGAGGGCACCAGCCGGGACATCCGGTTCACCCGCAGCAAGGACAACACCGTGCTGTACGCCACCGTGATGGGCTGGCCGGGCAGCACGCTGAACATCACTACCCTGAACTCGAACCGGATCACCCTGACCAACCTGACCAGGGTGCAGCTGCTCGGCTCGACGGCGGGTTCGTACGTCGACCTGCCCAACCGCAGCCAGACCGGCTCGGCGCTGCAGGTCACGATGCCCTCGACCACCCCGCCGTTCAGCGCCTCGGCCTACGTGGTCAAGCTGACGTTCTCCGGCCAGATCCCCACCCTGGACGGCACGCCCAACCCCACCGGGTGGGCGAGGATCACCAACGCGGCCACCGGGCTCTCCCTCGACAGCGGGGGCAACGTCGCCTCGGGTTCACGGCTCAAGCAGTGGAACTGGGACGGCAACACCAACCTGCAGTGGCAGCTGGTCGACCTGGGCGGCGGCTGGTACCGCATCGTCAACCGCACCAACGGCATGGTCGCCGACAGCTGGGGCAACAGCGCCAACGGCGCGATCTGCCGGCAGGCGGCGTGGAACGGCGGCAACAACCAGCAGTGGCGCCTGAACAGCGTCGGCAACGGCCGCGTCCAGATCGTCAACCGCGGCACGGGCACCGCACTGGACGGGCTGGGCGACACCACGCCCGGCGCCGGCACCGCCATGTGGGCACCGAACAGCAGCCCCAACAACCACTGGACCGTCACGACGCTCTGACCGATGTGACAGCACGAACCGTACCCCCGAAGGCCGCCAACTCCGGAACGAGGGTGTGACCCCGCCATGAGATACCGATTCAGAGCGGCACTCGCCGCTGCCGTCCTCGTCGCCGGAGGCATGGGGACAACCATGATCGGCTCCGCGCCACCGGCCGCCGCGCACGCGGTCAACCCCGCCGACTTCCAGCAGATCGAGCTGGCCCGAGGGGTCGGCGAGGTCGGCGAGCCGATGACGCTCGCCGTGCTGCCGGACCGCTCGGTGCTGCACACTGCCCGCAACGGGACGCTGCGCCGCACCACCGCCGAAGGCACCACCAGCGTGATCGGCACCATTCCCGTCTACACGCACGACGAGGACGGCCTGCAGGGCGTCGTGCCGGATCCGAACTTCGCCACCAACCGGCACATCTACCTCTCCTACTCGCCGCCGCTGTCCACCCCGGGCGGCGACGCCCCGGCCACCGGCACGGACTTCTCGGCGTGGAACGGCGTGATCCGGCTGTCCCGGTTCACCCTCAACTCCGACTACACGGTGAACATGGCCAGCCAGGTGCCGATCCTGGACGTGCCGACCACGCGGGGCATCTGCTGCCACGTCGGCGGTGACCTCGACTTCGACGCGGCCGGCAACCTGTACATGTCGACCGGTGACGACACGAACCCGTTCGAGTCGGGCGGCTACACCCCGATCGACGAGCGCACCAACCGCAACCCCGCCTACGACGCGCAGCGCAGCTCGGCCAACACCAACGACCTGCGCGGCAAGGTGCTGCGGATCAAGGTCAACGCGAACGGCTCGTACTCGATCCCGCCCGGCAACCTGTTCGCGCCCGGCACCGCGGGCACTCGGCCGGAGATCTACGCGATGGGCTTCCGCAATCCGTTCCGGTTCAACGTCGACAAGGCGACCGGCGCGCTCTACGTCGGCGACTACGGGCCCGACGCGGGCACGAGCAGCGGCTCCCGAGGCCCCGCGGGCCAGGTCGAGTTCAACCGGATCACCTCGGCGGGCAACTACGGCTGGCCGTACTGCACCGGCGGCAACACCACCAATGAGACCTACGTGGAGTACACGTTCCCGTCCGGGCCTTCCGGGAGCCGGTACAACTGCGCCGCGCCCGTCAACAACTCCCCGCGCAACACCGGCCTGGCGAACCTGCCCGCGGCGAAGCCGGCCTGGATCAAGTACGACAACTGCTCGGTGGCCGCGTTCGGCTGCGGGTCGGAGTCCCCGATGAGCGCGCCGGTGTACCGGTACGACGCGGCCAACCCGTCGTCGATCAAGTTCCCGGCCGAGTTGGACGGGCACGTCTTCGCCACCGAGTTCGGCCGGCGCTGGATCAGGGCCGTCGACGTCAACGCCGACGGGTCGGCCGGGCAGATCAACGAGTTCCCCTGGCGCGGCACCCAGGTCATCGACGCCGGCTTCGGCCCGGACGGCGCCCTGTACGTGCTGGACTACGGCACCGGCTGGGGGAGCGGCAACGAGTACTCCGCGCTCTACCGCATCGAGTACAACCCGGCCGGGAACAAGGCTCCGACCGCACGGGCCGGCGCGAACCCCACCTCGGGCCTCGCGCCGCTGACGGTCGCGTTCTCGTCGACCGGCTCCTCGGACCCCGAGGGCGGTGCGCTGACCTACGCGTGGAACTTCGGCGACGGCACCTCGTCGACGGCCGCCAACCCGAGCCACACCTACACCGCCAACGGCCGGTACACGGCCACGCTCACGGTGACGGACCCCGGTGGCCGCAGCGGCAGCGGCAGCGTGGAGATCACGGTCGGGAACACTGCGCCCACGGTCACGCTGAACATACCCGTCAACGGATCCGTGTTCAACTTCGGCGACAGCGTGCCGTACACGATCACGGTCTCGGACCGGGAGGACGGCACGATCGACTGCACCCGGGTGAAGCTCAGCTACCTGCTGGGCCACGACAGCCACGGACACCTGATCACCTCGCGCAACGGCTGCTCGGGAACACTGCAGATCCCGGTGGACGGTGAGCACGACACGGCGGCGAACCTGTATGCGGTGTTCGACGCCGAGTACACCGACCTCGGCGCGAACGGCCAGCCGCCGGTGACCACGCACACGCAGCACGTCCTGCAGCCCCGGCACCGCCAGGCCGAGCACTTCTCGACCCAGTCGGGCACCGCCGTGTACGACAAGGCCCCGGCGGAGGGCGGCAAGGCCGTAGGTGACATCCACAACGGCGACTGGATCGCGTTCCAGCCCTATGCGCTCGGCGGCGAAACCAGGTTCAGCGCCCAGGTCTCCTCCGCCGGGTCGGGCGGCACGCTGTCCGTGCGGACCGGTTCGCCGACCGGGCCCGTGCTCGGCACGGCAACCGTGCCGGTCACCGGTGGCTGGGAGACCTTCACCGAGGTGTCCGCCACCCTGGCGAGCGTCCCGGCCGGAACCGTCACGCTCTACCTGACGTTCGCCGGCAGCGGCACGGGCTACCTGTTCGACGTCGACGCTGTCACGTTCGGCACGTCGACAGGCGGCCGCACCGGGCGCATCACCGGTCCTGGCGGCAAGTGCGTCGACGTCAACGGCGGATCGAGCGCCGACGGCACCAAGATCCAGCTGTGGACCTGCGGCAGCGGCGCCAACCAGCAGTGGACCGTCAACGGGAACACGTTGCGCTCGCTCGACAAGTGCATGACCGTCGCGGGCGGCAGCACCGGCGACGGCGCCCAGGTGCAACTGTCGACCTGCAACGGCACCGGCGCGCAGAACTGGACCGCCGGCGCCAACAGCTCCCTGGTCAACCCCCAGTCGGGCAAGTGCCTGGACGCCAACGGAGCCGGCACCGCCGACGGCACCCAGCTGATCATCTGGAGCTGCCACGGCGGCACGAACCAGCGCTGGACCCTGCCCTGAACCGTCGATGCCCGACGCACGAGGAGATAGACCTGTGAAGCCCGTCCCTGGTCGTGTCCGGACAGGACAACTGAGAAGGCTGTCAGCCTTGCTGGCATCCATTACCATCATGGCTGCGGGAGCACTGGCCGTGGTGGCGGTGAACACCCCGTCGGCTGCCGCGGCGACTACCGCCGGTTGCGGCAAGGCCCCGCTTGCGAGCGGTGCGCGTACGGTCCAGAGCAGCGGCAAGACCCGCAGCTACATCCTGCGGGTGCCGGACAACTACGACGCCAACCGCGCCTACCGGTTGACCTTCGCGTTCCACATGCGGGGCAGCGACATGCAGGGCGTCGACTCCGGCGGAACCAGCGGGTACCCCTGGTCCTACTACGGGCAGAGGGCACTGGAGAACACCACCACGATCTTCGTCGCGCCGCAGGGCCTCGGCGGAGGCTGGGGCAATGCGGGCGGGGAGGACGTCACCTTCGTCGATGACATGATCGGGCAGCTCGACGCGGGATTGTGCATCGACACGACGCAGCGCTTCGCCTTGGGCTTCAGCTTCGGTGGAGCCATGAGCTACGCCCTCGCCTGCGCCCGGCCCACGGTCTTCCGCGCGGTCGCGGTCTACGGCGCCGCTCAGCTGTCCGGGTGCAGCGGAGGCACTCAACCCGTCGGCTACATCGGGCTGCACGGCCTCAGGGACGGGGTGCTCCCGATCTCCAACGGACGGGCGCTGCGGGACACGTTCGTCAGGAACAACGGCTGCACCCCGCAGAATCCACCGGAACCGGCGGTGGGCAGCCTGACCCACACGGTCACCGCCTACTCCGGTTGCCGAGCCGGCTACCCGGTGGTCTGGGCCCCGTTCGACGCGGGCCACACCCCTGGCCCCTGGGACGGCTCCGCCGGCGACCTGAACCCTCACGAGAAGTCCTGGACCATCGGGGTGGTCCGGAACTTCTTCGCGCAGTTCGGGTCCAAACCGCCGACGAGCACGACGACCACGAGCCCGTCACCCGGCCAGAACGTGATGATCGCCGGTCAGCAGTCGGGTCGGTGCATCGACGTGGCCGGCGCCGGCACCGCCAACGGGACTCAGACGCAGTTGTGGGGCTGCCACGGCAACGCCAACCAGCGTTGGACCTACACCGCGAGCCAGGAGTGGCGGGTCTACGGCAACAAGTGCTTGGACGTCAACGGTGGCAACGTCGTCATCTCGGACTGCACCGGCGCCGCCAACCAGAAGTGGAACCGCAACGCCAACGGCACCATCACCTCTGTCCACTCAGGCCAGTGCCTGGATGCGAATGGCGCTGGTACCACCAACGGCACGAGGGTCATCTCTTGGTCGTGCAACGGTGGCGCCAACCAGCAGTGGAGCCTGCGCGGCTGACCGGGTTCAACCCGGCCGACACCCGACCACGTCGGCGGATCCCCGCGCCCGGTCGTACCTCCACCAGAAAGGACCCTCACATGCAGGCATCCGAGCGACGCAGACCACCCGCCGGAACGCGGGTCGTCACCCGTCGGGCGCTGACGGTGCTGTCCGTACTGGCCGTCGTAGCCGCCACCGCACCCACGACGGGTACCGCCCTCGCGGCGACCCCGGCCCAGGTCATCCCCGTCGCGCCGAACGACTCACCCGCGACGATCATCGCCAATGCCGCGGACGTGAGGCCGACGCCGCGCCAACTGGCCTGGCAGCGGCTGGAGCGGATGGCGTTCATCCACTTCGGCGTGAACACCTTCACCGGCCGGGAGTGGGGCACCGGCACCGAGGACCCGAACGTCTTCCAGCCCCACGGCCTCAACACCGACCAATGGGTTACCTCGCTGAAGGACGCCGGGTTCAAGGGCGCCATCCTCACCGCCAAGCACCACGACGGGTTCTCGCTGTTCCCCTCGCGGTACACCACCTTCGACGTGGCCTCCGACACCGCCTGGCAGAACGGCCAAGGCGACGTGGTGAAGAACTTCACCGACTCGATGCACAAGTACGGCATGAAGGTGGGCATCTACATCTCGCCGGCCGACCTGCACGAGAACCTGGCCGGCGGCCGGTTCGCCAACGGCAGCCCGCAGCGGCCGGTGACCATCCCCGGCAACCCGGCGGACATCGTCAACGGGGTGTCGTTCAACTTCAACTCCGACGACTACAACACGTACTTCGAGAACCAGCTCTACGAGCTGCTGTCCCGGTACGGCGCGGTCGACGAGATCTGGTGGGACATGGCGAACCCCACCGGCCGCCCCCAGCCCTACAACTTCCTCGACTGGATCAAGATCGTCCGCGCGCTCCAGCCCAACGCGGTGATGTTGAACGACGGCGGGCCGGATGTCCGTTGGATCGGCAACGAGGACGGTTACGCCCGCCAGTCCGAGTCGTCGGTCGTGCCCTACGTCGGCAACGCCGCGATCGCCGCCGACAACATCGTCAACCCGCCCGGCGGGAACGGCGCCCCCGACCTGAGCAGTGATGCCCTGCTGTCCCGGCGCAAGGCGGACGGCACCAGCGCCTGGAACTACCTGAAGTGGTCGCCGGGCGAGTGCAACGGGACGCTGTCCGCCCGCCACAACTGGTTCTGGCAGCCCAACGAGACCTGGCGGCCCGTGCCGGAGCTGGAGGAGATGTACTACGGCTCGGTGGGCCGCAACTGCAACTCGCTGCTCAACGTGTCGCCGAACCGGCAGGGCGTGCTGGACCAGTCGGCGGTGACGGTGTTGTCGGAGTTCAACGCCCGGCTCACGGGCACGTTCGGCACCAACCTCGCCGCCGGCGCGACCGTGGCCAACAACAGCGGCACGAGCAACGTCGCCGGCCGCACGCCGAACCTCTCGATGGACGGCAACCTGGACAGCTCCTGGCTGCCGACCGCCACGACCGGCGGACTGGTGTTCACCCTGCCCGAGGCGCGAACCTTCGACGTCCTGTCCGTGCAGGAAGACCTGAACTTCGGCCAACGCGTCAACTCCTACGCCGTGGACGCCTGGAACGGCAGCGCCTGGAACCAGATCGCGACGGACACCACGATCGGCCAGAAGAAGCTGGTCCGTCTGGCCACCCCCGTCACATCGAGCCAGGTACGGCTGCGCATCACCGGATCGAGGGCCGCGCCGGCCATCGCCGAGTTCGGCCTGTTCAAGCGACCCGGCGGCGGCACGGCCCAGGGGAGCATCACGTCCGTCCAGTCCGGCAGGTGCGCCGACGTCAGCGGCGTGAGCACGGCGAACGGCTCCGCGGTGCACTTGTGGGACTGCCACGGCGGCACCAACCAGCGGTGGACCCACACCGCGAGCAAACAACTGGTGGTCTACGGCAACAAGTGCCTGGACGCCTACGGCGCGGGCACCACTCCGGGCACACAGACCGTGATCTGGGACTGCCACGGCGGCACGAACCAGCAGTGGAACGTCAACTCCGACGGCACCATCACCAGCGTGCAGTCCGGGCTGTGCGTGGACGCCTACGGCGGTGGCACCGCGAACGGCACCAGGATCGTCCTCTGGACGTGCAACAACGGCGCCAACCAGAAGTGGCAACTCCGCTGACCGCACACGGGTGACGGGTGTGGGGCCTCCGTCCCACACCCGTCACAGCCTTGTCGGCGCAACACCGATGTCGAGATCCGCACGGAGGCCGCCTTGAGCATGAACCAGCCGTCGATCCACCGCCGGACCCTGTTCCGAGCCGGGATGGCCGCCGCCGCGGTCGGTGCAGTGGGCCGGGTTCCGGCGCACGCCGCTCCAGCAGCCCGGCCCTACATCGGGGTCTCGGCCCATCCGTTCGACCTCGGTGAGGTGTGGTTGACGGCGGGCCGCTGGCTGGACAACCAGAACCGGACGTTGGCGTACCTGAGGTTCGTCGACGCGGACCGGCTGCTGCACACGTTCCGCGTCAACGCCGGTCTGCCCAGCTCGGCCCAGCCCTGCGGCGGCTGGGAGGCGCCCGGCGTCGAACTGCGCGGCCAGTCGACGGGTCACGTGCTGTCCGCGTTGGCGCAGGCATACGCCATCACCGGCGATGCGCAGTACCAGTCGAAGGGCGACTACCTGGTCAACGCGCTCGTGTCCTGCCAGGCCGCGTCGCCGAGTCGCGGCTTCCACGCCGGCTACCTCTCGGCGTTCCCCGAGAACTTCTTCGACCGGCTGGAGAGCGGACAGGGGGTATGGGCGCCCTGGTACACGCTCCACAAGATCATGGCGGGCCTCCTGGACCACCACCGGCTGACCGGCAGCACCCAGGCCCTCCGGGTGGTCACCGACATGGCGGGCTGGGTGGACTGGCGCACGGCCCGGCTGAGCTATGCGCAGCTGCAGTCGGCGCTGAACACCGAGTTCGGCGGCATGAACGCGGTTCTCGCAGACCTGTGCCGAGCGACCGGGGACACCCGGTGGCTGACCGCGGCACAGCGGTTCGACCACGCCGCGGTGTTCGACCCCCTCTCGGCGAACACCGACCGGCTCGACGGCCTGCACGCGAACACGCAGATCCCGAAGTGGATCGGTGCGGTGCGCGAGTACAAGGCAAGCGGCACCACCAGGTACCGCGACATCGCGACCAACGCGTGGAACCTCACGGTCGGCGCGCACACCTCCGCGATCGGCGGGAACAGCGTCGGAGAGCACTTCAAGGCACCCAACGCCATCGCCGCGTTCCTGAGGAACGACACCTGTGAGAGCTGCAACACCCACAACATGCTCATCCTGACGCGCGAGCTGTTCACCCTGTACCCGGACCGGGCCGACCTGTTCGACTACTACGAGCGAGCACTGGTCAACCAGATGATCGGCCAGCAGAACCCGAACGACAGTCACGGCCACGTCTGCTACTTCACCCCGCTCAACCCCGGCGGGCGACGCGGCGTCTCCCCGACCAACGGCGGCTACAGCACCGACTACACCACGTTCTGGTGCTGCCAGGGCACCGGCCTGGGAATGCAGACCAAGCTCGTGGACTCCATCTACTTCCGCGACGACACGACGCTGATCGTGAACCTGGTCGCGCCGTCGGTGCTGAACTGGACGCAGCGAGGCATCACCGTCACCCAGACGACGACCTACCCGGCGAGCGACACCACATCACTCCAGTTCACTGGCAACGTCGGCGGCACGTGGTCGGTGCGCGTCCGCATCCCGAGCTGGTCGACCGGCGCGACGATCAGCGTCAACGGCGTGGCACAGGGCATCGCCGCGACACCAGGCACCTACGCCACGCTCACCAGGTCGTGGACCTCCGGAGACACCGTCACCGTGCGCATGCCGACGCAGGTGGCCTTGCGACCCGCCAACGACAACACGGGCATCGCTGCGGTCACCTATGGCCCGGTCGTCCTCGCCGGCAACTACGGCAACACCGCGCTCAGCTCGCCGCCCTCGCTGAACGCCGCGTCCATCACCCGCACCAGCGCCATGAGCCTCGCGTTCACAGCCACCGCCAACGGTGCCTCGGTCGCGCTCATCCCGTTCCACGACGCCCACGGCGTCAACTACAACGTCTACTGGAACACCAGCGTCAGTGGTGTGCCGACCGGTTGGGCGAGGATCTCCAACGCCACCACGGGATTGGTGCTGGACGGCGGCGGGTCGGTCGCGTCGGGCTCTCGGCTCAAGCAGTGGAGCTGGGACGGTAGCGGGAACCTCCAGTGGCAGTTGGTCGACGTGGGCGGCGGCACTACCGGATCGTCAACCGGACCAACGGGATGGTGGCTGACACCTGGGGCAACAACACCAACGGCGCGATCTGCCGGCAAGCGGCGTGGAACGGCGGAAACAACCAGCAGTGGCGGCTCACCGCCGTCGGCAACAGCCGCTACCAGATCATCAACCGCGGCACGGGCGCCGCGCTGGACAGCGCCGGCAACACGACCGCCGGTTCGGACGTCGTGATGTGGGCGCCGAACGGCAACACGAACAACCACTGGACCATCACCACCGCCTGACCGCATGAGCCGGTAGTGCGACCCTGAGCCAACCGAATGCACCTCACGTCCGAGGAGGCGCGGACGGGGTGCGCCTCAGCACGGGTGGCGGGTGGCGAATGCCGCTCATCATCCGCCACCCGTGCTGATGGCCTGTACCACCAGTGGCACGTCGCGTACGCCGTCGACCCGAGCAACTGCCCACGTGGGCGTCGGTCGACCAGCACCCGCCCGCTCTGGAGTGTTTTTAGGACGCGAAGTTCGGCGGCGCGGTGCGCCGTAACGGTCCACAGCCACCCGGGCCGTAACCGGCACCGCTCCGGTGAGCGGTGGCTGCGGACAGTCTTGGAGGACCCGCGCTCCACCGGCCGTCAGGTGTGGAACCGGGTGAGAGCCCGATCGTGAGGAGGTGGATCTGCGTACGGGGCGTCCCCGCGGGAAAGCGCATCCCACCCCCTGCGTCACCCGCCTCGCACGACCTTGGTGTCGCGCAGGGATTCGACGCGTTTCTCCAGGGTGGTCCGCAGCGTCGCCGCCTCAGTTGCCACGGCTTTGCCGTCCGCGCCGGCGTTGAGGTTGTAGGCGGCGACGAGGGCGTCCAGACGGCTGACGGCCTGTCCGTCGCCGAACACCTTCCCGTACACCTGCCGGTACTGCTCCTCGTAGACCTGCTTGAACGACTCGGTGGCCAGGAACCGCTCTTTGAGCTTGTTGCCGCCGAGCATCCCGCCGCCCTGACGCTCCCCGTCGGGCGGTTGTGCGCCGTCGGGTTCCTGCTCACCTGACGGCGGTTGCATGCCTGACGGTGGATGCATGCCGTCGGGTGGCTGGGTATCACCGGGCTGCTGTTGTTGCTCCGGTTGCCGGCCCTGTTGCTGCTGGTTGCCGCCGGGGCGCATGCCGCCGAACCCCATGCCGACCGTGTCGTGCGGTCCGGTCGTGGGCTCGCCGTTGAGCGCGAGGTTCATGTCCCAGCTGATGACCGTGAACTTCCGGGTGTCGAGGTCGTACCACAGGTAGTAGTTCTTGCCTGGACCGGACATGTCGTCGAAGTTCAGCGCCAGGTTCTGCAAGGCCAGGTACCGGGCGAAGGACTCCACGTCGACCCGCTCGCCGAGCCCGGCGGCGAATTGCTCGTCGGAGGACTCCTGCACCCATTTGATCAACTCGATGACGGGTTGCAGGTCGCTGCCGCCGACCTTGTTCACCTGTTTGAAGTCATCGCCGTACTCGGTCTGGTCCCCGCCCTGGTAGGCAAACTGCCCGGACGCGAGGGACTTGTAGAGCACGCCGTTGCCCAGGTCTTCGGCATAACCTTCGTCGAGGTACTCCAGCAGCAGGCGTGGCGTCGTTTCACGGCCGTTGACGCTGAACCCCGAGTAGGTGGACTGTTGGGCGGGCTCACCGGACGCTTCGACGAACTCCAGTGCCAACGCCTCGTTGAGCTGGGCGGAGGACATGGCCGGGCGTACGGCGAGCTGGCTGTGCCCCTGGTACCGGCGTCCCTCCACGTACTCGTCGAAGCTGATCAGCCACGGCAACTTCTCCGGCTCCTCGGCCTTGAGCTCGCCACCGAAGCCCATGCCGCGCCCCTGGTCGCCACCCGGCTGCTGCTCGCCGCCGGGCAACGGGAACCCTTCGGGTAGCTGCATGCCCTCGGGTAGCTGCATGCCTTCAGGCGGCTGCATGCCTTCGGGGAACCGGTTGCCACCGGGCATGGCGCCACCGCTGCGGCGTTCGCCGTTCCACGTCAGGGCGCCCAGGGTGGAGTTGCCCTTCAGCCGGATGCCGACGTCCTTGATGGTCGTGCCGTCGATGACGATGTCGGCCGGGAGGTAGTCCTTCTCCCCGGAGTCGAAGTACTCCTTGAGTATCTTCTCGTAGTTGGCGTCGCTGAAGGTGATCGACACCTCATGCGCGATCGAGGTGTCGAACAGGTCCTTCTCGCCCGCGATGTCCTCGACCACGACCGCGGTGGCCGCCACTGCGGAGGAGCTCGAGTAGGGTCGGATCATGCCGGTGCCGAACGCACCGCCCAGCACGAGGAAGAACGCACACGTGCCGGCGACCAGTTTCCAGTAGTGCCGGAGCCGGACCGGGATGCGATGTCGCAGCGGTTTCCGCTTGAGGTTGCCCATGTCGGCCTACAGGTCGGTCTGGTCGTAGCCGGTCAGTACGGTGACCCCTTGGCCCATGTTGCGCTCGCGCAGCGCGGCCATCAACTCGCCCGGCTCGCTGCCCTTCTTGATCTTGACCGTGTACATCATCTCGGTCAGCGCACCCCCGCGGATCGACTCCATGCTCACCAGCTCGAACTCGTCGGTGCAGCGGATCAGCGCGTCGGCGACGGGTTGCTTGTAGTCCTCGCCGTCGTTGGGCACCTGCACCTTGACCACCTGGCGCTGCACGTTGAGCTGGAACCAGTTGAACTTGTGCATCAGTACGATCACCAGGCAGATCGTCACCGCGGCGACGACGCCGAGGGTGTAGAAGCGGGTGCCCACGGCCATGCCGACCGCCATCACCAGGAAGATGAACCCGACGTCGCGGGTCTCCTTGATGGCGTTGCGGAACCGGATCACTGACAGCGCGCCTACCAGGGCGAACGCCCGTGCGATGTTCGAGCCGACCACCAGCATGATGACCGAGATCAGCATGCCCAGGATGATCAACGTCTGGACGTAGGACTGGCTGTAGGACACATTGCGGTGCGTAGCCCGGTACACCCAGGCGATCGAGACGCTCAGGATGAACGACAACGCCAGCGTGATGGCGACGTCGAGCACGCTGAAGGTGCCGCTCAGGTCCTCGAAGTTCAGGTTCATCGGGTCGGTGCCTCCGAGAGCGCGGGGGTGTCGTCGACGGGGACGTGGAAGATGGACCGGGGCGCGCGGCCGTAGGCCTCCACGCTCTGGCAGTACTTGGAAATGCGCACGACCTGGAGGTTGTGGCGCGCGGTGAGATCGGTGAGCCAGTAGGGCACCCGCTCGTTGGCCTTCAGCTCCATGATCGCCTTGCCGGGCGGGATGATGAGCCGGTTCTCGGCGTCTGCGCCGAGGTGGAAGTCGCGGTCACGGCCCCGCACCCGCTGGTCGATGGTCAGGCGCAGGCCCAGTTCGGCGTCGCGCCCCAGGTATGCCTGGCGCTGGTAGCCGGTCATGGCGACCGGCCGCAGATCCAGCCGGTTGACCAGGTCGAGTACCTCGTTGACGAACCCCTCGGCGCTACCGGAGCAGTCTACGAACTCCCGACCGTTGCACAGCCGCAACGCGTCGCGGTAAGGCAGCCGGACCCGGCGCTTCTGCGTCACGCGGTTCACGCGCTGCTTGATCTCGACGTACACCGGGGTGTCGTCGGTGACCGCGAAGCGGTCGCCGTAGTGCCGGACCCGCAGCTTGCGGCGGAACTTCAGCCCTTCGATCTTCTCCCAGTAGAAGCGCAGCTGGCGGGTGTCGTAGTAGACGCTCCACACGCCGTAGCCGGTCTCGGTGCTGTGGGGATCCCGGTCAAGCCGATGCTCGATCTCCTCCCGCATCGCCGCGACCTGGTCGACCGCCACCAGGTACTTGATCTCGTACCGGTTGAACGCGCGGAGCTTGTTGGGTGCGCGCAGGACGTGACCGGTATCACCGGTGTCCTCCTCCGGGGGCCGCCCGGTGCGGGCGACCGGTTCCTCGGGTGTGAGCAGCATGGGCCTCCTTCCGTCAGAGGCCATGTCACACCAACAACGTGAGAGATTTGTGTGAACACCAGCCGTACTGCCGGATGAACGGCCGATGCCGAGCTCAGGTGGTCGTGTCTTCTGGACCGGTGCGTGGCAGCACGACCCGGAAAGTGGTCCCCCGCCCAGGGGCGCTGTGCACTTCCAGACGCCCTCCGTGGGCCTCCACCAGTGCGGCGGAGATCGCCAGCCCCAGTCCGGTGCCACCGGGCGCGCGGGACGGATCGGCCCGGTAGAACCGGTCGAACAGGAGCGGCATGTGCTCGTCCGGGATGCCCGGGCCGTCATCGTGCACCTTGATCAGCACCGCCTGGGCGCCGGACGGCAGGAACGCTCCGACCGAGGTCGCACCGGCGGTCGGCCACCCCGCCATCCGGAGGTTGTCCACGCGCACCCGCACAGGGGTGCCCGGCGGTGAGTGGGTGGCGGCGTTGCCGACGAGGTTGGCCACCACCTGGTGCAGGCGGTGCCCGTCGCCCAGTACCCGCACTTCGTCGTCGGGGACCTCCAACGCGATCGACCGCCCCGGGTGACGGGCGCGGGCGTCGTGCACCACGTCACTGGTCAGGGCCCGCAGGTCCACCTCGCTCAGATCGAGGTTGCGCTCGTGGTCCAGGCGGGCCAACAGCAGCAGGTCCTCGACCATCACGCCCATGCGCTCGGCCTCGTCCTCCACCCGGCGCAGGATGCGCCCGACCGCGGGATCGGCGTTGCCCGGCCCGTGGCGGTACAGCTCGGCGAAACCGCGGATCGACGTCAGCGGGGTGCGCAGTTCGTGGGAGGCATCGGCGACGAATCGGCGCAGCCGCTGCTCGGATCGCTCACGTTCCTGCATCGCCTGCCCCAACCGTTCCAGCATGGTGTTCAGCGCGCGCCCCAGCTGCCCGGTCTCGGTGTGCTCGTCGGTGTCGCCCACCCGAAGGCCGGCGTCCCCTCCCGCGATCGCGGTGGCCGTGCGTTCCATCCGGGTCAGCGGCCGCAGCCCGAGCCGGACCACTCCCCGCCCGATCCCGACTGCCACCACCAGGATCAGGGCGCCCACCGCGACCTCGATCAGCAGCAGCCGGTTCACCGTCTCCCGCTGCGCCTCCAAGGTCACCGCGGTCACGAGCACGTTGCCGTCCTCGCGGCGCACCGCCGCCGCCCGCCACTCGACGTCCCGAGCCCGGTCGGGCACCGTCACCGGCGTCGTCGACGAACCCGACGACAGCTCCGCGGGGACCACCGGCCCGTCCGGGGAGCTCTCGGGAGCACGCCAGAGCAGCTCGCCCGAGGCGCTGTAGAGGTGCACCGAGAAGTCGGTAGGCAGCTCGGGGTCGTCGCGAGGCGGCTCGGTCCGACTGCTGTCCCGCAGGCCCTGCGTCATGTGATGGAGCTGCCGGTCCGCGCGTTCGGTCAGCGAGCGCTCCAGCAGCAGCACCCCGATCACCGCGAACGCGGTCAGACCGGCTGCGCACAGACCCACCAACGCCACGAGCAGACGACGGCGCAGCGGCCACGCCCGTCGCATCGACCTCACCGATGTCCTGCGGGCACGCGCAACGAGTAGCCCACTCCACGCAAGGTGTGGATCAGCGGCGGCCCCTGCGCGTCGACCTTGCGCCGCAGGTAGCTGATGTAGGAGTCGACCACCCTGCTGTCCTCCCCGACGGCGCAGGCCCACACTCGATCCAAGATCTGCTGACGGGTCAGCACCTGGCCCGCGTTGGCCATCAGGTAGTGCAGCAACCGGAACTCCGTCATCGACACCGGGATCTCACGCCCTTCACGACGCACCGCGAAGGTGTCCTCGTTCAGCTCCAGGTCGGCGTAGCGCAGCACCCCGCCCTCGGCCACCTCGTCGGGCAGGCTGCGCCGCAGGATCGCCCGCAGGCGCAGCACCACTTCCTCCAGGCTGAACGGTTTGGTGACGTAGTCGTCGCCACCAGCGGTGAACCCGGCGATCCGGTCGTCCACGGCATCCCTCGCCGTCAGGAACAGCACTGGCAGCCCACCGTGCGCCACACGCAGCATCTTCGCCACCGTGAACCCGTTCATGTCCCGCAACCCCACGTCCAGCACCACGATGTCCGGCCGGCGACGCGCCACTGAATCCAGCGCGCTACCCCCGTCCGCTTCGGCGGACACGTCGAACCCGTGCAGCCCCAGAGCAGCGCACAGCAGCTCCCGGATGTTCGGCTCGTCGTCCACCACCAGCACACGCGGAGTGGTCATCCGCACGTCCTTGAGCGAGTCGTCCATGGACGAGATGTCTAGTGGAACAACCTGTGAACAAGCTGTGTCCTCTGTGATCAGACGAGCCTCGCCAGCGTCATGATGTTCCTCAACGGGGTGAAGATCAACGACTTCACCGACACCGACCCCGCGCGGTTCCTGACCTCCGGGCACAACGGCATCCAGAACCACGGCACCGGCGACGACGTGTCCTTCCGCAACATCCGGATCAAGGCGCTGGGCGGCACCACGCCGCCGCGCACCGGGCCGATCACCAGCGCCATGGGCAAGTGCGTGGACGTCAGCGGTGCCGGCTTGGCCGAGATGGCACCATGATCGAGCTGTGGACCTTGCCACAGTGGCACGAACCAGCAGTGGACGGTCAGCGGGAGCACGCTGCGCTCGCTCAGCAAGTGCATGGGCGTCGCGGGCGGCAGCACCGCCAACGGCGCGCAGGTGCAGCTCGCGACGTGCAACGGTTCCGGTGGCCAGAACTGGACCGCCGGGGCCAACGGATCGCCGGTCGACCCCCAGTCGGGCAAGTGCCTGGACGCCGACGGGGCCGGCACGGCCGACGGGACGCAGCTGGTCGTCTGGACGTGCCACGGTGGCACGCACCGGCGCTGGACCGTGCCGTGAGAACCCGCCCGGCCGTCCGCGTCGACGACGCGGACGGCCCGGGCCGGGCCCCCGGGGGGGCCGGGGGGATACGGACGGGGTGCGGGCCCCCGGGCCCGGGAG
>NZ_JBFAFR010000059.1:0-22804 GCF_040639675.1 Actinosynnema sp. NPDC023794 | reverse complement strand
GTACCTCATCACCCCTGCGTAGACCCCATGCCGGTCACAACCGCGCAGGACACGCCGAGAACCACGCGATCAACCCTGGTCTTTCAAGATCTGTAACTTGAGTGGCGCTGACCTCCGCAGGGGCGCCGACCTCAGCGATGCCTACCTGTCTGAAGCGGACCTCAGGTACGTCGACCGCAGTGACGATCCGGACGAGTGGGACAAGCAGTCTTCCATGTTGTGGAACTTCCAGGGCCTTGGCGCGGACCTCGGCGGCGCCGATCTCAGCGGCGCGCGTCTTGAGCACGCGGACCTCCGTTGCACTCGGCACGACGAGAACACGCGCACCACGGGGGCGACCAAAGAATGTTGTGCCGGAGTCGGGCTTCGTCGACGTCTCGGCTTCGTCATCGAGACCTGTGCGGAGACGGCTGCCCTGGCCTGTGGCGGAGCCGTTACGGCGGCCCTCCACTGTGGCGAGCGCTGCGCAGAAAGCCATCGCACGTTGCGCGGTGAGCACCTGGCTCTCTCCTTCGCGGTCGGTCTCGTCGGCTGATACGGACGTGGTGAACACGGTGGACTCCGGGTGCGTCGTGGCTTCACCGCGTTCTGGCAATCGCCTGGTCAGCGGTCGTTAGACGGTGTGCGGGCGGAGTACGAAAGGGGGTGCGGGGAGGTGGACATCGTGGGGGCAGAGCTGCGTGTGCTCGGGCCGGTCGAGCTGCGGGTCGATGGCCGGTTGGTGGAGGTTGGTCACGCACGGCAGCGGTGCGTGTTGGCGGTCCTGCTGGTGGAGGCGAACCGGGTGGTCACGGTGGAGCAGCTGCTGGATCGTGTGTGGGCGGATCGGTTGCCCTACAAGGCACGGCAGGTGGCGAGCAACTATGTGTCGCGGCTACGACGGGTGCTGACGCCGACTGGTGATGTCGCGGTCGTGCGGCGGGGCGGCGGGTACGTGCTGGAGGTGGATCCCGAGTCAGTGGACCTGCATCGGTTCCGCCGACTCGTGGAGCAGGCACGCGGGCGAGAAGACGCACAGGCGCTGGCACTACAGGAGGAGGCGGCGGGGCTGTGGCGGGGTGAGCCGTTCGCCGACCTGGACACCCCGTGGCTGGCCGCTGCGCGCACCGGCCTCGAGCGGGAACACGTCGCCGCCCGGCTCGACCGCATCGACGTCGCTTTGCGCTGCGGCCGGCACACCGAGCTGCTACCCGAACTATCTGCGCTGGCGGATCAGAACGAGTTAGACGAACGCGTCGCCGCCCAATTCGTGCTCGCCTTGCACCGCGCCGGACGCACCGCCGACGCCCTCGCCCACTACCGGCGACTGCGCGACCGGCTGATCGAGCAACTAGGCGCCGAACCCGGCACCGCACTGCAGGACCTGCACCAGCGCATCCTCGACACCGACCCCGCCCTCGCTCCACCCCTGGTGGCGATCGGCGGCGAGGCAGCGCCGCCGGCGGGGGAGCCGGTTCCCCGGCAGTTGCCCGCATCACCACGGTGGTTCACCGGCCGAGGTACCGAACTGGCTCGCCTGGACCAGGCGCTGACCGCTGAGCCGGTCGAGGGGCCGCGGCTGGCCGGCACCGGTTCGCACACCGGAACCGGTGCCACGGTGGTGATCTCCGCGATCGGCGGGGCCGGCGGGATGGGCAAGACCTGGCTCGCCCTGGCATGGGCGCACCGCCACGCCGAACAGTTCCCCGACGGGCAACTGTTCGTAGACCTGTACGGGTTCAGCCCCACCGAGCAGCCCGTCGTGCCCGACGTCGCGCTGTTCGGGTTCCTGACCGCACTGGGTGTCGCCCCCGACCGCATTCCCGCCGACTTGGACGCCAAGGCAGCGCTGTACCGCAGCCTGGTCGCCGGGAGGCGGATGCTGATCCTGCTAGACAACGCCGCCGACACCGACCAGGTGGCCCCGCTGCTGCCGGGTGGGGACTCATGCGCTGTGCTGGTGACGAGCCGCAAAACGCTATCCGGCCTGATCACCAGGCACGGCGCACACCACGTGACCCTCGACACACTCAGCGATGGCGAGGCTCATGCCCTGCTGGCCCGACGCCTCGGAGCGGCGCGCGTGACAGCCGAACCGCAGGCGGTGGCCGAGCTGATCCGGTTGTGCGGAGGGTTGCCGTTGGCGCTGGGTATCATCGCCGGCCGCGTCCATACCCGCCCGCGCATCCCGCTGGCCGAGTTCGCCGCAGAACTGCGCGACCTCGGTCTGGACGCGTTCGAGGACGACGACCCCACTACCGGTCTGTCCACGGTGTTGTCCTGGTCCTACCGCGCCCTGACCACCCAGCGGCAGGAGGTGTTCGGGCTACTCGGCATTGCACCCGGCCCGGACATCGGCCTGCCCGCCGCCGCCAGCCTCACCGGTCTACCCCTAGCTGAAGCCGCCAGAGTGCTGCGCAGCCTGGAGGAGGCATCAATGCTCAGCCGCGACGCGCAAGGCCGGTACTCGATGCACGACCTGATCCGCCGCTACGCCACCGACACCGCCCACCACCAGGTACCCGATCACGTGCGGGAAGCGGCGCTGCGGCGGGCGGTCGACTTCTACCTGCACACCGCCCACACCGCCGACCAACTCCTGGACCCCCACCGTCCCTCCGAGCGGCTAGACCCGCCTGCACCGGGCTGCCACCCCCACCCGCTGCCCGACAGTCGGGCTGCGTTGGCCTGGTTCGACACCGAATATCCGTGCCTACTGGCCGCTCAACACACCGCCACCACCTACCGCTGGCACCAGGCCGTGTGGCAACTGGCCTGGACCCTGAACATCTTCAGCTTCCGGCGGGGACACCTCCATGACAAGCTCGCCGTCTGGCAGGCTGGCCTGGTCGCCGCCGAACACCTCCACGATCCCGCCGTCCACAGCAGGGCTCACCGGAACCTCGGCAACGCCTACGTCCTCCTGGGACTGCACGACGAGGCGATCGGGCACCTGCACCAGTCCCTCACCCTGGCCGAACACCACCATGACCACACCAACCACGCCCTTGCCCACAGGACGCTCGGGTGGGCGTGGGAGCAGCGGGGGGACGACCGGCGGGCACTGGAGCACGCCACCCACGCCCTGCGTATCTCCCGCACCTTCGACAATCCTGTGTGGGAAGCCTGGGCACTCAGCAGTGTGGGGTGGAGTGCTGCCCGGATCGGCGACTACGACCAGGCCCGCGACCACTGCCAGGCCGCACTCACCCTGTACCGGAGCCACTCCGACCCGAGTAGGGAGGCGAATACTCTGGACTGCCTGGGCTACATCGACCACCACACCGGCCACCACGATCAGGCTGTCCGCCACTACGTCCAGGCTCTCACCCTGTACCGCGACCTCGGCAGCACCTACCAAATCGCCATCTGTCTCGAGGGATTGGGCCACCCGTATGTCGCCCTCGGCCAGCACAAACGCGCCCAAGCGGTGTGGCAGGAGGCGCTAGGGCTGTACAGGGAACAAGGCCGCGACGAAGTCGCCGCACGACTGCAGCGACAACTCGATGCCCACAATGACGGCGACCAACCAGCCCCATCCGCCGAATCCGCGAAGTAGGAAAGGGCAGACCTGCCCGCCAGGTATCCACGGGCCTTACCTCAAGGCCGTCGAGGATCTTGGCCGCGGTGAGTGGCCAGCAGCCGTGGACGCCCATCGGGACGAGCGAGTCCCGGGACGAGCGCAGTGATCTCGATGAACAGCGTGTCGATCTGTTCGGTGAGATGTCGGCAGTGCTCCACCAGGACCCGGGCCGGGCCGTGTGCTTGCCGAAAATGTCGTCCGTGCAGGTCAGGCGGCGTGGTGGTATTCGTTGAGGATGCCCAGTCGTTGCCGTCGGCGGATGTCGAGTCGGGTGACCGCTGCTTGGTCGGTGGCTGGCTGTGGTAGCGCGTGTAGTGGTCGGGCGTTGGCGATGCCCTGGTGGGGTCGGTGGGTGTTGTAGAACCGCTCGTACTCGCGCAGGGCCTGGAGTAGGTGCGGTTGGTTCCAGATCGGCGTTCGGTCGAGGAGTTCACGGCGGCAACTGTGGATCCAGCGCTCCATGATCGCGTTCAGCCGCGGAATGCGGACGCCGCTGAGGACGACCTGGACACCGGTGTCGGCGAGGACGGCGTCGAACAACGTCGGGAACTTGCCGTCCCGATCGCGGATCAGGAACCGTGCGGTGCTGCCCGCGTCTTCGAGATCCATGACGAGATTCCTGGCGGCTTGGGTGACCCAGGAGGCGGTCGGGTGTGCGGTGGCGCCGAGGACGCGGATCCTGCGGCTGGCGTGCTCGATCACGGCGAGTACATGTAGGCGGGCTCCGCTCAACGTGCGGGTCTCGAAGAAGTCGCAGGCCAGTAGCGCCTCGGCCTGTGAGCGGGGGAAGGCCGACCAGGTCGTCGAGGTGCGCTCGGGAGCCGGGGCGACCCCGGCGTCTTTGAGGATCTGCCAGACGGTGGAGGCGGCGACTGTGATGCCGAGAACGAGCAGCTCGCCATGGATGCGGCGGTAGTCCCGGCCGGGATTCTCGTGTGCCAGGCGCAGCACCAGGAGGCGGATCGAGCGGATGGTTCGTGGGCGGCCGGGACGCTTGGGACGGGATCTGGCTGCATGACGGCGGGCAAGGAGGTCTCGGTGCCGGCGCAGGACTGTTTCCGGGCGCACCAGTAATCGGAGCCGACGAAGCGTGCCGACCGGGAGTCGGTGCAGCAGTGCCGTGAGGAACGCGCGGTCGCCGGGGGAGAACCGCGGCCGGGTCTGGCCCAGTTGGCGTTCCAGGACGGTGATCTGGTGCCGTAGCGCCAGGATCTCCGTGTCTTTATCCCGGTCGCTCATGGGCAGCAGTCGCAGTAGCGCGAACGCGTTGGTCATGCCCAGGTAGGCCAGTCGGAGCAGCACAGCCGGTCATCATGCCGCGTCAGCCGAGGGCGCGGCGGGCGTGCAGCCGCACCCAGGAGCACCTCGACCCCTCACGCTACGCACGGCTTCAACCTGCATGGATGAGTTGGCGGCAGGCACAGGGTTCCGGAAGTCGCACCGGAGTCCCGCGGCCGGCCGGGCGAACTCTAGCAACAACCCGACCGGATCCGCCCGCCTATTCGGCTGCCGCCTCGACCGCTCGGAGTTCGTGGTGACGGGCCGACGTGCCGTCGCCCAGCGCACGGCACGCCCGTGCCAGCCCGTGGTGGGCGCGGGCCTGTTCGTGGCGGTCGCCGGTGTAGCGGGCGAGGTCCAGCGCGAGTCGGTGTTCGGCGTGCGCCCGGACCGGGGCAGCGGTCGTGAGCAGGTGCTCGCCGAGACCGTTGTGGGCGCGTGCTTCACCGTTGAGGTCGCCGATCTCCCGGAACAGCGCCAGGGCGCGGTGGTGGTGGTCCACGGCCTGGCGGTGCAGCCCCTGGTGCTGGAAGGCCACGCCGAGGTTGGCCAGCGCGTCGGCCTCACCCGCCCGGTCGCCGACGGCGGTGTAGAGGCCGAGTGCCTGGTGGTGGTGCGCCACCGCTTCACCGTGGTGGCCCTGCCGGCACCGCACGTTGCCGATGTTGCCCAGCGCCCGAGCCTGTCCGCGGAGGTCGTCCAGTTCCAGGTAGAGCGCCAACGCCTGCCGGTTGCGGTGGACGGCCCGGTCGAGGCGGCCACGGCGCCAGTGCACGAGGGCGAGGTTGCCCAGGGCGCGTGCGGTCCCGGCCCGGTCGCCCACGGCGCGGTGGGTTTCGAGGGCTTCCCGGCTGCGCTGCTCGGCCTGCCGGTAGCGGCCCTGGCGCCACAGAGTGATCGCGAGCGAGTTCAGCACCCGGCCCTGGCCCGCGTGGTCGCCGAGCGCGCGGAACAACTCCAGCGCGCGGGTGCCCGCTTCGGCCGCATCACCGAAGCAACCGCGCTGCCACTGCGTGGTTCCCAGCCTCGTCCACGCCTCCGCCTCGGCGTGGCGGTCCTCGACGCTCCTGGCCGCGTTGTGGGCGCACATGTGGACGACCACCGCGTCGGCCAGGTGGCAGTGCACGTCGAGGTACCGGTAGAGGGTGGCGGCCAGGTCGACGGCGTGGTGGGGCAACCCCAGCGCTGTGGCGCGCCGGCACACTTCCACCAGGTTGCCCCGCTCCGCGTCCAGCCACGCCCGACCGGTGGCCGCGTCGGGCAACGGCGGGCGCGGCGAGTCGGCGGGCGGTACTGCGGGGCGGTGCCGCTTCTCGTCCGGGGACATGCGGTCCATAGCCACCGCCGCGGTGTGCCGGTAGTGGTCGAACAACGCGACGAGCGCGGCACGCCGGTCCCGCGGGGTGCCGTGCACCGCGGTCAAGTGGCCGCCGAACCGGCGCACCAGGTCGTGGAAGCGGTACCGGTCGGCCGCGGGCTCGACCAGCAGGTGCGCGTCGACGAGCGACTCGCACGCCTGCTGGGCGCGGTCGAGCGTCCGACCGGTGAGCGCGGCGGCGGCGTAGCCGTCGAAGTCCGCCCCCGGGTGGGCGGCCAACAGGCGGAACACCCGTCGTTGCTCGTCGGTCAGTTCCCGGTAGGACATGGTGAAGGCGGCCGCGACGCTGCGTTCGCCGTCATCCAGCTCCGCCAGGTCGCCGGTCTGCCGTGCCAGGCGGTCGGCCAGCGCCGCGAGCGTCCACGAGGGCCGTGCGCGCAGCCGGGCGGCGCAGATCCGGATCGCGAGCGGCAGGCCGGAGCACAGCTCGACGATCCGCCGTGCCGCGCCGCGGTCGCCGTCGACCCGCTCCGCGCCGCAGATCCGACGCAGGAGGTCGAGGCCGTCTTCCTCGCGCAACGCCTCCAACGGCACGGCGAGGCCGTCGTCCAGCGAGGCCAGGTGGCGCCTGCTGGTCACGAGCACCAGGCAGCCGGGCGTGCCCGGGAGCAGCGGGCGGACCTGGTCGGCCCCGGCGGCGTTGTCCAGCACGACCACCGTCCGGGTGCCCGCGAGCAGCGAGCGGTAGAGCGCGGACTTGTCCGCGGTCCGGACCGGGAGCCGCTCCCGGGCCACGCCCAGCGCCTGCAACAGCCGGTCCAGGGCGGCTCCGGGCTTCACCGGCCCGACCCCCGGCGTGTGACCGTGCAGGTCCAGGAACAGGCAGCCGTCCGGGTAGTCGGCGGTGAGGTGGTGGGCCCAGCGCACGGCGAGCGCCGTCTTGCCGATGCCCGCCATGCCGCTGATCACCCACGGGGAACGGGCCCGAGCGTCCACCGGGCGGGCCAAGTGCTCGGTCCGGCCGACGAAGAACGGCGTGTCCGCGGGCAGTTCGCGGGGTGGCTGTCGGTCACTGGCAGGGGACGACTCCACGTGGACGTGCACACCGCCGTGGACCTGGCCGGTTTGCACGACGGAACCCGCGACCGGGCCGTGGACCGCGCTGCCGACCACACCGCCCGTCGGTAACGCACCACCACCGGAGTCTTCGGCCACGATTTCGTCCCTTCACCCGACCACCGGGCAACAGCCCTCCGTCACCGGCGATCCGGGACCGCAACGGTACCGGCCACCGCGCGGCTGCCAGGCTTGAACCGTCAGCGCACGCCCGCCCGGAACCCGTCGATCAGCAGCTCGATCAGCCGGGTGCTGTAATCCCGCCCCGGCGGGGAGCTCTCGCGCGCCCACGCGGCGGACGCGATCGCGGTGAACAGCTCCTCGGCGGTCAGGTCCGGTCGCACTTGGCCCGCTTCCTGGGCAGGGGCCAGCAACGCGCCGCCCGCGGCGTGCATCTCGACGCACGAGTGGTGCAGCGGCGTGCCCTCGTCGTAGGTGCTCGCCGCGAGGAACCCGACCAGGCCGCGGAACGTGCTGCAGTGCGCGACGGTCTGGTGGATCCACGTGGTGAGCGCGCCGACCGGGTCGTCCGCGACGGCCTCGGCGAGGTGTTCGGCGCCGGCGCGCAGGGCGTCCAGGCTCTCGCGCACCGACCCCTCGATCAGGGTCTCGCGGGTGGTGAAGTGGCCGTAGAGGGTGCCGATGGCGACGCCCGCCGCACGGGCGATGTCCTCCAGCGCGGCATCGGTGCCGCAGGCGTCGAACGTCTCCCTCGCGGCTTGCAGGATGCGGTCGTAGTTGCGCCGCCCGTCCGCGCGCTTGGGCCGTTGGGCCACGTAGGCCGTCACTCTGATGCCTCCAACCGGCTGGTGGCGCCGCTCGGCCCAGGCTACCGGGCGGCACCACCGCGGGGTCGGCCCTGCTCGGTCTGCGGGTGCCCGGCCCGAACCAGAACACCAGCGACACCAGGACGCCGAGCACGGCGATCGCGGTGCTCCAAGCGAACACCGAGGAGATCACGTCGACGACCCGGCCCTTGCCCGCGGAGAACGGCAGCGGCAGAACGGCCGGGCCGATCGAGCCGCCGATGGTCGGGGTCTGGAGGATGCCCGCCGTGACGCCGGTGCGGCCGGGTCGGAGGTGGACAGCGCGATCACGGTGAACGGGACGATCGCCAAGCCGACGCCGACGCCGATACCGATGCCGAGCACGATGATCGCGGGCAGCGCGTCCGCGGCGTAGGTGCTGTCGCCGTCCAGCAGGGACAGCCACCCGAAGCCCGCGGTCACCAGCACCAGCCCGACGACCGCCCGGACCTCCGGGCGGGGGCCGGCGACGCGCTCGGTGAGGAACTGGGTGCCGGCCGGCAGCGCGAGCCCGAACGGCAGGATCGCCGGTCCCGGTGCGCACCGGGCTGAGCCGGAGCGGCCCGGCGAGGTACAGGCCGGTGTAGAACAAGAACCCGGTCAGGAGCGAGGCGAGCAGCAGCAGGTTGAGGAACGCGCCGACGCGGGCCCGGCCGGCGAAGACCCGGCGCGGCAGCAGCGGCTCGGCGGCCCGCCCGTCGACCACGACGAGCACGGCGACCGGCGCGACCGACACCGCGACCGGCGCCGGCGGCCCCGTGCCGAGCCACCCGTCCTCGGCCGGCCCGGACCAGCCCGAACACCCCTGCGGTGAGCGCGAGGGTGACCAGCACGGCGCTGGGCGCGTCCAGCGACCGCGCCCGCCTGTCCTCGTCGCGGGTGCCTACCGCGCGCAGCGCGAGTGCGATGACCACCACGCCGATCGGCACCTTGACCAGCAGGCTCCACCACCACTCACCGACCGACTTGAGCAGACCGCCGAGGACCTTGCCCGAGGCCGCGCCGAGCCCGGTCACGGTGGAGTGCAGCCCCGAACGCCCTGGCCTGTCGCTCGCCCCGGAACAGCACGGCCAGCAGGGCGAGGCCGGTCGGACCGGCGATCGCCGCGCCCGCGCCCTGCAGCACGCGGCCCACGACCAGGACATCGAACGTCGGCGCGAGGCCCGCGACCAGCGACGCGACGGTCACCAGACCGATCCCGGCCAGGAACACCCTGCGGTGGCCGAGCACGTCGCCGAGCCGCCCGGCCGGCGGCAGGAGGCCGCCGAAGGCGACGAAGAACGCGTTGAGCACCCACGGCGTCGCGGCCACGTCCACGCCCAGGTCGGCGCGCAGGGACGGCAGGGCCGCGGTGACGATCGTGCCGTCCAGTTGCGGCAGGAACTCGCCCCGCCGCGAGGTCGGCCACGACATCACGCCTGACGAGTGGTCCCAGGCCGGCGCGTCCCCATCGGTGTGCTGCTGCCACTGGGGCCTTCGAGGGGATGCTCCGCACGAGCCCGGACAGCTGCGGCACGACGTCGTCAGAGCCGGGACACGCCGCCTTCGCGGTGCTGGACGACAGCGCCCGCCTGCATCACGAAACCGACCTGCCCGGTGACCTCGATGTCCTCGAAGGGATCGCCCGGCACGGCGACCAGGTCCGCGGTGGCCCCGGGCTCGACCCGGCCGAGGTCGGGGCGGTCCAGCAGGTCCGCGGCGACGCTGGTCGCCGCGCGCAGGGCGCGGACCGGCTCGACGCCGAGCCGCACCATGGTGGGGAACTCCTTCCAGTTCTCCTCGTAGGGGAACAGCCCGGCGTCGGTGCCGAAGGCCAGGACCACGTCGGAACCGGCCACGAGGGCGGCGGTGGCGCGCGCGTGGTCCGCGTGTTCGTGCAGCTTCTCGCGGACCGCCGCGGGCTTGCCCGCCCAGAACCCCTCGTCGGCGATCGCGTCCCGCAGGGCGGTGTTGATCGGTTGGTCGGAGCCGCCGAGGTCGCGCACGGTGGTGAACCCGTTGGCCAACAACGTGCGCAGCGGCGGGATCGCCCGCAGCGCCTGCTCGGCCACCGGCGCGGTGTTCAGGCTCTCGTCCACCACGTGCACGTGGCAGTCGATGAAGCCGGGCAGGAGGGTGTGCCCGGACAGCTCGACGACCTCGGTGCCGGCCGGCGCGGTCACGTGCTCGCCCACCTCGGCGACGCGCCCGTCGCGGACCAGCACGCGGAAGCGCGGGACGGGGCGGTCGCCGACGCCGTCCCACACGCGGTCGGCGACCAGCAGGACCTGGTCGCTCACGATCCGCCCTCCGCGTCGCGCGCCCGTCCGGCGTCGGCCAGCTCCTCGCAGAACCGGTCGATGTGGCCGGTGGTCACGTGCGGCATGACGACCAACTGCGCGCGGGTCCCGTCGGAGACCATGTGCCAACGGCGGCACAACGGCTCCGGTGGCGCGTCGAACAGCACGACGGTCGAGTGGGCGGCCCGTTCCGGGTCGCGCCCCAGCTCGGCCAGCCGCCGGTAGGCGTAGTCGGTCGTCTCGTAGCAGCGCCGGACGCGTTCGGTCAGCCCGTCGGTGCCCAACTCGCGGAGCTGGTACCACAGGACCAACGGCGACAACGCGTCCCGCGAGCCGGTGATGGTGTCGTCGTCGGAGCCGACCGCCACGCCCTCCGCCCGGATCTGCTCGACGTCGTCGGCTTGGGCGAGCACCACTCCGCAGGGGATGGGTGAGCCGATCACCTTGTGGCCGCTGATGGCCACGCTGTCGGCGCCCGCCGACAGGCCCCAGGGCACCTCGTCGGGTCCGAACCGGGCCAGCAGCCCCCCGAAGGCGGCGTCGGCGTGGACCCGGAAGCGCTCCACACCGGCGTCGAGCAGCGTCCGGCGCACCGCGGGGAGGTCGTCGACCGCGCCGCGACCAGTGGTGCCGATCGTCACCGTCACCACCGCGGCGCGGCCCGGGTTCCGGGCCAGCTCCCGGGCCAGCGCGGTGGTGTCCATCGTGCCCGTCGGCGTGGTCGGCACCGCCACGTACGGCATCCGCAGCAGCCTGCCGATCTTGGGTAGCGAGTAGTGCGCTTCTTCCGAGGCGTAGAGGACCGCGTCGGGGTAGCGTTCCCGCGCCACGTACACGCCGAAGATGTTGCTCTCGGTCCCGCCGCTGGTCAGGTATCCGAAAATGCTCTCCGGATCACCGCCCGCCAGGTCGGTGAAGAAATCGAGCACGGCGACCTCGAAGGGCTTCGTGTCGATCCGGTAATCGCTTTCGGCCCGCGGGTTGCCCACGTTGTTGGCGTGCAGGCGGAGAAAATCGGCCAGGGGGCGGCAGTCGAAGTCGAGGTTGACCGGGAACCCGATCATCCGGTCCTGCTCGGTGACCATGGCCGCGGCGAGCTGGCTCAGCCGGGAGAGGTCGTCCGCGTTCCGCGCTCCGGTGATCCGGAGGTCGTTCGAGTCGTCCGCGCCCATGGTTACCACCTGTTCGTCGCATTGTCCGCGGTCACCGTCGTGTACCCGTGCGGTCCGGCCGAACACTGCCCCGTTAGCATGAAATCGCCTCACCGCTCGCCTGGAATTCGCCAGGCCGGCGCGCCGGCCGTGATTCCACTGACTCGAGAATTCGATCAGGGTCCGAGGTGCGGGGCCGAGAAAAGGTCTGATCCTCACCCCGTTTGGCGGAGTCGGGTTGCTGGAGTTCAGGCTACTGGAGCGATTCTGGCGTGTTGGAGTTCGTACTCGATCGGTGTGAGCATCCTGAGTGCGGTGTGGCGTCGGCGGCGGTTGTGGAACATCTCGAGGTACTCGAACAGGGCGTTGGCCAACTCGAGGCGGGTGCGCCGTCGTCGGCGGTCGAGCGGTTCGGTCTGCACGCGTCCCCAGAACGATTCGATCATGGCATTGTCATAGCGGTCGCCGATCGAACCCATCGACGGTAGAGGCCCGGATTCCTTGGCACGCCTGGTGAAGGTCCACGATGTGAATTGGACTCCGTGGTCGGAGTGGATCACCGTGTCCGGCAGCGGGGACCGGTTCGAGATCGCCATGCCGAGGGCGTTGGTGGCCAGGGCGGCGGTCTGGCTGGAGTCGATCGACCAGCCGACGACGCGGCGGGAGTGCACGTCGAGCACGACCGCGCAGTACACCTTTCCTTCACAGGTGGGGTGTTCGGTGATGTCGGTGACCCACAACCGGTTCGGTGAGGTTCGGGTGAAGTCGCGGTCGACCAGATCCACCGCGGTGGGCGTGTCGTGTTTCGGCCGGGGCCTGCGCCGGTTGGGCAGGCCCTTGATTCCGTTGCGGCGCAAGAGAAGCGCGATGGTCTTGTGTCCGACGGTGATCCCGCGGCCGAGGGTGAGCTCGGCGTGCACTCGTGGGGCGCCGTAGACCTGGAACGACTCGACGTGGATCTCGCGGATCAGATCGACGAGCATGCCTGGGGGATCGCCCGTGGCGAGGGAGCGCGGCCTCCAGTCGTAGTAGCCGGACTCGGACACCCCGAGCACGCGGCAGGCGAGTTGGATCGACCGCCCGTCGGAGGCGATCACCGTGATCGCCTCGTACCGTCTTTTGGGGTGCTGCCCTCCTTGAGCAGTTCGGCGGCGCGCCGCGACCAGCTCGGCGTTGTCGGTGCTGGTGGTGCCGGGTAGTTGCCCGGAGTCGATGAGTTCCTCGCGGCGCCACGCGTAGATCGTCTGGTCACTGATGTCGAGGTCCGCCGCGACCTGGGCGACGCGGCGGCCGGACGCGACCAGGTCGAGGACTTTGCGCCGGAACTCGGGTGGGTACCGCTCGGGCATCGTGGGTTGTCCTCCGGGCTACTGAGATGAGTGATCATCCAGCCAGCCCGACCGGTACCCATATACAAGTCGGAACCTCACTGATTTCCTGGGGGACGTCGGCGGCCATGAGCAGCACATCGCACCGGGCCGCCAGCCGTCGCAAAGCCCCAGGCACGTCGGCCGACAGCCGCTCACCGGTGACCCAGACCTCGCTGTTGTGCGCCCGCAGGCGCCGCACCGCGGCATCGGCCGCCTTCCGAGTCTCGATCGTGCCGTTCATCGTGCGCCTTTCCTGATGTGGCTGAGAGTTGGCCGTGCTCCGGGCCCGGTGGGGGCAGCCCGGCGGCGAGGCTGCGTTCCGATAGGCCCCCCGTACTCCTCGGCGGAGTCGAACGAGTTGATCCCGCCGTCCAGGGCCGTCTGGATGATGGCGTGACCTGTGACCGCAGCAGGACCGGGACGAACGACCTGCGGCCTCCGTCGGAGAACTGCGAGCCGCCGAGGCCGACGGGGGAGATGTGGATACCGGTGCGTGCGAGCGGTCGGCTGGTCATGGTGCCGGTTCGTCCGCTTCGGGTGGTGCGAAGTAGTCGTGGGGTGAGGGCGGGGGCAGGGTGGTCGGCGATGGGCGCAGTCCGTCGACGAGCAGGGCGAGGTAGCGCCTGCGGTCGTCGCCGTGAGGGTCGCCGGGGTGCACCGTGGCCAGGTTCATGAAGGTGATCGCGTTCAGGTCGCGAGGCAGCAGTTCCGGTCGCACCACGCCGGCGTCGATGGCGCGGCGGAGCACGGGTTCGACGGCGAGCAGGAAGCGATGCGTGCTGTCGTTCGCGAACGCCTCGAACTCGTGGGCGAGTGAGATGATGGCCTGTCGCCGGGCGAGTACCTCGGTGACGGCCTCGAGCACTCCGACCAGGTCCTGCCACGGGTCGTCGGTGTGCACCGCCGTGATGGGCTCGAGCTCGGTGGCGAGGACGTGGTCGAAGACGGCTTTGACGAGTTGGTCGCGCGCGCGGAAGCGGCGGTAGACCGTCATCACGCTCACGTCCGCGCGCGCGGCGATCTCCTCGAGCGTCACCTGCGGCCCGACCTCCTCGAACGCCAGGACCGCGGTGGCGACGATTCGCTCGTGGTTGCGGGCTGCGTCGGCTCTCACCAGGTCACCCGCAGCGAGTTCAACCCGTGGACGGCGCTGAAGACCCGGAAGTCGGCCTGCTCGTCCGCGAGTGCGAGGTCGGGAAAGCGTCGCAGCAGGGCCGCGAAGGCGACGCGCATCTCCATGCGTGCCAGTGGCGCCCCGAGACAGTGGTGCACACCGTGGCCGAAGGCGACGTGTCCGAGGGCGCCCCGGGCGATGTCGAGGGCGTCGGGATTCCCGATGAAACCACCGTCGCGGTTGGCGGCGGGAAGTGAGAGGATCACCAGTGAACCCGCGGGGATGGCGTGGCCGGCGATCTCCACGTCGGTCGTGGTCGTGCGTGGCGGCAGTGAGTGCACAACGGACAGCCAGCGCAGCAGCTCCTCGATGGCGGGCTCGACCCGCGCCGGATCCTCGCGGATCAGGGCGAGTTGGCCCGGGTGTCGCAGCAGGGCCAGAGTGCCCAGACCGAGCATGTTCGAGGTCGTCTCGTGCCCGGCGAGCAGCAGTAGGCCCGCGATGCCGATGAGCTCGTCGGTGCTCAGATCGCCGCCGTGCTCGCGCACCAGCATGCCCAGCATGTCCTCGCCCGGGTCCGCCTGTGCGTGGGCGACCAGGCTCTCCATGTAGACGCGGTTCTCCCGCATCGCCGCGGCCTGTTCCTCCACCGACAACGAGATGTCCAGCAGGCGGACGGAACGTTCCTGGAACTCGGCGCGGTCGGCGTACGGCACGCCCAGCAACTCGCAGATCACCAGCGACGGCACCGGCAACGCGAAGTTCGACACCAGGTCGGCCGGCTTGCCGGCACGCTCCAGATCGTCCAGCGCCGCCTCGACGATCTCCACGATCCGTGGCTCGAGCCGGCGCATCCGACGGATCGTGAACTCCGGGGTGAGCATCCGCCGCAACCGCGTGTGCTCCGGCGGGTCGAACGTGAGCAGGAACCCGGCCCGCATCTTCTCCTGCTCGTCCTCGCTCATGTCACCGGCCGCGGCGAACGGCGTGAGGGCATTGCTGAACCGGGTCGAATCCGCCAGTACCTCGCGAACATCCTCGTGGCGGAGGACCAGGTACGCGGGCTGCCCGAACGGCGTCACCACCCGCACGACACCCTCGCCGTCCCGGGCCCGGGCCAGTTCCTCGACCGGGTCGAACCCGTCCCGCCGCATCTCCAGCGGCACCTCCGGCGCCTCCGCCATCGCCCGTCTCCTCCCATGATCGTGTCGGTTTCCCCAACGTATCAGATAAGTGAAAGGCGACTAACAGTTCGGGTCGGTAGGCGCTGGGCGGCACGCTAACCAGCGCGGCACCGGCCGCGATCGGCGTGCCCGTGCCGACGGTCGGGTTCTCGCCGTACCTGCCGTGGTCCGGGGGCGGTCAGGTAGGCCGAGCCGCCCCGGCCGCCGTTGACGCCGGTGGCCCGGCCGGGCGGTTCGGCGAGCAGTGCGTGCGCCGGGAGCCCGGCGGCCGGCGTCCAGTGGCGACAAGGTCGTTATCAAGGGGCGGTTGACCGCGTTCACCTGGGAAAAGAAACCACACGGGATCGGTTCCAGGTAATGTGGAAACGACCCCGTCTGGTAACACACGTATCCGAGCTTGTTGGCCCGCAAACGTGGGCTGCGGCCCATCTCCACAGTGGAAGGGGCAGTGCATGCGTTATGTATAGCAACAACTTCCGCCGCCTGTCCAGGTGGGTCCGAGCCCACCTCGGAGGCGAGATCCGTGTTGCTCCGCATAGGCGTTCGCGGAGACTTCGGGATATAGCTCCAGTGTCTGTGTAGATTCCCCTTCGGACCGTCGACGTTTACATGTAGGTCTTCAATTGGCGGCACAGTTTGATGTGAAGAAGGCGTTGATCTCCACCTGGAGCCTGGGTCCGTGCCGGCACGTCAGGCGCTGCGGCCGCGCACCAGCTCAGTGGGCACCAGGAGGCCGGGTTCGTCGTCACGGCCGTGCTCGACCCGGCGCAGGCGCGGACGACCAGTTCGCGGGAGATGCGTTCGACGGGGATGCGGGCGGTGGTCAGGGTGGGTTCGGTCAGCAGGCCGACAGCGCCGCCGTCGAAGCCGGTGATCGCGACGTCCGTACCGACCTTGAGGGGCTCATCCGATCTGAGGGTGTGGCGGTGCGAGACTTGGTGCGTGTGCGGCCGATCAACACCGTTCGTCGACGAGCCGGCTACCGATCCGGCGCTGCTGAGGACGCTGGTGGCGGCTGGTCTGCCGGGAACCGGGCGCTTACTTCCAAAGGCCGGCTGGGTTAGCCGCGTGTGGGTCGGCGACGAATACGTCGTACGACTGAGCAATGGACAGTTCCGCGACTCGTTTCGCCACGAGGCTGCAGTCGTCAACCTGCTCGCCGGCAGCGAGGTCCCACACGCCCGGCACCTCGCCCACGGCGACGGCCCGGACGGGCCGTGGTGCATCTCCGAACGCCTGCCCGGCCGAACCATGCACGAGGCGTGGCCGGCGGCGGACTTGCCCACGCGCCAAGCAATCATCGAGAGCCTCGGCGCTGCGTTGCGCGCCCTGCACCGGGTTCCTGTCCCGGCGGGCCTGCTGCCGCCCTGGCTGGCCGACGCGCTCGCCGGGAAGCCGTGGCCTGCGTTCCACCCACCCGTGGTGAGTGCGGCGCTCCAGCAGGTCGAGGCTGCCCGGCGACTGCCCGGTCATGACTCGCACCTGCTCGCGGACGTCGCCGATTGGATCCAGGAGCGGCCGGCGTTGTTCGCCGCCGACGAACCCGTCCTCGTCCATGGTGATTTACATGGATCCAACGTGATCGTCGACCAAGGACGCGTCACCGGTCTTATCGACTTCGCGGAGGCGTTGGCTCAGCCGGCGGATGTCGAGCTCGACACCATCCTGCGCTGGTGCGCGAAGGCGCGAGAGTACCCACCCGTACCCGACGGACGAGGGCTCGACGAGACCACACTCACAGAGGTCCCCGGATGGCTGCACGGCGCGTAACGGAGCTGTTCGAGCGCGAGCATCTGCGCGAGCGGTTGCTCTTCTACGACATGCAGGGGAGCTCGCGCTATACGCACACCACCCCCTGCCTGACATGCGCGAAGCGGCGCAGGGCCGCATCGCTCTCCTGCTTTCCGGCCATAACCATCTGGACGGACTCGTCTGGTAGGTCGTCGTCTTCGCGCCTACACGGGACATCGTGACCCGCACCCGAATCCGGGCGCGGGGCCTATCCGATCCGAGGTGTAGCGGCGTGAGGGCGTCGGGTGGCGCGTCGGTGGGTGGGTAGGCGTCGAGGCCTTCCGATGATGGGGGTTCCTACACCAACCGGTCCGGAAGACCTCGACGTGCACGACGCTCCCTTCTGCCCTCCTGACCTGACGACGTTCTGCCGCCTGGACGAGTTCGGGCGCGGAGATCGCACGTTGGCCGTCCAGTGGGCCAGTGTCCGCGGTGGTTCCGGTGACCGTGACGCGGCGTGTCGGTGCACCTTTCAACCAGGCCACGACCGATTCCAGGATGGCACCGACCGCCGTCGGATCGTTGAAGGCGGCCGGGTCCGGGCTGAACGGCTCGTCAGGTAGGAATCCGGTCCGCAGGTCGTTCGGCAGCAGCAACTCTCCCATCTGTCCCGGTACGAACCCGGGCACCGCGGGGATCGGGGCGGCGGCGACCTGCGGGATGTCGTCCGGCGCCTCCGTGGTTCTCGGCTGGTCGATGGCGGACCCGCAGGCCGCTCCGCCGTTGCGGGCGATCGACGACCAGATGTTCACGACGTTCGTGCGGTGAGGTCGCGACAGGGATTCCTGCGGCGGCGCCGTTTCACCGAGTCCGACGAGGAACACCGTCAACCCGCGCAAGTCCGGCAAGATCGACTTGGTGTCCAGGTAGGCCGCGAGGTCGTCCGGGGCGGCGTCGAGTACGCCCTCCTGCCGGAAGTCGATGACGTCGTTCGTGGACAAGCCGGAGTGGCCAGGATTACCGTGCCTTCGCCGCCCGCGGCCTTGGCGACCCGGGCCGCCGTGTCGAGTGCCGCGAGCACGTCGACCTGTTCGTGGACCGCACGGATGCCATCCCGGTCTGCGCAGCGGGCGGACGTCGACCGGGGCCCAGTCCGACACCCGTGGCCCCTTCGGAACCTGGAGGCGGACGACCTGGAGCTCGAGATCAACCTCTACATCAACAACGAAGGCGGCGACCCGTCCGAGATGCTCGCGCTGTACGACACCGTTCGCTACATCAAGGCGGCGGTGGCGACGACGTGCGCCGGTCAGCCGGTCGCGGCCGGCGCCGGGGCGGTGCTGTGGCCGCGGGCGCGGCCGGGCGGCGCTTCGTGCTGCCCCACACCCGCGTGGTGCTGCACCAGCCCACGGCACAGGGCCGCGGTGCGATCCCGGATCGCATCCTCCAGGCCGACGAGGTGGCGCGCGTGCGCACCCAGCTGGAGGAGATCCTCGCGCTGCACACCGGTCGCGACGTCGCGCAACTGCGCCACCACACCGACCGGGACCGCGTGTTCGACGCGGCGGACGCGGTCCGCTACGGGCTGGCGGACCGCGTCCTGGAACACCGGGCCTGAGATCGTGCCTTCACGCCGCCATGAGCACGGGTCCAGCGGGCCGTCGTCCCACCGCGTGACCCGCGCCGCGGCGGCGCCTGGCGTACTGGCGATCCCGGCGAGCAGGTCCACCAGCTCGACACCGAGCGCATCGGTCACCGCGGCGATCATCTCGCTGGACGGTTCCTTGCGCCCGCGTTCGATCTCTGACAGGTACTGCGGTGAGATCCCGGCCCGCTCGGCGACGTCGACCAGCCGGCTGCCCTGCTCCTCCCTCACCGCGCGCAGGCTCCGGTCCAACACCACGCGCCACAACGGTTCCGGCTCGCGATCCGAGGAGCAGGGTCGCTTGTGGTGTAGGGGAGGATGTCCGCGCGTGGCCACCGTCCACCGCTCCGGTGGCTGGCCGGCGTCGGTGGAGGGTGACGCGCTCACGGCTCCGTTCGCCGCGCCCAGCGCCGGTCCCGCGCGCTGGCACCTGTACCGCCTCACCCTGCACAGGGCGGTCGGCGTGGTGTCCGCCGAGCCGCACGGCGCGACCCGCTGGGACTTCGCCCACTGACCCGTCCGGCCCGCTGGGTGTGCCCGCCGGGGATCGGCGTGTCGCTCGACCTGCTCCAGGTGCCGACACCGACACGCCTGCCGGTGACTCGGCCCGGCGGCGTACCGGACGGTCAGGACGTGGTTCCGGGCCAGTCCTTGCGCCGCCGGGGACACGCCGGGCGTGCCTTTGTACCCGGCATGCCCGCGGATCGTGAGCGCAGACATCGCCTCGTGACCCGCATGGTGCCTCCCTCGTCGTGCCGCACGCGCAACGCGCGTTCCCAACCACTTCGCGCGGAAACAGTGAGTCGACCGGAGCACGGTCCGGTGTCGGGAATGTGGCGGATTGTGTCGACCGACCATCCGTTCGTGGTCCGAACGGGCCATCGGTTTGCAATGGGTGACTGCGGGTAATCCCCGGTCCCGACCGGCGGTGATCAAACGTGTGAGCGAGGCAAGCGATGGCGTCGTTTTCCCCTGTGCTGTGGTCTGCGGATCCGGGTGTGCCCGGTGTGCCGACAGTCGGCGTGGAAGAGGAGTTCCTGCTGGCGGACCTGTCCACCGGGCACCTGCTCCCGATCAGCGCCCATGTCGTGGAGGTGGCCGGTGATCTGGGCGGTGCGCTGGAGTTGGAGCTGACCAGGGCACAGGTGGAGATCAACACGCCGGTGTGCCGGACCATGGCGGAGGTGCGCGAGCAGTTGACGTTCCTGCGTTCCACCGCCGCCGAGGCGGCGTCGCGGTGTGGCGGCAGCCTCCTCGCCGTGGGCACCGCCCTGGCCGATGACGCACCGGGACCGCCGATCACCGACGACCCGCGGTACCACAGGATCAACAAGGCATACGGGCAGCTCGCGCCCGAGAACGTCGTGTGCGGGTGCCACGTCCACGTCGAGGTGCCCGACCGGGAGACCGCGGTCCAGGTTTGCAACCACGTCCGGCCGTGGCTGCCCGTGCTGCTGGCGCTCACCGCGAACTCGCCGATCCACCGCGGCGTCGACACCGACTACGCCAGTTGGCGGTCGGTGATCGTCGGCCGCTGGCCGTGCGCCGGCGCCCCGCCGTACTTCGAGTCGCTCGCGCACTACGAGTCCGCCGTGGACATGGCCGTCGGCTCCGGCAGCGTGCTGGACGAGAAGATGGTCTACTGGGACATCCGCCCCTCTTCCCACCTGCCCACCGTGGAGGTCCGGGTGAGCGACGTTCAGTCCACCGTGGACGAGGCTGTGTTGTTCGCCGCCCTGGTGCGGGCGCTGGTCATGACGTCGTTGCAGTCCATTCGGGACGGTTTCGAAGCACCTCGCGTCAGCGACGACGCGCTGCGGATGGCGTACTGGCGTGCCGCGCGTGACGGACTGGACGGCGTGGGCGTCGACCTGGACACCGTCCGGCCCGTTCCGGCCGTCGATCTGTTGCGCCGTCTGCTGCGCCGCGTCGAACCCGCGCTGACCACGACGGGCGAGCTGCAGGCCGTGAAGACGCTCGTGGACGAGTTGATCACCAACGGCAACGGTGCGAGCCGGCAGCGAGGTGTCTTCCGCCGCGACCACGCCGTGACCGACGTCGTGGCACTGGTCGCCCAGCACGCCGAGCACGACCGCTCACCGGACAACGTCACCTGACGACGTCGGGGGAGGAGCGCTTCCCGCTCCTCAGCGTCCCACACGGCGATTCTGTCCTGTCACGGTGGGGCGGCCGGCACCACGGTGTTCCTCAATCACTGCCGAGCTGCGGCAGACCGGACATGTGGTTATTGAGTTGAAAGCATTCGGTTGCCTACATGATGGCGTAGCGGACGTGCGGGGCCCGGAAGGAACCGCGGACGATGTGCGGACGGCGCTGGCGGCGGCGCAGGAACCGTCGGGTTTCGTGGGCGAGCTGGTCGACGGTGTGGGCCGGTGAGGCGTTGACGTTGCGCTTGAGGTCGGCATTGAGCAGCTCGTTCGGGTTGAGCTCGGAGCTGTAGCCGGGCATCGGGTGCAGCTCGACCCGATCGCCGCCGGCCTCGAGTCAGGCGCGGACCGCCTTGCTCCGGTACGCCGGGTGCCGCTCAGCGATGACGTGCACCTTCCGGCCGGTCTGGGGGGCCAACCGGTCGAGGAAGCCGGTGAACACGGCCGCGGTGAAGCGGTCGATGAACACGGTGAACCACAACGCACCACGCGAGGCGACCGCGCACATGACGTTGACCTGCAGCCGCTTGCCGGTCACCCGCACCACCGGCGTCCGGCCCTTCGGCGCCCACGACCGGCCGGCGGGGCGGCGTCTGCACTGCTCTGCCAGTGACGATGACTTTTCGAGCGGCACAGTGTCGCTTCGCCGCTGAACTGGCGGTTTCGCACGCGAAGTGGCGGTACGGCTGGTGGGTTCGCAGGTGACGTGGCGGAAGCCGGCAGACCGTCGCCCGCTCTGGTGGGGAGCCGGGTCGGGGCGGGTCGCCTCGTGCGGGGGCGGGGGGACTGTCGGACCTGCGCCGATGGCTATGTGGTGGGCGGGTCGGGGTGCTGGTGGATGGTGAGCAGGAGGTGGTCGAATTGCGCGCGTTGTGGGAGCGGGCCGCCGCCGAGGCTGGTCAGTGCGGTGGTGAATTTCTCGGCCAGGTCGCGGAGTTTGGTGTTGGTCTCCTGGGCCTGGTCGGCGGTGATGCCGTAGACCAGCATCAGCGCGCCTCTGGCCTGCTCGATGCGGGCGCGGGCGTCGACGAGGTCGGGACGGTCTGGTCCAGGAGCTGTCGGCGGTCGTCGGCCAGGCCGGGGGCGAGGTCGACGTAGTAGCCGGTGGTTCCCGCGGTGGCGCCGGTGGCGTCGTGGAGCCGGTCGCCGACGACCAGCACGTGGTGTTCGGTGCCGGTGGCGTCGATGATGCGGTGGCGGCTGCAGAAGGGGATGCCGTCGCGGACGGCGGTGGCCAGGGTGTCGACGACGGTGTCGCGGTCGGCGGGGTGCTTGTGCGACAGCAGCAACTCGGTGGTCGGCTGCACCGTGCCCGGCGCGTAGCCGCGCAGCAGGGCGACTTCGTCGGACCACTCCCAGCGCTGGTCGGCGAAGTGGAACCGGAAGCTGCCGATGGTGTGCGGTCTGCCGCCGGCCACGACCTGGTCGATGCCGTCGGAGGGGGTGCCGGTCGACGCTTCGGCGGTGAGGTCGGTGATGTCGGTCACCGGCCCATTCTCCTCGCGCGGGGTCAGGGGACGGCGAGTCGGCCGGATTCCACCTCCACAACAAGCCCTTCCCGGAATCCGCCGCGTCACGCGAGGAACGATGAGTGCTGACGACGCCATCCCCGACTGGTGGGCCGCAAGGTCACCCCCCGCATCAACTCCGCCAGGTTCGCCGAGAAGAGACACACAGGGCCGGATCTTCGTCCGGTGGGCTCCCGTGGTGATCGCCCGGCACGGTTCGACTGATCGGCCGGCTTGCCCGGCGCCGAGGTGCCGTCAGCCGGTGCGGTTCACGTCGCGGTCGCGGCGACGTCGAGCTTCTCCAGGTCGGTGGGGCGCAGGGACGAGACCTCCACGCCGCCCAACTCGATGACGATGACGATCGGTCCGCCCGAGCCGATGACGATGTAGTTCGGCATTGGTTCCTCCTCGTTCGCAAGTGGACTGCTGTCGATCGGGTGTGGCTGTCGCGGTGCCCGTCACGCGGTGCCGACGGGTTTACAGCACGGTGGTGAAGGTCGTGGTGCCGCTGACGCTGGTCAGGCCTTGGGGGGTGAGGCAGGCGGTGAGGTCGGTGGCGGGCAGGATCTTGGTC
>NZ_JBFAFR010000058.1:0-25554 GCF_040639675.1 Actinosynnema sp. NPDC023794 | reverse complement strand
AGCAACCCGACATCCCCGTCACCCACCTGCTCGCCGAGACACGCGCCCTGGGCTACCCCGGCAGCGCCAACCTCCTGGTCCGCTACCCCAGACAAGGCCGCACCGAACCCACACGCGTCCCACCGTCCCCACGACGCCTGGTCACCTGACCGGCGAGCAAACCGGAGAACCTGCCCGGGGATCATCGCCGCCATCTCGACGACCTGATCACCAGCTGCCCGCCGATGACGACGCCCGCCCAACGGATCCCGCGTCACGCCGCCCGTAGCCAACTCGTGGTCAGGACGGTAGCCGCAGTCGCCCGCCGGACCGCCGCCGCAGGCCGGCACCGGGACACGCCCGGTCGGTTCGCTCACGCAGCTCGGCCCCCTGCCGTGAGCAGACGACGCCGATCCCCGCCGCCGCGAGCAACGCCGCGGCCCCATCGCCGGTCGAGGAAAGCGGCTGTCCCAGCTCATCCGCGAGCACAGCGATCCGCTCCAGCAGACGATCCTCCCGCCAGTACAGCAAAGCGGGCGCACCGGGCATCCTCAAACGAGCGCTGGTGTAGCCGTGGCGACAACGGTAGCCGGGACGGCCGTGCACCCAGTGCGAATCCATCCGCCGCCCGCACACCCCGCACACCACCAACCCCGCCAACAGATACCGCCGCTCACCGCCATCGCCGTTCGGACGTCGAGCGCGCACCTTCTGCACCTCGGTGAACTTTCGCATGCCCACCAACGGCGCGTGCGCGATGTCCAACGAGATCGCCCACTCCTCCGGCAGGTTCGGAAACTGGCCCGGCAGCCCGGTACGTAGGTCGACCTCGTCACGGTCATTGGCCATCCGGTTCCACACCTGCCGACCGGTATAGCGCGGATTCTCCAGGCTCGTGGCCACGGTCGGCGCACCCCACCCCTCCGCCGGGCGGTGCCGGTTGCGCCCAGGATCGAGGTGTGGACCAAGCCCATGGCCAACGGCTCGGTCGCGGTCGTCCTGCTCAACCGCAACTCCTCCCCTGCCACCGTCTCGGCCTCGGCGTCGCAGATCGGACTGGGCTCCGCGAGCAGCTACTCGCTGCGCGACCTGTGGGCGCACACCACCAGCACCACCGGCGGCACGATCAGCGCCTCCGTCCCGGCGCACGGCGCGGCGGTGTACGTGGTCAGCGGTGGCGGCGGCAACCCCGGCGGGTCGACCTTCGCCCTACGCGGCACGGCGTCCAACCGGTGCTTGGACATCGCCGGCGCCTCGTCGGCCATCGCATTGATACGATTCAATGCGATGCATGTCACTCACACTGGCCATAGCCATATGAAGTGTCAATAGTCGGGTCTCGATACGCCTAGGACCGCTACAGTCGACCTGGTCCTGCACGCCGACCTGCAACGGGAGCGCACCGTGGTAAGCCCGTTCGATGTCGAAGAGATCTTTCCCGACGTCGGCGCCGACTCGGTGCGGCTGCCGCGCCGGCAGAGCGGCAGCTCGCCCCAGGGCCTGGCGGTGACCCTGATCGCCGACTACACCCTGAGCCGTCGCGCGTGGCTGCCGACCGCGGCGATCGTGGCCCTGCTGGGCGAGTTCGGCATCACCGCCGGGGCGGCGCGGACCGCCATCAGCAGGCTGGCCCGCCGAGGCGTGCTGGAGGGCAGCAGGCAGGGCAGGCACAGCTCCTACCGCCTGACCGGGCCCGCCGCGGGCGACCTGTCCTTCGGCGGCGTGTCCATCGCGGGGTTCGCCGCCGGACCCGACTCCTGGGACGGGTCGTGGACGGCCTTCGTCTTCACCATGCCGAAGGAGGAGAAAACCCGGCGGAGCTCCCTGCGGGCACAACTGAGGTGGCGGGGATACGCGCCGCTCTACGACGGGGTCTGGGTGTCACCGCACCCGATGAAGGAACAGGATCACGCCGAGCTCGTCGCGGCGACGCCCGGCACCACGACCGCGTTCCGCGCGCGACACCTGCGCTTCGCCTCGGGCACGACACGTAACCCGATCGAAGCCTGGGACCTCGCGGCCATCGCAGAGCAGTACGAGAGGTTCATCCGACGCTGGATCCCGCTGCTGCCCCGCATCAAGGCCGACGGCATCACCGGACTGGACGCCGTCCGTGCCCGCACCGAGGTGATGGACACCTACCGCCGCTTCCCCGCCATCGACCCCCTGCTCCCCCTCGAACTCCTGCCGCCCGACTGGCCGCGCGCCCGCGCTCGGGACACGTTCGCCGCGGTGTACGACGGACTGGCCGAACCAGCCCAGGATCACGTGCGAGCCGTCGCCGCGCACGTGGACGACGGACCGCGCCCCGACATCCGCGCCCACACCATGGCCCAGATGGCCATCGGCGTCAGCAGTGCCGACCCCCACCCGGAAACGGTCGGCACCCGTGCTGAACTCGACTCGGTCGGAGATCTTGACGGTCTCGACGTTCGTCGCCGACGGCCTGCCAGGACTTGAGGCGGGTATTCGCGCAGGCCGCACCCGACGACGATCGCGCACCGGCACTGCGCGTATCCGGAAACAAGATCGTCATCGCGGACGTCAAGCCTTACCGGCTGCTCGGCGTGAGTCGCTCCGGCAGAACGTCAAGGACTACGTGAACCTGCTGGTGGCCGACGACATCACCGTGGTCCTGGACCTGCATCGGATCTGGGGCGCTACGCGACCGGGCCGGACTGGCACTGCAAGGACGGGCACGCGACGTCCAGAAGCCGGTGCCGGACGTGCGGTACGCCCCGCAGTTCTGGACCGCCGTCGCCACCGCGTTCAAGGGCTACGACGGCGTCGTCTTCGACCTGTTCAACGACCCGTACCCGGAGATGCCCGCCGACGGGAACAAGACCCTCGGTTGGCAGTGCCGGCGGGACAGGGGCACCTGCTCGGGCCTGCCGTACGAGACCGCCGGGATGCAGGACCTGGTCGATGCGGCGCGGACCACCGGCGTGACCAACGTGCTGATGCTCGGCGGCCTGGAGTGGGCCAACGACCTGCGGGCGTGGACGGCGCACATGCCCGCAGACCCGCTGAAACCATCGCCGCCTCCTGGCAACGCCTACCGCTTCAAGGCCTGGACCACCCAAACCTGCTGGGACAGCCAGACCTTGCCGCTCGCGGCGCGGGCACCCATCGCGCTCGGCGAGTTCGGCCAGGACAATTGGGGCTTCGACTACATGCAGCGGCTGGTGGCCGGGGCTGACGCGCACCGCTTGAGCTACCTCGCGCGGACCGGGAACCCGGGGGCTGCTGCACCACCGACGCCGTGCTCATCAAGGATTGGAAGAGCACTCCCGAGCCCGGTCTCGGCGAGGGCTTCAAGGCCCACCCGCTCAGCCAACGACCCCCACGTCACCCGCTAACAGGTCGGGCACCTCGGCACGTCGACAGGAATCGGTGTTCGTCCACAATCCCGTGACCGACGAGGCGTCAACAAGTGAGGTGGTGGCGTTGTCGTTCATGGCCACCACCTCGCTGCGCGACCTCATCGGTCCGCCTGTCGCCTCGCTCAGTCGATCACCGGCCGGTCGGCTTGAGCTTCATGATGATCTCGGAAGCGTCCGGGCGGCCCCAGAGGGCCGGGAACGCGTACAGGTCTTCCTTGGTGGGCCAGCCGGTGAACTTCTTCGCGTTGTACTCGCTGGTGGTGCCGCCGGTCAGGACCGGGATGTACGGGATCGACTCCTCGATCCTGGTCTGGATGGTGTCCAGGTGCGGCTGCCGGGCGGCGTCGTCCTCAGGGTCGATGCCCTTCAGCGCGGTGAGCGCGGCATCGACGTCCGGGTTGGAGAAGCGGGCGAAGTTCGGCTGCGCGATCTCACCGACCTTGGCCGTGTTCGAGCTGCTGAAGAAGTAGGACGCGTTGTAGAACGGGTCCGGCGCCGGGCCCTGGTAGATCGAGTCGATCAGCAGCTCGTAGTTGCCGCGGCCACGCGCGTCGGACCACTCGTTCCAGGAGACCTGCTGGGCGGTGACCTTGATGCCCACCTGCTGGAGCTGCTGGGTCAGCGTGTCCACGGCGGTGATGTAGTCGGTCCAGCCGGCGACGACCTTGAGCGTCAGGGCCAGCGGCTTGCCGTCCTTGGCGTAGATGCCGTCACCGCCCTTGGTGTAGCCGGCGGCCTCCAGCGTCTGCGTGGCCTTTGCCGTGTCCGGCTGCATCGGCGCGGTCTTCTCCTTGAGCTTGCCGGAGATCTGGTCCTTGTCCCGCTCCAGGAGCGCCGCGCCGGGGGAGATCTCGCTCGCGGTGTTCTCAAATGCGAGCGCGTTGATCTGCGTGCGGTTCATGCCGTAGTAGACGGCCTTGCGGACGGCCACGTCGGTCTGCGGGCCCTGGCAGCCCAAGGCGGCGTTCGAGCAGGTGAACAGGGCGACCTGGTTCATCGGGATGGTGACGGCCTTGTAGCCCGGGTAGTTCTCCTCGACGTTGGCGATGTCCGGGACCGGACCGGTCTGCCAGTCGATCTGGCCGGCCTTCAGCGCGTCGACGGTCGCCTGATTGCCCGACATCGAGGTGTAGCGGATCCTCTTGACCGCGGGTTCACCGGCCCAGTAGCCGGTGTTCGCCTTGAGCGTGAACGCCTGGGCCTTGAACTCCTCGAGCACGTACGGGCCGGTGCCGACCGGCTCCTTGACCGACTCGGTCGCCGGGGTGCCGAAGTCCTTCCACTTGTGCTCGGGGACGATGTAGATCCTGCCGAGCACCTGCGGACCGTCCATGTAGGACGGTTCGGAGAACTTGATCGTCACGTGGGCGTCGTCGACCGCGGTCGCCGTGCCCTTGTAGCCCGTGCCGTTGATGGCCTGGTTCTTGGTGATCATGTCGAGGGTGAAGGTGACGTCCTGCGCGGTGAACTGCTCGCCGTCGGTCCATTTCACGTCGTCCCGCAACTCGATGTCGAGCTGGGTGCCGTCGGCGTTCCACTTGAACGTCTTGCCCAGCCGCGGCCTGGGCTCGACGTCGCGGATGTTGTTGAAGAAGAACAGCGGCTCGAAGATCGTCCCTGCGCCCTCCAGCGAGGTCGGGGAGAACGGGTTGAAGTTCACCTGGAAGTCACCGGCCGGGCCAGGCAGCACCAGGGTGTCCCCGTTCGCGTCACCCTGTGCGCCCGATCCACCACATGCTGTCACCAGCAACGCGACCGCGGCTAATCCGGCCGCCGTGCACGTCCGTGAGAAGCGCTTTGCCGTCAGGAACATCATCGATTCCTCTCGTGGCCCGAGACCGGACGCGGTCCCGCGTAGAGGTGGATTGTTAAGTCAACGAAGAAACGAAGTCAACACCTCGGGGTCATTTACCGACCAAGTTGCTCACTCGACGCACTTCAGGCTCACGACTCTGGTTCGCAGCCAGGACGTGGGCGACCGTGTCGCACCCGCGCCACTGAAGCCGGGGTTGTGGTGACACTCGGTCAACACCGTCGACCCCGACACCGCCGGTTGCGCGCCTCGCCTCCGACGGCGTGACTGACCCGTGCGTCGAGCCGACCCACCGGTGCATGCGGGGCGGGGTGACGGTGCACCTCGCCACGCACCACTTCATCCTGCGCGGATGTGGTCCAGGACGAGGGAGCCCTTCGTCGTGACCGCGCCGTCTGCCTGGTTGACGAAGACGTTGAACTGCGAGAGGGTGCGCAGGTCGTCGGCGGTGATGCGGCGGTGGGCGTTGGCACTGTCCCACGGTGCCGGGCGCCAGTCGGCGAACGGGATAGTGACGACGCCTGCCGTGGTGCCGGCGAGTGACGGGTACGCCTCGTAGGCGACGCCACCGGCGTTGAGTTGGAGCACGAGCTTGTGGTTCGAGCCGTCCGGCCGCAGCCACAGCGCCAGTCCACCGTAGGCCGACCAGTCGCCTTCCAGGCGCTTGCCGATGCCGGTGTAGGTCTGGAAGGTGAAGTCGTAGTCGAACTTCAGCGCCTTGCCACCGTTGTCAGCAGCAAGCGAGATGGTGTTGGAACCGTAGGTGCTGTAGTCGGCGCGCAGCGCGGTGTCGTCGGGGTGGGCCTCGAAGTCGTCCACCACCCCCGGCGGCAGCGGCGGCTTCGCGCCCAGGATCACGGCGTTGGTCAGTTCCAGCGGTCGGGAGTGGCCGACGACCAGTGCGCGGACGGTCAACCGGGTCACCGTGTTGTTCAGGTTGTCCTGACCGATCCGCCAGGTGCCGGTGTGGTAGCCGGTGGCGCGGTCGTAGGTGAGCAGGTGTCGGGTCTTTGACGTGCCGACCGTGTAGTACACCAGCAGGGCCTTGGCGTTGTTCACCTTCACCCGGACCGTCGTGGTCGGCGTGACCACCCGTTCGCGATCGGTCGGGGAGACGATGTGCGCGGACGGCGCCTGGCGGACCGCTTTGGTCCGGCGGTCGTAGACGTGGTCGAGTTCGGCGGCGAACACCGAGTGCGGGTCGTCGTGGAAGGCGCGGAAGTCCGGTAGCAGCTCGTGCTCGGGCAGGTCGCCGGTCGCCGGGTACGGGACGAAGAACTGGTCGAGCCCGAAGTTGGTCCACGTCATCATGTACGCGGTGCGGCGGGCGTCCGGGTTTGCCTTGATGGCGTCGTGGACCTGTGTGTACCAGTGCAGGTTGCCGTTCTGCCCGTTGGGCTTGAGGGCTCCGCTGATGCCGTACTCGGTGGCGGCGGAGACCTTGCCCTTCTCGTCGGCGATCCGCGCGATCATGGCCAGGTCGGCGACCAGGCCGTCGAGCCACTGCTTCGACGCGTTGCTGCCGTCGTAGTTGTCGTAGCCCAACACGTCGACGTAGTCGTCGCCCGGGTAGGTTCGCATGTACACGTCGTCCGCGCCGCCGTACGAGCCGCCCGGCGAGTACGCATACAGGAAGTTGTGCACGTCCTTGGTGTCGCGCAGGTACTCCACGGTGTAGCGCCACAGCTCGACGTACTGCGAGGCCGACGCGTGGGCCGCGCCCCACCAGAACCAGCTGCCGCTGCTCTCGTGAAAGGGTCGGAAGATGACAGGGATGGGCCGGCCGCGGTCGTCGGTGATCGCGTGCGCGAGGCGGGCCACCCGGTCGAGGTAGTCTCGGAAGGCGGCGTTGTGGTCGCCGCCGGGCAGGATGCGGGCGACCACGTTGCCGTTCGTGTCGCCGTAGTTCCCGCCGGTGACGAAGTTGTTCATGTGGGCGCTGATCGTGTTGATGCCGCCGATGCGGTGCGCGGCCTTGACCAGCTGGACGTACTTGGCGAACTTCTCTTCCGGTGTGCCGGGTGAGGAGCCGTAGCCCTGGTCGCTCATGTCCCAGCCGAACACCGCCGGGTGGTCGCCGACACCCGCCGCCACGTCCGACAGCACGCCGTCCGCGACCGGGTACGTGACCCCGAACTCGGTGGTCTGCTGGTGCCCGAACAGCACACCCTGACCACGCTGGGCGCGCAGGTAGGCGAACAGCGAACGGGTTTCCGGGGTCGCTTCCTCATCGGACACCCGCACGTCGACGGGCCTGTCGCCGTGCCCGGAGGCCGTTACGGGCACGGCCACTGCCAATGCGGCGGTGACGACCAAGGTGATGAGACGTCTCATCGGCGGGTCCACTTCTGGTTGGCTTGTCCGTTGCAGTTCCAGGAGTTGACCTGTGTGCCGTTGGCGGTGCCCTGACCGTTGGCGTCCAGGCACAGGCCGGTCTGGGCGTGGCGGATCGAGCCGTCGGTTCCGTGGGTCCACTTCTGGTTCGCGGCGCCGTTGCAGTCCCAGATCTGGGCCTGTGTCCCGGCGGCGGAGTTGGACGGGAGGTCGAGGCACTTGCCGCCGTAGACCCGTAGTTCGGCCGCGCTCGTGAGCGTCCACCGCTGGTTCGCCTGGCTGTTGCAGTTCCAGAGTTGGGCCTTCGCACCGTTGGTCTGGCTCGCCCCGGTCACGTCCAGGCAGCGGCCGGACTGCTGCCCCACGTAGGTGTTGCCGGTCGGGACGGTGCCCGGAGTGAGCGCGGCGGCCAGCGCCGGGTACCAGCGCGCCTCCATCTTGCGGATGCCGCTGTCGTTGGGGTGCACTCCGTCGGACGTGTCGCTGGAGGTGGAGAAGCCGCTCCACTGGTCCACCACGGTGATCGGCGACTGCGACGTGGAGTTCGCCGTGGCCCAGCCGGGGATGGCGTTGTTCAGGGTGACCACGCGCTGGTAGCAGGCCGAGCAGTTGGAGGGGTTCATCGGCAGGATCTTGGCGACCAGGACCTTCATCGACGGGTTGCTCGCCCGCATCTGGCCGAGGAGCTTGGTGTAGGCGCTCAGGATCGTGCTCGCCGGGATGTTGCTCCACACGTCATTGGTGCCCAGATGCATCAGTACGACGTCGGGTCGGGTGGCCGACAGCCACCCCGGGAGCTGGTTCTGATCCGCGATCCGGGTCGCGAGGAACCCACCGTGGCCCTCGTTCTCGCCGTCGTAGGCGAACCCGCAGCCCGGCGCGGGCAGCGTGCCGACGAAGTCGATGTCGGTGTAGCCGGTGTTGCGCAGGTGCTGCCACAGCAGGGCTCTCCAGCAGCCGGGCGAGCCGGTGATGGAGTCGCCCAAGGCCATGATCCTCGTGGGTGCGGCGGCCGTGGCCTGCGGCACGATCAGGAACAACGCGGCCAGCACCGCGACGAGCACACTGCTCAAGGTCGAACGCGTCTTCATGTGACACCTTCCGGGCGCTGGTTACGGCGAACGCCGGGACCGCGTCGGCCCCGGCGTCCCCGCAGGATGGTTACTTGAGGTTGGGCAGCTCGTCACGGGTGACGACGTAGCTGTGGTTGTAGACCTTCTGCAGGTGGCTGACGCTGTTGCTGACGGTCAGGTGGTTGCCGTGCCAGGTGCCGAACAGCACCCAGCGGGTGCCGGTGGACTGCAGCCGGTCGGGGTCGGGGATGGGCCCGTTCTCGTGCAGCGCGATCGGCATCGACGAGCCGACGATGTTCCGCACGGCGTTGTACATGGCGTTCTGCGGGTCGTAGTTGCCATTGCCGGCGTAGGTGTCGGCGCCGCCGACGTCCACGACCGACTTGCCGGGGTAGAACGAGGACTGCGGTTGGCCGTTGTAGCCGTGCAGCCACACCAGGTTGTCCAGGCCCTTGGTGCGGGTGAAGTAGTTGAACATGAAGTTCCACAGCCGGTTGTACTGGCCGCCGCCCTCCTTGCTCCACCAGAACCAGGTGCCACCGGCCTCGTGGAACGGTCGCCAGATCACCGCCGCGCCCGCGTTCTCCAACTGCTGGAGCATGTTCGCCGCCTGGTCCAGGCGGTCGATGAACGAGCGGTACTCGGCCGTGCCCGGCGTCAGCACCGCGTTGATCGACACCGACATCTGGGTGCCCTCGTAGGTGTCGGGCTTGGTCGGCGCGCCCATGTGGTAGCCGATCATCGGGATGCCGCCGGCGTTCCACCAGGCGATGGCGCGCGGGGCGAGGTCCTTGGAGTCACCGAAGTCCAGGGCGCGGATCGCCGGGTACTTGCCGGTGTTGTTCCGGATGTAGTTGATCTCGTAGTCCGGGCCGCCGATCCAGGTCGACTCCTGCTGACCGGAGATGATGTGGTTGCCGTACTGCGACTGGACGTAGCACAGCAGCTTGCGGGCCTGGGTGCTCGCGTTGGGGTTGACCGGGTTGGTCGCGCACGGCTGCGGGCCGGGGCCCGGGTCCGTGCCGCCGACCCGGAACGCCTGGTTGGTCTGGCCGTTACAGTTCCAGGTGTTCACGGCGGTCCCGTTGGCGGTGGCCTGGTTGTAGACGTCCAGGCACAGTCCGGACTGTGTGGCGGTGATGCTGCCGTTCGAGTTCAGCCGGAACTTCTGGTTCGCGCCGCCGGTGCAGTCCCAGATCGTCAGGCGGGTGCCGGTGGCGGTGCTGCCGCCGGGCACGTTGAGGCACTTGGAGCCGTTGAACACGCGCAGTTCGCCCGACGAGGAGAACTCCCAGCCCTGGTTGGCCTGGCCGTTGCAGTCCCAGATCTGCAACTGAGCGCCGTTGGCGCTGGAGTTGCCCGTGACGTCCAGGCAGCGGCTTGACCCGACGCCCACCAGGGGAGCCGGGGCGGCCTGCGCCGGAGCGCTCATCAGCATCAGCGCCGGAGCGGTCAGCGCCAAGGCGAGCAGAGCTCTGCCCAGGCGTGGTAGAGCACGCATCTGATCTCCTTTGATCATCGCGGAAGAGCGGAGGCAGGAGCAGCCCCGAGATTGTTAGGTTTCCGACGAAACAAAGTCAAGGGTCCGAGCCGATCGAGACACCTCCCTTGACTTCGTTTCGTCGCGAACTTAACAATGTCGCATCACGGCATGACCGCGCTCATCGACGAGACAAGGCGGTTCGGATGGCACACGGCAGACCGAGGACGGCTGCGGCCCTCATCACTACCCTGCTCGCCTGCCTGGCGGCGCTGCTGGTCGCCCCTCCTGCCCAGGCGGCGTCGTTGCAGGAGGTCAGGGACTTCGGCTACAACCCCAGCGGCATCAAGATGTTCGTCTACGTGCCGGACAACGTGGCGGCCAAGCCCGCCGTGGTGGTGGGCGTGCACTGGTGCACCGGCACCGCGCAGGACTTCCACCGCGGCACGCAGTACGCCTCGCTGGCCGACCGGCACGGGTTCATCGTGATCTATCCCTCCGCCGTCAGCTCCGACCGCTGCTGGGACGTCCACTCCCGGGCGGTGCTCACCCACAACGGCGGCGGTGACGCCCAGGGCATCGTGTCGATGGTCAAGTACGTCCAGCAGCGCTACAACGGCGACCCGGCCCGCACGTTCGTCACCGGCCACTCGTCGGGCGGCATGATGACCAACGTCCTGCTGGGCTCCTACCCGGACGTGTTCCAGGCCGGCGCGTCGTTCGCCGGCGTGCCCTTCGGCTGCTTCGCCGGGACGAACTCGTGGAACACCGAGTGCGCCGAGGGCCGCATCAACAAGACCCCGCAGCAATGGGGCGACCTGGTGCGCGCCGCGTACCCCGGCTACAGCGGTCCTCGGCCCAGGGTGCAGCTGTGGCACGGCACCGAGGACGACGTGCTGCGCTTCGCCAACTTCGGCGAGGCGATCAGGCAGTGGACGAACGTGCACGGCGTGAGCACGACACCGACCTCCACCGAGTACAACACCCCGCGCAGCACCTGGACCCGCACCCGCTACGGCTCACGGGTCGAGGCCATCCGCGAGCAGGGACAGCCCCACAACCTCCAGATCCTCGCCGACGAGGTGATCCGCTTCTTCGGCATCGGCACGCAACCGCCCACCGGCGCCGCACTGGTCGGCGTGCAGTCCAACCGGTGCCTCGACGTCGTCTCCGCGAGCCGCACCAACGGCGCCGCGATCCAGCTGTGGGACTGCAACGGGGCCGCCAACCAGCAATGGGCCTCCACGACCGGCGGTGAGCTGCGGGTCTACGGCGACAAGTGCCTCGACGCCACCGGCCAGGGCACCACCGCGGGCACCACCGCCCAGATCTGGGACTGCAACGGCCAGGCCAACCAGAAGTGGACCATTCAATCCGACGGGTCCATCAAGGGCACGCAGTCGGGCCTGTGCCTGGACGCCTCCGGCCAGGGCACCGCGAACGGCACCCGGATCGCGCTCTGGACCTGCAACGGGCAGGCCAACCAGAGGTGGGTCCGGCGCTGAGGGCAGGGGGAACCGTCGAACCTCGCGGGCGGTTCCCCCCTCCTGCGGCCGTCGTCGAGAGTCGACCTGATCACCAAACGTTTCGACACCCGGCAGCGTCAAGGACTCCCTTGATCGCTGTCGTTGTCGTGCTTGAGAACGATCGCGGCGCACCGCTCACGTATCGAGACATTATTGACACTTCCAGTAGCCATGGCCAGACTGAGTGGCACATTTGGATTCCGCGGAAAGCCAGTGAGGCCACGAACAATGACGTTGACGGCCGGTGTCGGGTGTGGCGGATGTGTTCAGCGAGGGCGTCAGTCCCTGCGGCCCTGCCTGGCCGACCGGTGACGCGACCGTGACAGCCCGGTTCCCCCTCCCGTTCGGCAGTACCTCCGGTTAGTCCGTTCTCGGCCGCACCCATCCATTCCCTGCGGCCGGGCTGCCGACGTGTGCTTCGCCTGGGGGTCTGGCCGCGCCGCGCGAGGGTCGAAGGCCTTCATCACCTGTGTGGCAACAGGCCACGCACAAGCCCGTCCGCCGCATTCCGACAGGGAGTCGACCATGATAAGAAGTGGAAGCGCTTTCCAAGATCCGCTCGGGACCGTCCCCTCAGGACGGCCGGCAGGTCGGTCGTGGAGGTACGCCCTCGCGCTCCTCACGGCGACGGCCACGCTGGTGGCGTTGACGGTCGCGGGCGGCACGCAGCAGGCGACGGGTGCCGACAACCCCTACCAGCGGGGACCGGACCCGACACGGGCCAGTGTCTCGGCGAACCGGGGCACCTTCGCCACCGCGCAGGTCGGCGTGCCGGCGGGCAACGGTTTCGGCGGTGGGGTGATCTACTACCCGACGGACACGAGCCAGGGCAGGTTCGGTGCTATCGCCGTCGTGCCCGGCTACACCGCCACGTGGGCTGCCGAAGGCGCCTGGATGGGGCACTGGCTGGCGTCGTTCGGGTTCGTGGTGATCGGGATCGACACCAACAACCGCAACGACTGGGACAACGCCCGCGGCACGCAGTTGTTGGCGGCGCTGGACTACCTGACCCAGCGCAGTTCCGTGCGGGACCGGGTCGACGCGAGCCGCACGTCGGTGATGGGCCACTCGATGGGCGGCGGCGGGGCGGCGAACGCGTCCCTGCAACGGCCGACGCTCAAGACCGCGATCGGGCTCGCGCCCGCCAGCTTCTCGCAGAACCTGACCACCACGAAGGTTCCGACCATGCTGCTGGCCGGCCAGTACGACGGCACCGTCACCCCCGCCGGCGTCATGAACCTGTACAACGGGATCCCGGCCGGCGTCGAGAAGGCCTACCTCGAGCTCACCGGCGCCGGTCACGGCTTCCCCACCTCGAACAACCCCACGATGATGCGCACCGTCATCCCGTGGTTCAAGATCTTCGTGGACAGCGACACCCGCTACACCCAGTTCCTCTGCCCGCTGGCCGATTCCAACGGCATCAGGTCCTACCAGAGCACCTGTCCCCTGGTGCCCTCCACGCCGCCGACCAGCACCTCCACGACCACCACCACCACGACCACGGGCGCCCCGACCGGTAGTACTTACGTGGGGCAGCAGTCGGGTCGTTGCCTGGACGTGACGGGTCAGAGCCAGACCAACGGCACGAAGGCACAGCTGTGGGACTGCAACGGCCAGAGCAACCAGAAGTGGACGCTGACCAGCGCGGCCGAGTTGCGGGTCTACGGCGGCAAGTGCCTCGACCTGCCCTCGAACTCCGCCGCGGGCACACAGGCCCAGATCTGGGACTGCAACGGCGGCGCCAACCAGAAGTGGACCCACGGCACCGACGGCTCGATCCGCCACACCCAGACCGGCCTGTGCCTGGACGCCAACGGACAAGGCACAGCCAACGGCACCCAGGTCAACTCCTGGAACTGCAACGGCCAAACCAACCAGAAGTGGACCCGCCAGTAAGGCGGCACACCGAACCCATCGCCGGATGACAGCGGGCGCGGGGTGCGACCACACCTCGCGCCCGCTGTCACGGGCGAGCCACAGCCGTCCTGACCGATCAGCCACCTCCCCGCACACCGCCGCCCAGTTCGGGGCGCGCCGACCGCGTCCGCGCTCGCCGCGCCGGATTCCTGTCCACCAGGCCCCCATCAGCAGTGGAGGAAGTTCCATGGCCATGATGAAACGCGTACTGGTCGGCGCGGTCTCGCTGGGGGCGTTGCTCGCACCGTCCCTGCCCGCGGCCGCCGCTCCCGACGTCGTCGTCGCGGCGCCGGTCCGGGTGATGCCGTTGGGCGATTCGATCACCTACGGGGACGAGTCACCCGGCGGCTACCGCGTCGGCCTGTGGCAGAAGTTCACGGCCGGCGGCTACAGCGTCGACTTCGTCGGCTCGAGGACCGACGGGCCGAGCAGCCTGCCCGACCGCAACCACGAGGGCCACCCGGGCTGGACCATCTCCCAGGTCGACGCCAACATCACCACCTGGCTGCGCGCCTACACCCCCCAGACGATCCTGCTGCACATCGGCACCAACGACATGTGGCGCGACCCGCGCGGCGCGCCCAGCCGGTTGTCCACCCTGGTCGACCGCATCACCACCCGGGCACCCAACACGCGCGTGTTCGTGGCCACGATCATCCCGATCTCCGGGATGGACTCCACCGTGCGCGCTTTCAACGCGACGATCCCCCCGATGGTGAGCAGCAAAGCCAGTGCGGGCAAGAAGGTGTACCTGGTCGACCAGTACCGCGCGTTGACCACCGCCGACCTCGCAGACGGCGTGCACCCCAACGCCCGCGGCTACTACAAGATGGCCACCACCTGGTACAACACCCTGCTCGCGGTGCCGGGCAGCATCGGCAACGGAAGCGCCTGACCGGTCCGGAAACCCGCGCACCGGAGACAACTTGGTGAGGTAGGGGAATCCGGCTACGACGACCACCGGGCGCGGAATCCAAGCATCACCGTGAAACGTCCACAAAGCCGAATGGGAGGCATCGACGCCTCTCGGGACATGCAACCCGACCGGGCAACTGCTCGCCTTCGTCCGACCTGCCCCTCGGACTGGGCGGAAGGATGGCACCGGCATGGCGAGGTATGTTCGGGTGGTGTCCTTGGGGAGCCGCATCCGCACCGCATCGTCCTGGCCGCGCCTGTCCGAGGCGGAACGTGACGTGCTGCTGGATCTGCTCGTCCACGGCGCCAAGCCGCGCAGCGAACTCGCCGACCGGCTGCACCTGTCCCGCCCCACGCTGTCCCGCGTGACCAAGGCCCTGGTCACCCACGGGCTGCTGGTGGAGGGTGCCACGGAGCTACGCTCCGCCACCGGCAGGCCTTCGGAGATGCTGCACGTGCACGGCGCGTCCCACCGGTTCCTCGGGGTCAAGCTCACCACCGACCGGTTGTTCGCCGTGGTGACCGACCTGACCGCGACGGTCGTGGACTCGGTCGAGCAGCCGCTGCCCAGCCGCGACCCCCACGAGGTGATCGCCGCGATCACCGAGGTCTCGGCGCGGTTCCCCGGACTGACCGGACTGGGTGTGATCCTCGGCGGTGTCGTGCACGAGGGCCGGGTCGCCCAGGCCGGTTTCCTGGACTGGACCGACGTGCCGCTGGGTCCGCGGCTGACCGAGGCGACGGGCTTGCCCACCGCCGTGGACAACGACGTGCAGGCCCTCACCGCGGCCGAGCACTGGTTCGGCGCCGGCGCCGGGACGACGTCCATGGTGGTCATCACCATCGGCGCGGGGGTGGGTACGGGCCTGATCGTCGACGGCAAACTGGTCGAGGGCTCCCACGGTCTGCCGCCCCGGTTCAGCCACATCCTCGTCGACCCCGCCGGTCCGCACTGCGGCTACGGCCACCGGGGCTGCGCCTCCAGCTACCTCATGACGCACGTGATCCTCAGGCAGCTCGACGGCTCCCCGACCTACGACGAGGCAGTCGACCGGGTCCGCTCCGGGAACAAGCAGGCCACGGACGTGTTCGAACGCTCCGGCTACGCCCTCGGCGTGCTCGTCGGCACCGCGGCCAACTTCCTCGACCCGCAGAAAATCCTGCTCACCGGCGAGGGACTGCCGCTCTACGAGCTGACCGCGCCGTTGGTGCACGAGGGCATCGAGGACTCCTACGAGGACGATCCCGCGCTGATCGACTTGGACGTGCAGCCGTTCGACTTCGGTGAGTGGGCCCGGTCCGCAGCCGCCCTCGCCATCAGGAAGACGATCACCGAAGTGATCTGAGACAGGTGCGCGTCGCAGTGGAGTTGCCGGGCACGTCGAGGCACATGCCGATGTGGTACTGAACCGTCAGCCCGCCGAAGATGGTGCTGCCCATGTCCGGGGTGTCATCAGCCGCCGCTGCCGGTCAGGCGGTCAGGCTGTCAGTTCACCCGAGCCATGCTGTCCTTGTCGCCGACCAGCTTCGCCACGACACTACGCCTGCTCGTAGAGCAGCCCGCGTCCTTGCACTCACCACTCCCGTCGGAGAGCCCGAGCAACGGTCACGGGATCCGCAGCCCGGCGGCGGAATCGGCATCGTCCATGGCCGCCTTGGGCGCGACGTGGTGCCACCAAAGCCCTCGGGCTTACCACGCTGTGCACCCGTTGATGGTCGACGTGGAGGACCGGTCCCACCGTAGCGGAGCCGCGTGCGTATCGAGACCCGCCATTGACACTTCCTATAACCACCGCCAGCATATGTGACATATCTCCTGATTGAACCGTATCAACCCAGAGGACGACCGAGGAGGACAGCGTGTCAGCCGCACTTCATGTCCAGCTCGGTCGTGTTGGCCGTACGTACGGCAAGCCGGTCATCCCGGAGAGCGTGTCCCCCATGCCCTACGGCCAGCCACGACGCACCGTGAAACACGCCTGGCGTGGGGCCTGGGAGAGCCAGGCGGTCTTCGACCGGTACGGGTGTCCGCCGCCCCGCGTCCGCCGGATGCCGTGACGGACTCGTCCGACTCCCACCAGCTCGCGGTGCCTTCCAGCTGACCTCTCTTCGTCAACGTTGCCAGGAAGAGGTAGTGCTCCATGATCCGAATCCGGGTGTTCCGGGCGGATGCACTCGTCCGGCGAGCCACCGGCTCCGTTCGCGGCAGGGCGCGAGGGGTTGCCGTCGCGTTCACGGCTGCTCTCGGCGTCCTCGCATCCTGTGCCGCTTGAAAAGTCAATCGTCGCTGGTAGAGCAAAGGTGTCAGCGTGTTGGGAGCATGCCCGGGTGATCGTGTCCCTGCTGTACAAGGTGACCCGGAAGTTGCTGTCCGTGCCGTCGGTGGTGCTGCGCAGCGAGACGGCGAAGGACGCCGAACTGCTCGTGCTGCGGCACGAGAACGCCGTACTCCGCCGGCAACTCGCAGGTCGGGTCCGCTACGGGCCCGCCGATCGGTTCTGGTTCGCCGCCCTGTCCGGGTTGGTGGACCGTCGGCGGTGGCGGGAGGTCTTGAGCGGCCATCAAGACGCTCGTGCTGCGGCTCGCCAGAGAGAACCCACGGTGGGGTCACCGGCGGATACATGGCGAACTGACCCGACTCGGCCACCGCATCGCCCACTCGACGGTCTGGCGGATCCTGCACGAAGCGGGCGTCGACCCGGCGCCCCGCCGCGCCGGCCCGACCTGGCGGGAGTTCCTCACCACCCAGGCCCAGGGCACCATCGCGGCGGACTTCCTCCACCTCGACACCGTGCTCGGCAGGCGCCTGTACGCACTGGCCTTCCTCGAACACGGCACCAAGCGCCTGCACATCACCGACGTCACCTCTCACCCCACCCAGGAGTGGACGACGCAGCAGGCCAGAAACCTCGCCGCCGACCTCGGGCATTGAATGGAGTCCCTGCGCTTCCTGCTCCGCGATCGCGACGGCAAGTACGGCCAGACGTTCGACACGGTCTTCCAAGCCGACGATCTCCGCGTGATCAAGAGCGCGCCACAGGCGCCCCGGATGAACGCCCACTGCGAACGGGTCATCGGCACGCTCCGACGCGAAGTCCTCGACCACATCCTGATCCTGGGAGAGGCTCACGCACGGCAAGTCCTCGCAACCTACGAAGACCACTACAACCGACACCGGCCCACCAGGCCCGTGACCAACTACCCCCCGAAGTTCGGCGGCACCCCACCGCGGTACACGACCTCGACCCCCACAGACTGCACCGCACCCGCATCCTGGGCGGGCTCGTCAACGAGTACAGATACGCCGCTTGACCAGCAACGATGACCTTTCGAGCGGCACAGGGCACCCGACGCCAAGCTCAGGTACGCCACCCCGGCCACAGTGACCGGTGCGCAGATCCCATCCACCAGATCGAACAACGCATCCGCCCGCCGATCGAGACAGTCGTACACCTCGCCGCGGAACCGGCGAAGTTCACCCTGGTCACCACCGCCGACCTGCCCGACACCACGAACAACGGCCACCTGATCCTCCCGAGAAGATCCGCCTCTTCCTCCGAGAGCGAGCAGGTGGCCGCCTTCTGCCAGTCCATCAACCGAGCGACTGATCACCAACCGGACGTTGAACGCGAAGCTCAGAACCAACACGACGGCCGTAGCGCCCATCACCATGGACCGTCGAACGCTGCGGCCCCGAGCTGTGCGAACAAGCCATGTGGATCTCCTCATGGTTGTAGGAGCCGGCCGACGGTCGCGGAACCTCCATCAGCGTGGGGGTCCGTTGAGCCGTCATTGATCGAGCCCCTACGGGGGGCGCTGACGAGCGCCTACCGCTCGCGAGCGAGGCGGTTCGATGCGTTCACTGCGGTGGTCTGCCGGCCCGTACCGATGGGAGCGGAGACAAGGTGCTCGGTGGTGGTCGCTTGCCGATGTTCGGAGTTGACATGTCGCCGCTACCCCTGGCCGCAGGGCCGAGCGGCCAGGGGTAGCGGTCGACGCCGCTGCAGCAGACGAGAACCGGGTCGTCCGGTCAGGCCCGGATCAGTTGCCACTGCTGGTTGGCCCCGCCGTTGGCGGCCCACTGCACGACCTGCGCCCCGTCGCTCGTCGCCGCACCATAGACGTCCGCCACCAGTCCGCTGCCGCGGCTGACGATGGTGTAGTAGCCGTTGCCGGTGGACCGCAGATACCACATCTGGTTGGTGCCACCGTTGGCCGTCCACTGCTGCAGTTGCAGCCCGGCCGTGCTGCTGCCGCCGTTGACGTCGAGCACCTTTCCACTCGCGACGTACCGGAGGGTGTAGGAGCCGTCGGAGGTCGTGGCGACGGTCCAGGTGCCGGTGCCACTCTGCTGGACCACCTTGGCGCCGTCCGCCGTGGAGTTGCCCGCGACAGCGAGCGGCTTGCCGCTGTTGCGGTTGACGATGCGGTAGTTGCCCGGTGCGGGTCCGTCTCCGCCGCTTCCGCCGAGGTTGAAGTACTCCACCGCGTCGGTGAAGACCGGCCTACCGGACTTCGTGGTCGACAACTGCAGGTACACGCGGTTGCCGGTGGCCGGGGTGGTGAAGGACACCGGCTGGGTGACCCGCGAGCCGAGCGGGACGGTCAGGGTCGTGCTTCCGGACGCGACGACCGCCCCGTCCGGCGCGTCGAGCCGCGCCGTCCAGGTGAAGCCCACCGAAGTGTCGGCGAAGTCGTCGTTGAAGACGGTGATGTCGCGGGTGACCGTGGCGTTCCGGGCGTAGTTGGGCACGGCCTGCGGCAGGGGGAAGGTGCCGTTCGCGTCCGAGACGCCGGAGGCCGACCAGTAGGGGAGGTCGACCGCGGCCACCGGGTTGAACGCCGCCTGCACGCGCTGGAACTGCGGGTTGCTCCAGGGGTCCGGGAGGTTGTCCGCGCCGTAGACAGGGCGACCGCCCTCCTCCGGGACGAAGTCGCCGGTGCGCACGCCGGGGATGACGCTGGCCCAAGCTGACAGCAGCGTGTACGGACGCAGGTCGGTGGCACCCTTGCCGCGCTTGGCCAGGGTTGCCGTGGCGAACCACTCGAAGCCCTGCTTGGTGTTGCATGCCGGCCAGATGTACTCGCCCTCGCCGTCGGGCCGCCCATTCACGGTGATCAGGCCCTCCCCGTACCTGCCGAAGCCGTCGACGTAGTGCGGGATCACCGCGAAGTTGGCGTACGTCATCCCGGGATACAGGCTGACATTGTTGCCGACGCCCACCTCGACAATGATCGGCCGGGTTCCGTCGGCGCCGTTCATCGCCGCGTACAAGTCCTTCTCGAACTGTTCGGAATCCTGGCCGCTCTGGTTCGGCTCGTTGTTCTGACTCCAGCGGATGATCGCGGGGTGGTTGCGGTCGCGCAGGACCAGCGCACGGGCGTGGTTGATCATGTTGTTGCGCCCGACGGTCTCCCTCCACTCCTGCGAGGATTGGGAGCCACGAATCGCGACCTCGCCGATGATCATCAGGCCCATCTCGTCGGCGACGTCCAACATGTACGGGCTCGCGGGCTCCTGGTGGATGCGCACCACGTTGAAGTTCAGCCGCTGGTAGTTGTCCACCGCCTGGGGCCAGCCGCCGTTGCCGGGCGACGGGGGCAGGAAGCCGGGCAGGGTGTGGTACGCGTCGCCCTTGCCGCCGTTGTTGATCCGGTCGTAGTCGGCTCCCTGGAGGTTGTCGCCGCGGAAGTTCACGCGCACGCCGTTGAGGTAGTAGTAGTCACCGTTCTGGGTGGCCTCCCGGAACCCGAACCGGTACGTGGCGTCGGTGGTGCGCCCGTCATCGGTGGCGGCGTGCACCGTCAGCCGGTGCAGCTGCGCCCGGTACCCCGGCCGGTACGGCACGTTGGGCCACCAGTACGAGGTGCTGTCGAGGTTCCACGCGACCGGCCCGACGGTCACGGTCACGGTCGAGCCGGCCGCCACGGTCACCGTACGGCTGGGCAGTTCCGGGTAGCTGAAAGCCGTTCCGTTGGTGGACGACAGCGACCCGGTCAACGTGACCGACCGGGAACTGCCCGACGTGTTACGCACCGACACGTCGTAGCTCAACGTCTTGTTCGCCACCGACGTACGCACGAATGTGTCGCTGACGTACACCGCCGGGTACACCCGCAGGAACGCGGACCCGAAGATCCCCTGCGGGATCGCCTCGGACCACGTGGCGGCGTCGGGCACCAGGTACCGGCCGTTGGACGCCTTCAGCGCTCCGCGGCCCTTCACGTTCACCGTGATCGTGTGGGTGGTGCCAGGCGCCGCGTATGCGCTGATGTCGAAGTTCGACGGGGTGAACGCCGTCGTCTGGGTGGCGACCACGCGGCCGTCGACCGACAGCGTCGCCTGGTGATTGACCGCCCCGAACTCGATCCACGTCGACTGCGGCTGACCCGAGTCGGGCACGGTGATGGTGCGCGAGTACACCGCCTCGTTCACGTCGGTGAAGCCCTGCTTGTACCAGCCGCCGCCGGGCACGGTGATCGAGGTCGCCCCCCGGCCCGCTGGTGTGAAGCTCCACGTCCCGGCCAGGTCGACCGAGGCGATCGCGGCGGCGCCGGCAGCCGCGGCCGCGGCAGCTGCGGCCGTGACGGCCGGCTGTCCTGCGGCGGCCGGCTGTCCTGCGGCGGCGGGTTGTACCGTGCCGATGGCCGCGAGGAGCGTTACGCCGGCCAGCGCTGCGCGGGCGAAGCGCTGGAATAGCATGGGAGGGCTGTTCTGACGCATCAAGAAACCCCTTTCGCGGGTGTCGCGTCTACGGGGATACACCGATCATCGGACCCATCGTCGCTACCGCCGGGGCCGCCAAATGAAGAGGTCCACTATGGACTCATCTACCGGCTTCATGCCCGCGGAGCAGAGCATCGGTCGGTAAGCAAACGTGGTTCCAGCCGAACGTGGTCTGCTGGCTGCATATCAGCACCAACGCGCCGGACGGACACGGCGGCGAGCACGCGCGACAACCTTGGCACGGTGACCCCTTAGGAGCTGGGAGCGTTCCCGGGAACAGACTGTAACGGAGCCCTCACGAGTTGAAAAGCGGCCGACCGTTGCGACCAGTGCTAATTATTTGAGCAGAAAGTATTGAGCTGCCTACATGATGGCGTAGCAGACGTGCAGGGCCTGGACGTAGCCGCGGACGATGTGCGGTTGGCGTTGGCGGCGGTGCAGGAAGCGTCGGGTCCCGTGGGCGAGGCGGTCGACGTTGTCGGCGAGGGAGACGTCGACGTTGCATCTGAGGTCGGCGTTGAGCAACTCGTCCGGGTTGAGCTCCGGACAGCTCGACCCGGCCACCGCCCGAACTCGTTCCGCGCGCGGCGCCGGGGCAGCCTGGACCGACCGCCGTACCTGTTGCGCAGCATCGCCGACCACGACCACGTCGATCACCTGGGCCTGGCACCGACAGTCCGCACCACCGGTGTCAGACCGACCGAAGGCGACCAAGACCCACCGGCCGGACCCACCGAGCCAGCGGATATCCGAGGCCGTCGAACACGTGCTCGCGCACAACGGAGGCACGTCCGGTGGCACCGCACTACCGCGGTGCGCGGCGAACACGGCCACCGAGGCCGCAGCGGGCCGCGTCCAAGCGGTGGTCGAAGCAGCCTCCCGTCGACCACCAGAGCACCGGCACACCGGCGTGGACCGAACGTGCACCGAACGGGGGTACGGGCACTCCAACCACGCCCATCCCCCATGCCACGACCCACCCGTCAGCAACAACAGACCGCCCGGCACCGCACTGCGCGGTTTGTGGAGTCGGCTGTCGACCGGGTTTCTGACCTGATCGGCATCGCCGCCTGTGGTGACGGGTTCACAGGCGGCCAGGTGCAAGGCGCGGCCGATCCTGGTGATCAGTCCGCGGCCACGCGATCACCATCGGACTCGACCCCGACAGCCCGAACCGGATCGACAACCGCCACCAAGTGTTCATCCCCGCAGGCTCCCGCGACCTAACCGGCATCCGCACCGGCGACACCGTCGCACTACTCGCCGCACCACAACGACAACTGCTGATGTCGCCCGCTGACGGTGTGGCGGCGCGGAGCACGGGTGCGGCAGGTGCGGGTGCCGGACGTGGTGCGGCGGGCATGGCCGGCATGGCACCGATGGGTGGCGCGGGTGTGGGTCGAGGCCAAGGTGACGAGGACGCGGAGCACCAGACGCCGTCGTACCTGCTCGAACCCGATCCGGATCAGGTGTTCGGCACCGACGAGGTGACCGCGCCTCCGGTGATCGGCGATTGGAGCCAGTGCGACCCGGGGCCGACGACGGCCCGTGCCCGGCGGCAGTGCGGGCCGCCGAGCTGGTCGAACCGAGGCTGCCCCGACTCCTACAGCCGCACGACGACCGCGGACGGGCTCGCACCGCTGTGAGTGGCACGCAGCACCCCTCGTGCCGCGTCCCACTCGAAGGCCCACTCGGGTGACGTCACCGGGAACACCGGGGACACCGTGACGTCCTGCCCGCGCAAGTGCGACACAGGCAGGTCGACCGCGGCGGACGCGTCCGGTAGCCGCCAGAGCGTCAGGTAGCTGTTCGACACCGCACGCAGTCCTTGCGCCACCCACGGTCCGGTGCAGTTGGTCAAACCCAACGGCCAGAACGGAACCGACGTGGCGATCTCCGGCCGAAGTCCCTTGTGGACGGACACGGCCGAGCGGACCAGGGCGAGCTGCGCGGCGTCCATCAGGTCCACCCGACCGGCCAGGTACAGCCGACCCAGCACACCGGTGGCCAACGTGAACGCCGCCTCGGAAGGCGACATCCCCGGCTGCGCGTAAGCCCAGTTGCCCGCCTGCTCCGGCAGCACCGAGGCGGGCGCCGCCGCGGCGATCGGCGGGTACAGCAACGGGTCCTGCTGGTCCGAAGTGGACTGGATGTGCAGACGGGACATCATCGCGTAGTCCATCCGCATCGCACCCGAAGCGCAGTTCTCCAGCAACAGTCCCGGATGCCGCGCCAACAACGCGTCCAGCCACGCCAGGTGCGCCCGGTTGTGGCCCAACAGTCCCTCACCCGGCGCCACGCCACCGACATCGGTCCCCGCACCGGGCGTGATGTTGTAGTCCAGCTTGATGTACCCGATGCCGAACTCGCTGACCAGCCGGTCCACGACCTCGTCCACGTGCTTGACCGCGTCCGGGTGCCGGAAGTCCAGGTGGAACCGACCGTGCTCGCCCACCCGCGCACCCTGACGCCGGAAGAACGCGTCGTCCGGCAACGACCGGGCCAACGACGACCGCACGCCGACGACCTCCGGCTCCAGCCAGATGCCGGGCACCATCCCGCGCTCCCGGATCCGGTCCGCGACCGCACCGAACCCGCCCGGGAACCGGGTCCGCGACGGACGCCACTCGCCGACGCTGTCCCACCACTTGCCGTCCTCGTCGTACCACCCCGCGTCCACGCAGAAGTAGTCCGCGCCGACCTCGGCCGCCGCGTCGATCAGCGGCAGCAGCTTCTCCGTGGTCGGATCGCCCATCAGGGTGTTCATGTAGTCGTTGAGGACCACCGGCAGCTCGGGCGACCGACGGTTGCGCAACGTCGCCCGCCGCTGCCGCGTCAACGCGCCGAACGCCTCGTCCGCACCGCCGGGCACCACCGCCACCGACACCGGCACGGTGGTGAAGCCGTGCCCGGCCGACACCACGCGTGACCACTCGTGCTCGGCGTCCGTCGGCCCCAGCACCGCCACGTAGGCGCCGGTGACGGTCTCGCCGACCTCCCAGTGCCACGCGCCGTTGTGCTCGACCTGCCAGGCCATCGCCCAGCTGTCGTCCCGCGCCACCAGCACCCCGGTGGGCAAGTGCTCACCGGTCGACCACGAACTGCGCGACGTCAACGCGAACCGGCTGCGTGACGCGTGGTGGTGCACGGTCGGGTCCATCGACACCAGACCGGCCTCGCGCAACGGCGTGCGGTGCCAGCGTGACTCGGCGACCCAGCCCGAGTCGGCGTGCACCAGGTCCACCTCGTCCACCGAACGACCGGAGTCGACCGGGAAAGGCCCGGTCGACAACGACGTCACGGCCTGGAGGCAGACCTGCTCCGGGCCCTCGACCTCCACCACGGTCCACGTCCGCACCGCAGGCACGCCGGCGACACCCTGGAAGACCGAGGACACCACCAGCCCGCTCACCGGGTCGTGCTGCACCACCCGCAGCTCGTCCACCGACGCCACGTGCGAGCGGTACCGCAGTCGGGCGCCGATCGCGGTGTCCGCGTAGCGGTGGCTGCCGGGGAACCGGCCGTGGCCGAGGGCCTGCACCTCGACCAGCGGCACGCCGATGCCGTCCACCGGCCCGCCGGGCCGCAACGAGACCAGGCTCACCGGCCGGTCGGTGTCGTGCGCGAACACCAGCCGGATCGCGCCGGTCGACCAGGGCGAAGGCGCGGACGTGGCCGAGGGCGGCGTCCAGCTCGGGGCAGGCGGCCCGGATCTGTTTGAGTTCAAGGGCATCGTGCGGGTCGGGGTCGGTCATGATCCAGACGGTGATCCGGCGTGGTTTGGGGACGGGTTTGGGAGGGTGGTGCGGTGGTGCCCTTGCGCAGTTGCCGGATGTAACGGCCGACGGTGGCGGCGCTGCCGGTGTAGCCCCGGGCGCGGATCTCGCGGTAGAGCTGTAAGGCGTTGTGGCGGCCCTCGGCGTAGCGCTGGTAGAGGTAGGGTTTGCGCAGGTCCAGCAGGGTGGTGCGGTTGACGGCCGGGGCCGGCAGTTTCGTCCAGACCGCCGGCGCGGGCATAACGGCGGACGGTGTGGTAGCCGAGGTTCAGGTCGCGGCTGATCCGCTTGAGCGAACGGTGTTTCTCCGCCAACTCCCGGACCTGGGCGTATCGGGCGGTGGTGCGGGCCACAGGGCCCGCTCCCGGCCGTTGACGTCCCGGTGGCCGTCCGGCGGCTCGGGCTCAGTCGCGGACTCGCCCCGGTTGCCGGGCAGGTCGGCTTAGACCGGATCTCATTTGGGGTTGTTGTGTGTCAGCAGGTTCAGCTTGTCGGCTCGGCGGTAGCAGATCACCGCGCAGGCCAGTTGGGCGAATGCCGTGAAGTGGGCGGCCTTGCGTTCGTAGCGGCGGGCCAGCCGTCGGAACCGGGAAACCCATTCCAGGGTGCGTTCGATGACGTACCTGTG
>NZ_JBFAFR010000057.1:0-28353 GCF_040639675.1 Actinosynnema sp. NPDC023794 | reverse complement strand
GATGTGGTCCCTGCTCAGTCTTTACCAACTCCTGCGCACCGTCATGGTCGACGCCGCGGAGTCCCGGCCCGGCACCGACCCGGACCGCTGCGGGTCCACCACCGCCCTGCACGCCGCCCGCGACCAGGTCGTCCAGGCGGCCGGAATCATCGTCGACAGCAACGAAAAATCCGGGGTCATCGCGCGTCGGGTCCTGGCCGCACTCCTTCCGCCCCGCCGCCCACGGGTGAGCACCCGCAAGGTCAGATCCCCGATCTCCCGCTACAACGAACGCCGCGACGACGGCAGACCCGACCGAAGCCGCACCCTCACCGCCCTCGACATCAGCGTCCTGGAACCCCCGGATGCACAGCGCGCGCTGCCCACTGCCTCCCGGGACGACCGAAATATCACCCCAGCGGAGCGTCGCAGGCATCGGATTCTGGTTCTGCTTCAGGAAAATCCCACCCGTCTTTGGCGACCTCGCGACATCGCGGTCCACTTCGGTGACATCACCCTCGACACCATGTACAGACAGCTTTCCCGATGGGCCGTCAGCGGACTCATCCACAAGATCGGCCCTGGGCTCTACGCCGCCACGACGCGGTCGCCGACTTCCTTGCAGGAGCACGGAAATCCTTAAGTACCGGGCATTGGGTGAAATCCCGTTTGTCCTCTGGAGTTCAGGTCGGAGTCGGGGCGTTCGCGGGTGTTCGACTTCGTTCCGCTTCGTTCGGCTTCGTTCGGACACGGCTGAGTGAGGCCACGAGCCGCTTTGCTGGTGCTGGGGTCCCGCTGATGTGGGAGGCGGGCGGGCCGAGGGGGGACATCATGCGAAGACGACGGATAAGAAGGATGCGGGCCGCGGTCGCGTGTATCGCGGTCGCGGCGTTCACGGCGTCGGCGTTGACCGCGGTGGTGCCGGTGGCCGGAGCCCAGGCCGCTCCAGCGCGCGTCGACACAGCGGATCCGGTCGCCGCCGCCAAGCGGAAGGCCAAGGAGACCGGCCAGCGGATCGTGATCGAGTCACTGCGCGAGGAGAAGTCCACCACCTGGGCCAACCCGGACGGCGTGACGCTGCACAGCGAACTGACGAGCACGCCGGTCCGGGTGCGCAAGAACGGCACGTGGACGCCGATCGACACCACGCTGGTCGAGGAGAGCGGCGTGGTGCGGCCCAAGGCGACCAAGGGCGTGCTGGTGCTGCCGAGCGGCGGCTCCTCCGACCTGGTCGCCAAGCACGACCGCGGCACCTCCGTCGTGCGGTGGCCCGGCGAGCTCCCCAAGCCGAGGCTGGAGGGCGATACCGCGACCTACCGCGACGCCCTCGCGCCCGGGGCGGACCTCGTCGTGACGGCAACCGCCACGGGGTTCGAGCAGCGGATCGTCCTGCGGGAACGGCCGAAGTCCCCGCCGACGTTCCGCGTGCCGGTGACGCTGCCGAAGTCGTTCCGCTACGACACCGAGCCGACCGGCCGGACCCGGCTGCTGGACGCGACGGGTGAGCAGGCGGACCTCTCGCACGCGGCCGTGCTGGACGCGCAGGCCGCTGCCGGTGACGCCGACGGTGGCCACCGGTCGTCGGCGATGGTGTCGGTGGACAAGGACGGCGCCGGCCCGGTGCTCGCCATCACGCCCGACGCCGAGTTTCTCAAGACCACGGCGACTTATCCGGTGACCGTCGCGGTGCCGTCGGACTGGGTCGGGCTGGGGCTGGACGAGGACACGTTCGTCTCCAGCGCGCAATACCCGAACTCCCAGGCGTCCGCGACCTGGCTGCGGGCGGGCAAGTCGTCCAACGGCACCGAGACGTGGCGCACCTACGTCCGGTTCGTCGTCAACGGCACGGAGCTGGACGGCGCCAAGATCCTCAACGCCGACCTGCGGATGTGGAACTACCGGTCCAACGACTGCGGTGACGCGGTCGGATCGGGCATCGTGGCACGCCGGATCACCAGCGCGTGGAACCCGGCGACCCTGACGTGGAATGCCCAGCCGTCGACCACGACCGCAGGGCAGGCCGCGAACCGCGCCGCCTACAGCGACACCTGCTCATGGGGTGTGGGCGAGCTGTACTACTCCGTCGAGACCATCGTGCAGGAATGGGCGAGCGGCGCGCCGGACCACGGTCTGCAACTGCGCGCGGTCAGCGAGTCGGACGCCACCAACTGGCGGCAGTACCGGTCCTCGGAGTACACCGGCACCAGCGGCCGAGGACCGGTGCTGTTCGTGGACTACGAACCGGCCCGGCAGGAGGAGATCCTGTCCTTGACCGGCGGGATCGAACCCGGGTCCATCACCTACGAGCAGGCGGTGGCCAGTCGGGTCGGCACGCCCGAGCAGGAGTCGGCGGCCCCGGCCGTGGACTTGGACCAGGCCCGTGAGATCCAGAAGTCGGCCACGCAGGGGTACGGCCCCGGGGAGGAGAACTCGCGGCCGGATGTCGAGGAGGACTGGTCGGAGGTACTGCCGGGGTGTGGCGGCCCGCAGGCGCCGGAGTGCTTCCCGGCCTGGGAAGGTGACCAGACACCACCGGCCGTCACCGCCACCGGGCCGGTCGACGGCGCGACCGGTGTGCCGGTGACCACGACGGTGTCGGCGACGTTCGACGAACCGGTAAGCGGCGCACAGGTCGTCCTGCGATCACCGGCCGCTGACGTGGTGCCGGGCAGCACGTCGACCAGTGGCGACCGCATGACAGTCACGTTTGTGCCCGCAGCACCGTTGGCGGCCGCGTCGCGCCACACCGTCGAGCTCTCCGGTGCCGCCGACGACTCGGGCAACGTGATGACCCCGCACGGGTGGTCGTTCACGACGGCCGACCAGTCCGGCTCCGACCCGGTGGTGATCACGCTGCCGCTGCGCTCGGACGGCTGGATCGACACCGACGGCTCCACCGACTTCGACGGCGACGTGCTGTGGGCCGGTGTGTTCGACGCCGGCGACTTCCGCGCCGTCGAACGCACGTACCTGCGGTTCGACACCTCGGCACTGGAGGGGAAGACCGTCGTCGACGCCAGGCTCGAACTCCGCGCCGCTGACTCCTACGGCTGCGGCACGGAAGGATCCGGCATCGTCGCCCGGCGTATCACCGGCGACTGGTCCGAGACGTCGCTGTGGTGGGGGGACCAGCCGACCGCCACGGACGACGGCCGCGCGCTCGCGACCGACCCGAGCGGCTGTGGGAACGACCCCACCGAGGACACGTGGACATGGCAGATCGGCGACCTCGCCAGGGCATGGGCCAGCGGGCAGACCGACCACGGGCTGGTGCTGCACAGCCTGGACGAGTCCGCGACGGCGCCGCTGTACGACCACGGCTGGCAGTCCGCGGAAACCGGCGGGCAGCCACCGGTGCTGACCGTCACCTACGTCGACCCGCCGGCCGCTGCGACGCAGGTCTCGGCACAAGCCCCGCCGAAGCGCAAACACTATCAGCACACCACCTTCGAGGAGTGCGACAAGCAGGAGAACCAGAAGTACGTCAACCTCGAGACCGGATACCACCGGGAAGGCTGGGTGAAGAACTCCTTCGGCTGGTGCGCGAAGTCCACCCACGTCATGACGTACTGGAAGATCGAGTGGAACCTGCTCGGCTGGCGCGCCCGCAAGGTCGGCGAGGCGAGCTACGTCTTCACCGTCCTGATCACGACCTTCACTGGCGGCAGGGTCCCGAAGGGGCACACCGATCCGGCCGACGCCGCCGTCCGCACGATATACGCGAAGAGTCGCATCAGCCACGTGTGGAAGTTCAACAAACCCGAGTGGGACAACCGCATCACCGTGACACCCGGCTGGAACGCGACGGGCTGCGACAACACCAGCGCCCCCGCACCGGCCAGGACGCTCAGCCAACTGGCCGCCGCGGACACCACGGTCGTCGACTTCACGTTCTACTCGGACGAAGCGAAGGCCACCAACGATGACCGCTCGGCCACCTGCACCCTCAAGCCCTTCGCGGAAGCCCGCAACCTCGGTCTGCTCCCAATGCGCGTGCGCGGGGCACACCGTGGCGAGGAGCCTGTGGTCCGCTGCGACACCTCGCCCCACGTGACGATGTACTGGGGAGGGTGCATCCTGACCCGGTCGCTGCCCAGGATGGTCGTCAGCACGGCGGCCGACGTCAAGACGAAGCCGACCGGCAGTTCGACGAAAAATCTGGCCAAGGAGTACGCCGAGCACATCAATACGGCGTTCACCGCTCCGGACTCGACCAAGCCGACCAAGCCCGGAGGCGGGAAGCGGTTCCCGGGCAATGGCGCGCCGAACGAGTTCTCCGCACCGCTGACAAGGTCAACCGACCCTACAGTCGAGAATGCGAACCGCGGTCCGGTGGAGTCCTTCTGCAAGTCGAACTGGACCGATGCGCAGCGGAAAGACAAGGAATGTGACGAGTACCCGCCCGCCAAGACTCACCAAGGGGCGGCCAGCCCGGATTGGGACTACTCGGTGCTGCCGATCCACCACTCGGCGAACGAGTCCGGTGGCGCCAGGCAGAACGTCCTGTGGATGCGCTACCGCGTGCTGGACAAAGACCCCTTCAAAATCTGGGTGACCACGTCTGACATCGTGCCGGACAAGTACATCTCAGGCACCGACTGACAGTTGGGTCGTTGGGTCGACCGCGGTCTTCGTCCGCGGTCGGCCCGATCTGCTCCGGCGCGGGTACCAGGTACGACTTCTCGGTCGAGGCGGTGAAGGCCGCCCACAACAGCCTGTGAGGATTGAAACTCTGCATCGAGGCGTTGTGCTGCGGTCATCGCGCGCTATGAGCTGTAGGGGCATGATCGTAAGGCGTGGCGCTACGACTGCTGTACCTGATCTTCGTCCGGGTCGGTGGTCCCGAATCCGACGGGACGTCCACCGATCGACGACCATCGCGATGTTGATCGAGCGGTTAGCACGGGAGAACGCCGGCTGGGGCTACCGACGGATCCAGGGTGAACTGCTCAAGCTCGGCCACCGAGTAGCCGCCTCGACCATCCGCCGCGTACTCAAGCATCTGCGGATCCCGCCCGCGCCCAAGCGCGACAGCGACGACTCCTGGCGAGGATTCCTGCGCGCACAGGCCGCGAGCATGTTGGCCCTGCGACTTCTTCCACGTCGACTGCGCGGTCACCCTCAAACGCGTCTACGTGTTCTTCGTGATCGAAGTCGCCACCCGCTACGTCCACATCCTCGGCACCACCACCAACACCGACGGACCCTCGACCACGCGACAAGCCCGCAACCTGCTCATGGACCTCGACGACCGGGCCGACGACTTCCGGTTCCTCATCCGCGACCGGGCCGGCCAGTTCACCACCTCGTTCGACGCCGTGTTCTCCGACGCAGGCATCCAGGTCATCAAGATCCCACGACGATGGCCCCGTCGGGCAGCATCCTCAACGAGTACCACTACGTTGCCCGACCTGCGCGGATGGCATTTTCGGCATGCACAACGTCCTCCGTGCCCAGGATGGCTTCGGTCAGCCTCCGCACACCGTCGACACCCAGCGGCTCGATCTGGAGCAGCGCGACCAGGCCACCGGCGGCCGATCGGAACTCCGCGCCCAACGGACTACGACCGTGCAGGTCCTCCCGGCGGTAGGTCAACACCATGCCCATGTTGGCCGGAGGCTCGCCGGCCAGGAAGCGCAGCAGTTGACGCGTGCCGTCATCGACCCAGTGCAGGTCTTCCACCACCAGCAAAACCGGGCCCAGCGCGGTCAGGAGTTCCCGCACCGCCCGGAAGAGCCGGTGCCGCTCGGCCCGCGGGTCGCCGATCGGTGGCAACGGGGCGGGCAGCTCGGAAGCGATTTCCGGCAGCGGTGGTTCGAGGGCTCCGACCACAGGGTTCAGATCCTGCTGTCCGGGGAGTCTCGGCCCAGCGTCCCGCAGAGCTTCCAGCAGGGCGCCGTAGGAGAACGGTTCACCGACTTGCCGGCAGTAACCGACGAGCGGCAGCACCGCACCCAGGTCGCCGGCGAGCAACTCGGACACCAACCTGCTCTTGCCCACCCCCGCTTCGCCCTCGATCAGGACGACCGCCGGGCGGCGCACGACGGCCTCCCGCAGCACGGCCAACTGCTCGCCACGCCCGATGAAAACAGGTGAGCTGGTCCGCAACCAACTACTGCGGCCCGTCTTCGAACCGTCAACCCGTTGCACCAACACACCTCCGACCCAGTTGTACTTGATCACGCGCGTGCACGTGGTCCCGCTTCCGCTGTCGGAGTGGGCTGGCCCGTTCACCGGCTCGAAGCCCGGCGAGTCCCACGAGTTGGTGTGGGACGCCGCCCGGCGTGACGACGAGGTCATCGCCGAAGGGCGTCCGAACAGGCCGTGACGGTCGAGATTGCTTGTCCGGCACCGGCCTACGGCCGACAGCCCGGGATGAGCGACCGCACCGGCTCCTCCGGCGAACGCCCGCTCTTACTCCCCCGACCACGATCACGTCGACGCCGGTCTCCTGGCGAAGGTGCGGGTGCCGCCACCTGACGGTGGCGGCACCGTGACCGCGATCAGTGCCATTGAGCCGTCAGCTGAGCGTGCAGCTGGCCGCGGGCGTCGTGTCGGCGCCGTTCCGGCCGGCCAGGAAGCCGAACGTGGCGGTGCCACCGGGCGCCAGGGCGCCGTTCCAGGTCAGGTTCCGCGCGGTCACCGTCGTGCCGTTCTGGGTGACGTCGGCGTTCCACGCCTGGGTGATCCCGCGGCCGTCGCCGAAGTCGAACGTGGCTGTCCACGCCGACGTCGCGGCCGTCGTGCCGTTGCGCACGGTCACTTCGCCCTGGAGCCCGTCGCCCCACTGGTTGATCACGCGGTAGGTCGCGGTGCAGGCCCCGGCCGGCGTGGTCGTCGTGGTGGTGGTCGGAGTCGTGGTGGTCGTGCTGCTGGTGGTTGTGGTGGGTGTGCCGTCGAGTACGGCGGTCAGGCTGGGGTACCAGCGGTCGGCCATCTTGCGGAAGCCGGCGTCGTTGGGGTGCACGCCGTCGTAGGTGTCGACGGCGATGTCGAAGCCGGTCCACTGGTCGACCAGGGTGATGGGGGACTGCGCGGTGGTCTTGCTCGCCACGAGGGACGGGATGGCGTTGTTGAGCGCGATTACGTGGGTGCACTCGGGGCAGTGCATGGGGAGGATCTTGGCCATCAGGATCTTGATGTTCGGGTTGTTGGCCCGCATCTGGTCGATGAGCTTGGCGTAGGCGGCGATGACGGTGTCGATGGGGCGGAAGCTGCCCCACATGTCGTTGGTGCCCAGGTGCATGAGCACGATGTCGGGGCGGGCGGCGTCCAGCCAGGCCGGCAGTTGGTTCTTGTCGGCGATGCCGGTGGGCGAGTGGCCGCTGTGGCCCTCGTGGTCGGTGTCGAACGGCACCGAGCAGCCGCCGCTCGAATTGGTCCCGACGAAGTCGACGTTGGTGTAGCCGGTCTTCTGCAGGCGGTCCCAGAGGTAGGCGCGCCAGCAGCCGGGGGCTTCGGTGATCGAGTCGCCGAGCGGCATGACCCGCACCGGCGCCGCTGCCGCCGGCGGGGCGGTGGCGGAGAACGCGGGCTGTGCCACGACCAGCGCCGATACCGCCAGCAGGGCGGTGACCAGCGCGAACAGAGCGGGTGTTCCGGGCTTGCTCCGTGCGGACATGAGGGTGGCCTCCTTGAGGTCGGCCGGCCCGCCGAGGGGTAGGCGGCGGACCGGCCGGGTCTTGACAGGTGCGGGTGCTTACGGCCTGACGGAGAGCAGGTGGGCCTTCAGGCCCTCGCCGACGCCGGGTTCGGGCGTGCCGTTCCAGTCCTTGATGAGCACCGCGCCCGTGGTGCAGCCCCACGGAGTCCACGTCCACGCCAGGTAGCCGATGTGGTGGGCGTCCGCCCAGTCGACCAGCCGCTGCATGTAGTCGAAGCCGCAGTTGTCCTGGCCGAACTCGCCGAGCACGATCGGGACCTGCGCCGCGAGCGGGGCGATCTGGGTGTCCCAGCAGGTCTCGGTGGCGCAGGCGTTGAAGCTGTAGGCGTGCCACGAGGCGGCGAGGTTGTTCAACGGGTCGGCGGGCTTGTACTTCAGCCATTCGCGCAGGTCGTTGGCCCACTCCAGGCCGCCCAGCATCAGGACGTTGGTCGCGCCGGTGGACCGCACCGCGTCGACCAGGTCCTGCATGCCGGCGACCTCGTAGGGGATGCCCGCGCAGGTGCCGCCGTCGCGCCAGCACTGCCAGCCCGCCGTCTTGTCCCAGTTCGCGGCCATCTCCGGGTAGGGCTCGTTGAACAGGTCGAACACCACCGCGTCGTTGCCCTTGAACGTGTTCGCCACACCGGTCCAGAACTGCGGGGAGTACTTCGCGTCGGTCATCGGCTTCTGGCACACGGCGTGCTCGTCCTTGCAGTGCCAGTCCGGGCTGTCCGTGTAGGCGCCCCAGGTCCAGTGCAGGTCCAGGATCACGTTGATGCCGTTGGCCACGAGCAGGTCCACGTAGTCCTTGACGGCCTGCTGGTAGGCGGGGCCGCTGGGCGAGCCGTGGACGCCCAGCCAGCACTCCTCGTTCAACGGCACCCGCACCGCGTGGATGTTCCACGTCTTCATCGCGTCCACCGACGCCTGGTCCACCGGACCGCCGTCCCACATGCCCTTGCCCTGCACGCAGGCGAACTCGGCAGTGGAGCGGTTCACCCCCAACAACCGGTACGGCCTGCCGTCCTCGGTGACCAGCTTGTTGCCGGAAACGCGCAGCTCCGGCGCCGGCCCGTCAACCGGCGGAGTGGTCGTCGTGGTCGTGGTGGTCGTAGTCGTGGTGGTGGTCGTCGTCGGGTCGGTGCCGGTGCACGCGGCGCCGTTGACCGCGAAGTCCGTCGGCTTGGCGTTGGTGCCGCTGTAGGCGAAGTTCGCCCCCACCGAGACGCTGCCCTTCGCCGGGATGGTGCCGTTCCAGCTCAGGTTGGTGACGGTGACCTTCTTGCCCGACTGCGTCCAGTTGCCGTTCCAGCCGTGCTGCAGGGTCTGGTTGCCGGCGTAGGAGTAGGTCAGCGCCCAACCGCTGACCGCCGACGAACCGAGGTTGGCCACGGTCACGTTGGCGCCGAAACCGCTGCCCCAGTCGTTGGTCGCGTAGTCGACCCGGCACGCGAACGCCCCCGTCGTGCTCGCGTCACTCGCCCACGACCCGCCCGCCGCCGCCATCAAGGCCGTTCCCGCGATGGACACCACAGCACCCACCGCAGCCAGCGCCGTGCGACGCTTCCTGATTCTTCCGAACATCAGCACTCCCTTGTGCGAGTAACAGCCCAGTCCGCCGCCGTTCCTTCCGGAAGCGAAGCCGCAGACGGAAATAAAGGGTTGTCATGTTGAAGACGGACCACCCCACCAGGACCCTGAACAGCCCGGGGAGCATTTCCGAGACGACCGTAGCGAACAAGTTGCGGAACCTGAAGACCCGCGCCCGGAAAAGTCTGACGCGTATCATTTCGTCGACTTCGCCACCAAGGATCGCCGAAAAGAACGGTCGACAAGACCCGGAGGGGTGGCCGATTCATTGAATTCGAACCACCGACTCCGGTGTCGGTGTTCTTCATTGGCGAAACCCGGGCGAGAGCCCGGTCAGTTCACCGTGCGAGACCCGATGGTGCCGACATGTTCCTCCTGACATCGTTGTCAAGGTCGGCCGCAGGGACATCCCAGTGCGACCGGGCGGGCGTGTTGTGTTGTCCGGGAACCACACCGGCGCGGACCCCGCCGCCGAACCGTTGCCGTCCTGGTCGAACCAGATCGAGCTCGACTGGGCGACCTCCTCCAGCGCCATGGCCCCGAACAACAACGCCCCACGCGGCCGTCGACAGGCAGTGCCCAGTCGCGCCAGGGCGCGTGCGAATAGGTGGTGACGGGCGAGAGAACGAGGCGGCTCGGCGAAACGGGAATCGACGGCTTGGTTCTAACGCAGCATCCATGTGGCGATTCGTGCGGTGCAGCGCTCGGACGACCGGAGCACTGCGGGCGGACCGTGGAGGAGTCGTTTCCGGCGCACGGGAACACACCAGAGCGGCCTGCTCATGCAACCTCGCCTTGACGTGCGCACGTCCAAGACGAGGTGCTCACCGGCGGTCGGTGGGACGAGTGCGCCGTCCCCCGCAACCGCGTCGGGTCAGACGTCGGCCGCACATTCAGCCCGCGGGCGTGGCGAACCACCTTTCCGGTCAGCGCGATGTCCACCGGCCGCAGAGGTGACCGTCGGCGGCGACCGGCGCCGTGTGCCCCGGCAACCGGTCGAGGCTCGGCGTGACCGTCGACCGCGACCAGGGCGGGCTTTGTTCCGCACGAGCCGGGCGATCGGCAGGTACGGCGCGACAGAGAAGCGCTCGATGCCGAACGCCGCCGCGCAAGCCCGGGGGTGCCGCTGCTCGACGTCAGACGGCACCGACAGGTGGGCACGAAGCAGCGGTTCGGGTTGCCGCCGCCGTCTTCGGCTTTCCGGTGTGGCAGGAACGCGGGCGGTATGAGCGTCAACGGCTCGTCGTGGACCCATCGGGCGAGGGTGACCGGGGTGGGCGGCCCCGGTAACCGGGCTCGGAGAAGAGCCGCTGGATGTCGTCGCGGTCGCGCGGCGCGGTCCAGGGATTTCCGGACGTCCGGATCGCGGCGGGTGTCGCCGAGAGGCAGATCGCCGGGGCTGCCGGTTGCCCGTGGGTGGGCGGGGAGGTCGTCGTTGTAGCCCTGCCCCGTATCGACGGCGTCGCACAGGTGCCGGTGCGCCACCCCGTCCCCCGCAGGCTCAGCCTCCACCCGCTCGCAGGCTCCCTGCTTCTTCGCCGAAGACGTCGCCGAACACCGGGCATCGACGGGCCTCGACCAGACCGGCACGGTCCCGTCGTGGTCCGGGCGCCGGTCCAGGAAGGCCTCCGCAACCCTCAGGGCGAGGTAGGCGCTCCCCTGAGCCCCACTGGGCACTTCCCGATCGGCGACGACCACCGGCACGGCGCTTCCCGCGAAGCGCGAGCACCGGCCGTCTTGCGGGTTTGAGCACGTCATAGTGGCCCACTTCCTCGTCAATCGGCGTGGAGTCGGGAAGCCCAGAGATAGTTACCTAAACAGATGAACTAAGTCAACACCACCGTAAAGAGGCATACCTAATGAGACATCGCGGCCCTGGCTCCGCGCTCGGGTCCTGCACCGAACCGCCGGTCGCGTGCGGAGTGCCCATGAGCGCGACCTATCGAGTGTCGCGGCTGCCGGAACGTCGTCGGTTACCCAATCAATGGCGGCGGCGCGCTTCCCCCGACCGGACGAATCGCGATTCACCCGCGGAACAGGACCGGTTCGACACCCTTGGCGATGCTGTAGGACCGCTGGTCGAGAGGCGGTCAAGCCCACCTCTAGACCATTTGCACGATCGCGTTCCGCCCGACAAGCGCACCGCTCGGTCAGCGACGAGCCGCTCGGCCCGCTGCCCGCTCGTCGGCGCGGCCGGGAGGTCGCGCAGCGCGACGGAGCAGACGTGCGCGAGCGGGCCAGCGCACTGGCCTGCACAACGCCTGGCCGGCGTTGAGGGTGCGGGGATTCGGCTGACTCACCCAGCGTCGACAGCACGTACGAAACGAACAACCGGCACAGGATACTTTGGGTATAGGCATTTATTGTCCGGCTTCGGTCGTGTCAGACGTCGTGCTTCACCTGTCGGTTGTCGCATCAGATCGGCAACCAGTGACAGAGCGGGTTCGGCTTCTCCCAGTCCGGTACCCGGGTGACGGCCCGCAACCCCTCGGGGAGCGCCAGTTCGGGCACCGGTGCGTCGGTGGCGTCCGGGCGCACCCGATCGCGTTCGTCCTCAGCGGCGTCCGGACACCGCGGATGAACGCGATCACGGAGCGCTGGATCCGGAGCTGCCGACGCGAACTGCTCGACCGCACACCGGTGTGGGACCAACGGCACCTGCTCCACGTCCTGCGCGGGTAAATCTTGGACCGGGCGGCAACCTTCTTCGCAGCGGCGGCAACTAGCGATCAGACCCGAGGACCACCGGCGATCGCAGAACGGCCGTCGTTCCGGCGCCGGCCTTCGGTTGTCACGTAGGAGGTTTGGTGTCCAGGCGGTGGTTGGTTGCCTCGGTGGTGGCCGTGTTGTCAGCGACCACGGGTGTGGTGGTGGTGTGGGATACGAGGAGCGGCGCGGATCATCGCGTCGTATCCGCCGGGGCGGACGGTCGGTCCGAGGTCGGGGTGGCCTCCTCCGCGTCGGCCGCGAGCGAGTCCGTGACCGCGTCGTCGAGCACGGCGATCGGCACGGCCGCCGCCACCCCGTCGACGCCGGTGCCGGTGCCGACGACCTCGACGCCCGCAGCGGTCGTGGGTGACGGGTCGCTGGTCGGAAGGGTCAAGCCCGGGGTCATCCGCGACGGCGTGGCGACGTTCTACAGCAGCGATGGCGGTGGCGCGTGCCTCTACGATCCGAGCCCCGACCCGTTGACCGCGGCGATGAACTGGGCAGACTACGAGGACAGCAAGGCATGTGGCGCCTACGTCCTGGTCCAGGCGCCCAACGGCGCCGGCGTGACGGTGCGGATCACCAACCTGTGTCCGCAGCCGTGCAGGGTGGGGCAGTTGGACCTCAGCGCCGAGGCGTTCGCCCTGTTGGCGGAGCCCAGGCTGGGCGAGATCCCGATCACGTGGAAGCTCGTGAGCCCAGGGGTGTCGGGAGGGATCTCCCTCCGGTACAAAGTCGGTTCCAGCCAGTACTGGTGCGGCATCCAGGTGATCAACCACCGCAACCCCGTCGCGCGTCTGGAGGTCCGAACGAGCACGGTGTGGAAGCAGTTGTCGCGCACGGACTACAACTACTTCCTGTCCGAGGATGGTTCCGGCTGCGGCGGCGCGGTTGCGGTCACCGACATCTACGGACAGCGCCTGGTCCTCGATCCCCTGCCCGTCAGACCGGATGTCGTGCAGGGCACGAGCCTCCAGTTCGACCAACACTGATCCCGTTCAGGCGGAGGCGTCATGCTCGCAGCGATCGTCCTACCCAAGCTGTGCGAGCCGCCGCCACCGCCGGGGTCCTGTCGTCGCTGCCGGCGGTGTCCCACCGGCCCGGCCACGCGGAAGGCCACCGACACGGCCCTGCCACTCGTTCGGTTGCCGAGTGGCCTCTCGACTGTCCGGTGACAGCCAATTTCACCCGCCGGAATCTCGACTGGGCCGGACTGTGAGTCCGCCCGGAACAGTCGTCATCCCGCGACGAAGGTTCACTCCGTTGTTCCTCATGAACGTGGAGAAGTCGTTCAGGTGCATGAAACCCAGGCGTGAAGGGATGATCACGACCGCGACGCCAGGCAGGCCGACCAGTGCTCGCCGCGTGAGGTCGCGGGGTACCACCGGCCGCACGTCCAGGCGCTGACGCGGCCGCAAGTACCGACCACGCGCGAGGCCGGAGCACAGCTGCCGACCGGAGCCGGTACTGCCTGGCACTGACAGCAGCGCGGTGTACCTGGTGATGGCGATCTTGCAGTAGCCGTCCGCGTTGGGGTGCACGTCGTCGGCACGGACGTGCCTGGCGCGGTCGGCTTGCCGGGAGACGATCTTTACTGCTTTACTATGGTACTAGTAAAGCAGTAGGAGGGTTCATGTTCGTCTTCCGGATCGACAACCGCTCGGGTGTGCCGCCTTACCTGCAACTCGTCCAGCAGGTGCGCCAAGGCGTGCTGCTGGGCTTCCTGCGGCACGGCGACCGGCTGCCGTTGATCCGCGAGGTGGCCGAGACCGTGGCGATCAACCCGAACACGGTCGCCAAGGCCTACCGGCAGTTGGAGCAGGAGAACCTGGTCACCGGGCGGCCCGGGCAGGGCACGTTCGTCAACGAGGCGCCGACGGCGGGGATGTCCGCCGCGACGTACACCTCGTTGCGGCGCGGTCTGGAGACCTGGTTGAACCGGGCCCACGCCGCCGGGCTGGACGAGCAGGCGGTCAACGCGCTCTTCACTGCCGTCGTCAACCGAGCGAAGAATGAGAACATCGCATGACAACAGCCGAGTACGCGCTCCGGACCGACGGTCTGGGCAAGCGCTATCGCCGGACGTGGGCGCTGCGCGACTGCACCCTGGCCGTGCCGGCCGGCCGGGTGGCCGCGCTGGTGGGTCCGAACGGGGCGGGCAAGAGCACACTGCTGCGCCTGGCGGTGGGGTTGCTCGCGCCGACCACCGGTGACGTGGAGGTCTTGGGCCAGTCACCGGCCGGCAACACCCCGCAGGTGTTGTCCCGCATCGGGTTCCTCGCTCAGGACCACCCGCTCTACAAGCACTTCACCGTCGCTGACCTGCTCCGCATGGGCCGCTCGTGCAACCTGCGGTTCGACCAGGGCCTCGCCGAACGGCGGCTGGCGAAGCTGGGCATCCCGGCGGACCGCAAGGCCGGCGCGCTCTCCGGCGGCCAACAGGCCCAGGTCGCACTGGCGTTGGCACTGGCCAAGCGACCGGACCTGCTCGTCCTGGACGAACCGATGGCCAGCCTCGACCCGGTGGCCCGACTCGAGTTCCTCCAGTCCCTGATGGGCGCGGTCGCCGCCGACGGCATGACCGTCCTGTTCTCCTCCCACGTCGTGCCCGAACTGGAACGCGTGTGCGATCACCTGATCGTGATCAACCACAGCCGGATCTCGCTCGCCGGGGACATCGAGACGCTGCTGGCCGAGCACAGGATGCTCGTCGGTCCGCGCACCACGACCGACCTCGACCGCGCGGGCACGGTCGTCGAGGCCTCCCACAGCGACCGGCACACCGCGTTGCTCGTGCGCGACGGCGGCAGCGCGCCGACCGCACCCGGCTGGCAGGCCGACCCGATCGGGCTGGAAGACCTGGTGCTGGCCTACCTGCGTCGACCGACCCGGCACGACGTCGAGGCACCGGCCGGCTCGGAGGTGTCGGCATGACGTGGCTGACCTGGCGGCAACATCGCGCCGAGGTGTTCGCGCTGGGCCTGCTGGTCGCGGCGATCGGTCTCTTCCTGCTCGTCGCCGGATCCTCGATGCGCTCGCTGTTCCCCGACGGCGCCGCCGCCTGCGCGGGCGGGCTGACCGACGCCACCGACGCGTGCTCGACCGCCATCAGGAGGTTGAACGACGAGCACGGGTACGCGTCCAAGCTGCTGACCCTGTTCAACCTCGTGCCGTTCCTGATCGGCGCGTTTCTCGGCGCGCCCCTGGTGGCCCGCGAGCTGGAAACCGGCACGTGGCAGTTCGCCTGGACCCAGGCGGTGCCGAGGATGCGGTGGCTGGCGGTCAAGCTGGGTGCCCTGGGCGCGCTGACCGCGACGCTCGCGATCGCGCTCTCGGCGTCGATCACGTGGTACCGGCAGCCGTTGGACGTGCTCGGCGGCCGGTTCGCGGCCGACGCCTTCGACCTGGAAGGGCTCGTTCCGGCGGGGTACGCGCTGTTCGCGTTCGCCGCCGCCACCGCGGCGGGCACGTTGCTGCGGCGCAGCCTGCCCGCGTTCGCGGTCGCGCTCGGCGTCTACCTCGCCGTGCGCGTCGTCGTGACGGGTTGGTTGCGCCCCAACCTCCAGGTGCCGCAGAGCATCGTGGAACGGGTGGCCGCCGACGACGCCACCCTCGACCCCGGAGGTTCCCGGATATCGACCGGCGACCGCTCCGACTGGATCATCGCGTCGGGCTACGCGGACGCGTCGGGCCGTCGCTTCTCGGTCTACGAGGCCGTGGAGATGGATGTCGCGGCCAGACGTGCCGGTGTGGAACTCAGCGCCTACATGCACGAGCGCGGCGTCCAGCAGTGGGTCCTGTACCACCCTGCCGACCGCTTCTGGGTGTTCCAGTTCGTGGAGGCGGCCATCTTCACCGGCCTCGCCGCGGGACTGTTCGGCCTCGTCGTGTGGCGGATCAGACGCCGCGTCTTCTGACACGTGGCGTGGCTGCGCCCTCCCGGCGGGCCGGCCTGCTCTCCGGCGCCGGTGTTGGCCAGTTCGCGGGCCACGCGCGTCGTGAGAACCCCTCCTGGTCGAAGCCCGCGAGTACCCCGACCGCGTCGGCCGCCTTGGCGAGCGCCTCGACCACGACGAGCTTGACCAGCCCCGCGCACGCGGTGCCGGCGGACCGGCGGGGTTGACAGCATCACCCCTTCAACCCCGCCGGCCATTCGCTCACATGTGTGATCGTGCGGGATCCGGTCTCATCACTGGTGTGCGAGCGCGTCCCAGAAGGCCAGGTTGTGTTCCGTCGCCCGGTCGAACGGTCCGATTCGGCGGAGGTCGAGGCCTTGCACGTACGGCGTGGCGTCCGCCGGGTCGACGCGGGGCCACGCCGGCAGGCCGGGCCGGTTGGGGTTGCCGGTGGTCGCGAAGCGGACCCAGTAGTCGATCATCCGGTCACCGAGGCGGCGCTGCGCGGTTGTCAGCAGCACGTCGTCGGAGCGCAGGTCGAACAGGTACCGCAGCTCGGAGCCGTGTGCAGCGAGCGGCTCGACACCGGACGGGAACTCGGGGATCGCCGGTGCCGTGCGGTCGAGGAACTCATAGGCGTACACCGGCATCTCGGCCGCGAACTGGCGATCCGCGGCGCGTTGCAGCCACGCCCAGTCGAGATCGGTCATGATCGCGGCCAGTGCCTGCACCGCGGAACCGGCGTGCCGCTCGAGCGGGTACCGCTGCGCGACCGCCGCGGCGTGCGGTCCGAAGTGCTCGGTCAACGCGGTCAGGTAGCCGTCGGGACCGAGATCGGGGAACAGCAGCGGCGCGAAGAACGTGCCCTCGTCACGGGTGGTGCCGGTCAGCAGCGGCACGTGGTTGAACCGCCCGGCCGGTACCGCGATCGCGGGGTCCTCCGGCAGCACCGTGTTCCCGAAGGCAGGGAGGGGAAACGCCGGCGCGGCGAGCAGGTCAGGCACCGGCTTGCCACGCAGGCACTCGAGTGTCGTGCAGCCCAGCCCGGCGGCGACGTTCTGGCCGTGCAGCTGGTGCCACTCGTGCGGCACGAACAGCGGAACGTCCAGTATCGGCCGCAAGTCCGCGCCGGCGAAGGAGCCCAGCGCACATGGAGTGCTCTGGGCGATCGCCCGCTGGAACAACCCGGCCGCGCCCGGCGACGCGAGTTGCGCGCACACCGAGTGCGCCCCGGCGGACTCCCCTGCCAGGGTGACGTTGTTCGGGTCGCCACCGAACGCTGCGATGTTCCGCCGCACCCAGCGCAGCGCCGCCTGTTGGTCCTCGATACCGAACGCGCCGCCGTTCGCGAGCCCGGGGAAACCGAGGAAGCCGAGGTTCCCCAGCCGGTAGTTGACGGTCACCACGACCGGACCGCCCCGCTTGACCAGCCGGGTCGGCAGGTAGTCGCTACCAGCGCCGTTCATGAGCCCGCCGCCGTGCAGCCACACCAGAACCGGCGCCTTCCTGGCCGCACGCGGTGTGGTGACGTCGAGGTAGAGGCAGTCCTCGGTGACGCTGGCCGGTCGGCCGCCGACACTGGCCTGAGGACAGCGATTGCCCGGCCGGGTCGCGTCGAGTGCACCGGACCACGGCGCCGGCGGCACGGGCGAGTGCCAGCGCAGGTCACCGACCGGCGGCGCGGCGTAGGGAATCCCCTCGAAAGAACGGACATTCGCGTTCGTGGTGCCCCGCACCAAGCCGGCATCGGTACGCACCGCGGCGTCGTTGCTCGCCACGGCCGGCGTGGCGCCCGACACCAACGCACCGACGGCGACCATCGCGCCCAGGAGTCGTCTCATGATCCAGACAGTGGCAGTCGAGCTTACCGGAGACATCAACCGATCGATTGACGATCAAGCTCTGGTCGGTCGTCGGTCGTCGGTCGTCGGTCGTCGGTCGTCGGTCGTCGGTCGTCGGCCGTCGGCCGTCGGCCGGTGACAGGCGGCCCGCACGGACGGCCGGGTGCGGAGCCGCCGATCACCAGCATGATCAGAGACACGAGGGCGACACGTCCCAGGAGCCGCCGGTGGCGGCCGGCACTCCGTGGGAAGAATTGCCGAAGTCGCCGAATGAGCGGCGCCGGGGGATCAGAACCTCAAAACCGCGCGCAGGTGCTTCGGAATGAGTTCCGCGGTGCGCATGAGTGTTGAGATGAACGCGCTGACCACCGGCTCCTCGCCGTGCCGCGTGTACACCGACATCATCCGGCGCACCGGCGGGTCGGGGCGCAGCAGGCGGCCGTCGAAGTTCGGTGGGATGACGTTGAGCGGGACGAGGGTCGGGCCCAGGCCCGCTGAGGCCAGGATCGGCGCGGCAGCCGTCTGCTCGGCCCGCACGGCCACCCTGGGCTGGAACCCCGCCCTCGCGCAGACGTCGTCCACCAGTGCCGCCAGGCCGTTGTCCGGGGCGAAGTGCACCCAGCTGCGGTGTGCCAGCAGCGCCAGGTCGACCGTGGTGTCCTCCGGTCCGATGTCCGGGTCGTCGAACGGCAGCACGACGACGAACTCCTCCTCCCCCAGCGGCACGATCTGACCTGGCCAGTCCACCGGCACAGGGCCGATCGCCAGGTCGGCCTGGCCCGCCAGCATGGCGTTGCGCAGGTTGTCCGCGTGCCTGTGCTCGAAAAGCCGGACCTGGGTGCTCCCGTGCTGCTGCCGCCACGCGCGCAGCACGGGTGGCAGCACGCCCAGGCTGATCGAGTAGATCGTCGCCACGCCCAGTTCGGCGGCCTCCAGCTGGACCGCCTGCCGCGCCGCGCGGGAACCTCGGTCGACCGCCGCCAGCGCGGCACGGGCGTGGGGCAGGAACGCTCGGCCCGCCGTGGTCAGGCGGACCGAGCGGGGTAAGCGCTCCAAGAGCTGGAGCCCGATAGCCCGTTCGAGTGAACGGATCTGATGGGAAAGAGCGGGCTGTGTCACACCGAGCACGTCCGCCGCGGCGGTGAACGAGCCCTCGTCGACGATTGCGGTGAGGCTTTCCAACTGACGGAGAGTAAACATAAGCGCATTTTATCCCAGCGAACAGCAACTCTACTTCGAATTCCTCGCGCCGATTCGCAATAGTGGGTGGCACACCGACTACTTGGGAGGAGGGCTTGCCGTGGACCTGGAACTGACCGGCAAGGTCTTCGTGGTGACCGGCGCCTCCGCCGGCATCGGGGAGGCCGTCGTCCGACTGCTCGCCGCCGAGGGCGCGACCGCCGTGGGCGTGGCCCGCAAGCCGCTGGACGGCGGCGTCGCCGCCGACATCACCGATCCCGGCGCGGCGCGGTCGATCGTGGACACCGTGCTCGAACGACACGGCCGGCTCGACGGCCTGGTGAACAACGTGGGCGGTCTGGAGTCCCGCAACGGTTTCCTCGACTTCTCCGACGAGCAGTGGCTGAGGACCTTCGAGCTCAACCTGTTCTCCGCCGTGCGGATGAGCCGGTTGGCCATTCCGGCGCTGCTGGACGCGGGTGGCGGCAGCATCGTGCACGTCGCCAGCGAGGCTGCCCGCTTCCCGGACAAGTCGATCGTCGACTACGCCGCGTCGAAGACCGCGATGCTGACCGTGTCCAAGGTGATCGCCGGCGAGTTCGGCGACCGGGGCGTGCGCTCCAACGTGGTGTCGCCCGGCCCCACCCGCACCCGGCTGTGGGATGAGCCGGGTGGGTTCGCCGAGCAGCTGTCGACGCAGTTCGACCTGCCCGTCGAGGAGGCGGTCGAGCACTTCGTGCGCGAGGTCCGCAACCTGCCCACCGGTCGGCTCGGCACGCCCGACGACGTCGCCCGCGTCATCGCCTTCCTGCTCTCGCCCCTGGCGGGCCAGATCACCGGCGCCGAGTGGGCCGTCGACGGCGGCGCCCTGCGCCAGGTGTGAGGTCCACCATGCCGCTCGCACTGATCGCCCTCGCCGTCGGCGCGTTCGGGATCGGCACCACCGAGTTCGTCATCGTCGGGCTGCTCCCGGAGGTGGCCACCGACCTGGGTGTGTCGATCCCCTCCGCGGGGCTGCTCGTCTCCGGGTACGCGTTGAGCGTCGTGGTGGGCGCGCCGCTGGTCACCATGGCCGGCGCGCGCCTACCCCGCAAGGCCGTGCTGATGATCCTGATGGCGGTGTTCATCGCGGGCAACGCGCTGTGCGCGGTCGCGGACGACTACGCGCTGCTGATGGTCGGCCGGGCGGTCGCGGCGCTGTGCCACGGCGCGTTCTTCGGCATCGGGTCGGTGGTGGCCGCCGAACTCGTGGCGCCGCATCGCAAGGCCAGCGCCATCGCGATGATGTTCACCGGGTTGACCGTGTCCAACGTGCTGGGCGTCCCGCTGGGCACCGCGCTGGGCCAGGAGTGGGGTTGGCGCTCGACGTTCTGGGCGGTGACGGCGCTCGGCGTGCTGGGCCTGATCGGCATTGCCGCGCTGGTGCCCGCCACCCCACGACCGGACAGCGGCCTGCGCCGCGAGCTGGCGGCGTTCGCCCGGCCCCAGGTCTGGCTGGCGCTGGCGATGACCACCTTGGGCTTCGCGGGCGTGTTCGCGTCGTTCACCTACATAGCGCCGATGATGACGGAGGTCGCCGGGTTCTCCACCGGCGCGGTGACCTGGCTGCTGATCCTGTTCGGCGCGGGGTTGTGCGTGGGCAACGTGGCGGGCGGGCGGGCGGCCGACCGGGCCGTGATGCCCAGCCTGTTCGTGATCCTCTCGCTGCTCGCGGCGGTGCTGTTCGCGTTCGTGTTCACCGCGCACAGCCAGTGGCCGGCGGCCGTGACCATCCTGCTGTTCGGCGCGGCCGGTTTCGCCACCGTGCCGCCGCTGCAGATGCGCGTCATGCAGCAGGCCGAGGGCGCACCCGCGCTGGCCTCGGCGGCGAACATCGCCTCGTTCAACCTGGGCAACGCCCTGGGCGCGTGGCTCGGCGGAGCGGCCATCGACAGCGGGCTGGGCTACACCGCGCCGAACTGGGTCGGCGGGCTGCTAGCCCTGTCGGGGCTCGCGGTGGCCGTCACCGCGCACCGGCTCGACCGGCGCAGGGCCGCCGCACCGGTGCCGGCGCACATCTGACCGCACCGAAGACGAAGACGAACGAAAGGAGAGTGGAACAGACATGCGCGACAACGGCTTGACGCGCCGATCCGTCTTATCCGGCGCCGCCGCGCTCTTGGGAGGCGCGGCGGCAGGGAGCACCATCCCCATGGCCACCGCCGAGCCGGGGACCGCGGCGGCCGTCCCGCCCGGCCCGGTCGTGCGGCCGGGCGACCCCCGCTACCCCGACCTGATGACGGGCAACAACCAGCGGTTCGTCGCCCGTCCCGAGTACGTGAAGCTGATCACCTCGACGGCCGACGCGGAGAACGCCGTGCGCGACGCCGTCCGGGCGGGCAAGCGGGTGTCCGTGCGCGGTGGCGGCCACTGCTTCTCCGACTTCGTCTGCAACCCGGAGATCGAGGTCATCCTCGACGTCTCGGCGATGACGGACGTCTACTACGACGAGCGGATGCGTGCGTTCTGCGTGCAGTCCGGGGCGCGGCTCACCAACGTGTACGAGGCGCTGTACAAGGGATGGCACGTCACGATCCCCGGTGGTGTCTGCTGGAGCGTCGGCATCGCGGGCCACGTCGCGGGCGGCGGGTACGGGCTGCTCTCCCGGGCGCAGGGCCTGACCGTCGACCACCTCTACGCGGTGGAGGTCGTGACGGTCGACGCGCGCGGCGGCGTGCGGACCGTCGTGGCGACCCGTGAGGCCGACGACCCCAACCGCGACCTCTGGTGGGGCCACACCGGCGCGGGCGGCGGCAACTTCGGCGTGATCACCCGGTACTGGTTCCGCTCCCCGGACGCGCGCGGCGCGGACCCCGCGGACCAACTCGTGTCCCCGCCCTCCACCGTGCTCGTCAGCGCGGTCGAGTTCGACTGGGACGAACTGGACCAGGCGTCGTTCACCCGGCTCGTGCGGAACTTCGGCACGTGGCACGAGCGCAACGCCGACCCCGGCTCCGCGACCACCGCGGTGTCCAGCCTGTTCAACGTCAGCCACCGCGCGCACGGCAGCATGGGCATGTTCACCCAGGTCGACGCGACCGCGCCGAACGCGCGCCGGATGCTCGACGACTACCTCGCCGCCATCACCGAGGGCGTGGCGGCACGACCGCGGCCGGCGAAGGCCCCGATCGGCGAACTGGGCAGGCTCCCGATCGACTTGGGCGAGCCGCGCGAACTGCCGTGGTTGCAGGCCGCCCGGCTGGTGGGCACCAACAACCCCACCATCACCGACCCCACCTCGCGCGGCGTGCACAAGTCCGCGTACCTGCGCAAGGCGTTCACCGAGGAGCAGTGCGCGGCGCTCTACCGCGGCATGACCGGCGAGGACTTCACCAACCCGGACACCATGCTGGTGCTGCTGTCCTTCGGCGGCCGGGTGAACGCGCCCGAGCGCGGCGCGACCGCGCACGCCCAGCGCGACTCGGCGTTCAAGATGTGCCTCCAGACGTTCTGGAACTCCGCCGAGGACGACGACTTCCACATCGCTTGGGCCCGCGAGACCTACCGCGGCATGTTCGCCGCGACCGGCGGTGTCCCGGTGCCGGGCGAGCACGCCGACGGCTGCTACATCAACTACCCGGACAACGACGTCGCCGCACCCGAGTTCAACCGCTCCGGCGTGCCCTGGCAGGCGTTGTACTACCGGGAGAACTACTCGCGCCTCCAGCAGGTCAAGAAGCGCTGGGACCCGGCCGACCACTTCCGGCACGCGCTGTCGATCGAACCCGCGCGCTGAGCGCGGAGCTCCCCCGTGCCCGTCGCCGCCCCGCAGGGGACGGCCCGGCACGAGCTGACCGCACGCTCCCACCACGTCGAAGAGAGGTCTTCCTGCCATGCGATCGGTAGCCGTCATCCTCGGGACCCGTCCCGAAGCGATCAAGTTCGCGCCCGTGATCCGGGCGCTGAACGCCGACCCGCGCTTCCAGCCCGTGGTCGTGTCCACCGGCCAGCACCGGCAGATGCTGGACGACACCCTGGCCGCGTTCGACCTGCGGCCCGACATCGACCTGGCGGTCATGTCCGACAAGCAGACCCTCTCCCGGGTCACCCACAAGGTCATCGAAGGACTGGAAGAGGTCTTACCCGGGCTGGGCTGCGACGCCGCCATGGTGCACGGCGACACCGCGACCACCCTCGCCGGCGCGATCGGCGCGTTCCACCAGCAGATCCCCGTGGTGCACGTCGAGGCCGGCCTGCGCAGCGGCGACCTGCACTCCCCGTTCCCCGAGGAGGCCAACCGCCGGCTCGTCGCGCAGATCTCCGACCTGCACCTGGCGCCGACACCGGTGAGCGGCGCCAACCTCATCCGCGAAGGCGTGTCGCCGCACCGGATCGTGGTCACCGGCAACACGGTGATCGACGCGCTCCAGTGGGCGGGCACGGTCGCGGCGGACTACGGCGCCGACGCGCTGGCCGACCTCGACGACGACCCCCGCCGGATCGTGCTGGCGTCCGCGCACCGCCGCGAGTCGTGGCGGATGCTGCCGCAGATCGGCGCGGCGCTGCGCCGGATCGCGCGGGAGCAGGACGTGCGGGTCGTCGTACCGCTGCACCGCAACCCCGCCGTGCGCGAGGCGCTGTTGCCGGAGATCGCCGATCAGCCCGGATTGACCATCGTGGACCCGTTGCCCTACCTGAACTTCGTGAAGCTCATGCGACGCGCGGACATCATCGTGTCCGACAGCAGCGGCGCGGAGGAGGAGGGGCCGGCTCTGGGCAAACCGACCCTGGTGCTGCGGGAGATCACCGAACGGCCCGAGGCGGTCGCGGTCGGCACCGCGCAGCTCGTCGGCCGCACCACCGAGGGCGTGGCCGACTCGGTCATCGGGCTGCTGCGCGACCCGGTGCACTACGAGCGGATGGCCGGCGCCGCCAACCCGTACGGCGACGGGCACGCGAGCGTGCGCACCGTCGCGGCCCTGGCGCACTACTTCGGCGAGGGCCCGGCCGTGCAGCCGTTCGTGCCGGGCAGCACGCCCACGGCCGACCTGGTGGCGGCATGACCACCACCACCGCGCCACTGACCGAGAACCGCTTCGTGAGCGGCGAGTACGTGCGCGCCGCCCGCGATCTCCCCGTCGAAGGCCGGGCGATCGTGGTCAACACCGGCACGAGGCCCGCGTGGACGTCGCTCGAACCGCGCCGGCCGCTGCCGGCGTTCTCCTCGACGATCCTGGTCGACACCACCGTCTCGTGGGCGGAGTCGCTGGTGGTGCTCAAGGTCGACGACGAGGCAGGTCCGACAGCGGAGATCGTCGACGAGCCGGAGTGGGTGCGGCTGGGCGACGTCGTGGGCGAGCACGTCGGCCCCGGCACGCCGTTCCCGGTCGACACACCGCTCTGGAAGGGACCGCAGGACGTGCTCGACGTGGTCGAGTTCGACCCCGGCCAGGCCCTGGGCGGCGGGCCGTCCGGGCCGCGCGCGTTCGAACTGCGGGCCAACCTGTGGTTCGCACCCGCCGGCACCGACTGCGGCATCCACGTGCTGCACGACTTCATCGAGGTCCACACGCAGGTGCTCGGCGTGGGCCGGATGCAGAAGTTCCGCGACCAGGACCACGCCACGCTGGTCGAGGACGTGGTCATGGGCGAGGGCTACACGACGCCCGTCCCGTTCTGCGGCCGGACCGACGAGGGCGAGTTCGTCTACCCGTGGCACCAGTACCGGGCCGACACCGACTGCGTGTGGCTCGCCCTGGAGTACCACCAGCTGCCCTGAACCGACGCACCAGGAGGTGATCGACGTGCACGACCGCATCATCGCACCGCACTTCGAAGGCGAGATCGTCGCCGACCAGCTGCGCGACGGCTACTGGCTCGAAGCACCCGACATCGACGGCGACGGCAGGCCGGACCTGTTCGGCTACGGCCTGCGGCTGGGCGAGGTCTACTGGTACCAGAACGCGCCGGACTGGCCGAAGCGGCTGATGGCCGACGGCTTCCGGATGCCCGTCGGCGCGGACTGGGCCGACGTCACCGGCGACGGCACGCCGGACGCCATCGTCTGCTACGAGCTGTACGGCCCGATCGGCACCATCGTCGACCCGGACGAGGCCGGCGGCAAGATCGACTGGATCGAGCACCCCGGCGCGGCGGACAAGCACGAGGGCCGCTGGCGCAGGCACTACGTCGGTCGCGCGACCGGCATGCACCGGTTGCGGGCCGGCCACTTCACCCGGACCGACCGCCTGGAGATCGTGGGCGTGCCGATCGTGGCGAAGGCCGACGTGCACGCGGTGCTGCCGGTGGTGCTGTTCACCGAACCGGATGACGTGCGCAACGCGACCGAGTGGCCGATGACCGTCATCGACGACAGCCACTTCCGGATGATCCACGGCGCCGAGAAGAAGAAGGGCCTGATCCCCGGCTCGGACCGCGACTCGCTGCTGTTCGCCTCCGACGAGGGCGTCACGTGGCTGCGCTACGACGACGAGGCGGGCGAGTGGAGGTCGACGCTGATCGGCGAGGGCGAGCGCACCCAGTTCGCGCGCACCGGCTTCCGCGGCTCGGGCGACCTGGACGCGGGCCGCCTGGGCGACGACCCGATGGCGTACGTCGCGGCGGTCGAACCCTTCCACGGCAACACGGTCGCCGTGTACACGAAGGACGGCTCGGGCTGGAACCGGACGCTGCTCGACGTCTTCGGCGACCCCAACGAGAACGGTGAGGGGCCGGGCCACCAGGTCGTGTGCGCCGACTTCGACGGTGACGGCGACGACGAGTTCCTGGTGGCGTTGCGCGGGCCGTGGCCGTGGCAGGGCGTGATGTACTACAAGGCGATCGACGCCGCGAACGGCGTGTGGGTCAAGTGGCGGGTGGCGGACGATTCGGTGGCGCGCATCGCGACGGGCGACTTCACCGGTGACGGCACGCTCGACTTCGCCACGATCGCCTACTCGGTGCAGAACTACTACGTGGCGGACGACGCGAAGATCGTCCTGCACCACAACCGGACGCTGCGCTGAGGCCCAACCCCTCGGGGCACTGCTCGGCTGGAGATCGAGCCGGATCGACCCTGCGGAGAGCAACGACCGTTGCTCTCCGCAGGGTCCTTCGATGTTCCGGCAGGGCGAACTTCCCCGAGAGTGATCGGGTTCGTCGCGTCGAGACGAAGGACGAATGGGCCGAGGCTCGCTACGGGCACCGGGCGGGTGGCGCTGCCATCACGACCGGGCCGCGGACAGGGCAGTGTCAGCGCCGTGGCTGCCCGGTGTCAGCGCGGCCGGTGATCGTATCCCCATCGAACGGCCCGGCCGCCACGGGCGGGCCACTCACCAGGGGAGATGCGACATGCCCAGCTTCACCACGCCGGTCCCCGTCACCGCCGCGCTGACCACCGCCGGCGCCCACGTCCGGGTCACCGCCGGCGACCGCGCCGACGCCGTCGTGCACGTCGAGCCGCTCGACAGCGCGAACAAGACCGACCTCAAGGTCGCCGAACGCACCGAGGTCGACTTCACCGGCGGAACACTGTCGATCAAGACCACCAAGTCCGGCGACAAGAGCGGCTCGGTCGCCATCACCGTCGAACTGCCCGCCGGCTCCGCGCTGGTCCTGAACACCGCGTGGACCGATGTGCGCGCCACCGGCCCACTCGGCGCGTGCGAGCTCAACGCAGCCTCCGGCCACGTGCGCCTCGACCGGGTCGCCACGCTGCGCGGCAACCTCGGCGACGGCACGGTCCGGGTCGACCACGTCACCGGCACGGTCGACGTCGACGGCGGCTCGGCGGGCCTGCGGCTGGCCGAGGTCGACGGCACCGTCCGCTACCAGGGCACGACCGGCGAGGTGTGGATCGGCCACGCCCGTTCCGACATCGACCTCGGCGGCTCCAACGGCACCTTCACCGTCGACCGCGCGGACGGCAGCGTCACCGCCCGCGCCGCCAACTGCCCCATCCGCATCGGCCACGTCACCCGCGGCCAGGTCGACCTCGCCAACGCCTCCGGCGGCATCGACATCGGCGTCACCGACGACGCCACCGCCGAAGTGGACGCCACCAGCACCAAGGGCGTCGTGCGCAACACCCTGCCCGCACCGACCAACCCCTCCGACACCGTCAAGATCCACGCCCGCACCCGGCTCGACGACATCGTCATCCACCGCGCCACGGCCTGAAACCCCGATCCACCAGGAAGGACCGACAATCATGAACACCACCCACGCGCAGGTCGAGCAGGGCTGGGGCAAGGTCGCCGACGTCTTCCGCGCGAACTTCGCGGGCGGCGGCGAGGTCGGCGCCGCGTGCACCGTCTACGTCGGCGGGCGACCGGTGGTCGACCTGCGCGACGGCCTGGCCGACCGCGAGACCGACCGCCCCTGGACCGGGGACACGATCGTCCAGGTCGCGTCCACCACGAAGGGCGCCGCCGCCATCTGCGCCCACATGCTGGTCCAGCGCGGCGAGCTGGACCTCGACGCCCCGGTGACCCGGTACTGGCCGGAGTTCGGCGCGAACGGCAAGGGCGACATCCCGGTCCGCTGGCTGCTGTCGCACCAGGTCGGCCTGCCGATCGTGGACGGGCCGCTGACCTTCGAGCAGGCGTGCGCCTGGGACCCGGTCATCCGCGCGCTCGAAGCGCAGGCTCCGCTGTGGCAGCCGGGCACCGAGCACGTCTACCACAGCATGACCTACGGGTTCCTCGTCGGCGAAGTCGTCCGCCGGGTCACCGGCAAGTCCCTCGGCACGTACTTCGCCGACGAGGTCGCCGCCCCGCTCGGCCTCGACGCCTGGATCGGACTGCCCGAGGAGCACGAGGACCGCGTCGCCACCCTCCACTACGCCGCACCGTTCAGCGTGGAGGAACTGCTCGCCGGGATGATCGCCACGACCGGGCTGGACGCCGACACGGTCACCGCCTGGGTCCAGGCCGTCTGGGGCGCGGACTCCGTCCAGGCCCGTGCCGGCGAGGTCGGCGGCGCCTTCGACAACACCACCGCCTACTTCACCACCCGTGCCTGGCGCGCCGCCGAGTTCCCGGCCGCGAACATGGTCGCCGACGCGCACTCGATCGCCCGGATGTACGCCGCCACGGTCAGCGACGTCGACGGCGTGCGGTTGCTCGACCCGGCGACCGTCGAGCGGGCGACGGAGGTCCAGACCGACCGGACCCGCATGCACGGTTTGCCCGCGGGCCTGGACATCCCGGCCGACCGCTCCTTCAACATGTCCCTCGGCTTCTGGCGGTCCTGCCCGCCGCTGCCGATGCTCGGCCCGGGGTCGTTCGGCCACCCCGGCTCCGGCGGGTCGATCGGCTTCGCCGACCCGGACGCCGGCGTCGGCTTCGCCTACGTCACCAACCTGTGGAACTTCCGCCCCGACGACCCGCGCGCGGCCGACCTGGCCAAGGCCGTCCGCGCCTGCCTCCAGTGACGCCAAGGCGGTGAGATCACCAGGCGGCCCCATACCGGCGACGGCCTCCGCAGGCGCACAGACCTGCGGAGGCCGTCGCCGTCACCCGGGTGGCGACACCGC
>NZ_JBFAFR010000056.1:0-29019 GCF_040639675.1 Actinosynnema sp. NPDC023794 | reverse complement strand
ATACCGCCCGATGCCGCCCACCCGACCCCCCCCCCCCCGCCCCCGCACCCGGGCCCCCCCGGGGCGCGGGGGGCGCGGGGCGGTGGCGGTGTGAGCATGCCGCCCAGGTCCTCGAACAGGACGCCGCACCTCGCGCCCGCGCCGACCGGGTAGCCGTGTAGGAGCGAGGTGGTGACTCGGCACTGGCGCGCCTTCACCGCAGCGAGCTTATTGCATATGATTTGCAGGTGCATCACTATTGCGTCAGAGTGGCGACGCGGGATGACCTCGATTCGGCATGTCGCAGCCGTCACGACTCGTGAGGATCCCGCATGGCAGAGTTGGTCTCCGGAGCGGTGACGGGTTCCCGGGAACGGGGGCTGCGGCGTGAGCGGACCTGGAAGACGCTGTCCCCGCTGTTGCGTCTGCTGATCCTGACGCAGCTCGCCTTCAACGTCGGCTTCTACGCCGTGCTGCCGTTCCTGTCCGAGCACCTCGGGTCCATCGGGATGGTCGGCTGGCTGGTGGGGCTGGTGTTGGGGCTGCGGACGTTCAGCCAGCAGGGCCTGTTCGTGCTGGGTGGTGCGCTCGTCGACCGCTACGGGGTGCGGCCGGTGGTGCTCGCCGGCTGCACGTTGCGGATCGTCGGGTTCGCGTGGTTGGGGTACGCCGAGCGGCCCGCGGCGGTCATCGGCGCGGTGCTGCTGATCGGCTTCGCCGCCGCGCTGTTCTCCCCGGCGGTCGAATCCGAGGTCGCCCGGCAGGCGGTGACCTGGGAGCAGGCGGGCGCGGGGCCGCGGACCAGGGTGTTGGCCCTGTTCACCGTGGCGGGCCAGGCCGGGGCGTTCGTCGGCCCGCTGCTGGGCGCGCTGTTGCTCGCCGTGGACTTCCGCGCCGTCTGCCTCGCCGGCGCCGTGGTCTTCGTCCTCGTCCTCGCCGGGCACGCGTGGCTCATGCCGCAACACATCCCCGGCAGGACCCGGGTCACCGTGCGGGGCGGCGTGCGGGCGATGCTGCGCAACCGCCGCTTCCTGGCCCTGTGCGGCGCGTACGGCGCCTACCTGCTGGCCTACAACCAGTTCTACCTCGCGCTGCCGGACGAGGTGTCGCGAGCCGCGGGCTCGCAGGCGCCCCTGGCGTGGCTGTTCGCCCTGTCCTCCCTGCTCGTCGTGTCCGCCCAGCTGCCGGTCACCCGCTGGGCCGCGAACCGGCTGGACCTGCGCAGGTCCATGATGCTGGGGCTGCTGCTCATCTCCGCGGCGTTCGCCGTCGTCGCCGCCCGGCCGGCCGCGTGGACGGGAGTCGTCGGACTGGCGCCGGCGGCGGGCTTCGTCGTGCTGCTCACCGTCGGCCAGATGCTGGTGGTCCCGACAGCCCGCGCGTGGGTTCCCGACCTCGCCGCGGAGGGCAGGCTCGGCCTCTACATCGGCGCCCTGTCCTCGGTCTCCGGCTTGATCGTCCTCGTCGGCAGCGCGGCCACCGGCTCCCTGCTCGACCTGGGCCTTCCGCATGCCGTGCCCTGGCTCGTGCTCGCCGTGATCCCGGCGCTGGCCATCGTGCTGCTTCCCCGCGGCGTCGACAGTCCTCAATCGACGGACAAGCCGCGCGACACCACGACGTGCAGGACGCCGGTGTGACCGGTGACCTGCGCCAACCCGGCCAACCGCGAGTTCCGGCAGAGCGTGCGTGCGGGTGTGCAGGGACTGTGAACGAGCTCGACTGACAGCCTCCGTCACGGTGACCTGTCCGCGGAGACCGCCAACGGCGCCTGGAAGCTCCAGGTGCCCGACGTCCTGGACAGCCACTCTGTCGGACTCATGCCGGCATCTGCTCCACCCGGAGGTGCTGGAGAACGGTGTGCGGGTCACCTTCGGCGGCCAGCCGTCCGTCCTGGAGCACCAGGCAGTGGTCCGCCCGCGATGCCTCGTCCAGGTCGTGCGTGACGTGGATGGCCGTCACGCCGTTGGCCCGTGCGTCGGATATCGCGGTGGAGATGTCGCGCCGGGCCTGTGAGTCGAGGCCGGCGTCGGGTTCGTCGAGCAGCAGCAGGTCGGACTCCTGCGCGAACGCCTGCGCGAGGAGCGCGCGCTGGCGTTGTCCCCCGGACAGCGAGCTGAGCCGGCGTTGCGCGAGGTCGGCGATGCCCATCCGGTCCAGGCAGGCGCCGACCAACTCCTTGTCCGTCCTGGTCAGCCGTTGCCACGGGCTGCGGTGTGCCCACCTGCCCATGGCCACCGTCTCCCACACGGTGATCGGGAGTCCGGTCGGGACGGCACTGTGCTGGACGACGAACGCCGGGCGCCGCGTCCCGATCTCCACGTCGCCCATCGCGGGGGTGATGACGCCGGCGAGGACGCCGAGCAGCGTGGACTTGCCGGAGCCGTTGGGGCCCACGACCGCTGTCACCTTGGCGCGCGGGAACTCCGCTGTCACCTCGTGCAGCACCGTGTGCCGGGCATGGCCGGCCGACAGCCCGCGAAGCCGTACGGCGTAGCGGTCCGAAGTGGACTGCTCCGACGTGTGTGCCATGACACCCTCCACTTAGTTGTAGTGATTCTCATTTTCAATATACGGTCCTCGGCGTGGACTGGTTGCTTGCCCCCTTCGAGGTTTCGTTCGTACAGCGGGCGTTGTGGGCCGGAGTGCTCGTCTCGTGCCTTTGTGCACTTGCCGGGACGTGGGTCGTGTTGCGCGGCATGGCGTTCCTCGGTGACGCGATGTCGCACGGGATGCTGCCCGGCGTCGCGATCGCGTCGTTGTTGGGCGGCAACCTGTTCGTCGGTGCCGCGGCGAGCGCGGGCGCGATGGCGTTCGGTGTGACGGCACTCGGACGTACCCGGCGGTTCTCGCAGGACACCAGCATCGGGCTGCTGTTCGTGGGCATGCTCGCGCTGGGCGTCATCCTCGTCTCGCACTCCGAGTCGTTCGCCGTGGACCTGACCGCGTTCCTCTTCGGCGACGTGCTCGCCGTTCGCGCGCAGGACCTCGGTCACCTCGCCGCGGCCCTGGCTGTTGCCGCGCCGGTCGCGTTGTGGGGGCATCGCGCGTTCGTGGCGTCGACCTTCGATCCACGCAAGGCTCAGACGCTGGGGCTGCGCCCGCGGTTGGCGCACGCGGTGCTGCTCGGCCTGGTGACCCTGGCGATCGTGGCGTCGTTCCAGGTGGTCGGCACGTTGCTCGTGTTCGGTCTGCTCGTCGCGCCACCCGCCGCCGCGACGTACTGGGCGAGCCGCATTCCGACGATCATGCTCGGCGCGGCGGTGCTGGGTGTGACCGCCACCGTCGCCGGCCTGCTCGTCTCGTGGCACGCGGGCACCGCCGCGGGTGCGACCATCGCGCTGGTCGCCGTCGCGCTGTTCTTCGTGGCGGCGCTGGGTGCCCGGGTGCGCGACCGGGTGCGGATCGCCGGCGCGGGCGGGCAGCACGCGGTGCTGATCGCTGCGGTGGTCATGGTGCTGCCGCTGGCCGGTTGTGGCACGAAGCCCGCTCAGGAGGAAGTGCCGCACGGTTACGTCGAGGGTGCGGAGGAGACGGCGGAGGCGCAGTCCCGGCTGGTCGTGGCCGACGAGCGCACCGGTGCTGTGCGGGTCGTCGACCTGATCACGGAGGAAGTGACCGACGTCGGCGAGGTGGACGGCGTCCGGGCGATCACCGGCGATGGCCGTTTCGCGTACGTCACCGGTGAGGGATCGGTGCGGATCGTCGACAGCGGTGCCTGGATGGTCGATCACGGCGACCACGTGCACTACTACCGCGCCCGGGCCGGGGACGTCGGTTCCGTCGCAGGGGACGCGGTGGTGAACGCGGACAGCGACCCGGCCGTCACGGCGGTGGCGTTCGACCGCGGTGGCACGACTCTGCTGGACCGGCAGGGCCTCGACGGCGGCACGGTGACCGCACGCGGCGAGCTCGAGGGCGGGGTCGCGGTGCCTCACGCCGAGCACCTGCTGGTGTCGGGATCCGACCGCGTGACGGTCAAGACCAGGGACGGCAAGGCCGTGACGACGATCGAGCAGCCCTGCCCGAGTCCGCGCGGCCAGGCGGTGACCCGGCGGGGCGTCGTCTTCGGCTGCGCCGACGGCGCCCTCGTGGTGACCGGGAAGGACGGTTCCTTCGCGGGCGAGAAGATCCCGTATCCCCGTGCCGTGCCCGAGGCCGAGCGTGCCGCCCGGTTCAACCACCGGCCCGGCAGCACGACGCTCGCGGCCGAAGCGGGGCACCTCGGCGTCTGGTCGCTGGACGTGCGGGCGAAGGAGTGGACGCTGGTCGAGACCGGACCAGTCACCGCCGTGAACGCGGTCGGCGAGGGAGGACCCCTGCTGACGTTGACCGCGGACGGCGTCCTGCACTCCTACGACACCAAGACCGGCAAGCAGATCACGCAGCGTCAGGTGCTCGGCGCGCCCGTCGCGGAGGGCAGCGTGCCGCCGGTGATCGAGGTCGACCCGAACCGCGCCTACGTCAACGACGCCCGGGCGCGTGCCGTCCACGAGATCGACTTCAACGACGACCTGCGCGTCGCCAGGACCATCCGGCTGGAGATCGAGCCGGCGCACATGGTGGAGACCGGACGGTGAAGCGACTCCTCGCGGTGACCTGCGCCCTGGTGCTGGCGCTCGTCGGATGCGGCAGCGAAGACGGGCAGCGCACCGGGATCGTGGTCACCACCAACATCCTCGGCGACATCACGCGGAACATCGTCGGCGACGCGGCCCCGGTCACGGTGCTGATGAAGCCGAACGCCGACCCCCACTCGTTCGCGATCTCCGCGCAGGAGGCGGCACGGCTGGAAAGTGCCGCGCTCGTCGTCTACAACGGACTCGGGCTGGAGGAGGGCGTGCTCCGGCACGTCCGCGCGGCCGAGCAGGCCGACGTGCCGGCCCTGTCGGTGGGCGACCAGGTCGACCCGATCCGCTACACGACCGATGACGTCGCGGGCCGGCCGGATCCGCACTTCTGGACCGACCCGAAGCGCGTGCGCAGAGCCGTCGAAGTGATCAGCGAGCGCGTCATCGAGCACGTCGACGGCATCGACGCCGACGCGGTCCGCGCCAACACCGCGCGCTACCTCGGCGAGATCGACCGGCTCGACAGCTGGACGGGTGAGCGGTTCGCCGCCATCCCGGGGCAGCGCCGCAAACTGGTCACCAACCACCACGTCTTCGGCTACCTGGCCCAGCGCTTCGACTTCCAGATCGTCGGGGCAGTGATCCCCAGCGGGACGACGCTCGCCTCGCCCAGCGCGTCCGACCTGGCCTCGCTCGCGGAAGCCGTCCGCACGGCAGGCGTCGGAGCGATCTTCGCCGACTCCTCGCAACCCGACCGCCTGGCCCGCGTGCTCGCCGAACAGGCGGGCGTGCGCGTCGAGGTCATCCCCCTGCACTCCGAGTCGCTCACCGCGGCCGGCGGCGGAGCAGCGACCTACCTGGAGATGACGCGCGCCAACACCGAGGCCATCGTGCGCGGCCTCGCCAATGACTGACACGACACCCCGAGCAGGAAGTTGAGAAGCAGATGAGAAGCTGGTCGCGAACGTGGACCACGGCCGTGGTGTCCACAGTGGCCTCGACCCTGGTCCTTGCCGGTTGCGGTGCCGAGAAGGCGCCGCAACCCGCGTCGGGCGCAGGCTCCGTGGTCGAGCCGGTCGCCGTCACCTATGACGGCGGAATCTACGTGCTGGACGGCAAGACTCTCGAGGTCAAGGCCGACGTCAAGCTGGCGGGCTTCAACCGGCTCAACCCCGCGGGCGACGACAAGCACCTGATGGTGTCGACGTCGAGCGGGTTCCGGGTGCTCGACGCCGCCCGCGGCGAGCTGACCGACATCGAGTTCCCCGGCGCCGAACCGGGCCACGTCGTCCGGCACGCCGGGCGCACCGTGCTGTTCACCGACGCGACCGGCGAGGTCCGGGTCCTCGATCCGGCCACGCTGGGCAGCGCGGAGCGCACGGTCGAGACCTACAAGACCGCCGAACCGCACCACGGCGTCGCGATCGAGCTGGCCAACGGCGAACTTGTCGTCACGCTCGGCAACAAGGACAAGCGCGTCGGGATCGCGGTCCTCGACGAGGACCGCAAGGAGATCGCCCGCAACGAGGACTGCCCAGGCGTCCACGGCGAGGCAGCCGCGAAGGACGAGGTCGTGGTCATCGGCTGCCAGAACGGGGTGCTGATCTACCGCAACGGCGCGATCACCAAGGTGCAGAGCCCCACGGAGTACGGTCGCATCGGCAACCAGGCGGGCAGCGACCACTCCGCGATCGTCCTCGGCGACTACAAGCAGGACGCCGACGCCGAGCTCGAACGCCCCACGGGGATCTCGCTGATCGACACCACCACCGGCGCCCTGAAGCTCGTCGACATCGGAGCCAGCTACACCTTCCGCTCGCTGGCGCGCGGCCCGCAGGGTGAAGCGCTGGTGCTCGGCACCGACGGCGAGATCCACGTCATCGACCCGGTCAAGGCCGAGGTCACCCGCACCATCCCCGTCACGGACACCTGGCAAGAACCCCTGGAGTGGCAGCAGCCGAGGCCCGCGATCTTCGCCAGGGGCGGCACCGTGTACGTGTCGGACCCGAACAAGCAGCAGGTGCACCGGATCGACCTCGCCGCCGGCACGGTCACGGCAACCGCGTCGCTGGCCCAGAAGCCGAACGAACTCAGCGGCGTCACGACCTGAGGCCGTGACCGGGGGAGAGCCGGTTCTCGGTGCCCCGCGATGCGTTTCGTCGGCTGCGGCGGGCGAATCGGCGGGAGGTCGTGACCGTGCCGGCGCGCGAACCGCAGCCGCGCCGGCGGTCACGACCAGTCCGGCGGCCACCTCGTCTCCCCGAAATCCGGGGACGCTGATCCGATGGCGGTGGGTGGCACCGGTCGGGCCGTGGACGAAGGGTCGATCCCCTCGAATCGTGGAGACGGTGTTTGCCACTTCGAGCCACCGCCGCCGCGGTGCATTCGGTGGGTTCAATCGGTCGTTGCAACACCTCGATCGTGGAGGTGTCAGGTCAACGCCGTCATCACCCACTGGCACATGCTCCAGGAGCAGGCCCATGCGCACCTGGGCCCTGACCACCCCGACACCGTCGCCACCTGCCGCAACCTCGCCTACTGGAAGAAGTCGTCAGAGCAGGCGTGACGCCGATCCGTCATCGGTCACCGACCACGTCGGAGCCCGCGTAGGACCCGCGTCGAGGCCTTCAAGATCAGGGTGGTGGCGGGCCGGACACGACGGTGCCCGGCCCAGGCGGTTCCCCGGGCCGGGCACGCGAGCACCGGTCACGCCCTGCTGCGGACCCGCGGCACCACCGTCAGCAGCAGCGCCATCGTCAGCAGGAGACGGCTGCTCCGCCGAATTGAAAGCTGGTGCCGGACGGCACGTCAGGAACGCGCCCGCGTTCGCCGGTCGCGGGGTGGTTGTTGACCTGAGCCCGCGGCAAGGAGTCGGCCCAACCCACACATCCGCGGATCGAGACGGGGTGGCGGTCCACTTCGTCGACCCGCGCGCAGCCCGTGGCAGCGCGGCACCCGGCCCCCACGCCCCGGTTCAGCCATCGAGTAAGCAGTTCCACCTTGACCGACGCGAGATGGAAACGACCAGCGCTCCCCGCTCCTCGAACTCGGCCGCAAGGTAACGGCTGTACCAGTGGACGAAGTTCTTGCTGATCGCGTAAGCCAGTCCGGGTTTCAGCTTTCGGCCGGCAATGTTGACGGTGCCGGTTGCGTTTATGCGGGCAATGCGTTCAGCCGTACCCATGTGCGGACTGATTCCAGCGGCGTGGACCACTGCGCGAACATGGCTACCTTCGGACTCCGCGCGCTGGAACAGTTGCTCGACGGATGCCTTGTCGGTGATGTCGCAAACCACGCCGAGTGCTTCGACCCCGGCCATGGCCAGCTCGCGCGCCGCGTCATCGAGGCGAGTCCGGTCGAGGTCGGCCAACACGATTCGGTGGTCATGACCCATGAGCCTTGCCGTTGCCAGTCCCATGCCGCCGGTCCCGCCGGTGATGATCGCAGTGGGTGTGCAGTCGACACGTTGATCCTCGCCGTTGAGGACGGGTTCGGAGATGCAGCGCATCCTGAGTCCAACCGCGCCGTCGCCGGCCAGTCGACCGGGGTGGAGCTACCCGATCCGGTTATGCCCGCCCAGCGGTTGCGCGTCGTTCTCGCGACGGTGATCGATCCGAGGACACCTCGGCCTCGGCACTACTCGCACGGTCGTCGACGGGGTGTGCTGTCCCGCAGGACGACGTTCGTGGAGACCGGTACGACCCGCGAGACGTCGTCGTCGGTCAGCGCGATCTCCATCGCACGCCGGCCTACCTCCCGCAGTGGCACGGTCACGGAGGTCAGCGCCGGGACGACGTCCACCGCCGGGCCGATGTCGCCGAAGCCGGCGACGGCGATGTCCCGGCCTGGGACCAGCCCGGCGTCGCGGAAGGCGGTCATCGCACCGATCGCCATGACGTCGTTGACCGCCACGACGACTTCCGTGTCGCCCAGGCCCTGCCGGGCGAGTTCGCGACCGGCGGCATGACCGCCTCGGCGGCTGAACTCGGCTTCGACCACGAACCGCTCCTCGACGCCGATGCCGAACTCGCGGAGGCCGTCCACGAAGCCTTCGCTCCGGTCGCGGGACGTCCGGAGCGCGACCTGCGCGCGGACGACCGCGAACCGCCGGTAGCCCAGCCCGACCAGCGCGCGGGCGAGCTGCCGCGCACCTCCGTAGTTGTCGATGCTCACGGTGCAGAACGGCAGGTCGTACTGGCTGATCAGGACGACGCTCCCGCCCGCCCTCCGGTAGGCGTCGAGCTCTTCGACCAGGGCGGCGCGGGTGTCGGTGCCCTCGATGCGGCTGCTGGCCAGGATGATGACGCGGGGCCGCATCCCGCGCAGCGTCCTGACGATCTGGAGTTCCCGTTCCGGGGAACGGTCGGCGACCGCCATGGTCACGATGAGCCCGGCGGCCTCCGCCGCCTGCGTCACCCCACCCGCGACGGCGGAGAAGTACGGGTCGTCGACGCCGCTGACGACCAACGCGGCGGTGTTCGTCGCTCCCCGCGCGATCGCCTGCGCGGACAGGTGCGGCGTGTAGTCCAGCTCGGCGGCGGCGGCGAGCACCCGGGCGACGTTCTCCTGGCGGACGTTCCGGATGCTGCCGTTGAGCACGCGCGACGCCGTTGCCTGTGAGACGCCCGCCGTCCGCGCCACATCGTGCAGGGTCGCCTGGCGTTCCGCCGACGCGGCAGCACCGTGCTGCCGCGGAGGCACCGCCGACCCGTCTTCCATGCCCGAATTGTGCCCCGAGCCGCACAGCGCCTTGGAGTCGGTGCGACTACGGAAGTCACTCCAGGGTGAGCCGCCCTCGTACAGCGGAATGCGATTTCCCATGTCAGGCGGTGCTGCCCGGCGTCGCCTGCCCACGATCGCCACGGCCACGCCGGGCAGGCGGTCCGCCGTGGACACCTTCCGATAGCGTCGACGGCGGCGCGTTTCGCGGTACGGGAGGGAACGGCACTGTGCCCCATCCAGCCAGACCGACCGTCACCCTGCGCGAGGTGGCGGCGGCCGCCGGCGTGTCGGTCTCGACCGCGTCACGAGTCCTGGGCGGCAGCTCCCGGACCGTCGCGCCGGAGTACCAGCGGCGGGTCCTCGCCGCCGCGGCCGAGCTGCGCTACACCGCGGACGCCTCGGCCCGGTCGATGCGCCGCGCGAACGACTCGATCGCGGTCGTCGCCGACGACCTCACCACACCGTCGATCGGGATCACCGTCGCGGCGATGGAACGGCAGGCGCGTGACACCGGCGCGTTCGTCACCGTCTCGTCGACCCACGGCACCGTCGAGCGCCAGCTCGAGAACGTCCGGTTGCAGCGCGCGCTCCGGCCTCGGGCGCTCATCCTGACCTCCAGCCGCATCGAGGCGAACGCCCTGGACGGGCGTCTGCTCGGCGAGCTGCTCGGCTACGAACGCGAAGGCGGCCGGGTGGTGATCGTCGGCGACACCGACATGCCGTTCAGCTCCATCAGCTTCGACAACCACGGCTCCGCCGAGGAACTCGCCGCCCACGTCGCCGGGTCGGGGCACCGGCACGTCACGATCCTCGCGGGTGTGCGCGGGCGCGGGAACGTCGCCGCCCGCACCGCGGGTTTCGTGGCCGGGCTCCGCGACGGCGGCGTCGACGAGCGCCACATCAGGATCTCGCACTGCGCGGTGAGCCGCCAAGGGGGCTTCGACGCGACGCGGCGACTGCTCGCCAGGGGAGTGGCACGGACCGACGCGGTGCTCGCCGCCAACGACACCATCGCCATCGGCGCGATGTCCGCCCTCCGGGCCGCCGGCGTGGCGGTTCCGGCTGACGTCTCGGTGACCGGCTTCGACGACATCGAGCTCGCGACCGACGTGACACCCCGGCTGACGACCGTGTCGCTGCCGCTGGCGCAGGCGGGAGCCGAGGCGGTCCGCCTCGCGCTCGCGGCCCACCCGGAGGTCGAGCACCTGACCATGCGCGGGCAGGTCGTCGTACGCGACAGCACGGCGGTCCGCGCCGGCTGACCACGACGGGCGCACCGACGCCAACGCGTTCACGTGCTCGGAACCTTGACGCACTCAGCCGACCACATGCACACTTCGCGGAATACGTTTTCCCAGTCAGCCTGAGGGGCGAGCGTGAGCACTCCCTGCTCCAGCGGTTGCTCAACAGCGCCGACGACGCGCGGCGAGCCTGGCGACCAGGGCCGCCCTGTCGCCGCCGCTCTGTCCCCGGTCCGTCTCCTGCCCTGTTCCCGCGCACCCGCCGGTGCATCCCTGCCCTGGACGAGCCCGCCCGCGCCCTGAGCCGTCACGCCCCGTTGCCGCCCGAGGGGAACACAACCACCACGAGGAGAAGAGGCATCAGTGATCGCCCACCGTCGAACCGCGTCGAGAACGCTCGCCACCGCGTTAGTCGCGTTGGCCGTCGTGTTCCTCTCGATCGCACTCGTCCCAGCGGGACCGGCCAACGCCGCCAACTCCACGTACTACGTCAGCGCGACCGGGAACGACACCAACGCCGGGACCAGCAGCGACGCGCCCTGGCGCACGCTGGGCAAGGTGAACTCGACGAGCTTCCAGCCCGGCGACACCGTCCGCTTCCGGGCGGGTGACAGCTGGGTCGGGCAGCTGTGGCCGAAGGGTTCCGGCACCGACGGCGCCCCGATCGCCATCGACCGCTACGGGGACGGCGCCAAGCCGAAGCTCGTCGGTCAGGGCGCCGTCAACGAGGTGGTGCGGCTGTTCAACCAGGAGTACTGGGAGATCCGCAACCTCGACGTGTCGAACGCGAAGCCCGCGACGGGGACGCCCGGCGCGAACCTCGGCGACTTCCGCGGCATCGGGGTGCACGGCGACAACGGCCGGACGCTGCGCCACTTCGTGGTCGACTCGGTCGACGTGCACGACGTGACGGGCGAGGTCAAGTGGATCGGCGGCGACCCCGCGGACAACTCGCCGGGTGTCACCTGGAAGACCGGCTGGGACCGGTCCAAGAACACCGGCGGCATCGTCTTCACCACCACCGTGCCCAACGTCGCCGCGCCCGGCAACCCGACCGTGCTCACCGGCATCACCGTGCAGAACTCCACGATCAGGAACACGTCGTTCGCGGGTGTCACCGTGAAGCAGTACACCGGTGACGCGCCGGGAGCCGTCCGCACGGGCTGGGGCACGCGCCGGACGGCCGACGACACCCTCTTCCGGCCGCACACGAACGTCACGATCCGCGGCAACTACATCACGCAGGCGAACACCGCCTTCGGCGGCAACGGCGTCTACCTCACCAACGTGCGGGACGGGCTCGTCGAACGCAACGTAATCGACCGGGTCGGTGTGTCCGGCGTCGAGACCTACTACGCCGACCGCGTCACCGTCCAGCACAACGAGGTCATGGGCACCCGACACGCACAGGGCAGTGCCGACGCGAACGGCATGGATCCCGACGTGGGCACCACCAACCAGCTGTTCCAGTACAACTACCTGCACGACAACGGTGACGGCATCCTGCTCTGCGGGTGCAACTCCGCGGCCAAGTTCGGCAGCGCGGTGATCCGCTACAACGTCGTGACCGGCAGCAAGCGGTGGAACCTCCACATGTGGCAGGAGTCCGGCACGGTGGCCTCCGTCTACCACAACGTCTTCTACAGCACCGACGCGCCGAACATGGTCAGCGGCAACAACTCCGGCCGGGCCACGCTGACCAACAACCTGTTCGCGTCGGGACGGTCCAACGCCGTCTTCCTGCAACAACCGAGCCTCACCTACAGCAACAACGGGTACTCGTCGAACCTCACGACCCGGCCCGCGTCCGACTCCACGCGCGTGGTGGGCGACCCGAGGTTCGTGAACCCCGCCGTCACAGGACCCTACGGCGACGAGAACGGGCCGAGGCTCGACACGGCGGCGAACTTCGCGCTCCAGGCCGGGTCGGTGTTCGTCGACGCCGGGGCCACCGTCACCGGCAGCGGCGGCCGCGACTTCGCCGGGACGCCCGTGCCGTCCGGGGGCCGACCGGACATCGGCGCGTTCGAGCGCGGCGGAACGGTGCCCGGCATCTCGTTCGCGGACTCGTTCGACGGCATGGCGACCGGCGTGCTCGCCGACGGGGCGAACGGGTGGCGGGTCGTCTCGACCGGGAACGAGGTCCGCGTGGTGGACACGCCTTCCGCCGCCGACAAGAGCGTCCGGCTCAACCGCACGACCGACGGCGGCGGCACCGACGGGACCAACCTCGCCCGGGTCTTCGGCACCCCGTTGCAGGGCGTGGTCACGATCGAGGCGCAGGTGATGCGCAACGACACGCAAGCGGGCTGGTTCGGGCTGCCCTACGTGTACAACGCCGGCGGCACCCAGGCCGTCAGCGTCGCGTTGGCCCGCGGTCAGATCCACGCGTACGAGGGAGGGACGAGCCGGGTGATCGGCACGTACACCCCCGGCCAGTGGTATCGGATCACGCTCGGCGTCGACACGGTGAACCAGCGGTTCACCCTGGACGTCGACGGTCGGCGGGTGCTGACCGATGCCGCGTTCCGCACCTCGATGCCGGGGATCGGGAAGATCGCGTGGTACGCGAACGCGGCCGAGCGCGGGTCGGTGCACGTCGACGACGTGCGGATCGTCAGCGGTCCCGGAACCGCCACCTGACGGTCTGAGGGCGGTGCGGCTCTGCCAGGTCGTTCCGGCCCGGCGGAGCCGCACCCGTGCTTCCAACCGGTAGGACGGGTCGGCACGTGCGGGGAGACTGTCGATCAGGTCGTCGAACGCGGGTCAACCCGCCGTGCCGCACCCGCACGTGGTGTCCGCCTGCGGCCGGGGACGGCGGTCGCGGGCGGTTCGGCCGTCGACTCCCGCCAAATGATCCGGAACAGGGATTCCTCGTCGGCCTCGGGCTCGGTGCCGCGCAGACCCGCGATCAGCTTGGCCATGGCCTTGGCGCCGAGCCGTTCGAGGTCCACGTCGACCGTGGTCAGGGACGGGGTCATGAACTGCCCCATGTCGTTGTTGTCCCACCCGGTCACGCTGATGTCGCCCGGCACGTCCCAGCCGCGTTCCCGGACGCCCCGGACGACGCCGGCGGCGACGACGTCGTTGGCCGCGATCACCGCGGTCGGTCGGGCCCGATCCGGGAGCGACCGGATCGCCTGGATGCCGGACTCACCGGACCAGTCACCGTCGAAGACACCGACGGACTCGAGCCCGAGGCGTTCGACCGTCTCCAGGTAGCTCTGCTTGCGCGCCCTCGCGGAGGCGAACTGGGCGTCACCGGCCACGTGCAGGAAGCGTGAGTGGCCGAGCGACGCCAAGTGCTCGATCACGCGCACCACGGGTGTGGCGTCGGCCAGGTCCCCGATGCCGCGCATCTCGTCGTCGAAGTCGGCCGAGATCACCACGGTCGTCCTGTGGTGCAGCTGGTTCTGCACCGACGGGAGCACGGGTGCGAGGGACAGGATGCCCTCGAACTGCCCCGAGTCGGCGAGTTCCAGCAGGCGTTCGCTCCTCGCCCGCACGCCGCCCCCGGCGCTCACGACGTCCACGAAGTACCCCGCGGCATCCGCCGTCGCGCCGGCGCCGGCCAGCATGCGTGCCGGGTTGAACGCCATGGCGGGCATGAGGATCGTCAGCCGGCCGGTCTTCCGCGTGCGCATGGACCGGGCCACCAGGTTGGGGCGGTAGTCCAGCTCGCGGATCGCGTTCTCCACGCGTTCCACGGTCGCGGGCTTCAGCCCGCCCTCGAACCGCAGGAACCGCGACACCGTCTGGGGTGACACACCGGCGAGTCGCGCCACATCTGTGATCGTCGGCCGTCGTCGCGCCGTGTCAGCGCCAGCCATCCACTCCACCCCGCCCCTTCGCCCACGTCCCCGTGACGCCCGAGAGTACACACCCTTGACGCAAAAAGTGATCGTTCACTATTGTCCTCGCAACCTACAAAGTGAACGATCACTTTTCGGGCCGCGCGAGCCCCGGGACGGGCCCACGTCACGCACCGTGTGTCGATGCCGCCACTCAAGGGAGCACTGCCGTGAGCTCCATCAACGAACTACGCCGGCTGCGCGGGTCCCAGCGGGGTGCGCGGCAGCAGAACAAGGCGGCGTTCCTCTTCCTGCTGCCCTGGTTCGTCGGGCTGTTCGGGATCACGGTCGGCCCGATGCTGGCCTCGCTCTACCTCAGCTTCACCGACTACAACCTGTTGCAGCCGCCGGAACTCAACGGACTCGACAACTGGACGCGCATGCTCCACGACGAGCGCCTGCACAAGTCGCTCGGGGTGACGTTCACCTACGTCCTGGTTTCCATCCCGTTGCAGCTCGCGCTCGCCCTGGGACTCGCCCTGCTGCTGGACAAGGGAGTGCGCGGTCTCGGCTTCTACCGCTCGGTGTTCTACCTGCCGTCACTGATCGGCGGCAGCGTCGCGATCGCCGTGCTGTGGCGCACGGTCTTCGGGACCGACGGCCTGGTCAACGACGCGCTGGCGCTCATCGGCATCCAGGGGCAGGGCTGGATCTCCGAGCCGGGAACGGCGCTGTCGACCCTCGTCGTCCTGAACGTCTGGACCTTCGGCTCGCCCATGGTGATCTTCCTCGCCGGGCTGCGGCAGATCCCGACCGCGCTCTACGAGGCCGCCGCCGTCGACGGCGCGAACCGCCGGCGGCAATTCCTCAGCATCACCCTCCCGCTGCTGACGCCCATCATCTTCTTCAACCTGGTGCTGCAGGTCATCCACGCCTTCCAGACGTTCACCCAGGCGTTCGTGGTCTCCGGCGGCACCGGCGGGCCGGCCGACTCCACCCTCTTCTACTCGCTGTACCTGTACCAGCGCGGGTTCGGCCACTTCGACATGGGTTACGCGTCCGCGCTCGCGTGGCTCCTGCTGCTCGTCGTCGCGGTCTTCACCGCGATCAACTTCTGGGCCTCGAAGTACTGGGTGTTCTACGATGACTGATCGCGCCGTGACCGCGCCCCGCTCGCTGCCCGTCGACCGCATCCACGCGGTGCGCCGGGCCAAGCGTCGGGCGCGCACCCTCCTCAAGCACTTCCTGCTGGCCCTCTGCGCGCTGACGATGCTGTACCCCGTCCTGTGGATGGTGGTCAGCTCCCTGCGCCCCAAGAGCGAGATCTTCCGCACCCCGGGGCTCGTCCTGACGGACTTGCGGGTCGAGAACTACGTCAACGGGTGGAACGCCTACGCCGAACCGTTCGGTCACTACATGATCAACTCGGTGATCGTCGTGATCGGCGCGATCCTCGGGAACCTCGTCGCCTGCTCCATGGCCGCGTACGCGTTCGCCCGGCTCGAGTTCCGCGCGAAGCGGGTGTGGTTCGCCGTCATGCTCATCACGATCATGCTGCCGATCCACGTGATCATCGTGCCGCAGTACGTCCTGTTCTCCGAACTCGACTGGGTCAACACGTTCCTGCCCCTGATCGTGCCCAAGTTCCTGGCGACCGACGCCTTCTTCATCTTCCTCATGGTGCAGTTCATCCGCGGCATCCCGCGCGAGCTCGACGAGGCCGCCCGGATCGACGGCGCCGGGCACGCGCGGATCTTCCTCGACATCATCCTGCCGCTGATGGTCCCGGCGCTGGCGACGACCGCGATCTTCACCTTCATCTGGACCTGGAACGACTTCTACTCCCAGCTCATCTACCTCACCGACCCGGACATGTACACCACCCCCCTTGCGCTGCGCGCCTTCGTGGACCAGCAGACCGAAACCGACTGGGGCTCGGTGTTCGCCATGAGCGTGGTGTCGATCATTCCCGTCTTCCTCGTCTTCCTCGCCGGGCAGCGGTTCCTGCTACGGGGAATCGCGACCACCGGCGGCAAGTGACTGTTCTGACACCGACGTCGGACAAGGAGAACCACATGATGATCAACCCCATCGGACGCGTCATGGTCGGAGCGGTCGCCGCGCTCGCACTCGTGCTGACCGCCTGCTCGGGAGGTGGCAGCGCAGGCTCCGACCCCGAGCTCAGCGACAAGCCCGTCACCATCCGTGTCACCTGGTGGGGAGCGGACACCCGCGCCAAGCTCACCAACGAGGCCATCGCCGCGTTCCAGCAGAAGCACCCCAACATCAAGGTCGAAGGGCAGTACAAGGACTGGGCGGGCTACTGGGACGCGCTCGCAACGACGACTGCGGCCAGGGACTCGGCGGACGTCGTCCAGATGGACGAGCTCTACCTCGCGTCGTACGCCGATCGCGGAGCGCTGTACGACCTCGGCAAGGTCAAGAAGATCGTCGACACCTCCCAGTTCGACGACGAGGCCCTGGCCACCGGGCAGGTCGGGGGAACGCAGTACGCCCTTCCGATCGGCGTCGGCGTGCTGGCCGTCGTCGTGAACGCCGACCTGTTCAAGAAGTACGGCGTGGAACTCCCCGACGACAAGACGTGGACGTGGGACGACTACGCCCGGATCGCGAAAGAGCTGACGACCAAGAGCGGCGGCGAGATCCGCGGTGTCGGCGGCGCACCCGGCTTCGACGCCGGCAGCCTCAAGTACTGGGCCCGTCAGGACGGCGGCAACCTCTTCGACGAGGACGGCAACGTCTCGCTCAAGCCGCAGTCGCTCGTGAAGATGTGGGAGTACGGCCTGGAACTGATCTCGACCGAGGCCGGCGTCAGCGCCTCGACGATGGTCGAGGACCAGACCGCCGGTTTCACCGCGGGCAGCTTCGCCACCGGCAAGGCGGCCATCGGAACGATCTACAACACCCAGATCACCGCGCTGCAGAAGGCGGCAGGCGCCGATCTGCGGCTGCTCCAGCAGCCTCACGTCGAGGGCGCCGACGCGGACTTCTTCAAGCCGTCGATGTACTGGGCGGTCTCGAGCCAGAGCGAACACCCGGCCGAGGCCGCAGCCTTCGTCGACTTCATGCTCAACGAGCAGGAGGCCGCCGACATCCTCAAGACGGAGCGCGGAATCCCCGCGAACAAGGCGATCCGCGCGCACGTCGAGGCCGGCCTCACGGGAAACGACAAGGCGGCGGTCGAGTACATGAACGCGGTGACACCGGGCGAGGCTCCGGTCGTGACCCCCAACGGCGGCAGCGGCATCGAGCCGATGCTGCAGCGCTACACCCAGGAGGTGTACTTCGACAAGACCTCGCCCGAAGCCGCCGCGGAGGCCTTCATCAAGGAACTCCAGCGCGAAGTCGACGCCGCCAAGTAGCCGCTCCTCAGGGACCGTTGCGGCGGCCCTGGGCAGTCCCGTCGGGAACGAAGAGAGAGACGACCCATGCCCAGCCCACGGCCGCCGTACCGGGTGGCCATCATCGGCACCGGTGGGATAGCCCATGCTCACGCCGCGGCCCTCTCCGAACTACCCGGACGCGCTCGGCTGGTCGCGGTCGCCGACGTCGACCGGGAACGCGCCGCCGAGTTCGGGGGCCGGTTCTCCGTGCCGCGGGTCTTCGACGACCCGGAGGCGCTGCTGGAGAGCCGGAAGCTCGACCTGGTGCACATCTGCACGCCACCGCACACCCACGCTGCCCTGGCTGCCGCGGTGATGCGGGCCGGTGCCGCCGCGTTGGTGGAGAAGCCGACGGCGTTGAGCCTGCGCGAGATGGACCACTTGGCCGAGGTGCAGGAGCAGACCGGCGCCAAGGTTCTGACCGTCTTCCAACACCGCTACGGCGCGGCGGCGGTGCGCCTCCGCCGGCTCGTCCGGGACGGTGCGCTGGGCCGGCCGCTGGTCGCCACCTGCGAGACCCTGTGGTACCGGTCCGACGAGTACTTCGACGTGCCGTGGCGGGGGCGCTGGGAGGTCGAGGGAGGCGGCCCGACGATGGGGCACGGCATCCACCAGTTCGACTTGATGTTGTCGGTCCTGGGCCCCTGGTCCGTGATCAGCGCGCTCGCCGACCGCAGGGCACGGCCGACTGACACCGAGGACGTCTCGGTGGCCGCGGTCCGGTTCGCCAACGGCGCCCTCGCCACGGTGGTCAACTCCCTGCTGTCCCCTCGTGAGACGTCGCGCCTGCGCTTCGACTTCGAGCACGCCACGGTGGAGCTCGAACACCTGTACGGCTACCGCGAAGGGCACTGGCGGTTCACGACGGCACCCGGCCACGACGAGCTCTCTGCGCTCTGGACCCCCGGTGACGAGCCGGACGTCGACAGTGGTCACCGACTCCAGATCGAGGCGATCTTCGACGCCTGGGACACCGGGCAGGAGCCCGGTGTGTCCCTGGAGGACGCGCGACGCACGTTGGAGTTCGCCGCCGCGACGTACGCCTCGGCCTTCCGCGACGCCCGCGTCACCGCCGGCGAACTGATCGGGGACGACCCGTTCACGCTCAGCATGGACGGCGGCGCCGTGCCGTGGGAACGGGTCAAGGAGGCACTGGCATGAACGAGCTCCGGGTCCGGCACGACCTCGGCGTCTCGGTCGCGGTCCGCGACGGCGACGGCGACGTCGAACTGTTCCGCTACGTGTACTGCCCGGACACGGTCCAGTTGGAGTCCCCCAAGCCCTACATCCACCCGTTGCGCACCCGCGCCGGCAACGTGGTCAGCCTGTTCCGCCCACACGACCACGTGTGGCACAAGGGCATCGCCTGGTCCCTGCCCCACGTCGGTGAGGAGAACTTCTGGGGCGGTCCCACGTACGTCCACGGGAGCTTCTACGTGCAGCTCGACAACAACGGAACCCAGGCCCACCGCCGCACCGTCGCCCTGGACCGGTCCGGCGGAACCGCGACGTTCACCCACGACCTGGACTGGACGACCCAGGCCGGCGAGCTGTTCTTCACGGAACGCAGGACCCTGCGGGCGAGCCTGATCGGCCTGCGGGCTTGGGCGCTGGAGTTCGACACCCGGATGACGAACGTCTCCGGGGCGGCCGTGGCCATCGGATCGCCGACCACCAAGGGGCGGGAGAACGCCGGTTACGGCGGCCTGTTCTGGCGGGGACCGCGATCGTTCACCGGCGGGCAGTTCGTGAGCGCGGAAGGAACCGGCGGCGACGAGGTCCGGGGGAAGCGCATGGAGTGGCTGGCTTTCGCGGGCCGCCAGGACGGGACGGCCGCGCAGTCACTCGTGCTCATGGTGGACGACACGGCCAACCCGAACCACCCACCGCAGTGGTTCGCCCGCACCGAAGAGTTCGCGTGCCTCAACCCCGCACCGTTCTTCAGCGAGGAACTGACCGTCGAACACGGCGCCACCGCGCGGTTCCGCTACGGCGTGGGCATTGCCGACGCCGACCCGGGCGCGGCTGCCGAACTCGCGGACGCCGTTCGCCGGCTGCTCGGGCGGTCCGGCACACCGGGCGATGCCGAGCGACCCACACCTCATGCCGGCAAGGAGAACCGACGATGACATCGGTCGCGGTTCCGGTCGGCCCGTCGCCGCCATCGCCGCGGGGCAGGAGCTTCCGGTCGCAAACGGATCGAAGCGTGGGGACCTGCGTGCCATCACCGATTAGCACAACGCCTTCATCCGTCGGTGGAGCGCTTGCGCCGGCGCAGGCAGCCGCCCGCCGGCGGAGTAGCGACAACACGGGGGTTCGCCGACACCCAAGCGTGGTGTGCCCCAACGCATGCACCCGGCTCATTGTCCCAATTGGCGGCGCCCGAAGGGTGCCCTGGAATGTCGACGGTCGAGGGTCCGCACAAACCAGACGGCAGCTTGACCGTCTTCGTCAGACCGTTCTATCGTAAGCTGGGTAAGCGCTTTCCGTGATCTGTACAACACCGCTTTCTCTGCCGTCAGGCCCCGTACCGCCGCACTCACGCCGCCGCGATCGTGTGCCACAGAGAGGAAGTACCCGTGCTTTCAAAGGCAAGAAGGTTGAAAGTAGTTCTGCTGGCCATCGTGCTGGCGGCTGTCCCATCCGTGTCCGGCGTGACGAGCCAGGCGTCGGCCGACACCATGGCGCAGCTGAACGCTTCACAGATCGTCGCCGACATGGGCGCCGGCTGGAACCTGGGCAACCAGCTCGAAGCCAACATCGACGGATACCCCGGTGAGACGGCGTGGGGTCAGCCGACCATCACGCAAGCTCTCATCGACCGGGTGCAGGCGGCGGGGTTCAAGACGATCCGGATACCGGTCTCCTACCTGCGCAACATCGGACCCGGGCCGAACTACACGATCAACTCCGCCTGGCTGAACAGGATCCAGGGGGTCGTCGACTACGCCTACAACCGGGGCATGTACGTCCTGATCAACATGCACGGCGACGGCTACAAGACCATCGCGCACTCCTGGCTGATCTGCGACTCGTCCTCCCAGGCGACGATCAAGGACAAGTACCAGAAGGTCTGGCAGCAGATCGCCACCAGGTTCCAGAACTACGATCAGCGGCTGATCCTGGAATCCATGAACGAGAACTTCGACGGGCAGTTCGGCCGCCCCACCCAACCGTGCTACTCGAACATCAACAGCTACAACCAGATCTTCGTCGACACCGTGCGCAGGGCCGGCGGGAACAACGGCTCGCGGTGGCTGCTCGTCCCCGGCTGGAACACCAACATCGAGTACACCGCGGGGAACTACGGTTTCGTGCTCCCGACCGACCAGTACCGGTCAGCCTCCATCCCCGCCAATGAGCGGCGGATCATGATCTCGGTCCACTACTACGACCCGTGGGACTTCGCCGGCGAGGAGAGCGGCACCATCACGCAGTGGGGACGGGCGGCGACCAACCCGGCCAAGCGGTCGAGCTGGGGTCAGGAGGACTACCTGGACGCGCAGATGAAGAAGATGCACGACAGGTTCGTCGTGAACGGGTACCCGGTGGTCGTCGGCGAGTACGGCGCGATCGACAAGTCGTCGTCGGACTCGTCGAACGGCCGGTACCGAGCGGACTACGCGCGTGCCGTCGTCGCGACCGCCAAGAAGTACGGAGCGGCCACCGTCTACTGGGACAACGGCCACAACGGGCAGTACGGGTTCGGGCTGATCGACCGGGGCTCCCGCACGGTGACCCAACAGGGCCTGATCAACGCCATCATGAGCGGCCTCGGCAGCAACCCGAACCCGAGCCAGCCGACGGCCGGCACCTACAAGATCAAGAACTCGGCGACGGGCACCTACCTCGACTCGGACGGCAACGGCGCGGTCATCCTGGCCGCCGCCAGCACCTACGACGACCAGGACTGGGTCCTCGCCCAGACCACGTCCGGCGCCTGGACGATCCGCAACGCCCGCACCGGACGGTTCAACCTGGCCGCCGCCGCCAACAACACCGTCATCTGGAACACCGGCGGCGTCGCCGCCGACGCGCTCTGGACCCTGGAGCCGGTCGCGTCCGGAGGCTTCCGCGTCAACAACCAGAACACCGGCAGCGAGTACCTGTACGCGGCGTCGGCCGGCCAAGTGCGGTGGAACACCGGCTCCACCGACGCCAGCACGGTCTGGATCTTCGAACGCAAGTAGCCGGCGAAGCGGACAGGAGGACTTCCATGCATGCCGACCATCGGCGAGCTCGCCGACGTCTCCGGCCCACGGCGGTCCTCTCCGTCGTGGCGGCGGCAATCGCCCTCGTCGCCCCCACGGCGGAAGCCGCAGCCGGCGTTCTCATCGACGAGACGTTCGGCGCTCAGACCTCCCCGGCGAACTTCGGCTTCCCCACCGGAGCCGCGGTGACCAACGGGGTCCTGAACGTCACCAGCGGAATGAGGAACTACACGACCTCGGTCAAGGGGTTCGACGCGGCCATCGTCGGTGAGCGAACCCTCGACCTGGCCTTCGACTGGAGAACGGCGGTCGCCGGCAGCGGGCACAAGACGGGTGTCGAGCTGCGTGACAGCCAGGGCAACCTCGTGTTCTCGCTCGCCGCCACCGCCGCCGAACTCCGGTACGGCCTGGCCGGCCCGGTGTCCGACTCGGCGTCCGCACCGGACTCGCTCAACCCGTCCTGGACCAGGATCGCCTACGACCGCGCCAAGTGGCACACGGTGAACCTGCACCTCGACTTCACGCTGCGGAGAGTGCAGTACACGATCACCACCAAGGAGGCCGCCGCGCGGGTCATGGCCTCCGGCACGGCGAGCGTCACCGGTACGAACCTCGCGAAGCTCGTCGCCTGCAACTACTACGGAACCGGTGTCCAGTCCATCGACAACTTCCGCCTCAGCGCGCCGGCGAACGCGGCGAACGGGCAGCTGAGGGGCAGGACGATGTACGCGTTCGGCGACAGCATCGTCCACGGCCACACCTACGCGCGCAGCTTCGTGAACCTCACGGCCGAGCGCGAACTCATGAACCTGACCAAGTACGCCGTGAACGGCGCCGCGATCGGCCCTGCCGGCAACCAGATCACCACGCAGGTGAGGGGGGCCGCCTCGCAGTCGCCCGACTACGTGGTGTTCAACGGCGGCACCAACGACGCCGAGCTCGTCTACGACAACCGGTACAGGGTCGGCACGACGGCCGCCGGCTTCGATCCCGCCACCTTCGACAAGACGACGTACGCAGGCTCGCTCGAGACCACCATCCACACCATGCGGGCCAAATGGCCGACCGCGCGGATCGTCTACGTCGCCGCCCACAAGCTCGGCTCCCGCGACTGGAACACACAACTCGCGATCCGCTCGGTGACTCTCCAGATCGGCAGCAAGTGGGGCATCAGGGTCGCGGACGTCTTCAACGACACCACCCTGGACACCCGCATCGACAGCCACCGGGTGGCTTACACGTTCAACGGCCTGGTCAACGGCTATCCAGGAACCGGCGGCACCGGCACACATCCGAACATCGCCGGTATCACCGCCTTCTACGTCCCGGTGCTCACCGACGCACTGACCCGACCGTGACGGCGTTCCTCGGCCGATGACACCCTGGGGCGCGCGTGCCAGGGTGTCATCGTCGAACTGGGCCTATAGCGCCGCACGCCTGGTGGTGGAGGTCGTCCAACGTCCGCAAGTGCCGTACTTCACCGTGCTGCGCAGAAGATGGGGCGTCGACTCGCCCAACACCCGTAGGTCGGAAACGGCTGCCAGGACAACGGGCTCACGTGGCTTGAGCGGCATGTCATGATCTTGGATCGTGGTTGATCGGTTGTCGTTGCGGTTGGCGCCGGGTGAGTCGTGGACTTGGCGCAGTCGTTGCCCGGTTGCGGGCCGCCACACGGTGCGCCGGTTGAGCCTGGCGGCACGAACGAACGGCGGACGCGACGCGGTGACGGTCGAGCTCACGCGGACGCCGTACGTCGTCTGACCGCCCGTCACCGTGCCGGGTCCACGGTGACCAGCACGCTCACCTGCCCGCACCAGGGGGAGTGGGGATGTCCCGGATCTCACCGGGCGAGCGCCCGAACGGGAACGCCGCGCGAGCCCACGACGTGCCGCGGGGAAGCCCGCCCGCCGGCGGTCCGGCCGTGCTGCTGTGAGGGTCACCCGGTGGTGACGGTGAAACCCTGCTGGTTGCCGTAGTCGACCAGCGCCTTCTGCCACGCTTCGAGGCCCGGCGCGAGGTCGGTGTTCTCCTTGTAGGACTTGCCGACGGTGTCGCCGAAGATGCTGTTGGCGTAGAGCTGGTACGGCAGGTAGCTCCAGCCCGGCGCGACCTCGCCGGCGGCGGCGGTGAGCACCTGGTTGATCTTCTGCCCGCCGAAGTACGGCGACTCCACGTCCTTGAACGACGGTGCGTCCAGGTCGGCCTTGGTGGCGGGGAAGCCGCCGCTGTCCAGGAACGGCTTGATGCCGTTGCCGTGGTTGAGCCAGCGCACGAAGGCCGCCGCGAGCGCGGGGTTGGCGCTCTGCTTGAGCACCGCCTGGGTGCTGCCGCCGTGTTCGGCGGTGACCGGCTTGCCGTCGTAGGTGGGCATGGGCGCGACGGCCCACTTGCCCGCGCCGTCGGGCACCGAGGACTGCAGGATGCCCGGCGTCCACGCGCCGTACGGGAGCGTGGCGATCGTGCCGTCGGCCAGCGCCCGGTACCAGGCGTCGGTCCAGCCGGCCATCGGGGCGATCAGCTCGCCCTCGACGAGCTGGTTCCAGGTCGAGACCCACTTCTTGGTGCCCTCGTCCTGGAGGTTGATCTTCACGGACTTGCCGTCGGTGGTGAACGGCCGGCCGCCTGCCTGCCAGATCATGCTGGTGGCGAAGCCCGCGTCACCGACGTCGGAGGTGATGTACTTGGTCGGGTCCGCCGCGTGGAGCTTCTCGGCCGCGTCGACGTACTCGTCCCAGGTCCTGGGCACGGCGATGCCGTACTGGTCGAAGATCTGCTTGTTGTAGAACAGGGCCATCGGCCCGGAGTCCTGGGGCACGCCGTACAGGACACCGCCGACCTTCACCGCGTTCCAGGTGGACGGGGTGAACTCCTTCTCGAAGGCGCCGAAGCCGTACTGGTCGAGGGGGACCAGCGAGCCGGGCAGGGCGAACTGCGGCAGCGTCTGGTACTCGATCTGGGCGACGTCGGGCGCGCCGGAGCCCGCCTTGATCGCGTTCTGGAGCTTGACGTACTGGTCGTTGCCGCTGCCCGCGTTGACGTAGTTGACCTTGATGTTGGGGAACTCCCGCTGGAACGCCTCGACCTGCGCCTTGGCCGACGGGGTCCAGCTCCAGTAGGTGATCTCGCCGCCTTCGCGCAGCGCCGCGTCGACGGCCTCCTGCGTGCCGGTGGCCCCGTTCGGCGTCGCGCCGTCGCCGCCGGAGGTGCAGCCGGACAGCACGGTGACGAGCACGGCGGCCAAGGCGGCGGCGACTTTCCGGGGACGCCTGGTGGGTGACATGTGGTGTCCTTTCGCGGCGGGCGTGGGAACTGCGCGGTGACGTGGGGCTCGGCGGGCGGGCCTACTGCTTGACGCTGCCCGCGCCCAGCCCCGACTGCCAGAAGCGTTGGAGCAGCAGGAACGCCACGACGAGCGGAGTGATGGTGATGAGCGAGCCGGTGATCACCAGGTGGTAGACCGGCTGGGCGCCCGCGCCGTTGGCCTGCGCGCTCCACTGGTTGAGGCCTACGGTCAGCGGGTACCAGTCCGGCTCGCTGAGCATGATCAGCGGCAGGAAGTAGTTGTTCCAGGTGGACACGACCGCGAAGAGGGCGACCGTGACGATGCCGGGCGCCAGCAGCCGGAGCGTGACGGTGAGGAAGATCCGGACCTCGCCCGCGCCGTCGATGCGGGCGGCCTCCAGCAGCTCGTCCGGCACCGCCTCGGTGGCGTAGACCCAGATCAGGTAGAGGCCGAACGGGCTGACCAGCGACGGGATGATGATCGCCCACGGCGTGTTGGTCAGACCCAGGTTGCTGAACATCAGGAACGTCGGCACGGCCAGCACGGTGCCGGGGATCGCGATCGCGCCGAGCAGGACCGCGAACACCGCGGTGCGACCGCGGAACCGGTACTTGGCCAGGCCGTAGCCGGCGGCGGTCGCCAGAGCGGTCGCGCCACCCGCTCCCAGGATGACGTAGAGCAGGGTGTTGCCCAGCCAGCGCAGGAAGATGCCGTCGTTGTAGGTGAAGGTTTCGACGATGTTGTCGAACAGCGCGAACGTGCCGCCGAAAGCCAGCCCCGGCGTGGTGAACAGCGCCTGCTGGGACTTGGTGGCGTTGATCAGCAGCCACGCGAGCGGTAGCAGGGTGTAGACCAGGTACACGGTCATGACGACGGTCAGCGTGACCGACTTGCGGGGCTTGAGGAACGAACCTGCGGTTGCCACGGAGGTCACGTGTCCTTCCGCGCGCCGCGCAGTTGCACGACGTAGGCGATGATGGCGGTGATGACGCCCATGACGATCGCGACGGCGGCCGCGTAGTCGTACTGCTGGCCGCCGAACGACAGGTGGTAGGCGTAGATGTTGGGCGTGAACGACGTGGTGATCACGTTCGGCACGAGCGTCCGCAGGACGTTGGGCTCGTTGAACAGCTGGAAGCTGCCGATGATCGAGAAGATCGTGGCGATCACCAGCGCGCCGCGGATCGCGGGCAGCTTGATGCCCAGGATCGTCCGGAACGCGCCCGCGCCGTCGATGGCCGCCGCCTCGTACCGGTCGCGCGGCACCACCTTGAGCGCCGAGTAGAGGATCAGCATGTTGTAGCCGACGAACTCCCAGGTCACGATGTTGCCGATCGAGGCGAGGACCCAGTCGTCCGACAGCGGTCGGACGACCGCCCGACCGAACAGGTCGTTGAGGTCGGCGGCCAGGCCGAAGTTGTCGCCGTAGATGAATCCCCACATCAGGGACGCCACCACGGCGGGCACGGCGTACGGCAGGAAGATCACGACCCGGAACATCCCGGCGGCGTGCAACCGGGCGCTGTCGATGGCCAGCGCCGCGACCAGCGCGAGCAGCAGCATGACCGGGACCTGGACCACCAGGAACAGCAGCACGCGCCCGAACGCCGACCAGAACTTGTCGTCGCCCAGCGCGGCGACGTAGTTGTCCAGCCCGACGAACGTGGTGCCGCCGAAGAACGCCTGTTCGCGGAACAGGCTCAACCACACGGCGTAGGCGATCGGCGCGAGGAACACCAGGGCGAACACGGCCAGGAACGGCGCGACGAACAGCCAACCCCTCCGCTCGACCCGTTTGCGACCGGAGGGGCCTGCCCGCGGCGATGGCGGCGACGCGCCGACCGGGGCCGAGACCGATGTCATCGTCCGTTCTCCTTGCTGACATGAGGTGCGGGTCGCTCGGCAGCGCTCGGTGCGCCGGTCCCCGGTCCGGCACCCGGCACGGCCCAGGCCGAGAATCCGGCCGGGTGGTCCAACGCACCCGGCCGGATCGTCCCTGCGACATCAGCGGTGACGCGATGAACGCCGTAGCCGGGCGTCCGATCGCGAGCTGCGAGCACGATTCCGCGGTGGGGGTCTGCCCGGTCAGCGCAGGTAGCCGACCAGGGGCAGGTTGCGTTCGCGGACTCCCTGGACGACCAGTTCCGCCATCTTCCCGGCGCCGTACTCGGAGAAGTGCGTGTTGTCGTTGACCCCGTCCACCGACTCGCGCAGGAAGAGCTGGGCGGAGTTGGTCGGGCCCATCGACTCCACGAGTGCTTCGCTCTTGGCGGTCAGGTCGATCACCGGCACGGTGAGCGAGGAGCCGAGGTTGCGCATCTCGGCCGGCAGGTTGACGCCCAGGCCGTTGACGTGCAGGGCGGTGGAGTTGAGCTGGGTGCCGCTGAACTGCCGCCGCACCGGTGGCGTGACGAGCACCGGGACGCCGCCCTTCTCCCGCACCTGGTTGATCATCGAGGTGAGGTTGTTCCGGAAGGCGGACGCCGACGTGGACTTGTCGTTGTGCCCGAACTGGATCAGGACCAGGTCGTTCCGCTTGATCAGCGGCTTCATCGTGGGGAACAGCGCCGAGTTGTTCAGGAAGCTGCCGGAGCTCTCGCCGGAATCGCCGTAGTTGGCGACGACCGCGCCGGCGGTCACGTGTTTGGGCAAGAGCTGTCCCCAGCCGGTGTACGGGGCGGTGAACTGGTCGCACGTGGTGGAGTCGCCGGCCAGGTACACGGCCAGCGGGGCGGTCGCGGGCTGGACGGTCAGGCCGGAGAGCCTGGGAGCCGTGCCGGCGAAGGTGATGGTCAGCCCCGGGGTGCCCGTGCCGCCCTGGCCGGTCGGCTGCCCCTCGGGCTGGCGCACGTTGATCGTGAAGACGTGCTGGGTGATCGTGCCGGCCGCGGTGTCGACCGCCGACAGGACGCGCCGCCGGGCTTCCACCGACATCGAGGTGTTGCCCGCCGACGTGCGGTCGCCGATCCACGCGGTCACCGTGTAGTTGCCGGGGGAGACGTTGAACTGGCACTTGATCGGAGAGGTGCCGGTGCACTCCGCGGGCCGGCCGGGCGGCGAGCCGTCGCCGACCTCCAGCTCGACGTGGTCCACGTTGGGCAGACCACTGGCTCCCGTCGGGTTGAGCCGGACGGTGTTGCCGCCCGAGTTCACCTGCACGGACAGGGTTTTCGTCACCCAGGTGTCCCACGAGCCCGCGGGCTCGAACGACACCGACTGGGTCGTGAGGCCGTTGACCACCAGGTCGGCGGGACGTGCGCCGGTGCCGCCGTTGGCGAACCGGACGCTGAGCGTCGCGGTACCCGCCGACGGTGCGTCGACGGTGAACTGGGCTGCCGCGCCGACCGCGTTGCGCCCGTCGCAGAACCCGCTGCCGGAGTAGCCGGTGTGGTTGGTCGCGATGGTCCCGTCGCAGGTGGCGGGCGCGGCTTCGACCTCGTAGCGGGTGGGCGCGGCGGACGCGACCGGGGTCACGACGACGGCGGCGCCGGGCACGGCGGATACCAGGCCGGCGAGCAGCAGCGCGGCGCGTTGTCTGAGGGATAGCACGATGAACTCCAATGCTGTAGTCGAACCACCGAAGGCGTCGCGGGCCCGACCGGCTTGCACCGGGTAGGGCCGGCCGCCCTGCCACCTGGTCAGACGCTGCGGCGGGTGAAGCGCTGGTTGAGGCTGCCGGCGTTGTAGGTGTAGAGGGCGATGCGGGCGCCGTCGGTGGTCAGGTACTCCCAGACGTCGAGGGCCAGGCCGGATTCCCGGTTGACGAGGCTGATCGCGTTGCTGCCGTGGTCGACCACGCGCCATTGCTGGCCGGTGGCGG
>NZ_JBFAFR010000055.1:0-30339 GCF_040639675.1 Actinosynnema sp. NPDC023794 | reverse complement strand
CTCGTCTGTCAACGTCACCACGGCCACCGGCCGACCCCTACGAGCCACCCGACAACTCTACAATTCATTAACGAACTTCAGGCGCAGGACACTAGTCGAGCGAATCACCCGGCTGGTCGAAGAGGAGCACCGGTTGGAGGGATCGCGCATCGGCAAGGGCCTGAGCGAGGGCGACGCCCGACGGCTGCGTGACCTCGAAGTCGCCTTGGACCAGACCTGGGACCTCCTGCGCCAACGCCGCGCGCGCCGGGCCGCGGGCATGGACCCGGACGCCGCCGAGGCCCGCGACCCCCGCACCGTGGAGGGTTACCGCCAGTAGTCGGGTGCGGGCGTTGACTCGTCCCTTGGGGCAGCCCGCAGGGTCGTCGCCATGGAGGATGTGGCGGTGGCACGGCTACTGGGGATCGGCGAGTTCGCCCGCCGGTCACGGCTGTCGGTGAAGGCACTGCGGTTGTACGAACGCCAGGGCCTGCTCCGGCCGGCCGTGGTCGAGGCGGGCAACGGCTACCGGCGTTACCGGGAGGACCAGCTCGTCCCGGCCCGCCTGGTGGCGTTGCTGCGCAGGTTGGACATGCCGCTCGCGGTCGTGGCCCGGATCGTCTCCGCGCCCGGGGACGAGCGGGCAGACCTGCTCGCCGAGTACTGGGCCGAGGTCGAGCACCGCATGGCCGTGCGGCGCGGCCTGGCCGCCCACCTCCGCGTCGTGTTGTCCGGAGGAAGGGGTCTGTTGGAGATGTACGAGGTCAAGCAGCGGGAAGTACCCGACCAGGTGGTCCTGACCGAGCAGCGGCACGTGCTGCAACCGGCGTTGGAGCAGTGGATCGACGACTCGCTGGGACGGCTGCACAAGGCGGCCGACGCCTTCGGCGGCGTGTCCGGCGCGACGTTCGTGATCTACCACGGCGAGGTGAACGAGGACAGCGACGGACCGGTCGAGTCGTGCGTGCCGATCGCCGTGGCCGAGCCGCCGACCGGGTCGGCGGCCAGGGTGGAGCCCGCGCACCGGGAGGCGTACGTGCGGCTGACCAAGGCGCAGGTGGTCTTCCCGCAGATCCTGTCGGCCTACGACGCCGTCGCCGTGTGGATCAAGGAGAACGGTTTCGCGGTCCACGACGCGCCCCGCGAGGTCTACTTCGCGGACTTCGACGCGGCCGGTCCCGACGACGAGGTCTGCGACATCGCCTTCCCGATGCGCTAGCGACCGCACCGACCGCGCGGGAACGGCCACGTGCCCACCCGCGCGGTCGCCCAGCGCTGCGCAACCGTCACCACGGCCCTTCGACGCGGGCCGGGCGGCTCAGACGAGCCGCGCCAGCCGGTGGTCGAGCGCCGTGTGCCGACGTCCCGCCCCCACGGTGCGGACCGCCTGCCCGATCGCCTTGCGCGACCCGACCAGCACGACCAGCTTCTTCGCCCGCGTGACCGCCGTGTAGAGCAGGTTGCGCTGCAACATCATCCACGCGCTGGTCGTGATCGGGATGACGACGCACGGGTACTCGCTGCCCTGCGAGCGGTGGATCGTCATGGCGTAGGCGTGGGTCAGCTCGTCCAGCTCGCCGAACTCGTAGTCGACGTCCTCGTCCTCGTCGGTCCGCACGGTCAGCTTCTGCTCCACCGCGTCGATCGCCGTGACGATGCCGAGCGTGCCGTTGAAGACGTTCTTGTCGTAGTTGTTGCGCATCTGGGTGACCTTGTCACCGACCCGGAAGACCCGGCCGCCGAACCGGCGTTCCGGCAGGTCCTGTTTGGACGGGGTCAAAGCCTCCTGCAGCAACGCGTTCAGCCCGCCCGCGCCCGCCGGACCCCGGTGCATCGGCGCGAGCACCTGCACGTCCGTGCGCGGTTTGAGCCCGAACTTGCGCGGGATGCGGTTGGCGACGACGTCGACCACCAGCGCCGCCGCCTCCTCGGCCTCCTCCACCGGGAACAGGAAGAAGTCCGGCATCCCCTGCACGACGGGGTAGTCGCCGTTGTTGATCCGGTGCGCGTTGGTCACCACGCCGGACTGCTGCGCCTGTCGGAAGATGTGCGTGAGCCGGACGTTCGGGATCGGGCTCTCGGCGGACAGCACGTCGCGCAGCACCTCGCCCGCGCCGACGGACGGCAGCTGGTCGACGTCGCCGACCAGCAGCAGGTGCGCGCCCGGCGCGACGGCCTTGGCCAGCTTGTTCGCCAGCAGCAGGTCCAGCATCGACGCCTCGTCCACGACCACGAGGTCCGCGTCGAGCGGCCGGTCGCGGTCGTAGGCCGCGTCACCGCCGGGCTTGAGCTCCAGCAGCCGGTGCACGGTGCGCGCCTCGTGCCCGGTCAGCTCGGTCAACCGCTTGGCCGCACGGCCGGTCGGCGCGGCCAGCACCACCTTCGCCCCCTTGGCCGCGGCCAGCTTCACGATCGACCGCACGGTGAAGCTCTTGCCGCACCCCGGGCCGCCCGTCAGCACGGCCACCTTCCGGCTCAACGCCAACCGGACGGCGTCGCGCTGCTTGTCCTCCAGCGACGCCCCGAGCCACGCGAACGCGCGCTCCCAGTCGACCTGCTGGAACGCCGGCATCCGCTCCTCGTCGGTCCTGAGCAGCCGCAACAGCTGGCTCGCCAGCGAGATCTCGGCCCGGTGGAACGCCACCAGGTAGATGCCCGGCTCGCCGTCCGGCATGACCTCGCGGACCACGCCCTCCTCCGCCACCAGCTCGGCCAGGCACTCGATCACGAGGGCCGCGTCGACCTGGAGGATCTTGATCGCGTCGCCGATGAGCTCGTTCTCGGGCAGGTAGCAGTTGCCGTCGCCGGTCGCCTCGGACAGCGTGAACTGCAGCCCGGCCTTCACCCGCTGCGGGCTGTCGTGCGGGATGCCGACGGCCTTCGCGATCACGTCGGCGGTGCGGAACCCGATGCCCCACACGTCGTTGGCCAGCCGGTAGGGCTCCTCGCGGACGACCTCGATCGCCTTGTCGTTGTACTGCTTGTAGATGCGCACGGCCAACGACGTCGACACGCCGACGCCCTGGAGGAAGACCATGACCTCCTTGATCGCCTTCTGCTCCTCCCACGCGTCGGCGATCAGCTTCGTGCGCTTCGGGCCGAGCTTGGGCACCTCGACCAGGCGCTGCGGCTCGTGCTCGATGACGTCCAGCGCGTCCACGCCGAAGTGGGTGACGATCCGGTCGGCCAGCACCGGCCCGATGCCCTTGATCAGGCCGGAGCCGAGGTAGCGGCGGATGCCCTGGATGGTGGCCGGCAGCACGGTCGTGTAGTCGTCGACGTGGAACTGCTTGCCGTACTGGGGGTGCGAGCCCCACCGGCCGCGCATCCTGATCGACTCGCCCGGCTGCGCGCCGAGCAGCGACCCGACCACGGTGACCAGGTCGCCACCGCGGCCCGGGTCGACGCGGGCGACCGTGTAGCCGGTCTCCTCGTTGGCGAACGTGATCCGCTCGAGCACCGCTTCCAGGACCGCGTCAGCCACCGGGTCACCCTAGGACGTGCCGCCGACAGCCGGTGGTCAGGGCCAGAGCAGCGGCCGGCCACCGTACTCGCCCACGACCACGCCGTGGTCGTTGATGCCCTGGGCGAAGCCGTAGGTCCCGGACGGCACCGGCAGCAGCGTCACCTCGCCCGACGACGACCAGCGGATCGGCCGGTTGTACCGGCTGATCGCCGTGCCGGCGGCCACGCCGCGGTCGTTGAGCTCCAGCACCTCGCCCGCCCCGTACCCGTCCGGCAACGCCATGACCGACACGGCGCCGTCGGCCGACCACTTCACCGGACGGCCCTTCACCTGGCCGTACGCGGCGCCCTCCGCGTCGACCGCGTGCAGGAAGCTGTGGTAGCCGGTCGGCGTCGGCACCTCGCTCAGCGCCGTGCCGTCCCACCGCAGGCCGAAGCCGGTCCGGTCGCCGCGCTGGATCCTGCCGACGACGTACCGCCCGTTCACGTCCGCCACGGAGGAGTACGTGGCGTCGGGCACCACGCCCAGGACGGTGAGCACCCCGTCGTCCCACCGCACGTAGTGGACGAGGTCGTCGGCCGTGGTGGCGGTGCCCGCGATGGCGCCCGCCTCGTCGATCGCGGTCGCCTCGGTCGCCGGTGCGACTCCCGGCAGCGCGGTGGCGGTCCCGTCGCGATCCCACCGGACGGCACGGCGGACGCCGGTCGCGTAGTCGCCGCTGTAGCCGACCACCGTGCCGCTGTCGTTCACCGCGGCGGCGAAGCTGTAGGTGTCGCCGGGCGGGAGGTCGAAGACGGTCGTGAAGCCGTCCGGGTTCCACCGGGTCGCCTGCGAGTTGCGGTCCGGCGTGCTGGTGTTGCCGTACGCCGCGCCGTCCGCGTCGACCCCGAAGACCTTCCCGGGAGTGGCGCCCGCCGGCGGCGCCAGCTCGGTGAGCCGACCTCCGGCGTCCCAGCGCACCGGCCGCGACCTGCCCTCCGCGTTGGTGGAGCGGCCGACGACCACGCCGGAGTCGTTGACGTCGACCGCCGACCCCTTCGTGCCGCCGGGCAGCACCGCGAGTTCCACGTACCCGGGCCCCGCTGCCGCCGCCGGGGCTGCCGAGATCACCGAGACGAGCGCCAACGCGGCGCCCAACGTCCGTCGCACGACCAGACCTCCTCGTCGAAGTCCCGCCCGCCACCAGCTAACCAGGTCTCGACTGGGAGCGCTCCCAGATTCGCCCGTTCAGCCCCGGGACGGGTTGTGGGCGGTCTGCACAGGACGTTCACAACTCACGCCGGTCACCTCCACGGCTCCCACATAGAGTCGGCCGCATGACACGCCGGATTCTGGTGGTCGAGGACGACCTCACCATCGCCGAGTCCGTGGCCGCGAGGCTGCGGGCCGAGGGGTTCGAGGTCGAGCTGGCGCACGACGGTCCGTCGGCCGTCTCGCGTGCCCGCGACGTGCGGCCCGACCTGGTCGTGCTGGACGTGATGCTGCCGGGGTTCGACGGGTTGGAGGTGTGCCGGCGGATCCAGGCCGAGCGTCCCGTGCCGGTGCTCATGCTGACCGCCCGGGGTGACGAGACGGACCTGCTGGTCGGTCTCGCGGTCGGCGCGGACGACTACCTGACCAAGCCGTTCTCGATCCGCGAGCTGGCCGCGCGCGTGCACGCGTTGTTGCGGCGGGTGGAGCGGGCGGCGTCGGCGGCGGCGCACCGGATCACGGTGGCCGACCTGGAGATCGACCTGGCCGAGCGGCGGGTCGTGCGCGGAGGGGCGGAGGCGCACTTGACGCCGACCGAGTTCGAACTCCTGGTGCACCTCGCCGAACGGCCGCGGGCCGTGCAGTCGCGGGAACGGCTGCTGAGCGAGGTGTGGGGCTGGGCCGACGGCACGGGCACGCGGACGGTCGACAGCCACATCAAGGCGCTGCGGCGGAAGTTGGGCACGGACCTGATCCGGACCGTGCACGGGATCGGGTACGCGTTGGAGGTGCCCCGGTGACCTTGCGCTCGGCGTTCGACACGACGCTGGAACTCCTGCCGCGCCCGTTGGACCCGGTGCGGTCGATCAAGGTGAAGCTGGGGATCCTGCTGGTGTCCGCGATGGCGGCGGGGTTCACCTACTTCTGGTACCGCATCCAGTGGCTCGCGCCGGGCACCACGTTCGGCACGATCGCGATCGTGCTGGTGACGTCGCAGATCCTCGCGCACGGGATGACGCGCCCGTTGCGGGAGATGACGGCGGCGGTGCGGGCGATGCGGGCCGGCGACTACAGCAGGCGGGTGCGTGCGACGGCGCGGGACGAGGTCGGCGAGCTGGCCGCGGCGTTCAACCAGATGGCGGCGGACCTCGGTGCGGCGGACCAGCAAAGGCGGGAGCTGATCGCGAACGTCTCGCACGAGTTGCGGACACCCATCACCGCTCTGCAGAACGTGCTGGAGAACGTCGTGGACGGCGTGGCGCAGCCGGACGCGGCGACCATGCGGACGGCCTTGGCGCAGACCGAGCGACTCGGCCGACTGGTCACGGAGTTGCTGGACCTGTCCCGGATCGACGCCGGGGCGCACAAGCTGGACAAGGCCCAGTTCGCCGTGGAGCCGCTCTTGGCGGAGGTCGTGGCCGAGGCTTCGGTGGCCGCTCGAGGGGTGCGGTTCACCGTGGACGTCTCACCACCGTCAGCGACCGTCTACGCCGATGAGGCCCGACTGGCCCAGGTGGTCGCCAACCTGCTGGACAACGCCGTCCGCCACGGCCCGGCCGGCGGCGAGGTGAGGGTATCGGCCGCGGTGGGCGCGGAACTGGTGCTGGAAGTAGCGGACGACGGCCCGGGCATCGCGCCGCAGGACCGTGAACGGGTCTTCGAGCGCTTCACACGGGGCGAACGGGCGGGCGGCGGCGGCACGGGCTTGGGTCTCAACATCGCGCGCTGGGTAGTGGACCTGCACGGCGGCACCATCGCCGTGGTCGACGGCCCGGGCTGCCGAATCCGCGCCACCCTCCCCGCCACCTGCCCACCGACTCAAACGCACACCACTCCCACCCCAACCTGACCCACCACCCACCTCCCCACCTCACACACCGCACCCATCCCTCACCCGGTCGTCCACTGATGACCGCCCCTTGATACGCGTGGGTAGCCCGTAGGGGGGTCGGTGGGATGACGCGAAACCCGACCGACAACGGACCCGGCGCAGAACCACCCACCCGGCCGTCATCCTGCTGATCTGCCCGTCCGGCGAGGACTCTCCTTCTCTCCTGCTCTCTTGATCCACCAACCCACACCCGCCCCGAAACCGCGGGCGATGGCGCATGCCCACGCCCTGGAGGCACCCATGACACCGAACCGCGTACTGCTCACCGGCGCCGCCGCCGGACTGGGAGCGGCCGTCCTGCTGCCCCTCGACGAACCCGGCCTCGGCTGGTCCCTGACCGCTGTCGTCGTCTTCGCCCTGCTGCGCGAGGTCGAACCGGCCTGGGCCGTCCTCTCCGTCGCGTTGTTCGGCGTCGGCGCGTTCATCTCCGCCGGCTGGCTCTTCACGCTCTGCGCCGTCGCCGGCTGCACCGCCGGGTCGCTCGCGATCGCCGGGGGGCGGACCGCGCGTGGCCTCGTGTCCGGCGCGGTCGCCGTGCCGTTCGCCGCGATCAGGGCCCTGCCGTGGGTCGCACGGGGCGTCAAGGAAGGCAGCACGCCTCGCCTGGCCCGCCCGGTCCTGGTGACCGCCGGCCTCCTGCTGGTGTTCGTCCCGCTCCTCGCCGGCGCCGACGCCCGGTTCGCGGAACTCCTCGGCTCGGTCACGCCCGACGAATCCTCCGGCCAACCGATCGTGCTGTTCCTGGCCGTCGGCCTCGGCACGGTCGGCGCGGCCTACCTCCTGGTCTCACCACGCCAACCGGACGAGAAGAGCGACCTGCCCCGCACGGTCGCGCGACGTGACTGGGTCCTCCCGGTCGGCGCGTTGGTGCTGCTCTTCGCCGCGTTCGTGGCCGTCCAGATCGACACCCTCTTCGCCGGCGACGAGCACGTCCTCGTCACCCCCGACCTCACCTACGCCGACTACGCCCGCAGCGGCTTCTGGCAGCTGCTCGCCGTCACCGTGCTCACCCTCGGCGTGATCGCGGTCGTCGCACGCCTCGCCCGACTCGACTCACCGACCGACCGCCGCTGGCTGCGCGGCCTGCTCGGCGGGCTCGGCGTGCTCACCCTGGTGATCGTCGCCTCCGCCCTCGCCCGCATGTGGCTCTACCAGCAGGCCTACGGCTTCACCGTGCTGCGGGTCCTCGTCTCCGCCTGCGAGGTGTGGCTCGGCGTCGTCTACCTGCTGGTCCTGGCGGCGGGGGTCAAGCTCGAAGCCGGGTGGCTGGCCCGCGCCGTCCTGGGCACGGGGTTCGCCGCGCTGGTCGGGCTCGCCGCGCTCAACCCGGAGCGGTTCATCGCCGAGCGCAACGTCGACCGCTACCACGCCACCCAGAAGATCGACATCTGGTACCTCGCCCGGCTCTCCCCCGACGTGGTGCCCGCCCTCGCCGAACTCCCGGCCGACCTGCGCGCCTGCGCCCTGCAGTTCCACTACGTGGAGAGCGACGACTGGCGCTCCTGGAACCTCGGCCGGCAGCAGGCCCGGGACGTGCTCCCGCAGCTCAAACAGGGCGACTGTGAGCCGTGATGTGCTCGGTCACCAGGCGCGCCACCGCGTCGGCGTGGGTGATCTGCACCCAGTGCCCGGCGTCGATCACACGCCGCCGCACGTCCGACGCCCACCGCTCCACGTCCTCGCTCACGCCGGCGGTGACGTACTTGTCCCGCAACGGCTGCACCACCTGCACCGGCACCTCGGTCCGCCGCACGCGGGGCGAGCGCAGCCGCGGCACGAAGTTCGCCCGGTACAACGCGATGCCCTGCTCGCCGTCGCGCACGATGGTCGGCGACACGTGCGGCGAGACGCCCTCCAGGCGGTGCGCGACCGCGTGCCACCGCGGGCCGATCACGTGCCGCCACAACAAAGGCGCGATGAACGGCAGGTGGAACACCAGGATGTACCACGAGTGCAGCAGCTGCTTGAGGTGCCGGGTGGTCGGCCGGCGGCGCATCCAGTGGCCGACGTGGTCCAGGCACGGCCCGGAGATCGAGGTGTACGAGGCGATCGGCGCGCCGGGCGTGGTCACCGCCTCCCACGCCTGGATCGAACCCCAGTCGTGCCCGACGACGTGCACCGGCGCGTCCGGGCTGACCGCCGCGATCACCGCGAGCAGGTCCCGCGCCAGCTCCGGCAGCCGGTAGGCGGCCAGGCCGCGCGGTGCGGACGACGCGCCCGCGCCGCGCACGTCGTACGTGACCACGTGGAACTCCTCGGCCAGCAGCGGCACGAGGTCGTCCCACGCCCGGTGCGTGTCCGGGTAGCCGTGCACCAGGACGACGGTCGGCGCGGACCGGTCACCGTGCTCGAACACGGCGAGCCGCACGTCTCCGGACTCCACGATCACCGTTGCCTCCGAGCGCTTACTACGCCTGCGTAGCTTTGTGAAAGCTACGCCACCGTAGCAATATGGGTCGGTGAGCACAACGCGCCGCAAGTACGCACCCCGGCTGCCACCGGGGCAGCGGCGCGACCAGTTGCTGGACGGCGCGCTCGACCTCATCGCCTGCGGCGGTTTCGACGCGTTGACCATGGAGGCCGTGGCCCGGCGGTCGGGCGTCACCAAGCCGGTGGTCTACGAGCTGTACGCGAACCGGGCCGAGGTGATCGCCGCCCTGCTGGACCGCGAGGCCGAACGGGCCACCGCGCAGGTGCTCGGCGCGATGCCGACCACGGACTTCGGCGAGCGTTCGCCGGAGGACGTCTACACCGACACCGTGCGCGCGTTCGTCAACGCGGTCGTGGCGTCACCGGAGCGGTGGCGGCTCGTGCTGCTGCCGCCCGAGGGCACGCCGGTCGAGTTCCGGCAGCAGGTCGCGGTGGTGCGGGCGCAGGTGTTGGCGCAGGTCAACGCACTGGCCGAGCTGGGGTTGAAGGCGTTGGGCAACACCGGGTTGGACGCCGAGCTGCTCGGTCACACCATGCTCGCGCTGGCCGAGATGGCGGGCCGGCTGGTGATCACCGACCCGGAGCGGTTCACGCCGGACCGGCTGGTCGCGTTCGTGGGCCAGGTCGCCCACCTGCTGCCGACGGGCTGAGCCGGCGGCGAGCGCCGGCGAGTGGCGAACATCCCACATTTCGCCCAGATGGCTGAACTGCTCCAGCAACGGGTACGCACCCGAGAACGTCGCTGGAACCACAACACTCGACGACGCTGGGAACCCCGAGTACCCAACGTCGCTGGAACCCAAGCACTCAACGTCGCTGGAACCCCAAGCACGAGGAGGTGCCCGTCCGTGCTCGTCGCCGTGCTCACGTTCGCCGGCTCGCTGCTGGTCGCACTGCTCGCCGTCACCCTCGTCCACCGCGTGGTCAGCCGGATCGGCCGCCGCTCCGCCCTGTTCGCCGGGCTGGCGCGGCACGCCCACCGGCCCGCGCTGGCGGTGGCGGTGCTGGTGGCGGTCCAGTTCTCCCTCGGCGTGGTGGCGCGCGGCGACTGGCGGCCGGTCGCCCTGCACGCGACCGGGATAGCGCTGATCCTCGCCGGCGCGTGGCTCCTCGCCGCCCTGCTGGTGGTGATCGAGGACGCGACGCTGGCGCGCATCCGGGTCGACGTGTCGGACAACCGGCACGCCCGCCGCGTGCACACGCAGATCACGCTGGTCCGCCGCGTCACCGTGGTCGTGGTGGGCGTGCTGGCGGCGGCGACCGTGCTGATGACGTTCCCCGCCGCCCGCGCGGCCGGCACGAGCCTGCTGGCCTCCGCCGGTGTCATCGGCGCCATCGCCGCGCTGGCGGCGCAGTCGTTGCTGGGCAACGTGTTCGCGGGCGTGCAGATCGCGTTCAGCGACGCGTTGCGGCTGGACGACGTGGTGGTCGTGGAGAACCAGTGGGGCCGCGTCGAGGACATCACCCTCACCTACGTGGTCGTGCACCTGTGGGACGACCGGCGCCTGATCCTGCCGACCGCCTACTTCCTCAAGACGCCGTTCGAGAACTGGACGCGGACCCAGTCGGCGCTGCTCGGCACGGTGGAGCTGGACCTCGACTGGACCGTGCCGGTGGAGGAGCTGCGGCAGGAGCTGCGGCAGGCGCTGGAGACCAGCGACCTGTGGGACGGCCGGGTGTGCGTGCTGCAGGTGACCGACGCGGTCGGGTCGTTCGTGCGGGTCCGCGCGCTGGTGAGCGCGTCGGACGCCGGGCGGCTGTGGGACCTGCGGTGCGTGGCGCGCGAGCACCTGGTCGGCTGGCTGCGTGCCCGGCACCCCGGTGCGCTGCCGCAGGTCAGGGTGCGCGAACTGCCCCGCGCCACGGCCACCTCGCCCGTGCCGACGGCCAACGGCTCGTCGGACAACCGGGTGTTCGGCGAGAGCGCGGACGGCGAGGAGCGCGTGCAGGCGTTCAGCGGCCCGGAGCAACCCGCGCCTCCCGCGCAACCGCGCTGACCCTCCCGCACAACCGCGCCGGCCCTCCCGTGCAACCGCACCGACCTCCCGATCCGTCCTGGTGGCAGGATCCGCCGCAGGAGGACGCATGCGAAGACTCGTCGTGACGGCCGGGCTCGTGCTGGCCGGGCTGGTGGTGGCGGGCTGCGCGCAGCAACCCGCGGACACCGGCTCGTTCGGCGCGGAACACCCGACCACCGGCACGGCCGGCGTATCGTCGCCGCCCGTGCCGTCGCCCAAGCTCAGCCCACAGGCCAAGACCGCGTTGGAGCGGGCCAGGCGCGACGGCGCGCGGACCGTCGGGCTGACCGTCTCCACCGAACCCGGCAAGGCCGACGAGGTGGCCGCCGCCGTGGACCGGCTCGGCGGGACCGTGGAGACCACCGACGCCACCATCGGCTACGTCCGCCTCACCGTCCCGGTCGAGCTGGCCGAGGAGGTCACGTCCGTCGTGGGCGTCAGCCGGGTCGACGTGGACGAGCCGCTCTCCAACATCGACCCCACGCCCTGACCCGAGGCGGAGACCGCCACCGGACGCGGGAAAAGCTCACCGGAGGCGGGAAAAGCTCAGGGCCACCCCCGCGCCGAGCGGGAATGGCCCTGAGGTCTTTTCGCGGGTGGCGTCAGGCCACGTTCCGCAGGATCACCGCGCCGCGGCCGACGATCGCGCCTTCCGAGGTCTGCACGGTCAGCTCACCGCGCAGCACCCGGCCGGCACCGGCCTGGCCACCGGCGGTCACCGTGGCGGGGACCGTCCAGGTCTCACCGGCGGTGCGGTCGGCGTTGGTGTCGGTCGCCACGACGGAGCCGAGGCCCGCGGCGGCGAACAGGTCGATGTAGTCGTACTCCGTGGTGCCCGCGGGCACCTCGAAGCCGTCGACCTCGACCCGCCACGCGCCGGCGGCCGGGTTGTTGATCGTCACCGACTCCTCGGAGTCGCCGTCCGCCGCCTGACCGGCCAGCACGCAGGTGCCGGACGTGCAGTTGTAGACGTACAGGTCGAGGTCGGCCGACACGTCGCTCGTCTTGCCGATCGTCGCGCGCAGCGACGTCGAACCCGGCACCACGGTCAGGTCGTAGTGCTGGACCGCCGCGTTCGCGATGGTCGGCCGGTCGATCCGGGCGCTGGACATCGGACCGCCGACGAGCCTGCCGTTGAACGCGGCCAGCGAGTTCGTCACCGTGTACTCACGGCTGATCGGCGTGCCGATGACGGCCGACTCGATGGTGTCCGGGTTCGGGCTGATCGTCGTGCCCAGCACCGACGCGGTCACCGAGTACGGCGCGGCGTCGGCGTCGGAGGTGCGCCGGGCCTCGACCACGATCTCCCACACGCCCGGCAGCGGGTTGCTGACCGTGCGGCTGGTCGGCGAGCCACCGGCACAGCCGGCGCCCGCGTCGGGGTTGTAGCAGTTGGTCGACGACGTGGTGTCGAACGGCACGCCGTACGGGTCGTAGCGCAGGAACCGGACCTGGCCCTTGCCCGCCTCGGCGCCGCCGGCCGCCATGTCGATCTTCAGCGCGCTGGTGCCCGTGGGCACCTTCACGAAGAAGCTCTTCGACTGGTTGCGCCCGATCGTGCCGGTCTTGGTCACCGCGTACTTGTCCGCCGCGGTGAACTCGTCCGCCGCGAACACGGTGTTCAGGGTGAACACGTCGATGCCGCGGGTGCCCGGGTTGTCGAGCCGGAGCACGGCCGAGTGCGCGCCGGCCTTGGTCGGCTTGACCTTGACGTCGAACGTCACCGGCGTGTTCAGCGGCAGGCTGACCAGCGACTTCGACGAGAACGTGCCGTCGTTGCCCTGCCAGTTCACCAGGAACTGCTGGTTGCGGTTCGGACCCGTGGTGCGGGTCAGGGTGTACGTGCGGGTGTACTCCTTGCCCACGACGACGCCCTCGCGGTCGTGGATGCCGACACCCGTGTTCGGGGTGGCCAGCAGGCCCGACAGCGCGGTGTTCACGGTCACCGAGGTGGCGACCGCCTGCGTCTCCGGGTGCGCGTTGAGCTGCGTCCACGCGCGCTTGGTGTCGAACAGGCCGGCGCCCTGCTCGTACGCCTGGAGGGTGGAGACCCACTTGGCGCCGGACTGGATCGCGTTGCGCAGCGCCGCGACCGGCGGGCGCTCGCCGTTGTGCTCGGCCTTGTACGCGCTGATCAGCAGCGCGGCGGCGCCGGTCGCCTGGGGCGCGGCCATCGACGTGCCGTTGAACATGGCGTAGCCGGCGGGCAGCTCGTAGGTGCCGGCCACCGGGCCGGGCGCCTGCCACTGCGGCGTGGTGGAGATCGCCGAGCCGGGCGCGACGATGTTCGGCTTGAAGCCGCCGTCCTCACGCGGACCGCGCGACGAGAAGCCGTGCAGGCCTTCCTTCTGCTTGGTCACCGAGCCGTAGTTGGACAGCCAGGTGTCGGCGGTGATGTAGGAGCCGACGCTCATCGCGTCCGTGGACACCGACGGGTCGCCGACGGTGTTCGCGCCCGCGCCGCTGTTGCCCGCGGAGATGAACACCTGCACGTTGTACTCGGCGATGGTGCGGTTGTAGAGCTCCGCACGCGCGTTGTTGCCGTCGTTGAGCGCCGGCAGGCCGCCGATGGAGATGTTGACGACGTCCGCGCCGTTGCGCGCCGCGTACAGCAGGCCGTCGATCAGGCCGCTGTTGGTGCACGACGGGGTGGACAGGCAGACCTTGACGGCCATCAGCTTCGCGCCGGGCGCGGCGCCGACCATCTTGCCGCCGAACATCTTGTTCGCCGCGGTGATGCCCGCGACGTGCGAGCCGTGCGCGGCGGCGGAGATGCCGAGGTTGACCCACGCCGTGCCGGCCGCGTCGTAGTTCGACTTGTCGGTCTGCACCACGAACGCCACGGTGTCCAGCACCGGCGTGGCCGGGTTGTCCGTGCCGAAGTGGCCGACGTCCTTCTTGTACTTGTAGTCGATCATCGCGGTCTGGTCGGTGAAGTCACCGTCGCCGTCGGTGTCGACCCGGACTTCCTTGGTCGTGATGTCCTGCAGCACGCCGAAGGAGTCCACGCGGTCGCCGTCGCGGTTGATGTCGCCGCCGGTCTCGCTGTTGGCCGCCGCCAGGTCGCCCGCGGTCTCGCGGAACAGGCCGAAGCTGAACGGGCCACCGGACGCCGGCGCCTTGTAGGACGCGCCGCCCCAGGTGAACGCGCCGTTGTAGCGACCGGAGACTTGCAGCCAGGTGCCGTCACCGGAGTTGGTGGCGTTGGCGTTGTACCAGTCGACGATCTTGCGCTCACCGGTCGAGGTGGTCGCCAGCGCCGGGTGGTCCAGGTCGATGCCGGAGTCCATGATGGCGATCGTCGTGCCGCGGCCGTCCCACTTGGGGTGCTCGTCGGTGAACTGAGCCGCCTTGGTGTCCTGCGTCGGCATGTACGGGTTCTTCTTGGGCGTCGACTTGCCCGGCGCCGGCTGCGGCAGCGGGGTCGTCGCGCCGTCCGGGCGCGGGTTGTCCAGGACGACCAGGCCGTCGACGTCCACCGAGTTCACGGACGCGAGCTTGGCTGCCTTCTCGGCGGAGTCACGCGGCACCGAGACCTTGAGGTAGTCGACGTCGCGCTCGGTGGACTCGACCACGCCGCCGAGGGCCTTGAGGTCGTTGGCGGCGGAGTCCAGCTTGCCCTCTTCGGCGGCGACCAGGAGCGTGACGTTCGCCTGACCGGCCTGCTCGGCCTCGGCGATGCGCTCCCGGTCCTGCTTGTCGAGCTGCTTGTCGGCGGGCGCGGGCGCGGACGGCGCCTCCTGCGCGACCGCCGACCCGGCGGCGAAGCCGAACCCAGTGGTGCCCAGCACGGCGGCCAGCAGGGCCGCACTGGTGCGGTGTCTCCACCGGCTTCCTGAGTTGATCACGGCGCAAACCCTTCGTGGGGAAAGATTGGCGCAAGCACATCTCCCCGGCCCTCGGGTAACAATCGGACGAACAGCCCAATAGGAAAGTCCACATTGGACTGAACGGTCTATTGCGTGAACACGCGAGAAGTGCCGCACAACACCGGAACGGTCGCGACACCTCCAGTCAAGAGCCGACCGGCCGGAATGTCAAACACTGTCAACGGTGAACCGCCCGCGAGCACGGGAAATCCGTAACAAATCGCACATCGACGCGATGGCGAGCACACTGGTCGACATCGTGGACACCGCGCCGATCGACCGGATAGCCGACGAGCTCTACGCCCTGCCGCCGGCGGAGTTCGTCGCGGCCAGGGACGCCCGCGCCCGGCTGGCCGCCGACCGCGGCGACAAGGCGTTGGCCAAGCAGGTCTCGGCCCTGCGCAAGCCGACCTCGTCGGCGTGGGCGCTGAACCTGCTGGCCCGCGAGGGCGCGGACGACCTGGCCGAGGCGCTCGCCCTGGGTGACGAGCTGCGTGCCGCGCAGGAGGAGTTGCGCGGGGGCGCGCTGCGGCAGCTGAGCGCGCGGCGGCGGGCCGTGCTGAGCGCGCTCGTGCGGCGGGTGGAGCTGTTCGCGGTCGACGCCGGTCAGCCGCTCGGGCCGGACGCCGTGCAGCAGGTGCGGACCACGTTGACCGCCGCGCTGGCCGACGCCGTGCTCGGCGCGCGGATCCGGGCGGGTCGGCTGGTCAAGCCGGTCGAGCAGTCCGGCTTCGGCCCGTTGAGCGAGACCGCGACCCCGGTGCGCGACGACCTGGCGCCGCGCCGCGAGCAACGGCGGGAACGGCAGCTCGAACGGGCGCGTGAGGACATCGGCACGGCTCGGGCGGACGTGCGGAAGGCGGACGCGGCCGTCACGGAGGCCGAGCAGACCCTGACCGAGCGCGAGGAGCACACCGCCACGCTGCGCGCCGAACTGCGCCGGGCGCAGCAGGCGGAGCAGGAGGCGGTGAACCGGCTGGCGAAGGCGAAGCGCCGCGCGGAGACCGCACGGGACAAGCTCGCGGGCGCGGAGGCGCGCATGACCGAGCTCCGCGGTGACGCCTGACACCCGTTTCCGCCCCCTGCCCGGCGCCTTTCGCGGGACCGGTCGACAGCGCCCGCACAGCCGGCCGACAGCACCCGCACAGGTCCTCACACCCGCACCCCGCACGGCCTCGCCGACACTCTCCGTGACGCCCGACACCCCCGGGCCATCCGGGGAACACCCGCAGGTCACCGCCCGTTCTACTGCTGGTCGGCACGTGGACGCCGCACCGGACGTCAGGCCCGCGAGGCACCTCCCCCAGGCCCGCGCGGCACCTCTCCCCGAGACGTTGCAGGTGCGCCCACGCACGCCCGACCGCCGTCGGCCGAACGGTTCCCCCACCGGACGGCCGACGGCCTTCTACTTCGACCTGCTTCGCGACCTACCTCGGACGTAATCGCAGCTCAGACCATGTACTGGTCGTGCCGGGCGAACAGTTCGGTCCACTCCTCCCCGCTCAGCTGCCGCCCCGATTCCCCGATCTCGGCCAGTTCCCGGAAGTACTCCTCCCGCGGCGGCGCGGGCGCGAAGAGGATCAACATGGACGCGGGCTCGTCGGCGTCGTTGCGGAAAGCGTGCACGCCACCCTCGGGCACGTAGAGGAAATCGCCCGCGACCGCGTTCACCCACGTCTCGCCGTTGAACAACCGGACCGTTCCCGAGATCACGTAGAACGACTCCGAGAACGTCTTGTGGAAGTGCGCGGCAGGACCGCCGGCGTGCGGCTTCATCCGCCACTCGAACAATCCGAACTGCTTGCGCGTGACGTCGCCGGTGCCGACCAGCCTGGCCTGGGTCAGCGGCCGGTCGATGGTCGGCACCTCCGGAACCGGCCGCCACACCGCGCTGACCTCGCCGACGTCCCCTGCGTACGACACCCGACCCCTCCAAAAGTGAATTTTGTTCAACTCTCGTCCGCCGCCACAGTTCGATCTAGACTCGCCCGATGGCACATGACGCGGATGTCATCGTCGTCGGCGCCGGCCTCGCGGGGCTGGTCGCCACCGCCGAACTGGCCGACGCCGGACGCAAGGTCATCCTGCTCGACCAGGAGCCGGAGGCCTCGTTCGGAGGTCAGGCGTTCTGGTCGTTCGGCGGGTTGTTCCTGGTGGACAGCCCGGAGCAGCGGCGCTTGAAGGTCAAGGACTCCGCGGAGCTCGCGCTGCAGGACTGGCTCGGCTCGGCCGCGTTCGACCGGGACGCCGACCACTGGCCGCGTCGGTGGGCCGAGGCGTACGTGAACTTCGCGGCGGGTGAGAAGCGGGCGTGGCTGCACGCGATGGGCGTGCGCTGGTTCCCGCTCGTGCAGTGGGCGGAGCGCGGCGGGTACCTGGCCGACGGGCACGGCAACTCGGTGCCGCGCTTCCACGTGACGTGGGGCACCGGGCCGGGCATCGTGGCGCCGTTCGAGCGGCGGGTGCGCGAGGGCGTGGCGCGCGGGCTCGTCCAGCTGCGGTTCCGGCACCGCGTGACCGGGCTGACCACGTCCGGCGGCGCGGTGGACGGCGTGCGCGGCGAGGTGCTGGAGGCCAGCACGGCCGGTCGGGGCGAGCCGAGCTCGCGGACGGTGTCCGGCGAGTTCGACCTGCGCGCGCAGGCCGTGATCGTGACGTCCGGCGGCATCGGCGCCAACCACGAGATGGTGCGCCGCAACTGGCCGGCCCGCCTGGGCACGCCGCCGGAGCACATGCTGTCGGGCGTGCCCGACCACGTGGACGGCGAGATGCTCAAGGTCGTGCAGGACTCCGGCGGCGAGATCATCAACGAGGACCGGATGTGGCACTACCCCGAGGGGATCGCCAACTACGCCCCGGTCTGGAGCAGGCACGGCATCCGCATCCTGCCCGGCCCGTCGTCGCTGTGGCTGGACGCCACCGGCTCGCGGCTGCCGATCCCGCTGTTCCCGGGGTTCGACGCGCTCGGCGCGTTGGAGCACATCGTCAAGACCGGGCACGGCTACTCGTGGTTCGTGCTCAACTCCAAGATCATCGGCAAGGAGTTCGCGCTGTCCGGGTCGGAGCAGAACCCCGACCTGACCGGCAAGGACGTCCGCGCGGTGCTGAAGCGGGCGATGCCGGGCGCGGTCGCGCCGGTGGAGGAGTTCGCGAAGCGGTCGGACGAGTTCATCTTCGGCCGCACGCCGGAGGAGCTGGCGGCCGGCATGAACAAGCTGACCGGCACGTCGTTGATCGACGCGGACGCGCTGCGGCGGACCATCGTGCAGCGCGACCGGCAGGTGATCTCGGGGCTGGGCAAGGACATGCAGATCAACGCCATGCGCGAGGCGCGGAAGTTCATCACGGACAAGCTGATCCGGGTGGTCGAGCCGCACCCGCTGCTGGACCCGAAGGCCGGGCCGCTGATCGCCGTGCGCCTGTCCGTCCTCACCCGCAAGACCCTGGGCGGCTTGCACACCGACCTGTCGGCCCGGGTGCTGAAGGCCGACGGCGCCCCTCTCGACGGCGTCTACGCGGCCGGTGAGGCGTCGGGCTTCGGCGGGGGCGGCGTCCACGGCTACCGCGCGCTGGAGGGCACGTTCCTGGGCGGGTGCCTGTTCTCCGGCCGCGTGGCCGGCCGTGCCGCCGCCGAGGCGACCGGCTGACCGCGCACCACCCGTCCGTGTAGGCAGAACTGCGGACCGCCGCACCGGACCGGCCGCTACGTTCGGTCGATGACGTGGGCACGGCGGGTGGCGGTCGCGGTGGTGTCGGTGCTCGTGCTCGGGGCCGCCGCGTGGTTCGGCTACCGCCTCACCGCCGACCCGCCCGCGACCGGGGCCGTGCCGTCCGCGCCACCGACGTCGGCCTCGACGTCGGCCCCGCCGGACCCCCGGATCGACCCCGCGCCGGACGAGCCCGCCGACTTCTACGCCGGGCGCGTCCCCGGGTCGTGGGCGCAGGTGATCAGGACCCGGCCGGACGGGCTGCCCGAGGTCGGCGGACCTCCGATGGACTCACGCGCGGGCGCCGGTGACTGCGCGCCGCCCTACCGCGCCGCACGTGCGGCCGGCGGCGTCGACGCGCACCGGACCAACCTCCGGATCACCGTGATACCCAGGTCGTTCAAGACCGTCACCGTCACCGCGCTGCGGGTCCGCCGCCTGGACGTCCGCTGGATCGGCGACCAGCCGCGTTACCTCTACCAGTGCAAGCAACCCCTGGACAGCGGCGGGTGGCGGGACGACTTCGTGGTCCACGCGCACGAGGCCGAGGTGCACGCACTGCTCCAGGACGGCGACGCCCTGCCGCAGACCGTGACCGCGGACCACGGCCAGGTCTGGATCGTGGTGGGCACGGTCGTCGCGCTGGACAACGTCCACCAGTGGCAGGTCGAGGTCGACTACACCGCGGACGGCGTGCCGCGCACCAAGGTCCTCGACCGGGACGGCGACGGACAGGCGTTCGTGACCGAGGCGGCGCAACGCGCCTACGACTTGGACGAGACCTTCGCGTGGTGCGCCGAGCCCGGTCCGCCGGGGTTCCGCGCCGGGTGCTGACCGGCGGGTCGGGCTAGCGGCCCGACCACCCCGTGCCGATCGACGAGTACGAGTGCGCGACCCCCGTCGTGGCGGCGGTGCCGAAGTCGCCGTCCGGACCGGTCACGGTCTCGGTGCGCGGCTTGCCGCGGCTGGTGTACTCGACGTCGATCCGCCAGCGGCACAGGCACTTCGTGGTGATCGGGGTGATGTCGATGGTCTTGGTGGCGTCGTGCGGCAGCTCCTGCACCGTGTCCGACGCGTAAGGGGCGCCGACGCTGCCGTCCCGCGTCTGGTGGCGCACGATCGGGCTGTCCTCGTCCAGGTCCACCACGACGCGGTCGGGCGAGCCGGAGGTGTCGCAGGCGAACGCCGTGCCGGTCGGCGGGGCCAGCCGCTCGGTGACCCGCACGACGATGCGGTTCACCACGGCCGTGCCGCCCTGGTTGTGCAGGTTGAGCCGGACCACCGTGCCGCTCGCGTAGGTGCCGCCCCGCTCGACCGCCCACTGGACGACCGACCGGCAGCTCTTGTCGTTCGGGAAGTCCTGCGGCCCCAGGTCCTCCCCGAGCACGGCGGCGGGCAGGTCGACGTCCGGCTGGTAGGCGGCGGTGGCGTTGAGGTCGGGCTCGCGCGACCAGTACCCGTAGAAGGCCGCGCCGCCGAGCACCAGCCCGACCGCCGCCACCGCGACCGCCGCGTGCCACCAGCGGAAGCCGCGCTTGTCCACGTGGACGCCGCCGTGCACCACACCGGCCTGCACCGCCGTGCCGACGGTGGACCGGTCCACCGAGTTCCGGAAGGTGGGTTCGTCGTTCACCATCGCCGCCCCCTCGACGTCGTGGACCAATGTAGGGGCGCGGTCGTCGGACCGAGTACGTAGAAGGGCGGATTCCCCCGTTGGTGTGGCGGGGCGGTCAGCAGGTGGCCAGGTCCAGCTTGCGGGCCAGGTCGTCGGCGTCGGCCAGGCGCAGGTCGCGGTACAGGTGCAGGGCGGCCAGCCAGTGCGGCCGGGCGGCGGCCGGGCCCTCCGACTGCTCCAGCACGTCCCCGATCGCGCGGTGGCACAACGCCTCCTGGTAGCGGTCGCCCAGGCGGGCCGCCAGCGCCAGCCCCGCCCGGTAGGACTCCAAAGCCACGTCGGCACGGCCCAGCTGCTGGGACGCGGCGCCCACGGTGTGCAGCGTCGCCGTGTGCGCCTTGGACGGCGCCGAGGGGAACAGGCCCAGCGCCTCCCTCGCGTGCCGCAACGCCTCCTCCGGCTGGTGCTTGCGCAGCAGCACGTTGGCCAGGTTGTTCTGGATGCTCGCCTGCGACCGGTTGTCGCCGACCTCCCGCGCGACCTCCAGCGCCACCAGGATCGTCTCCTGCGCCCGGTCCAGCTGGTCGTCGGCCATGAGGCAGTACCCGAGGTTCGCCAACGCCGCCAGCTCCAGGTGGCGGTCGCCGTCCGCGAGCGCCGCCGCCCGCGTGCACGCCTCGATCGCCTCGTCGATCCGCTCCAGGTCGGCCAACGTCGAACCCAACCGCAGCAGGAACGTCGCCTCGGCGTGCCGATCGCCCAACGACCGCGTCGCCGCCAACCCGATCCGGCACAACGCCAAGCGGTCCAGCCGGTTGCCGCGCCGGAAGTGGAACGCGTCCAGGCACAGCGCGAGCTGCCACGTCCGCTCCCGCTGCCCGCCGTTCACCGCGATGTCCAGCGCGAGCCCGAGGTTCGCCTCCTCCAGCGTGAACCAGTCCAGCGCCGCCGCGTGCGACGACAGCTCCGGGAACGACGCCGGCCGGTGCTCCGCCGGTCCGAACGGCCGCACGTGGTCGGACAGGTGCGCCCGCGCCCGGTCCGCGACGTGCAGGTAGTAGTCCAGCAGCCGGTTCGTCGCCACCTGGTTGTCCACTTCGGACTCCGTGGCCGCCAGGTGGTGGGTGAACAGCCGCACCAGGTCGTGCCGCGAGTAGCGGTCGGGCGTCGACTCGTGCAGCAGGTTCGCGTACGCCAGCGTCCGCAGGTGCGTCCGCGCGCTGACCACGTTGATGTCCAGCAACGCCGCCGCCGTGTAGCTGTCCAGGTCCGTCCCGGGGTGCAGGCCCAGCCGCCGGAACAGCCGCGCCGCGCCCTCCGGCAGCTCCCGGTAGCTCACCGCCAGCGCCGCGTGCACCCCGCGCCCCGCCTCCGGCAGCGACAACGCCGACAGCCGTCCCTGCTCGTCGCGCAGCTCGTCCACCAGCGACTGGATCGTCCACCGCGGCCGGGACGCCAACCGGGCGCCCGCGATCCGCAACGCCAGCGGCAGCCGGTCGCACAGCTCCACCAGCTCCGCCACCGCGTCCGGCTCCTGCTCGATCCGCTGACGCCCCAGCACGGCGGTCAGCAGGTCCTCGGCGCTCGACTCCGGCAGGGTCGACACGGGCAGCGACGACGCGCCCTCCGTCACCACGAGGTCGTCCAGCCGGTGCCTGCTCGTCACCAGCACCAGGCACCGCGCCGAGCCGGGCAGCAGCGGTCGGACCTGCTCGGCCGACCGGGCGTTGTCCAGGAACACCAGCACCCGCCGCCCGGCCAGCAACGACCGGTACTGCGCGGCTTGGTCCTCCAGGTCGACCGCGATCTGCGAGTCGGTCAGCCCCAACGCCCGCAGGAACCCGACCAGCGCCGTGCGCGGGTCGAGCGGCTCGGTCTCGTCGAACCCGCGCAGGTTCACGAACAGCTGCCCGTCCGGGAAGTCGCCCGCCACCCCGTGCGCCCAGCGCAACGCCAACGCCGTCTTGCCGACGCCGGCCGGACCGACCAGCAGTCCGATCGCCGAGTCCTGCCCGCTCAGGGCCGCGCCGAGGTCCGACAGCTCCTCCTCGCGCCCGACGAACCCCCGGTGCTCGCGCGGCAGCTGGGCGGGCGCGCGGTCCACCGGCGTCGACGGCGCGGTGTCGCCCGCCAGCACGGTCTGGTACGCCTCGCGCAGCTCCGGCCCCGGGTCGACGCCCAGCTCGTCGGCCAGCCGCTCCCGCGTCCGGTGGAACAGCGCCAGCGCCTCGGCCTGCCGACCGGTCCAGTGCAGCGCCAGCACCAACCGCGACACCAACGCCTCGCGCAACGGGTTGGCGTCCACCGCGTCACGCAGCCCGGACACCGCCTCGGCCGCCCGGTCCAGCCGCGTCAGCCGGGTCGCCAGCTCCTGCACGGCCACCAGCCGCAGCTCCTCCAGCCGCGCCGACACCGCCTCCCGCAGCTGGTCGCCCGGCACGTCGGCCAGCACCGGGCCGCGCCACAGCGCCAACGCCTCCCGCAGCAGCCGCACGGCGTCGTCGTCCGTCGCCTCCCGGGCGCTGACCAGCAGGTCCTCGAACCGGAACACGTCGACGACCGCGCGTTCGCCGGTCAGGACGTACCCGGGCGCACGGGTGACGAGCGCTACACCGCCGGCGATGACCTTGCGGAGCTGGGCGATATGTCCTTGGAGGGCGGCTTTGGCCTGCGGCGGTGGTGAGCCGTCCCACACCAGATCGAGCAGCCGGTCGCCGGACACCACGCGGTTCAGCTCGAGCGCGAGCGCCGCCAGGACCGTCCGCCGCTTGGCCGCGCCCAGCCGAACGGCTTCCCCACCTGCGGAAACCAGCTCTACGGGGCCAAGCAGGTTCACCCGCATCCGCAAGCCCTTTCGGCGTTGTCACCGTGTAGTCGAAGAGTTTCCCACAGTCGTCACCGCACTCCGGCGGGCCGCGTTGGGCGCGCGTTGGCCGGGCGTTGGAGCACAGGTGAATGGTCGGTTTCGTCCAGCAGGCTGCCTTCGCGAGGGATACCGATGTACATCGCCGAAAACGGGGATGAAGTGGCCCCGCCCCAGGAGGTCCCGACCGTCAACGGTCAGGTCGTGGCCCTCCAGGAGACCGTGAACTCCGGCCGGGTGTCACTCGATCCCGCCACCGGCGAGGAACTGCGCAAGATGCTCCTGGAGCAGATGGACCAGGTCGACTCGTGGCTGGAGCGCGCCGGCCGGCTGGCCCGCCCCGCGCCGATCGGCCGCAACCCCGTCGGCGACCGGCTGGCGCAGAAGTTCGAGGCCCGCGCGGACGGCGACCCGCGGTCGTTCGTGGCCGTGATGACGGCCTACCGCGAGGTGCTCCAGCAGACGCACGACTCGGTGCAGAACGCGATCCGCAACTTCACCGCCGTCGACGACGAGAGCAGCGTCGAGCTGCGCAAGCTGAGCGGGAACTAGGGGGCTGGCGACGATGGCGACGGAGCGCGTGGAACTGCGGGCCGACGAGGCGAGGCGGTCGGCCCGGGAAGAGCGGGAGATCGACCTGGTCCTGACCGACACCCAGAACTGGGCGTCCCGGTCGCACCGCGAGCTGTACGAGGCGGTGCACAACAACAACGACCCCGGCCAGACGGGCGAGATCGGCGCGGAGTGGGGCCAGTTCGGCACCGAGCTGACCGAGGCCGCGCGGCTGATCAACGAGCGGGTCGCGGTCAGCGAGTCCGGCTGGACGGGCGACGCGGCGGACGCGGCGCGACTCGCGATCAAGGGCCTGGCCGACTGGGTCACGCACACCGCCGAGACCGCGGTCGAGGTCGGCAAGCGGGTGCAGGACGAGAGCCAGATCATGGAGAACGCCCGGGCCAGCATGCCCGAGCCGGTCGAGTTCAACTGGGACCAGGCCACCGGCGTGTTCACCGCGGGCGGCATCCAGGGCTTGGCCAGTTCGGCCGCGGACGTGCAGGCGGCCAACGAGCACGCGCGGGCGCTGCACGAGCACGCCGTGACGGTCATGAGCACGATGGAGCGCGAGTCGCAGGCGGTCGACCAGACCACGCCGCAGTTCAGCGCGCCGTTCAACCCGGTCACCGGCCGCACCGAGGAGCTGCAGGTCGCGCTGATGCGGGCCACGTCGACCGCCACGTTGGCGGGCGCGGCGGCGGACAGCGTCGGCGTCGCGGGCGGCGCCACGGCCCCTTCGGCCTTCACGGCGACGCAGCCGGCGCAGCAGATGCAGGCGTTGCGGCCGGTGGAGCCGGCGCAGGCGTACCAGCCGGCGCAGTCGACGCCCGCCGCGCAGCCGGGCGGGTACTCGCCCGCCGCGGCGTCCTACCCGACGGCTCCCGGGTCGTACGGCAGCGGCACGTACGCCAGTGGCGCGTCGGCGCCGACGGCTCCGTCCGTGCCGTCGAGCCCGCCGCCGGTGTACCGGCCCGAGGGCACGACGGCCGCGGCGGCAGCAGCTCAGGTGCCGGTGGCGAACCCGTACACCCCGCCGTCCGGTGGTGGTGGCGGCTACAACTACACCCCGCCGCCCGGTAGCGGCTACACCCCGCCCGGCGGCAGCGGTTACGTGCCGCCGTACCAGCCGGCCAACCCCAACACCCCGCCCCGCCAGGGTGGCGGCACCCTGCCGCCCGGCGTGAAGCCGCCGACCTACGTCCCGGCCGGCAGCCCCGGCACGCCGCCGGTCCAAGGCATGCCCGGTGGTGGTGGCGCCGGCGGTGGCGGTGGCGCGCCCGGTGCGCGGATGCCCGGCGGTGGCATGCCCCCCGGCGGCTTCGGCGGTGGCGGCGGTGGCTTCGGCCCGACCGGTTCCGGTGGCGCGGGTGGCGGCGGCTCGTTGGCCGCGGGTGGTTCGACGGGCGCGATCGGCAACGCGGGCCCGCGTGGCCCGATGCCCGTCGGCGGTTTCGGCCCCGGCGGCGCGGCGGCGGCGTCCCCGATGGCCGGTGGCGCGCCGATGGGCGGCGCCGGCGCGGGCGGTCAGGGCGGCGAGGACAAGGAGCACCGGGCCGCGGCGTACATCCGCGGCGAGGACATCTTCGAGGTGCCCGGTGAGAACCTGCCCCCGTCGGTGATCGGCGGCGCGAAGCCCAAGAAGAAGGGCGACCAGTCGTGATCGAGCCCGAGTTCGTGCTCACGCCGCGGGAGCTGGACGTGCTGTGGCACCACCTCGACCTCGGCCGGCTGCCCTACCCGCTGGACGTGCCGAGCCACGGCGACTCCGAGGAGGAGCGCAAGCGGTTGCGGGAGGAGGTGCTCGCCGCGTACGGCGAGCCCGACCCGCGGCTGGTGGCGCTGCTCCGGCTGCTCGGCGACCACGAGGTGGCCGTCGACGCGGTCGCCCACGTGGACCGGTCGGTGCGGGCGGTGGCCGTGTCCGACGGCGACCGGGCCGCGTTGGCGGTGATCGACAGCGGCTCGATCGGGGTGCTGGAGATCCGGCCGACCGCGTTGGCCAGGTCGATCGTCGAGGTGCTGCCGGACGGGTCCGCGGGGCCGGGCAGCGCGCTGTCGCTGCGGCTGGAGACCTTGAACGCGGCCGTCGCGCTGCAGGACGAGCAGCCGGACGACGACGGCGACGACCCGTGGGGCAGCGGCGAGCTGGACGAGCGGGAGGCCCTGCAGAAGGCCGGGCTCTCCCGCGAGGACGCGACCGTGGTCAGCGAGCTGGCGACGAGCCGGGTCGCGGGCGGCCAGTTCGGGGTCACCGTGGGCGGCGGCTACCGCCGTGAGCGGGCCGGCGCCCTGATCACGTGGTTCGACACGCACCAGGGCCGCTACCTGATGGTCCACGAGGACGGCTGGCTCAGCCTCGCCCCGACCGACAACGACCGCATCGCCACCCGGATCGCCTCGGTCCTCTCCACCGTCTCCTGACCGCACCCGGGCCCTGAACGCAGGACTCTCGCGAGAGTCCTGCGTTCACCCCGCGCGTGTCCTACGTTCAGGACCCGCGTGTCCTACGTTCAGGACCCCCGAGTTCAACGCTCAGGACGCGGTCGACCCGGCCCGGAACCGCTCCACCACCCGCGAGTAGCTGGCGTCACCGTGCCCGTCCTCGACCACGGCACGCAGCAGCCGCTGCGTGTACGACGGGAACTCCGCGTCGATCCCCCGCTCCCGGCTCTCCCGCACCAGGTCGTCCACGGCCGGCAGGTGGTGCTTCAACGCGCCGAACGGCACCGCGTACTCACCCCGGTCCACCTCCTCCGCCAACGACGGCAGGTAGCCGAGCAGCCCGGTCAACGACGCCGCCGCCTCCTCCACGAACCGCTTCACCTCCACGCCCTGGCTCGACAACAACGCCGCCGCGTGCAGGAACCCGTTGAGCGTCCCCCACATCGTGCCGTTCATCGCCATCCCGAACAGCGCCGGCGCGCCCGCGTCGTCCCCGAGGAATTTCCCGCCACCACCCAACAACGACAACACCTCGCGGTATCGCCTATAAGCGCCCTCATCACCCCCGAAGAACAGCACCGAATCCGGATGCCCGATCGCCGGCGCGATGGTCATGATCTGCCCGTGGACGTACTCCGCACCACGTTCCACGGCCCAGGAAGCCAGCTCACGCGCCTCACCGGAAGTCCCGTCGGTCAGGTTCACCACCACCCGCCCCGCCAACGACCCGGCCGACGCCAGGATCGACCGCGCCGCGTCGTTCCCCTTCACGTTCACCACGACGAGATCCCCGCCGGCCACGGCCTCCGCCGCCGTCGACGCGCCCACCGCACCCCTGGCGACGAGCTCGTCCGCCTTGCCCGGAGAGCGGTTCCACACCGTGGTCCGCTGCCCGCCGTCCAGGAACGCCCCAGCGAGTGCGCTCCCCATCTCCCCCAAGCCCAACACAGTCACAGCCATGAACCAGACGCTAAAACCTCAGGTTTACTAGAGGTCAAGCCGACCACCCGAGATCACGCCCCGCTGAAGAGAAGTGCCGATCGTCTTGCCGAACGTCGACCGGTGGCCAGTAAGCTGACCGGGACCAGCGGTCCTTATTACCCCATTCGAGTGACAATGGTCAGGGAATACGCATGTCGGAGCGACGAATGGCACGAAGAGCCCAATGACGGTGGCAGGCGCGGCGAGACTCGGTGACGAGCCCGGACAATCCCGGGTCGCGTTCGCACGCGAGTGGGCCGCCGCCATCGCGCCGTCCGCGGTGCCGTGCGACGCACCGCCCGACGTGCCCGCCAACGCGCCCGACGACCGGCTGGAAGACCTCCTCACCGGGCTCACCGCCACCCTGCACGCCGCCGTCCGCGACGACGGGTCGACCACGAGGGCGCGCGAAGTCGGCTGCGGCCTGGTCGAGCACGGCCTGGCGGCCTCCGAGACGCTGGAGCGGACGCTCGCGTTCGTCGGCGAACACCTGGCCGCCGATGTCGAACCCGGCCGCCTGATGGCCGCGCTGGGCGCGCTCGCCGCCGGGTTCACCGACGCGCTGTGCCAACGCACGCTGGACGAGCAGGAACAGCACCACGAGCTGAGATCCACCCGATCGACCGAATCCGCGGTCCGGGCGGGTGAAGCGAAGTTCCGCGCCGTGTTCCAGACCTCCGCGTTGGCCATCACGGTCTCCGACGCCGACGGCGTGATCCTCGACTGCAACGACGCCATGCTCGCCATGGTGGACCACACCGCCGAGGAGCTGATCGGCACGCTCGGCCGCGACCTGGTCCACCCGGACGAGCGCGAGGTGATCTCCCGCGCCGCCCAGCGCTTACACGCGGGGCACGAGCACGTGCGCGCCGAGACCCGGCTGGTCCGCGCCGACGGCGAACTCGTCAACGTGCTCGTCGCCCTCGCCCTGCTGCGCGACGACGACGGCGCGCCCGCCTTCTACGTCACCATGATCGAAAGCCTGGACGAGGTCCGCGCGCTGCAGTCGCAGCTGGTGCGGCAGAGCCTGCACGACATGCAGACCGGCCTGGCGAACCGGTCGCAGTTCGTCGGCTGGCTGGAGGGCGCGGTCGGCTACCGCGGCCCCGCGACGCTCGCGCTGGTCGTGTTCGACCTCGACGGGTTCCGGGTGGTCAACGACGCGTACGGGCACGAGGTCGGCAACCGGATCCTCACCGCGGTCGCCGGGCACCTGCGGTCGGTGTTCGACGGGGTCGGGCAGCTGGCCCGGATCGGGCCGGACGAGTTCGCCGTGCTGATCCGCGACCCGGTGGACGTGGCCACGGTCGTGGCGCTCGCCGAGTCGGCCGTCGAGCGGTTCGCCGAACCCGTGTGGGTGGACGACGACGGCATCGGCGTGACCGCCAGCGTCGGCATCGTGGTGCGGCCCGCGCGCGGTGCGGACGCGGCCGAGCTGCTGCGGTGCGTCGACCTGACCGTGCGGTGGGCCAAGGACGACGGCAAGGCGCAGTGGGCGCTCTACGACAAGGAGCGCGACCAGCGGGAACGGGCCCGGATGCGGTTGGCGGCGTCCATCGCGGGCGGGCTGGAGCAGGGCGAGTTCCGGGTCGACTACGAGCCGGTGCACTCGCTGGCCGACGGCTCGCTGCTGGCCGTCGAGGCGCGGTTGCGGTGGGACCACCCGACGGAGGGCGTGCTCGACCCGCAGCAGCTGGTGTCGCTGTCGACGTGCACCGGGATGGCGGCCCGGCTGGGCAAGTGGGCCATCGCGCAGGCGTGCGCCGACGCGGGCCGGTGGCACGCCGAGTTCGGCGACGCCGCGCCCGTGGTGAGCATGGACCTGACGGCGCGGGAGTGCCAGGAGCCGGAGCTGGTGGCGACCGTGCGGCGGGCGTTGCGCGACGGCGGGCTGCCGGCGCGGCTGCTGCAGTTCGAGCTGGGCGAGCAGCTGCCCGCGTTGATCAACGAGGACCAGGTGGACGAGCTGACGTACCTGGCCGGGGACGGCGTGCGGCTGGTGCTCGACCAGGTCGGCGGCGGCAACGTGCCGTTCGACCGGTTGCGGCGGATACCGCTGACCGCGGTGAAGTTCCAGGGTTCGCCGGTGTACGGGCTGGCGGAGGGCGCGGACCGGGTCGAGGAGAGCGCGGCCGTGGCGCTGCTCACGTGGTCGCGGACGTTGGGGCTGCCGCTGTACGCGGCGGGCGTGCGCACGGAGTTCGAGGCGCGGCGGCTGGTGGAGTTGGGCGTCACGGGCGCGCAGGGGCCGCTGTTCGGGTCGGCGTTGCTGACGGCCGACGAGGTCCGCGGGATTCTTGGCAAGTCCTGACCCGGCGCTCAGGCTGCGCATAGGGTCGGGGACGACCCTGGGGTCATGACGACAGAAGACTTCCCCGCCGTGAGCGGGTCGTTGGAGGAGCGGGCGCCGTTCTGGCGGCGTCGGACCGGTGCGGTCGTGACCTCGGCGGCGCTGGTCGCCGCGTTGGTCGGCGGTGTCACGGGCGGGGTGGTCGGCGCGATGAACGCCTCGTCCGCCGCGGGAGCGCCGGTGAGCAGCGGCCAGGTCGCGTTGAACGCGTCGTCCACTCTGGACGTCTCGGGCGTCGCGGCGCGCGTGCTGCCGAGCGTGGTGCAGGTGAACGTGGTGTCGGCGCAGGGGCAGGGCCTCGGCTCCGGGGTGGTGCTGACCTCGGACGGGCGGATCCTGACCAACAACCACGTGGTCGCGGGCGCGCGGGAGGTGACGGTGACGTTGAGCGACGGGCGGACCGTGGGCGCCACCGTGGTGGGCGCCGACGCGTCGAGCGACCTGGCGGTCGTGCAGGCGTCGGGGGTGAGCGGGCTGACGCCGGCGAAGTTCGGCGACTCCGACCAGGTGAAGATCGGTGACGAGGTCGTGGCGATCGGTTCGCCCGAGGGCCTCCAGGGCACCGTGACGTCGGGGATCGTCAGCGCGCTCGATCGCAAGGTCACCGTGCCGGGCACGTCGACCGGCCGCCGCGGCTCGTCGACGGTGAGCTACCAGGCGATCCAGACCGACGCGTCGATCAACCCGGGCAACTCGGGCGGGCCGCTGGTCGACTCGGCCGGCGAGGTGGTCGGCATCAACTCGGCGATCTACTCGCCCGCGTCGGACGGCGGCGAGGCGGGCAGCGTGGGCATCGGCTTCGCGATCCCGTCCAACCAGGTGCGTCAGATCATCGACCAGCTGTCCTGAGCGTTGACCTCAGGCGTCCTGAACGTAGGACACTCGCGCACCGCGACCTTCCGGTCGTAGGTCTTGACGAGGTCGACCACCTCGATGATTGCCATGCCATGAGCGTCGTCGGCCGGGCGTTCGACCGGATCAC
>NZ_JBFAFR010000054.1:0-30368 GCF_040639675.1 Actinosynnema sp. NPDC023794 | reverse complement strand
GCCACGGCCAGCACCTCGGCCTCGACACCCGAAACCACCACGGAATCCGGCCCGTTGACCGCCGCGATACCCACACCGGCCGTCAACAACGGCAGGACATCCGCTTCGGTGGCCTTGATCGCCATCATCGCCCCGCCCTCGGGCAACGCCTGCATCAGGCTCGCGCGGGCCGACACCAGCCGGCAGGCGTCAGGCAACGACAGCACACCGGCCACGTGAGCCGCCGCGATCTCACCGATCGAGTGACCGGCCAGGAAGTCCGGCCGAACACCCCACGACTCCAACAGGCGGAACAACGCCACCTCGAACGCGAACAACGCGGGCTGGGTGAACTCCGTGCGGTCCAACCGCTCCGAGTCCTCACCCCACACCACGTCACGCAACACCGGATCGAAGCCGGCCAGCACTTCGCTGAACGCGCCCGCGAACACCGGGAACGCGGCCGACAACTCACGGCCCATGCCGATCCGCTGCGAACCCTGCCCCGTGAACAGGAACGCGGTCTCCCCGCCGGCACGCGCCGCCACCGGCACCACAGCGGCCAGAGCGCGCAACAACTCGTCACGATCCCGACCGACCACCACGGCGCGGTGCTCGAACGCCGAGCGCGCCGTCACCAACGACAACCCGACGTCCACCGGCCGGACGTCGGCGTCCACGAACGACGCCAACCTCGCGGCCTGAGCACGCACCACCTCGGCCGAACGACCCGACAGCACCCACGGCACCACCGGCAGCTCGACACCGGCCGCCTCGGGCTCGACCGGCTCCTCGACGGCCTGCTCGATGATCACGTGCGCGTTCGTGCCGCTGATCCCGAACGACGACACACCCGCCCGACGCGGCCGGCCTTCGACCGCCCACTCCCGCGCCTCCGTCAGCAGGCGGACGCCACCGGCGGTCCAATCCACGTGCGGCGACGGCTCGTCGACGTGCAGCGTGGACGGCAGGACCCCGTGCCGCATCGCCATGACCACCTTGATGATCCCGGCGACACCGGCCGCGGCCTGGGTGTGGCCGATGTTCGACTTGATCGACCCCAACCACAACGGGGCGTCCTCGGCGCGGTCCTGGCCGTAGGTCGCCAGCAGCGCCTGCGCCTCGATCGGATCGCCCAACGTCGTGCCGGTGCCGTGACCCTCGACCACATCGACGTCCGAAGTGGACAGTCGGGCACCGGCCAGGGCCTGGCGGATCACCCGCTGCTGCGACGGCCCGTTCGGTGCGGTGAGGCCGTTGGACGCGCCGTCCTGGTTCACCGCCGACCCGCGCACGACCGCCAGGACCTGGTGCCCGTTGCGCCGGGCGTCCGACAGCCTTTCGACCAGCAGGACGCCGACGCCCTCGCTCCAGCCGGTGCCGTCGGCCGCGCCCGCGAACGACTTGCACCGGCCGTCCGGCGCGAGACCTCCCTGGCGCGTCATGTCGACGAACGTGTCCGGGGTGGACATCACCGTCACGCCGCCCGCGAGCGCCAACGAGCACTCACCGCGCCGCAGCGCCTGGATGGCCAGGTGCAGCGCGACGAGCGACGACGAGCACGCCGTGTCGATGCTGACCGCGGGACCTTCCAGCCCGAGGGCGTAGGAGACCCGGCCCGACACGACGCTGGCCAGGCTGCCGTTGCCGTGGTAGCCGGCGAGCTCCTCCGGCAGCGGTCCGAGGCGCAGGCCCCAGTCGTGGTACATCACGCCCGCGAACACACCGGTGTCGCTGCCCCGCAACGACACCGGGTCGATGCCGGCCCGTTCGACGGTCTCCCACGCGGTCTCCAGCAGCAGCCGCTGCTGGGGGTCCATGGCCTGCGCCTCGCGCGGGCTGATGCCGAAGAAGTCCGCGTCGAACTCGGCGGCGTCGTAGAGGAACCCGCCTTCGCGCGCGGCGCTGGTGCCCGTGCGGGCGCGTTCCGGGTCGTAGAGGTCGTCCGGCCAGCCGCGGTCGCCGGGGAACACCGAGATGGCGTCCGCGCCGCCGGACACCAGCCGCCACAGGTCCTCCGGCGAGGACACCCCACCGGGGTAGCGGCAGGCCATGCCGACGATGGCGATCGGCTCGTCCACCGACGCCTCGGACGCGGGCGCGGCGACCTCGGGGCGGGCCGCCACCGTGCCGCGCACCAGCTCCGCGAGGTGTCCGGCGAGCGCGGCCGGGGTGGGGAAGTCGAACGTGAGGGTGGCGGTCAGGCGCAGGCCGGTGGCCGCGCCCAGCCGGTTGCGCAGCTCGACCGCGGACAACGAGTCGAACCCGAGCTCGCTGAACGCGCGGGTCGCGCCGATCGCGTCGGAGCCGGTGTGCCCCAGCACGTCCGCGGTGGTGGCGCGCACGAGCGCGAGCAGCGCGTCCTGGCGCTTCGCCTCGGGCAGCGCCGCGTACTTCGACCCCGGCGCGTCGGCGACGGCGGGGCGGCGGGCGGGGGTCGGCACGAGGCCGCGCAGCATCGGCGGCACGTCGTCCGGGCGCTTGCGCAGACCCCGGGTGTCGACGCGGGTGGGCACGAGGGTCGGTTCGGCGCTGCCGAGCGCGAGGTCGAGCAGTTCCAGGTTCTCGGCGGCGGAGAGGGGTTCGAGGCCGGAGCGCGCGATGCGCCGCAGGGCCGCGTCGTCCAGGCCCTCGCCCATGCCGGTGTCGGTCCACAGGCCCCAGGCCAGCGAGGTGGCGGCGTACCCGGCCGCGCGGCGGTGGGCGGCCAGCGCGTCGAGGAAGACGTTCGCCGCGGCGTAGCCGGCCTGACCCGGTGCGTCGAACAACGTGGCGGTGGAGGAGAACAGCACGAACGCGGCGAGGTCGCCGGTCAGCTCGTGCAGGTGCCAGGCCGCGTCGACCTTGGGCCGCAGCACGGCGTCGAGCCGGTCGGGGGTCAGCTCGCCGACGAGGCAGTCGTCCAGCACACCGGCCGCGTGCACGATCGCGGTGAGGGGGTGGGCGGGGTCGATGCCGTCGAGGAGGGCGCGGGTGGCGTCGCGGTCGGCCAGGTCGCACGCGGCGACGGTGACGTGCGCGCCCAGTGCGGCCAGCTCGTCGCTCAGGCTCGCCGCACCGGGCGCGTCGGCACCGCGCCTGCCGACGAGGAGCAGGTGGCGAACGCCGTGCGCGGTCACGAGGTGCCGCGCGACGTGCGCCCCGACACCGCCCGTGCCGCCGGTGACCAGCACGGTGCCGGCGGTGTCGACAACAGTGCCGGCGGTGTCCGAGGGCGGCGGGGTGGCCGTGTCGAGGGTGCCCGGCGGCGTGGCGGGCGCGGCCGCCAGCCTCGGCACGAGGACCTTGCCGTCCCTCAGCGCGAATTCCGGCTCGCCGGTCGCCACCGCCGCCGCCAGCGCGCGATCGGACTCGGGCGAGCCGTCGAGGTCGGCGAGCACGAACCGGCCGGGGTGCTCGGCCTGGGCGGACCGCACCAGGCCCCACACCGGCGCGAGCCGCAGGTCGGGCGCCTCGCCGTCGACCGGCACCGCACCGCGCGTCACGATCACCAGCGGGGAGTCCCCACCGCCGGCCGTCCACTCCCGCACCCGGTCGAGCACCGCCTCGGCGACCGCGCGCACCGCGTCCGGCACGTCGCCGTCCACCGGCTCCACGCGTGCCACGGCGAAGTCCGCGCGCACGGGGTCCGGCACGACCGCGAGCGGCGTCCACCCAACCCGGTGCAGTGAGGCCGGGCGGCCGGTACGGGCGGCGCGCAGCTGCTCCTCCGACACCGGCCGCACCAGGTACGAACCGATCGACGCGACGGGCACGCCGTCGCCGTCGGCGAGGTCGAGGCGGGCCTCGTCGTCACCCGTCGCGGTGATCCGCACGCGCAGTGCGGACGCGCCGGTGGCGTGCGGCACGACCCCGCCCCACCCGAACGGCAGCCGGGTCGTGCCGGTCGCCGAGGCGGGCCACGCGAGGTCGGTGGCGTGCAGCGCCGCGTCGAGCAGCGCGGGGTGCAGGCCGAACGCCGCGCCGTCCACGCCCTCGGGCAGGGCGACCTCGGCGAACACCGCCGACCCGACCCGCCACGCGGCGCGCAGGCCCTGGAACGCCGGGCCGTAGCCGTAGCCCTGGTCGGCCAGCTCGTCGTAGGTGCCGGAGACGTCCACGGGTTCCGCCCCGGCGGGCGGCCACTCGGTCAGGTCGACGGGCACGACCTCGGCGGTCGGCAGGAGGACGCCGTTCGCGTGCTTGGTCCACGCCTCGTCGAGATCCGCACCCTCGGGCCGCGAGTACAGCTCGACCTCGCGCCTGCCGGTCGCGTCCGCGGCGCCGACGACGGCTTGCAGCGCCACCGCGCCGGCCGCGGGCAGGGCCAGCGGCGCGGCCATGGTCAGCTCCTCGACGGCCGTGCAGCCGACCTCCTGGCCGGCGCGCAGGGCGAGTTCGAGGTAGGCGGTGCCGGGCAGCAGGGCGCTGCCGCCGATCGCGTGGTCGGCCAGCCACGGGTGGCTGCGCAGCGACACCCCGCCGGTCAGCACCACGCCGTCGGAACCGGCCACGCCCACGGCCGCGCCGAGCAGCGGGTGCCGGACCGCGGACTGGCCGGGAGCGGCGTCGACGGCGCGCGGCGCGGTGAGCCAGAAGCGCTGCCGCTGGAACGGGTACGTGGGCAGCTCGACCTGCCGGGCGCCGCGGTCGGCGTAGAACGCGCGCCAGTCCACCTCGCCGCCGCGGGCGTGGGCGAGCGCGACGGCCGACACCAGGGACCGCTCCTCGTCGTGGCCGCGGCGCAGCACCGGGGCGGTGGCGAGGTCGGTGGCGTCCACGCAGTCGGGGACCATGGCCGACAGCACGGCGTCGGGGCCCAGCTCGACGAACGTGGTCACGCCCTGCTCCACCAGGTGCCGCACGCCGTCGAGGAACCGCACGGGGCGGCGCACGTGCTGCGTCCAGTGGTCCGGCGAGGCCAGGGTGGCGGCGGTGACGGGCGCGCCGGTCAGCGTCGAGACGATCGGGACGCGCGGCCGGGAGTACGTGACGACCTGCGCGAGCCGGCGGAACTCCGCCAGCATCGGCGTCATGAGCGGCGAGTGGAACGCGTGCGACACCCGCAGCTGCTTCGTGCGCCTGCCCAGGCCGGCGAAGTGGGCGGCGACGAGCGCGACACCGGTCTCCTCGCCCGACACCACGGTGGACCGGACGCCGTTGAGCGCGGCGATGTCCACGTCGTCGGCGAGCAGCGGCAGGACTTCGTCCTCGGTGGCTTCCAGCGCCACCATCGCACCCACGCCGGGCAGCTCGCCCATGAGCCGGCCGCGCGCGGCGACCAGCAGGGCGGCGTCGGCCAGTGACAGCACACCCGCGACGTGCGCGGCGGCCAGCTCGCCGACGGAGTGGCCGATGAGGTGGTCGGGACGCAGGCCCCAGGACTCCAGCAGCCGGAACAGCGCGACCTCGACGGCGAACAGCGCCGGTTGCGCGTACTCGGTGCGGTGGACGAGTTCGGCGGTCGGAGTGCCCGGCTCGGCGTGCAGCACGTCCCACAGCGAGGTCTCCAGCTGCAGGTCGAGGTAGCCGATCGCCTCGTCGCGCGCCTTGGCGAACACCGGGAAGTCGCGGTAGAGCTGGGCGCCCATGTCGGGGCGCTGGCTGCCCTGACCGGTGAACATGAACGCGAGGCCGCCGGTGCGGGCGGAGCCGACGAGCACGTCGGACGTGGGCTCTCCGGCCGCGATGGCGCGCAGCCCGCGGCGCAGCTCGTCGCGGTCGGCGGCCACGACCACGGCGCGGTCGGCGAGCGCGGCCCGCGTGGTGGCCACCGAGAAGCCGAGGTCGGCGGGCTCGGCGTCGGCGTCGAGCAGCCGTTCCGCCTGGGCGCGCAGCGCCTGCTCACCGCGTGCGGACACCACGACCGGCGTCACCTGGCGCGGCCGGACGTCGCGCGGCACCGCGCCGGCGTCGTCCGCCGGGGGCTCCTCGAGGATCACGTGCGCGTTGGTGCCGCTGATGCCGAACGCGGACACGCCGGCGCGCCGCGGCCGTTCGCCGCGCGGCCACGCCACCGGTTCGGTCAGCAGCCGCACGTCGCCCGCGGACCACGTGACGTTGGGCGAGGGCGCGTCGACGTGCAGCGTGCGCGGCAGCACGCCGTGGCGCATCGCCAGGACCATCTTGATCACGCTGGCGACGCCGCCCGCGGCCTGGGTGTGCCCGAGGTTGGACTTGACCGAGCCCAGCCACAGCGGACGGCCCTCGGGCCGGTCCTGCCCGTAGGTGGCCAGGATCGCCTGCGCCTCGATCGGGTCCCCCAGCCGGGTGCCGGTGCCGTGGGCGTCCACCGCGTCCACGTCCGCCGCGGTCAGGCCCGCCTCGGCCAGCGCCTGCCGGATCAACCGCTGCTGGGACGTGCCGCTCGGTGCGGTGAGGCCGTTGCTCGCGCCGTCGGAGTTGACCGACGAGCCGCGCAGGAGCGCCAGCACGGGGTGGCCGTTGCGGCGGGCGTCGGACAGCCGTTCCACGACGAGCAGGCCGACGCCCTCGGCGAAGCCGGTGCCGTCCGCGGCGGCGGCGAACGCCTTGACCCGGCCGTCCGGCGCCAGGCCGCGCTGTCGGCTGAACGCGGTGAACATGCCGGGGCTGCCCATCACCGCGACACCGCCGACGAGCGCGAGCGCGCACTCGTGCCGGCGCAACGCGTTGGCCGCCAGGTGCAGCGACACGATGGAGCCGGAGCACGCCGTGTCGACGGTGACGGCGGGCCCTTCCAGGCCGAGCACGTAGGCGACGCGACCGGACACCACGCTGGGCGCGTTGCCGGTCATGAGGTAGCCGTCGAGGCCTTCGGGCGCCTCGTGCACGTGGACGCCGTAGTCGTGCACCTCCGCGCCGACGAACACGCCGGTGCGGCTGCCGCGCAACGAGGTCGGGTCGATGCCGGTGCGCTCCAACGCCTCCCAGGCCGTCTCCAGCACCAGGCGCTGCTGCGGGTCCATCGCCACCGCCTCGCGGGGGCTGATGCCGAAGAAGTCCGCGTCGAACAGCGCGGCGGTGTCGAGGAAGCCGCCCCGGTCGACGTAGCTCTTGCGGGGCGCGTCCGGGTCGGCGTCGAAGTAGTCGTCGAGCGCCCAGCCGCGGTCCGCGGGGAACGGCCCGAGCACGTCGCGGCCCTCGTCCACCAGGGACCACAGGGCTTCCGGGTCGTGCACGCCGCCCGGGAAGCGGCAGCCGATGCCGACGATCGCGATCGGGTCGTCCGCGTCGTCGGCCGAGCGGGTCACGACCGGCGCGATCGCCGCGGGCGCGAGGCCGAGCAGCTCCGCGCGCAGGTGCTCGGCGAGCAGCGCGGGCGTGGGGTGGTCGAAGGCCACGGTGGGCGGCAGGGCGAGGCCGGTGGCGGCGTTGAGCCGCGTGTGCAGGTCGACCAGCGCGAGCGAGTCGAGCCCCAGGTCGCGGAACGCCACCGCGTCCCGCACGGACACCGGCTCGCCCGGCCGCACCTGTCGCAACGCCGCCAGGGCGTGCCGGCGGACGAGCTCGACCAGGACCCTGGTCTGCTCGGGCGCGGAAAGCTCCGCCAGCGACGCGGTCAACTCGGACTCGTTCATCTGCACTCTCCACGCATTCGCCGTCGCACGCTCGTTGCACGAAAACAGGGACGACCGCCCCGGCACGCCCCTAGCCGACCCCTGACCTAGCGCTCCGGGCTCGCGGGCAGGGATACGGGGTGGTGGTCGGGGAGCCCGGGGAGCTCCGGCTCGCCGTCGTAGGCGCGGCGCACGTACGACAGGTCGGCCAGCAGACCCGAGGACGTGACGTGCCGCCCGCCGGTGGGCGCCACGAGGTGGCGCAGGGGCAGGTTGCCCAGGTCCGACCAGCACAGCCGACCGCGCGCGTCGAGGTGGCTGCGGGTGCGGCCCGCGTTGTCCGGGTGCAGGCAGTAGGGGATGTCGAGGTAACCCCGCTCGAACGCGCGGAGCAGGGCCGTGCCGACGTCGCCCGCGAGGTCGAGCACCGCGTCGACCAGGGCACGTGCCTCGGCGTAGGTCTGCGTGTCCACGGGTGCGGTTCCGGCCGCGCGGGCGTTCGCCGCCGCGGCGGCGGCGGCGTGTTCGAGCGCCGCCACGTTCTCCGCGATCGTGGGGATGCGCCGGGACTCCGCGACGGTCTTGACGATGAGCCGTTCGGACCCGGTGGTCACGGCGAGTTCCGCGGCCTTGCCGAGCAGCCGGTACGCGCCCGCGGGCGTGGTGGGGTAGGCGCCCATGTAGGCGTAGATCACCACGTGCCAGTCGGCGACCCTCAGCAGTTCGCCGCACAGCCGGCGCAACGCGGCCACGGCCTCGACGTCCTGCTCGTGGTTGGTCTGCTGGGCGTAGCTGACGGAGATGCTGCGGATGCCGTTGGCGGCGAAGAACAACGCCTCCAGCACGCTGATCGCCACGAGTTGGCTCGGCGGGCACAGCTGGCCGAGCATGCAGCCGCCGAAGGTCTCCACGTGCGGTTCGACGCCGAAGTCCCGCAGCGCGGTGAACCTGGCAGCGGCGTCGGCCCAGTTGCGCACGGACTCGGCGAGCGGCGTGCGGCCGTAGGGCAGGCAGTACGAGACCGGACCGCCCTCGGTGGCGTCGATCCGCAGGCGCACCAGGGCGGACACGATGTCACCCGGCACGGCCGAGCCGTGTCGCACCTGGACCGGGAAGTCGTCGTCGCGGAGTCCGTCGAGGACGCCGGCCGTGGTCTCGGCGAGGTGCGTCACGATGGGGTAGCCGTTGAGCGGCATGCCGTCGGCGAGCGCCGTCTCGACCGCGACGAGGTCGCCGACGCGGGTGTAGCTGTCGAGCGTGATGGTGCCGACGGTGGTGGCGCGGGCGTGCTTGGTGGCCATGAGCCCGGCGCGCATCCGCTCGGGCGAGTCGAACCCCATGCGCGGCTGCACGACCAGCCCGTCGCGACGGGCGGCGGTGCGCACGAACTCACCGAACCCGACCGGCCTGGTCCCCATCGCGCCGGTGCTCCGCCCGACGACGCCTTCGCCGGCCGACGGCCCGACGGACGTCACGCCGCCCACCCGACCGGGCCGACGACACCGGGTTCCGGCCGCCGTAGCAGCGCCCTCACGCCGTCGCCTCCGAGCCCTGCGCCGCACCCGACAGGGCGGGGCGGCCGGCGGGCGGGATGGTGTGCACGAAGCGGCGGAAGTCGGCGATCGCTTCGCCGCCGTCCTCGAAGACCGCGTCGAAACCCGCCGCCAGCAGGGCCGGGGTGTGGCCGCTCACGTCGCCGGAGACGCCCAGCTTGCCCCCGATCACCACGGGCGTCGCGGCCAGTTCGGGGACGCCGCGCAGCCGTTCGATCACCCGCAGGGCGTCCTGGCCGCCGTGGCCGTTGACGGTCCCGATCACCACCAGCCCGGGCCGGATGTGCCGGCACCGCTCCACCAGCACCTCGTCCGGCACGCACGGCCCGAGGTTCACCACCGGGTAGCCCAGCTCCTCCACGAGCAGCTGGAGGAACACCAGGTTCCACGTGTGCGAGTCGGAAGCGACGCCGCTCACCACGACCGTCGGCGCGGTCGGGAGGAGGTCCGGAGTGGTCACCGGGGCACCCGTCGGTGCTCGATGCGGGACACCGAGACGACCTCGTCACCCCGCACCACGACCTCGGTCGGCGCGGGCCTGCCGAGGAACATCAGCAGGCTCGCCGTCGGTCCGTACGCGCCGGTGTTCGGCACGCACACGACGTCACCGGATTCCAACGGCGGCAGGTCGATCTGCCTGCCCAGGACGTCACCCGGCGTGCAGAGCGGACCGACGAGGCTGGCCTTCTCCACCGGCCCGTCGCCCTCGGCCGGCCGCACCTGGACCGGCAGCAGCCGGCCCAGACCGGACATGCCGCCGAACGTGTTGATCCCGGCATCGGTGATCACGAACTTGCGCCCGCGGCTGACCTTGACGTTCGTGACGCCCGCGACCAGCGTGCCGCTGCCGCCGACCAGGTAGCGCCCCGACTCGCACGCCACGCGCGGCGCGCCGGCGCGCCACCGGGGCAGGTGCAGGTCCAGCGCCCGTTCGAGCGCGGCGCGCAGCTTCGGGTACTCGGGCCGCTCCCCCGGCGCGCCGTAGGGCACCGTGAAGCCGCCGCCGATGTCGAGGTAGCGCAACGGCAGGTCGAGGTCGTCCGACAGCCGGGCGGCGAGCGCGATCGTGTGCTCGAACTCGCCGATCAGGTTGTCCTCGTCGGTGGCGTTGCTGAGCGGGAAGAAGTGGAAGCCCGCGATCCGCACGCCCTCCACCTCCCGCAGCAGCGGCAGCGCGTCGGCCAGCACCTCGCTGTCGAAGCCGAACTGCGACGGCGTGCCGGTCATCCGGATGCTGGTGGTGGCGCTGGCCGCGACGCTGTTGACGCGCAGCAGGCAGTCCACCTCGACGCCCCGCGCGCGAGCGGCCTCGCCGACGTGCCGCACGTCGGTCACCGAGTCGGTGGAGAACAGCCGCACGCCCTCGGCGATCGCCTCGTCCAGCTCGCCGCGGGTCTTGCCGGGGCCGGTGTAGAGGCAGTCCTCGCCGCGGAACCCGGCGGCGAGCGCGGCGGCCAGCTCACCGGTGGAGCTGATCTCCGCCCGGCAGGTGCGGCCCTCGCCCTCGCGCAGCGCCCGCACCAGGTCGGGGTGCGGGTTGGCCTTGAGCGCGTAGAACAGCTCGACCTCGTCGGGCAGCGCGTCGAACAGCTGCTTCCTCGCCTCGGCCACGTCGTCCAGCCGGTACACGTACAGCGGCGTGCCGAACTCGGCGGCAAGCTCGACGTCGTCGGTCATCATCTGCTCCGGTCGAGGAGGTCGGCGAGCGCGGCGCGCGCGTTCTTGCCGTGCATGGTCAGCGGCAGGTCGTCCACGACCCGGCAGAGCGCGGGCACCTTCGCCGGTTCGAGGCGCTGGGCCAGTTCCTTCAGCACCACGTGCGGGTCGACGTCGCCCTCGACGAACAGCGCGAGGTCGCGGTCGCCCGCCGGCGGCACCGCGGCGGCCGTCCGCACGCCCGGCACGTCCATGGCGGCGGCCTCGATCTCGACCGTGCTCATGCGGATGCCCTTGCGCTTGAACATGTCGTCGCGGCGGCCCTCGAAGTACAGGTAGCCGTCCTCGTCGACGCGGCCGTAGTCGCCGGTGTGCAGCCGCCGCTGCCCGGTGTCGCCGACCGGCCGGAACGTCTTGTCGGTCAGCTCGGGCATGCGCCAGTAGCCGGGCATGACGTGCGGGCCGGACACCACGATCTCGCCGACCTCGCCCTGCGGCACGGGTTCGCCGTCGGGGCCGAGGATCGACACGGTGGTGCCGGGCAGCGGCAGGCCGACCGACTGGGGCCGCTCCTGGTCCTCCTCGGGCGGCATGATCGACACGCGCTTGCACTCGGTCTGGCCGAACTGGCGCACCACCCGGACACCGGGGAACGCCGACCGCAGCGCGCCGATCGTCGGCGCGGACAGCGCGGCGCCGGTGTTGGTGATCAGCCGGACCGGCGGTGGGGGCTCGACGTCGCGCTGCGCCAACGTGGTGATCATCGTGGCGAGCGACGGCACGATGGGCACCACGGTCGCGCCCACCTCGCGCATCCGCCGCAGCAGCAACAGGTCCGACTCCTCGCCCGCCAGCACGATCTCGCTGCGGCCCAGGCACGTCAGCAGGACCTTGTAGAGGCCGTAGTCCCACGACAGCGGGAAGCGGCAGAACACCACGTCGTCGGCGCGGTAGCCGAGCACCTGCTGCAGCGCCCGGGACGCGAACACCACCCGCGCGTGCGGGCCGATCACGGCCTTGGGCGCGGCCGTGCTGCCGGAGGTGTAGATGAGCACGGCGATGTCGTCGGGCGCGACCTCGACGTCCACCCGGACGTCCTGGTCGGCCGCCGCCTCGACCTCGTGCCACACGTCGGCCAGGTCGTGCACCGGCAGGTCGGTGATCTCCCGCAGCTGCCCGGTCTGCTCGCCCGCGCCGATCACCGCGACGGGCTCGGCGTCGGCGAGCACGGAACGCAGGTGGTACTGCTTCATCGCGGGGTTGAGCGGCACGAAGATCACGCCGTTGCGGGACGCGCCGAAGAACATCGCGACCTGTTCCCGGCGGGTCGGCAGCTGCACGACGAGGCGGTCGCCGCGGCGCAGCCCCTGGTCGTGCAGCCACCGGGCGAAGGCGTGGCTCAGCGCGTGCAGCCGGCGGTAGGTCAGCGTGCCGACCGGGTCGCGGACGGCGGACGCGTCGGGCGTCTCGGCCGCGGCATCGTCCAGCAGGCCGTGGATCGACGCGGCGCGTTCGATCGGGTTGATTCGGGCGTCCAAATCCGCGTCTCCCATTCGGAAAGCGGGGCCTGAGCAGAATTCGATGGGTCGAACGTAACCGGCGGCCGGCGCCGGTCACACCCCTAGAGCGCTTTTCTCACCCCTAGGGGAGTACTCGGCCGCGGCATCGGCGGCGAGCCGTGAACGGTCCACCTTGCGGTTGGAGTTGAGCGGGAATTCATCGACGTGCCGGTAGCGTTTCGGCACCATTCCGGAGGGCAACGTCGCGCGCAGCGCGGCGGCCAGCGCGGCGGGTGGCGTCGGCGCCCCGGTGTAGTAGACGACGAGTTCGGTCGAGTCGTCCGCGGTGACCGCGACGACCACCGCGTCCTGCACGCCGGGGCAGGACCGCAACGCGTGCTCGACCTCGGCGGGCTCGACCCGCCAGCCCTGCACCTGGACCTGGCTGTCGAGCCGGCCGAGGTAGATCAGCTCGCCGTTGCCGAGCCTGCGCACGCGGTCCCCGGTGTGGTACCAGGTGCGGCCGTCGCGGCGGACGAACCGGCCCCGCTCGTCGGCGGGGTCGAGGTAGCCCGCGGTGAGCTGCGGCCCGGTGACGCACAGCTCGCCCTCGTCGGCGACCGGCTCGCCGTCCTCGCCGAGCAGCACGTGGTCGTGCCCCTCGTGGACGGCGCCGATCGGCACGAGCCCGTTGACGCACAACGAAGGTGACGTGTCGGGCCGCCAGCGGTGCCCGGTCACGGTGACGGTCAGCTCGGTGGGGCCGTAGATGTTCTCCAGCGCCGAGTCGGGCGCCGCGGCCTGCCAGTCGGCGGCGTCGGCGGCCTTGAGCGCCTCGCCCGCGAACAGGCTCAGCCGCAGCCCCGGCAGCACGCCGGGCGCGAGGCCGCCGGTGCGGCGCACCAACGGGATCGCGCTGGGCGTGGAGAACCACACCGTGACGCCGCGCTCGGCCAGGAACTCCGGCAGCCTGCGGTAGGCGGTGGCGGGCACGGCCTGCACCGTCGCGCCCGCGTCCCACGCGCAGAACAGGTCGAACATCGCGCAGTCGAAGTTGAGGTCGAACGTCTGCGAGAACACGTCGTCCGGGGTGGCCTCGTACCGGCTGGTGACGAGGTCGAAGTAGTGCCGGGTGTTGCCGTGGGTGATCGACACGCCCTTCGGCGTGCCGGTCGACCCCGAGGTGAACAGCAGGTAGGCGGTGTCCCGCGCGTCGACCGACCGCGGCTCACCGAGCGCGGCGGCGGCGTGGACCGGCACGGCCCGGCCGGCGGGGACGTCGCCGCCCGCCGGGGCGAGCACCGGCAGGTCGACCTCCGGCATCCGGGCGAGCACGCCCGCGCCCTCCTCGTCGACGATCAGCGCCGACACCCCGGCCAGCTCGATCATCCGCGCGGTGCGCGCCGGCGGGAACGCCAGGTGCAGCGGCACGACCGCGGCGCCGGTGTAGAGCGCGGCGAGCACGCCGACGTACGCCTCGACGCTCTTGCCCGCCAGCACGCCGATCGCGCGAGGCCGTTCGTCCACACCGGCCAGCAGCGCGCCCGCCCACCGCGACGCGAGGTCGTGCGCGGCCTCGTAGGTGATCGCGTCCGCGCCCACGCGCACCGCGTCACGGTGCGGCGAAACCGCGAGCCCGCGCAGGAAACGGGCGTGCAGCGCGGGTGTCGTGTCGGTCATCGTGGCTCCGGGGACTAGGGGGCGCCAGGGGTTGTGAGGGCACCGCGGATCGGTTTTCGTTTCGGTCCAGCGGACCAACGACAGTCGGAGGGGTTATGTGGGACGAACGGTTCGAGGAGCTGCTGCGGGCGCAACTGCCCTTCCTCCCGCCGGACGAGGAGTTGGCGGCGGACGCGGTGCTGCGCGACCTGGGCCTGGACTCGATGGCCACGGTGGACCTGCTGTCCGCCGTGGAGCAGGAGTACGGCGTGCGGTTCCTGGACGAGTCGCTGAACATGAGCACGTTCGCCACGCCGGGCACGCTGTGGGCGGCGCTGTCGTCCATGATGGAGCCCGCCTGACCGGCGGACCGGACAGCGACGGCTACGCGCTCGCGGCGGCCATGCCGCGGGTGCGTGGCCGCAGCACGCGGTCCAGGTTGGCCGGCACGACCTCGAACGCGGAACGCGCCGCGCGGACCCGGCCGAAGACCGCGTCCGGCCCGGCGACGTGCAGCGTGCGCACCCCGAGCCCCTGCAGGGCCGCGATCACGGCCGGCCAGCGCACCGGGCGCACGATCCCGTCCAGCAGCATCGTCCGCACCCCGTCCGCCGTGGTGAGCACCCGCCCGTCCTGGTCGGCCACCACCGGCACGCGCGGGTCGGCGAAGTCGATCCCGGCGAGCACGTCGCGCTCGACCCGGTCGCGCAGCGGCGCGAACGCCGCGCAGTGCAGCGGCGGGCGCATCGTGTAGAACGACATGCCGCCCACCGCGCGGAGCTTGCGCTGGAACTCCTCCAACGCGGTGTCGCGCAGGGACACCATGTGGAAGTCGTGGTCGACGTAGCAGGAGATCTCGTGCCACTCGCCCCGCTGGTCCATCTCACCGAGGATCTCGGCCAGCACGTCGGCGGGCACCCTGGTGAACGAGTGGGTGACCACGTCGCGGTGCTCGTGGGCGAAGTACTCCTGCTCGGCCCTGGCCATCGCCACCGTCAGGCCGACCGCGTCGGCGAAGTCCAGCGCGCCCGAGTAGACCGCGGCGGTCTTGCCCCCGAAGCTGAGCCCGACGCACACCTCGGGGCGTGCGCCGAACTCCTCCTCCGCCCACTTGGCCATGCCGAGGCAGGCGATCAGGAACGCGACCTGAGCGTATTCCGAGTAGTCGTCGTCATCGGCCAGGCAGCGGTCGAACAGGGAATAGCCGAGCACGTCGTCCGCGGTCGCGAGCATGGCCCGGGTCGACGGGTCGACGAGCAGGAACTTGGCGAGGTCGTGGAATCGGTTGGGCCCCATTCCGGGGAAGGTGATGGCGGTGTCCATGTACCTTTGTCCATTCACGTGTGACGCGCCGCGGTTTCCCTGCGAGTGTGTGGCGCGGGTCCGGGCCCGGCACACCCCTAGCTCCCCCTACCGGGCCGCCAGGCCGTCCAGGTAGTCGCGCATGACCTGCGTGAAGCGCTCCGGCTCCTCCAGGTTGGGCAGGTGGCTGGACTCCTCGAACAGCTCCCACCGCACGTCGGGCACGAGGTCGGCGTAGGGCTGCACGGTCACCGGCGTGGCCTCGTCGTGCCTGCCCGAGATGAGCAGCGTCGGCACGTCCACCAGCGGGCAGCAGTCGATCACCGACCAGTCCTTGAGGGTGCCGACGACGTGGAACTCGCTCGGCCCGTTCATCGCGTGGTAGACGGTCGGGTCGTTCACGATCTCGTAGAACGAGGCCAGGTAGTCGCGCGGCCACGGGTCGAGCCGGCACACGTGCTCGGTGTAGAACGGCATGATCGCCTTGGCGTACTCCTCGCTGTCGGTGGTGCCCGCGGCCTCGTGCCGCAGCAGGGTGTCGTTGACGCCCAACGGCAAACGGGCGCGCAGCACCTCCATCTCCTGCAACCACAGCGGGTAGGACGCCGGCGAGTTGGCCACCACCAGGCCGCGCAGCCCGGCGGGCCGCGCGGCGGCGTGCTTCGTGGCGAGCATCCCGCCCCAGGAGTGCCCGTACAGCACGTACCCGTCGGCGATGCCCAGGTGCGCGAGGAGGTTGTCCAGCTCGGCCAGGAACAGCTCCACGGTCCAGAAGCCCGGCCCCCGGTCGGGCAGGTGCGTGGAGCCGCCGTTGCCGAGCTGGTCGTAGTGCACGACGGGGTGGCCGTGCTCGGCGAGGGCGGCCATGTTCTGGAGGTAGTCGTGCGTGCTGCCCGGCCCGCCGTGGACGACCACCAGCGGCGGGCGGCCGGAACGCAGGTCGCCGGTCACCCGGTACCAGGTGTGGTGCTCGCCGAAGGGCGCCAGGCCCTTCGACGTCGGCTTGATCTTCATCGGTCGTCCCTCTCCATCGAGTCGAGCCAGCCGTCGACGAGCTTCGCGGTGTCGGCGGAGCGCTCCTCGATGACGGTGAAGTGGTTGGCCGCCACGGACCGCACGGCGTGCGTGGGCTCCAGCGGCTCGGCGAGCCAGTCCTGCTGGCCCTCGGGCACGTCGAGGAAGCTCTCGGTGCACCGGATGAACAGCACGGGCGCCTCGACCGGGTCCATCCGCAGGTTGGGCACGAGGTCGAACCAGCACGCCATCGCGGACAGCCGGGCGTTGTCGAACCGGCCGAACATGGACTCCTTCTCGTACAGGCCCAGCGTCAGCTCGCGGATCGGCATGGCCGCGCCGGAGCCCTCGTCGAGGATCTTGAACGAGTCGAGCATGACCACGCCGGCCGGCCGTGCGGCTCCGGTCCGCTCCAGGTGCCCTGCCACCGAGTAGGCCAGCGACCCGCCGGACGAGTAGCCGAAGAGCACGAACGGCTCGCCCTCCGCGGCCTTGAGCACGGCCGCGGCGAGCACCTCGACGGCGGCGTCCACGGAGGCGGGCAGGCCCTCCCCCGCGACGAAGCCCGGCGTGGGAATGCCCACGACGTGCCGCGGCGTGCCGAGGTGCCCGACCACCCGCGAGTGCTGGTGCAGGCCACCGGTGACCATCGGCGTGCTCAGGCAGATCAGGCGCGGCGCGCCGGCCGGCCCCTCGCGCATGGTGACCGGCGACGGGACGTCCGCCGGGTCGGCCGCCGAGGTGAACTTCGGCCGCAGCGCGACCACCGCGCGCAGCAGGTCGTACGCCTCGCCGACGCGGCCCTCCTCCAGCCCGGCGCGGAACAGGGCGCTGAGCGAGTCGTCCGCCGTGGCGGCCACCGGCTTCGCCGTCGTGCCGGTGGACAGCTCGGACCGCACCCACCTGGCCAGCTCCGCCGGGTTCTTGTTGTCGAACACCACCATGGGCGGCAGGCTCAGCCCGGTGGCCGCGTTGAGCTGGTTGCGCAGCTCCATCGCGGTGAGCGAGTCGAACCCGGACTCCAGGAAGTCCCGCTCGGGGTCGACGGCGGCCGGGTCGGTGTGGCCGAGCAGCATCGCGCAGTACCCGAGCACGAGGTCGCGCAGCACGACTTCCTGCCCGTCCTCGTCCAGCCCGGCGAGCCGCTGCCGCAGCTCGCCCGCTTCGGCCGCCTCCGCCGCGCCACGCCTGCGCGCCGGGGCGAAACCGCGCAGCAGCACGGGGATCTCGTCGGTGCGGGACCTCAGCGCCTGGACGTCCACCTTCAGCGGCACGAGTGCCGGCACGCCCGACGCCAGCGCCGCGTCGAACGAGGCGAACGCCTCGGCCTCGGTCAGCGCGGGCAGGCCCTGGCGGCGCAGGCGGTGCAGGTCGGCTTCGGTCAGGTAGGCGCTCAGACCGGTGTCGACCGCCCACAGGCCGAACGCCATCGACGTCGCGGCCAGCCCGGACGCCGCCCGGTGCGCGGCGAGGGCGTCGAGGAACACGTTCGCCGCCGCGTAGGGCGCCTGGCCCGACGCGAGGACGTGCCCGCCCGCGGAGGAGAACAGCACGAACGCGGCCAGGTCGAGGTCCGCGGTCAGCTCGTGCAGGTGCCAGGCGGCGTCCGCCTTGGCCCGCAGCACGGGGTCGATCCGCTCGGGCGTGATGGTGCCGACGAGACCGTTGTCCGCGACGCCGGCGGCGTGCACGACACCGGTCAACGGGTGCTCGGCCGGGATGCCCGCCAACAACGCAGCCACCGCGACGCGATCACCGACGTCGCACGCCGCGATCGTCACGTCCGCACCCAAGGCGGTCAACTCTTCGCCCAACTCTGCCGCACCCGGCGCTTCCGCACCACGGCGACTCGTCAACACCAAGTGCCGGACACCGTGCTCCACCACCAAGTGCCGGGCCACCAACCCGCCCAGACCACCGGTACCACCCGTGACCAGCACCGTGCCGCCCTCGCGCCACCGCGGTCCGTCGCCGACGTCGGTGTGCCGGACCAGCCTCGGCACGCTCAACCGGCCGCCCCGCACCGCGATCTCCGGTTCACCGGCAGCCGCGGCGGCGTCGACCACGCCCGCCGAGACGGCCCGGTCGTCGATGTCCACCAGCACGAACCGGCCCGGGTTCTCCGCCTGCGCCGCCCGCACCAGACCCCACACCGGGGACTGCGCGACGTCGACCACGCCGTCACCGGCGTCGACCGCGTGCCGGGTCACCACCACGAGGGTCGTGCCGGTGAAGCGCTCGTCCTCCAGGCAGGTCCGCACGGCGGCGAGCACGGCGGTCGTGGCGGACCGCACGCGCGTCGGCACGTCGTCACCGACCGGTTCGACGCGCAGCCGGACGTGCGCCGGGGCCGGGCGGCCTTCGGCGACCTCGGCGAACGGCACCAGCTCGACCCGGTCCTCGGGCGTGGCGAGCGGGTTCCAGTCGACTCGCAGCACCGACGCGTCGCGCCGGCCCGCCGTCAACTGCTCGACCGACACCGGGCGCAGGTTCAGCGCCGCGACGGAGGCGACGGGCGCGCCCGCGGTGTCGGCCAGGGTGAGCGCGAACGCCGTCTCGCTCGACCGGCTCAGCCGGACCCGCAGCGCGGTGCCGCCGGCGGCGTGCAGGGTCACGCCGGACCAGGAGAACGGCAGCATCGTGCGCGTGCCGTCGGCGTCCTCGTCACCGGCGAAGTTCAACGCGTGCATCGCGGCGTCGAGCAGCGCGGGGTGCAGCCCGTACCGGGCGGCTTCGGCGCGGCTCTGCTCCGGGAGCGCGACCTCGGCGTAGACGTCGTCACCGCGCCGCCACGCGGCCCGCAGGCCCTGGAACGCCGGGCCGTACCCGTACCCGCGGTCCCGCAGGTACTCGTACGCGCCGTCGAGGTCGACGTGCTCGGCGCCGGGCGGCGGCCACTCGTCCAGCCGGGCGCCGGGCGCCCCGGTCCCGGCCACGAGCACACCGTCGGCGTGCGACGTCCACGGCTCGTCCGGCTCCGCGTCCTGGGGACGGGAGTGGATGGTGATCCGACGCCGCCCGCCGCCGTCCGGCGCACCGACGCGCACCTGCAGCTGCGCGCCCTTCTCACCCGGCACGAGCGGTGCGCCGAGGGTCAGCTCCTCCAGCACGTCGCAGCCGACGCGGTCACCGGCCTGGACGGCCACCTCGACCAGCGCGGCGCCGGGGACCAGGACGGTGTCGAACACGCGGTGGTCGGCCAGCCAGCGCTGCGCGTGCGCGGCGAGGCGTCCGGTGAGGAGCAGCTCGCCGGAATCGGCCAACGGCACCGCCGCACCCAGCAGGGGGTGTTCGACCGTGGCCAGGCCGGTGGCCGCGATGTCCGGGGTGAGCAGCAGCTGCTCGTCCGGCCAGTACTCCTGGCGCTGGAAGGGGTAGGTCGGCAGGTCGACCCGCCGGGCGGCGCGGCCCGCGAAGAAGGCCCGCCAGTCCACGGTCCCGCCGGCGGTGTGCAGTCGACCGACGCCGGTCACCAGCGTGACGGCCTCGTCACGGCCCTTCCGCTGCAACGGGATGCCGTCCTCGACCAGCGCGCTGAGCACGCCGTCCGGCCCGACCTCCACGAAGCGCACGACACCCTGCTCGCGCAGCCGCAGCACGACGTCGTGGAACCGGACAGCGTCACGCACGTGCCGCACCCAGTACTCCGGGTCGGTCACGTCGCCGGTCGTCGCGATCGGGATCGTCGGCGCCCGGAAGTCCAACTCCCGCACCACGGCACGGAAGTCGTCCAGCATGGGGTCCATCAAGACCGAGTGGAACGCGTGCGACACCGACAGCCGCTTCGACCGCTCGAACTTCGAGGCCACCTCCAGCACCTCGGCCTCGACACCCGACACGACCACCGAGTCCGGCCCGTTGACCGCCGCGATGCTCACGCCGTCGGTCAGCAACGGCAGCACGTCGTCCTCGGTGGCCTTGACCGCCACCATCGCGCCACCCTCGGGCAACGCCTGCATCAGGCTCGCCCGAGCCGACACCAACCGACACGCGTCCGACAGCGACAACACCCCGGCCACGTGAGCCGCCGCGATCTCACCGATCGAATGCCCAGCCACCCGATCCGGCCGCACACCCCACGACTCCAACAACCGATACAGCGCAACCTCGAAGACGAACAACGCAGGCTGCGCGAACTCCGTGCGGTTGACGGCCTTCTCGTCCCAGCCCCACATCACGTCCAGCAGCTCCGGGGTGAACCCGGCCGCCGCCTCCTCCACCGCCCGCGCGAACACGGGGAACTCCCCGTACAGCTCACGGCCCATGCCGACGCGCTGCGAGCCCTGGCCGGTGAACAGGAACGCGGTGGAGCCGGTCGACCGCGCCACGCCGGACGTGCCCCGGCCCTCGGCCAGCGCGGTGAGCTCCCGCATCAGCTCGCCCCGGTGCTCGCCGACCAGCACGGCGCGGTGCTCGAACCGGGAACGCCCCGTGGCCAGCGAGAAGCCGACGTCGACACCACGCAGGTCCGGCCGGTCCGCCAGGTGCGACCGCAGTGACGCGGCCTGCGCGAGGAGCCCTTCCGCCGTCCGGGCGGACAGCAGCCACGGCACGACCGAACCGGTCGCGGTCGGCGTGGCGGGCCGGGGTTCCACCGCGTCGGCCTGCTCGATGATCACGTGCGCGTTGGTGCCGCTGATGCCGAACGACGAGACCGCCGCCCGCCGCGGCCGGTCCACCGCGGGCCACTCGCGCGCCTCGGTGAGCAGCCGCACGCCGCCCGCCGCCCAGTCCACGTGCGGCGACGGCTCGTCCACGTGCAGCGTCTTCGGCATCACACCGCGCCGGACGGCCTCCACCATCTTGATCACCCCGGCCACGCCCGAGGCGGCCTGGGTGTGGCCGATGTTCGACTTGATCGACCCCAACCACAACGGGGCGTCGTCGGTCCGGTCCTGACCGTAGGTGGCCAGCAGCGCCTGCGCCTCGATCGGGTCGCCCAACGTGGTGCCGGTGCCGTGGCCCTCGACCACGTCGACGTCCGAAGTGGACAGCCCGGCGACGCCGAGGGCCTGCCGGATGAGTCGCTGCTGGGACGGCCCGTTCGGCGCGGAGAAGCCGTTCGACGCGCCGTCCTGGTTGAGCGCGGTCCCGCGCACGACGGCGAGCACCGGGTGCCCGTTCCGCCGCGCGTCCGACAACCGCTCGACCAGCAGCAGACCCGCGCCCTCACCCCAACCGGTGCCGTCCGCCGCGCCCGCGTACGACTTGCACCGGCCGTCGGCGGAGAGCCCGCGCTGGCGGCTGAAGTCGACGAACATGTCCGGCGTGGACATCACCGTCACGCCGCCCGCGAGCGCCAGCGAGCACTCGCCGGAGCGCAGCGCCTGGATCGCCAGGTGCAGCGCGACCAGCGACGACGAGCACGCCGTGTCGACGGTGACCGCGGGCCCTTCCAGGCCGAGGGTGTAGGAGACGCGGCCGGACACGAGGCTGCCGCCGCTGGAGTGGGCCCGGTCCGAGCCCTGCCCGTAGTCGTGGTACATCAGGCCCGCGAACACGCCGGTGGCGCTGCCGCGCAGCGAGACCGGGTCGATCCCGGCGCGTTCCAGGGCCTCCCAGGCGATCTCCAGCAGCAGCCGCTGCTGCGGGTCCATGGCGACGGCCTCGTTCGGGCTGATCCCGAAGAACCCGGGGTCGAACATGGTCGCGTCGTGCAGGAAGCAGCCCTCGCGGGTGTAGCTCTTGCCGCGCTTGCCGGGTTCGGGGTCGTAGACCTCGTCCCAGCCGCGGTTGTCCGGGAACCCGGTCACCGTGTCGACGCCGTCCAGCACCACCCGCCACAGGTCCTCCGGCGTGGTGACACCGCCGGGGTAGCGGCAGCCCATCGCGACGATGGCGATCGGTTCGTCGGCCGCCACCCTGGTGACGACCGCGGCGGTCGTGGCGGCGGCGCCGGCCAGCGTCTCCGCGATGTGCTGCGCCACCGCCCGGGCGGACGGTTGGTCGAACACCAGGGTCGCCGGGAGGTCGAGGCCGGTCACGGTGTTGAGGGCGTTGCGCAGCTCGACCGCCGACAGCGAGTCGAAGCCCAGCTCCTGGAACGCCCGGTCGGGCTCGATCGCGTCGGCGGAGGCGTGCCCGAGGACGGCGGCGACGTGGCCGCGCACCAGGTCGAGCAGCGCGTCGACGCGCTGGGCGTCGGTGAGGCCGTCCAGCTGCCCGACCAGCTCGCTCGAACCCCGCCGTGCCGCTTGACGAGCGGGAGCTCGCACCAGTCCGCGCAGCAACGCGGGCACGTCGCCGGTGCGGGCGCGTGCGGTCGCGGCGTCGACCCGCAACGGCACGAGCACCGGTCGGCCCGTCTCCAGGGCGGCGTCGAAGAGGCCGAGACCTTCGTCGAGCGTCAGCGGCGGGAGTCCCTGGCGGCGCACGCGGTCCAGGTCGACCTCGCCGAGCAGCGCGCCCAGGCCCGCGTCCACGCCCCACAGCCCGTACGCCAGGGACGTCGCGGGCAGCCCTTCGGCGTGGCGGTGGTGCGCGAGGGCGTCGAGGAACACGTTCGCCGCCGCGTACGTCGCCTGCCCGGCGGCCAGCACCATGCCGCCCGCCGAGGAGAACAGCACGAACGCGGCCAGGTCGAGGTCCGCGGTCAGCTCGTGCAGGTGCCAGGCGGCGTCCACCTTCGGGCGGAACACGTCCTCGACCTGCTCGGGGGTGACCGCGCCGACCACGCCGTTGCGCGCGACGCCGGCGGCGTGCACCACACCGGTCAACGGGTGCTCTGCCGGGATGCCCGCCAACAACGCCGCCACCGCGTCGCGGTCACCCATGTCGCACGCGGCGATCGTCACGTCCGCACCAAGCGCGATCAGCTCTTCACCCAGCTCGGTCGCACCCGGCGCCTCCACGCCACGCCGACTCGTCAGCACCAAGTGCCGCACACCGTGCTCGACCACCAGGTGACGGGCCACCAGACCACCCAGACCACCGGTGCCACCCGTGATGAGCACCGTGCCGCCCTCGCGCCACCGCGGCCGGTCACCGGTCGCGGACGTCCTGGCCAGCCTCGGCACGTGCGCCGACCCGGCGCGCAGGGCGATCTCCGGCTCACCGGTCGCCACCGCCGCCCGGACCAGCGACTCGTCGAACCCGTCGGTGTCCACCAGCACGAACCGGCCGGGGTTCTCCGCCTGCGCCGCCCGCACCAGACCCCACACCGGGGTCTGCGCGAGGTCGACCACGTCGTCCGGGCCCACCGCCACGGCGCGGGTGGTCACCACGACCAGCGTGCCCGCGCGCTCGGCGTTGAGCTGGTCGAGCACGGCGGCCGTGACGGCGCGCACTCGGTCGGTGACGTCACCACTCGGGGTGGTCACGGCGAAGACCACGTCGTCGGACTCCTCGGCGGAGGCGACCGGGACCTGCTGCCACCCGATGTGCAGCAGCGCGTCGCGGTGGTCGGGCCGCACGTCGAGCTGCGCCGCCGACACCGGCCGGGACACCAGCGCCTCGACCGACATGACCGGCAGGCCGGTCTGGTCCGCGACGGCCAGCGCGATGCTGTCCCGCCCGGACGGGGTGATCCGCACCCGGACCGCGTGCGCGGCGGCGGCGTGCAGCGTGACACCGCTCCACACGAACGGCAGCACGGTCCGGCCGTCGCGGTTGCCGTCGTCGTGCACCAGGATCGCGTGCAGGGACGCGTCGAGCAGCGCCGGGTGCAGCCCGAACCGCGCGGCGTCGGCGTTCTGCGCGGGCAGCGCGACCTCGGCGTACACGTCCTCGCCGTGCCGCCAGGCCGCCTTGAGCCCCTGGAACACCGGCCCGTAGCCGTAGCCCTGGTCGGCCAGGTGCTCGTACGCGCCGTCGAGGTCGATCGACTCCGCGCCGGCCGGTGGCCACTGCGCCAGGTCGAAGGACGGCACGACGGCGCGTTCGGACAACGCGCCCTGCGCGTGCAGCGTCCAAGACGCGCCGGAACCCTCCTCCCGCGAGTACACCGACACCGGCCGGCGACCGTTCCCGTCGGGCGCGTCGACCACGACCTCCACCACGGCCGCCTTGCCCGGCGCCAGCACCAGGGGTGCGGTCAGGGTCAGTTCCTCCAGCGTGGTGCAGCCGACCTGGTCACCCGCGCGCACCGCCAGTTCGACGAAGCCCGTGCCGGGCAGCAGGACGCTGCCGAGCACGTCGTGGTCGGCCAACCACGGCTGCCGGTCGGTGCCGAGCCGCCCCGTGAGCACCACTCGTTCCGAGTCGGGCGACTCCACCACCGCGCCCAACAACGGGTGCTCGACCTTCCCGAGCCCCGCGGACCTCACGTTGCCGATCTCGTCGGCCATCCACGACTCGGCCAGGTAGTCCATCGTGTCCAGCCAGTACCGCTCGCGCTGGAACGCGTAGGTCGGCAGGTCGACCCGCGTGCCGCGACCGTCGAAGAACGCCTGCCAGTCGACCGCGCCACCCGTGCAGTGCAGCTGCCCGAGGCCCGCGACCACCGTGACCGCCTCGTCGCGTCCCTTGCGCTGCAACGCGATCGCGCCGTCGACCAGCGCGCTCAACACGCCGTCGGGGCCGATCTCCACGAACCGGCCGACGCCTTCGTTCCGCAGCTGCGTCACGGCGTCGTGGAAGCGGACCGCGTCCCGCACGTGCCGAACCCAGTACTCCGGGTCCGTCACGTCACCGGTCGTGGCGATCGGGATCGTCGGCTCCCGGAAGCTCAACTCCCGCACCACGGTCCGGAAGTCGTCCAACATCGGGTCCATGAGGACGGAGTGGAACGCGTGCGACACCGACAACCGCTTCGACCGCTCGAACCGGGCCGCGACCGCCAACACCTCAGCCTCGACACCCGAAACCACCACGGAATCCGCGCCATTCACCGCCGCGATCCCCACACCGGCCGTCAACAACGGCAGCACATCGGCCTCAGCAGCCTTGACCGCCACCATCGCCCCACCCTCGGGCAACGCCTGCATCAAACCCGCACGCGCCGACACCAACCGACACGCATCCGACAGCGACAACACACCAGCCACATGAGCCGCAGCGATCTCACCGATCGAATGACCCGCAACCCGATCCGGCCGAACACCCCACGACTCCAACAACCGGAACAACGCCACCTCGAACGCGAACAACGCAGGCTGAGCGAACTCCGTCCGCTCCAACCGCTCCGCATCCTCACCCCACACCACATCCCGCAACACCGGGTCAAACCCGGCCAACACCTCGTCGAACACCCGCCCGAACACCGGGAACGCCGCCGACAACCCACGACCCATCCCCAACCGCTGCGAACCCTGCCCCGTGAACAAGAACGCCGTCGAGCCCGTGGACCGGGTGAACACCGGCACCAGCCCGGCCAGCGCACGCACCAGCTCGTCGCGGTCCCGACCGGCCACCACCGACCGGTGCGACAACGCCGCACGCGTGTTCACCAGCGAGAACGCCACGTCGGTCGGCCGCACGGACGGGTTGTCCGCGAGCCAGTCGTGCAGCTTGCGAGCCTGCGCGGCCACGCCCTCGGCGTCGTTCCCGGACACCAGCAGCGGCACGACCGGCAGCTCAGCCGTCGCGAGCCCGGCCTCCTCCTCCGGCGCCTGCTCGATGATCACGTGCGCGTTCGTGCCGCTGATCCCGAACGACGAGACACCCGCCCGACGCGGCCGACCCTCGACCGACCACTCCCGGGCCTCGGTCAGCAGCTTCACGTTCCCCGCCGCCCAGTCCACGTGCGGGGACGGCTCGTCCACGTGCAGCGTCTTCGGCATCACGCCGTGCTGGATGGCGTGGACCACCTTGATGATGGCGGCGACACCGGCGGCGGCCTGGGTGTGGCCGATGTTCGACTTGATCGACCCCAACCACAACGGGGCGTCCTCGGCGCGGTCCTGGCCGTAGGTCGCCAGCAGCGCCTGCGCCTCGATCGGGTCGCCCAACGTGGTGCCGGTGCCGTGACCCTCGACCACGTCGACCTGGTCGACGGAGACGCGGGCGTTGGCGAGGGCCGCCCGGATCACGCGGCGCTGCGACGGGCCGTTGGGCGCGGTGAGACCGTTGGACGCGCCGTCCTGGTTGATCGCGGACCCGCGGACCACGGCGAGCACGCGATGGCCGTTGCGGCGGGCGTCCGACAGCCGCTCCACCAGCACCACGCCGACGCCCTCGCCCCAGCCGGTGCCGTCCGCCGCGCCCGCGAACGACTTGCACCGGCCGTCCTTCGCCAGCCCGCGCTGCCGGCTGAACTCCACGAAGGTCTCCGGCGTCGCCATGACCGCGACACCGCCGACGAGCGCCAGCGAGCACTCCCCCGCACGCAGCGCTTGGACGGCCCAGTGCAGCGCCACCAGCGACGACGAACACGCCGTGTCGACCGTGACCGCAGGACCTTCCAGACCCAGCGTGTAGGAGACGCGACCGGAGGCGACCGCGCCCGTGCTGTTGTTGGCGGGGTAGTCGTGGTACATCATCCCGGCGAACACACCGGTGTCACTGCCCCGCAAGGAAGTCGGGTCGATACCGGCCCGCTCGATCGCCTCCCACGACGCCTCCAGCAGCAGCCGCTGCTGCGGGTCCATCACCAACGCCTCGTTCGGGCTGATCCCGAAGAACGCCGGGTCGAAGTCGGCGGCGTCGTGCAGGAACGCGCCCTCACGGGTGTAGGTCTTGCCGACCGCGCCGGGTTCCGGGTCGTACACGCCGTCGACGTCCCAACCACGATCCGTCGGGAACCCACCCACGGCATCCACACCGTCAGCCACCAACCGCCACAAGTCCTCCGGCGACGACACACCACCCGGGTAGCGGCACGCCATGCCGACGATCGCGATCGGCTCGCGCTGGGTGGCGGTGAGCTTCTGGTTCTGCTCGCGCAGGAGCTTCGTTTCCTTCAGCGACGCGCGGAGCGCTTCGACGAGTTTGTCGTTCGGGCCGGTCATTCCCGTTCACGCTCCCTGAGTCGCGTCGTCGAGGTCGATGCCCTCGAACGCCATGCTGATGAGGCTTTCCGTGTCCATCTCGTCGATCGAGTCGGCGGCCGTCCCCGGACCGGCCTGGACCTGCCGATCGCCCGCCCCGCCCAGTTCGAGCAGGCTGTCGAGCAGCCCCGCGTCGCGCAGCCGGGTGAGCGGGATGGCTTGCAGGATGCGGCGGACCTGCTCCTCGTGCGCCCGCGCCTCGTCGCCGGCCCCGGGCGCCAGCTCGGCGCGCAGGAACTCGGCCAGCGCCCGCGGCGTGGGGTAGTCGAAGACCAGCGTCGCCGGTAGCCGCATGTCCACCGCGGCGCTCAGGCCGTTGCGGAACTCGACCGCCGACAGCGAGTCGAAGCCCAGGTCGTTGAACGCCTGCTCCGGATCGATCGCCTCCGGACCCGCGTGACCCAAGGTCGCCGCCGCCTGCGTCCGCACCAACTCCACCAGCACCGCGAGCCTCTCGCCGTCGTCGTCCAGGCCCGCGAGCCGTTCCCGCCACACGGACGCCGCCGCGTCACCGGTCACCCGGCGGGCACGGCGACGAACCAGGCCGCGCAGCAGCGGCGGGACGTCGTCCCCACCGGCGCCGGACAGGGTCAACCCGATCGGCACGAGCGCCGGGAGGTCGAGCGACACGGCGGTGTCGAGCAGCGCCAGGCCGTCCTCGGTCGAGAGGGCCTGCACGCCGGACCGCCGCATCCGCTGGACGTCGGCTTGGCCGGTCATGCCGGAGTCGTCGGCCCAGAGGCCCCAGGCCAACGAGTGCGCGACCTGGCCGTTGGCCCGGCGGTGTGCCGCCAACGCGTCCAGGTAGGCGTTGCCCGCCGCGTAGCTGCCCTGGCCGGGGTTGCCGAAGACGCCCGCGGCCGAGGAGAACAGCACGAACGCCGAGACGTCGCCGACCACCTCGTGCAGGTTCCACGCCGCGTCGACCTTCGGGCGCAACACCCCGTCCACCCGTTCGGGCGTCAACGAGGCGATCACGCCGTCGTCGAGGACGCCCGCGACGTGCACCACGCCGTCCACCGGGTAGGCGGCCACCAGCTCGGCCAGGGCCTCCCGGTCGGCCACGTCGCAGGCCACCAGCTCCGCCTTGGCCCCTGCCTCCGCCAACTCGGCCACGAGGTCGTGCGCGCCCGGTGCGTCCAGTCCGCTCCGGCTGGTCAACAGCAGCTCGGTGACACCGTGCGCGGTCACGAGGTGCCGGGCGACCACCCGGCCGAGGGAACCCGTCGCACCCGTCACCAGGACACGACCCGAGAACGCCCGGCCGTCCGTCTCCGACCCGCGGGCAACGCGCGCCAGCCGGGCCGCGTGCACGACGCCGTCGCGAACGACCACCTGCGGCTCACCTGTGCCGAGGACGGCGGCGGTGTCGAGATCGGCGTCGGTGTCCACCAGGACGATCCGACCGGGGTTCTCAGACTGAGCGGACCGCACCAGGCCCCAGACGGCCGCCCCGGCGAGATCCGTGATCTCGCCGAACGGCACGGCACCCCGGGTCACCACGACGAGCGAGGAACCGTCACCCCGCGCCAGCCAGTCCTGCAACTCGGCCAGCACCCGTGACACCTCGGCCCGCACACCCGCCGGGTCCGCACCCGGCGCGCCGGCCTCCAGCACGACGGCGTCCGCCACCACCGGCGCCGACGCCGCCACCGGCGACCACTCCAGTCGGAACAGCGACTCGTGCGTCCCCGCACCGGCCGCGAGTTGTTCGGCCGACACGGGACGCATCGCCAGCGTGCCGACCCGGGCGACCGGCACACCGGCGCCGTCCGCGACCAGCAGCGTGACCGCGCCCTCGCCCACCGGGGCCAACCGCACCCGCAGCCGCGACGCCCCTGCCGCGAACAACGACACCCCGGACCAGGAGAACGGCAGCACCGCGGGCGGCGCGGTCCCGCTGTCGTCACCGGCGCCGGCCGCCAGCCGGAGCGCGTGCAGCGCCGAGTCGAGCAGCGCCGGGTGCAGTCCGAACCGCGCGGCGTCCGCGTCGTCCGGCAACGCGACCTCGGCGTACACGTCGTCCCCGACCTTCCAGGCCGCCTTGAGCCCCTGGAACACCGGCCCGTAGCCGTAGCCCTGATCGGCCAACTGCTCGTACGCGCCGTCGAGGTCGACCGGTTGCCCACCGACCGGCGGCCACTGCGCCAGGTCGAACGTCGGCGTGACGTCCTCCTCGGCCAGCTCGCCCACCGCGTGCAGCACCCAAGGCACGTCCGCCCCTTCGGCCCGCGAGTACACCGACACGGCACGCCGTCCGCCGTCCGGCGCGTCCACCACGACCTGCAACGCCACCCCACCGCTCGTCGGCAGGACCAGCGGCGCGGTCAGCGTCATCTCCTCCAGCACGCCACAGCCGACGTGGTCACCGGCCCGCACGGCGAGTTCCACGAAGGCCGTGCCGGGCAGCAGCACCGTGCCGTGCACTTCGTGGTCGGCCAACCACGGCTGGCGGTCCACGCCGAGCCGCCCCGTCAACACCACGCGCTCGGAGTCGGGCGACTCGACCACCGCACCCAGCAACGGGTGCTCGGACACCTCCAGGCCGGCCGACTTCACGTTGCCGATCTCGTCGGCCATCCACGACTCGGCCAGGTAGTCCATCGTGTCCAGCCAGTACCGCTCGCGCTGGAACGCGTAGGTCGGCAGGCCGACCTTCCGGGCGTTGCTGCCCGTGAAGAACGCGGACCAGTCGACCGCGCCGCCGGCGGTGTGCAGCCGACCCAGGCCTGAGACCAGGGTGACCGCCTCATCACGTCCCTTGCGCTGCAACGCGATGCCGTCGTCGACCAGCGCGCTGAGCACGCCGTCCGGCCCGACCTCGACCAGCCTGGTGACGCCCTCACCCCGCAGCTGCGTCACGGCGTCGTGGAAGCGCACCGCGTCACGGACGTGCCGCACCCAGTACTCGGGATCGGTCACGTCACCGGTCGCGGCGATCGGGGTGGTCGGCTCCCGGAAGCTCAACTCCCGCACCACCGCGCGGAAGTCGTCCAACATCGGGTCCATCAACACCGAGTGGAACGCGTGCGACACCGACAACCGCTTCGACCGCTCGAACCGGGCCGCGACCGCCAACACCTCAGCCTCGACACCCGAAACCACCACGGAATCCGCGCCATTCACCGCCGCGATCCCCACACCGGCCGTCAACAACGGCAGCACATCGGCCTCGGTGGCCTTGATCGCCACCATCGCCCCGCCCTCGGGCAACGCCTGCATCAAACCCGCACGCGCCGACACCAACCGACACGCATCCGACAG
>NZ_JBFAFR010000053.1:0-30564 GCF_040639675.1 Actinosynnema sp. NPDC023794 | reverse complement strand
ACCGTTCTGGCCAGACGGCTCCAAGAACACCTGCGCTGGCGCAACGCCAACGCCCGCCACCCCGACATCCTCGACGCCCAACGCCGAGAACGAGCACGCATCCGCAGCGAACGCCACCGACGCTGGGGCCGACCACGAGCAGCCTGACCAACCCGGCGAACCTATGTGGTCAACGCACTAGTGCGGGCTGATCGACAGCGAAGCTCGGGTTCACCGAGACCGGGCGGACGGGAGTGGACCCGGTCCGCGGCACCACCCTGTTCACCACGCGACGACTCCGACGCCCGCCTGTCACCGGTGCGAATCGCCGCGCACGACGGCGGAAACCGTCATCCCGTCCACGTCCGACCGCAGCCCACGATCATCGACGAAAACGCACGTCCGCAGATCGTCGGCAAGCGGGACGGACCAGGAAGCGAATTCGGACGACCATCGGTCCCGCGTGTTGTCCGCGGCGAACTTGCCGAGCAGGCGCGCACGACGCCCGGTGGACCAACCGAGTGAACGGGACACCGGCGTCCCACACTATGACACGGATTGTCCGGTCCGTTAGCCCGGTTGGCCCTTCACTTTCGTTGGAACCATGCATAAGTTGCAGATGGTTGTTGCGAAAGACTGCCGAACTTCGCTCGACCGCACACCGGACAACCACGACCTCCGACGCCGTCCGCGCAAGCGCGCCCCGGACGGCTGATTCGCTGCGGGGAATGGGCGTTCCGTCCATTCCCGAACCGCCCGTGCCCTCATTGTCCCACGCCTTTTCCGGCACCGGCGTCGCCCTTTCCGGACAGATTCCGTCGACCTGGATGGAGAACGATGGACGAGCACGCCCAACCCGGCTGGTTCACCAGGCTCGTGTCCCGGCGGGCCGTGCTGGCGACCGGCACGGCGGGGCTCGCCGTGCCGGCCGCCCTGACGCTCGGCCCGGTGGCGACCCGACGTGCCGCCGGCGCGCAGGCGGGCGTGGTCGAGAAGGTCACCCTGTACGCGGAGGCCTTGCCCGACAACCTGTACGGCTACGGCCTGGCGCCCGGTCGGGCGACCGTTCCCGGTCCGGTCCTGGAGATCTACGAGGGTGACACGCTGGAGGTCACCCTGGTCAACAACACCGACCGGCGGATGTCCATCCACCCCCACGGCGTGGACTACGGCGTCGAGTCCGACGGCAGCCCGCTCAACGCCTCCTTCAACAACCCCGGCGAGACGCGGACCTACACCTGGCGGTCGCGGGAGATGGTCGCCACCGCGGGTAGGCGCCTGATGCCCGGCAACGCGGGCTACTGGCACTACCACGACCACGCCATGGGCACCGACCACGGTTCCCTGGGCATCGCGCGCGGGCTGTACGGCGCGCTGGTCGTGCGCCGTCGAGGGGACATCCTGCCGGACAAGCAGTTCACCGTCGTGTTCAACGAGATGACCGTCAACAACCTCGTGGCGCCGCACACGCCGATCTTCGAGGCCGACCTCGGCCAACGGGTGGAGTGGATCGCGATCGGGCACGGCACCCAGTTCCACACGTTCCACCTGCACGCGCACCGGTGGGCCGACAACCGCACCGGGATGCTCGAAGGGGCGTCCGACCCGAGCCAGGTGATCGACAACAAGGACCTCAACCCCGGCAGCTCGTTCGGGTTCCAGGTGCTGGCCGGCGACGGCGTCGGCCCCGGCGCGTGGATGTACCACTGCCACGTGCAGAACCACTCGGAAACCGGGATGTCCGGGATCTTCCTCGTGCGCAACGCCGACGGCAGCATGCCGCCCGGCGCGCAGGAGGCAATCGACCGGTTCCGCGGGCACAGCCACGGCGCGACAACCGCGCAAGCCCCGGCCGAAGGGCAGCACCAGCACTCGCCGACGCGATGACCTCGTGGCCGACGACGACGAAGGAGTGAGGGATGGGGCCAAGGACCTCTCCGGGCGGACACCGCGGGAGAACAGGGAGGAAGGCGCTGTCGGCGGCGACCGCGGCGGTGGTCCTGCTCGGCGGATCACTCACCTCCGCGACGGCTGCGCCGGACGTGCCGCGGCAGGCGCCGACCGCCGCCGCCACGCCGGTGTCGGTCCTGGTCTTCCACGGCCCCGCCGCTGAGCAGCAGGACCCGGTCGTGCGCGCCACCCAGGCGTTCCGGGACATCGGCGCGGCCAACGGCATCGCCGTCGACGAGTCGTCGGACCCGGCCGCGTTCACCGCCGACAACCTCGCCCGGTACCGCGCCGTCGTGTTCCTGTCCGCCTCGGGCGCGACGCTCAGCCGTGACCAGGAAGCGGTGCTGCGCGACTACGTGAAGGGCGGCGGCGGGTTCCTCGGGGTGGCCGACGCCGCTAAGGCACAACCCGAGTCGTCCTGGTTCACCGGCCTCATCGGCGCTCGCCCGGTCGGCACCACCGCCACCCCCGAGACGGCGAGCGCGGTGACGGCGAGCGGCGAGAACACGCCGAACGAGACCAAGGAGATGCTGACCGACGGCAAGCCGGAGACCAAGTGGCTGGTCCGGAGCACGACGGCGTGGGCGGCCTACCGGCTGCCGGCCGCCGCCGCGGTGAACCGCTACACGCTCACCTCGGCCAACGACGCACCCGGCCGTGACCCGAAGGACTGGACGCTGAAGGGCTCGGCGGACGGCACGACCTGGACCGACCTGGACCGCCGAACCGGCCAGACCTTCGCGGAACGCTTCCAGAGCCGCACGTTCACCATCGCCGAACCGCGGTCGTTCCAGCACTACCGCCTGGACATCACGGCCAACGGGGGCGAGCCGATCACCCAGCTTGCCGAGCTGCGCCTGTTCTCCGGCGACCCGACACCCGTGCCGGACCCCCACGTGCACCGGTCCGTGGTGAACCTCGTCGACCGGCAGCACCCGGCGAACGAGGGCCTGCCGCTCACCATCACCCGATCGGACCGCTGGTACAACTGGGAGCCCAACCCGGTCGGCACCGTGCACACGGTCGCCCAGGTCGAGGAGCGGCACCACGACCCGGGCCCGGGCGCCAACGGCCCGTTCCACCCGGTGTCCTGGTGCCGTGACCACGAGGGCGGTCGGTCCTTCTACACCGGCATGGGCCACACCGAGGACGGCTACGGCGAGCAGGCCCTCCGCAGCCACCTGACCGGCGCCCTCAAGTGGACGACCGGCCTGGTCCGCGGCGACTGCCAGGCCACCATCGCGTCCAACTACCAGGTCGAACGGCTGACCGCGGCCAACCAGACCGGTCAGCTCGACCAGATCGGCGAGCCGCACGGCCTCACCGTCGCCCCGGACGGCACGGTGTTCTACGTCGGCAAGGCCGCCTGCCCCACCGGCCCCGTCGTCGCGTGGACCGACCCGGAGGTCGGCCTGGGCTGCGGCACGATCCACCAGTTCAAGCCGGACACCAAGCAGGTGAAGCTGCTGGCGACGCTGCCGGTGATGGGCAACCGCGGCAGCGGGACGGAGCTGGTCAAGAACGAGGAAGGGCTGCTGGGCATCGTGCCCGATCCGGAGTTCGCCGAGAACGGCCGGCTCTACGTCTACTGGATGCCGCACGACACCGTCGACCGGGAGAAGCGAACGGGCAAGCGGACGATCTCGCGCCTCACCTACGACCGCGCCGCGCAGACGATCGACCTCGCCACCCGCAAGGACCTGCTCCAGTGGGAGGTCCAGCAGCACAGCTGCTGCCACGCGGGCGGCGGCATGGCGTTCGACGCCGCAGGCAACCTGTACGTCGGCTCGGGCGACAGCAACTCCTCCCTGGGCTCGCAGGGCTACTCCGGCAACAACTGGGCCGCCGAGTGGCAGGGACTGTCCTTCCAGGACGCCCGCCGCACCGCGGGCAACACCGCCGACCTCAACGGCAAGATCATCCGGATCCACCCCGAGCCGGACGGCACGTACACGATCCCGCCGGGCAACCTGTTCCCGCCGGGAACCGAGAAGACGCGCCCGGAGATCTACGTGATGGGCGTGCGCAACATCTCGCGCCTGCAGATCGACCCCGTCACCCAGTGGCTGACCGCCGCCTGGGTCGGTCCGGACGCGCTCCAACCGAGCCCGGAGCTGGGCCCGGCCAAGTACGAGACCGCGACGATCATCACCGAGGCGGGCAACCACGGCTGGCCCTACTGCATGGGCGACAACCAGCCGTACCGCGACCGCAGCACTGCCGACGCGACCGTCCTGACCGGGTGGTACGACTGCGACGCGCCGAAGAACCACTCGCCGCGCAACACCGGTCTGGTCGACCTGCCGCCGGTCAAGAAGAACATGATCTGGTACGCGCCGGGCGGCGGCGGCCCGGTGTTCCCGGACCGGCCGGACGGCAGCGGCATCCCCACCTACAACGCCGTGGACGCCACCTACACGCAGCCGTACCTGCGCGGCGGCGGACAGGCCGTCATGACCGGCCCGACCTACCACCGGGAACTGGTCGACACCGGCAGCGGTGTCGCGTGGCCGGAGTACTGGGACGACAAGTGGTTCATCGGCGACCAGTCCAACTCGGCCAACCGGGTCGCGGTGACCGTCGACCCGGCCGGTGTGCCGACCGCCGCTCCCCCGGCCTTCGCCGAGAGCCTGCGCGCGATCATCCCGGGCGGCCTCGGCAACGACCGGCTGCAGAGCTGGATGGACGCGAAGTTCGGCCGGGACGGCGCGCTCTACCTGCTCGACTACGGCGGCGGGTTCTTCAGCCTGCACCCGAACCAGAAGCTGATCCGGATCACCTACCGGGGCGGCGCGAAGACGCCGGCGCCGTCCGCGACCGCGGTCGAGGTGCAGAACAAGCCGCTGACCATCGCCTTCACCGGCTCGCGGTCCGGCGGCGCGTCGCACCGCTGGGACTTCGGCGACGGCACGTCGTCCACCGAAGCCGACCCGAGGCACACCTACGACCGGGTCGGCGAGCACCGCGCCAAGCTCACCGTGACCTACGCCGACGGCGAGACGCAGGTCGTGCCGCTCACCGTGAACGTCGGCTGCGCGGTCCCCGACGACCGGGCCACGGTGTGGCTGGGCGACTCGGACTCGGGCGTGGCCAACGCACCTGTCGGCGGCGGCTGCACGGTCAACGACCTGATCGACGACGAGAGCCCGTGGGTCGACCACGGCGCCTTCGTCCGCCACGTCACGGCGGTCGCCGACCGGTTGCAGCGCGACGGCGTGATCACCGGCCGCGAGAACACCGCGCTGGCCCGTGCCGCCGCGGGCTCCGACGTCGGCACGGCGGGCAACACCGGGTACGAGCCGATCTTCGACGGCACGGCGGCGTCGCTGCGCGGCTGGTCGCAGGCGCCGTCGGGGTCGTTCTCGATCAAGCCGGACGGTTCGCTGCGCTCCTCCGGCGGGTTGGGCATGCTGTGGTACGCGCGCGAGCAGTTCGGCGACTTCTCGGTGAAGCTGCGGTTCCGCGACATGTCACCGGAAGGCGCACACGCCAACAGCGGCGTGCTCACCAGGTTCCCGGATCCGCGCGTCCCGGTGGAGCAACGGCCGCCGGGCAGTTGCGGGACCGCGGGTTCCGCGCGGACGTCGGCGGCCTGGGTCGCGATCTACTGCGGCCACGAGGTCCAGATCTACGACGGCGCGACCGGTGAGCCTCAGAAGACCGGGTCCGTCTACAACTTCGACCCGATCGGGCCGCCCCCGTCCGGCGTGCCCGCGAAGGGAACCTGGAACGACTACGAGGTCCGGGTCGTGGGACAGCACTACACGGTCATCCGCGACGGCGTGGTGATCAACGAGTTCGACAACGCGCCGGGCAAGCAGTCGTCCCGGCCCAGCGACCCGCCGACGGACCTGCGCCAGTTCGCCGAGGGCTTCCTCGGCCTGCAGAACCACGGCGCGGCCGACGTGATCGATTTCCGCAACATCCGAGTGCGGTCGCTCTAGTGCCGTGACCGGCACCAGCCGCGTCCGGCAGGTCCGCGCTCAGGGAAGGTGCACCATGTTCCGACGTTCGACCGCCGCGGTGGCAGCAGCGTTGATGTCCCTGACCGCCGTCATCCCGGCCGCCGCGCTGCCGGCCGCTCCCGTCCAGGCCCACGAGCAGGTGCTGACCTGGACCGCCGACAACGACATCACCCGCTACAAGTCCGCGCCGACCACCGCGGCGCCGGGCCCGACGAAGATCGTCTTCGAGAACAGCGAGGCCACCGGCAACACCACCGGCATGCCGCACACCCTCACCTTCGACACCTCCACCCCCGGCTACAACCACGACGTGGAGCTGAACATCCTGGCCAACCCGTTCGACGCGCAGAACGGCAGGCACGAGGCCGCGGTGACGCTCACGCCGGGCAAGTACCGCTACCTCTGCACCATCCCCGGCCACGGCACGATGTCCGGCGAGTTCACCGTGACCGGGGGTGGTGAGGACACGACCCCTCCCACCGCGGCCGGCGAGGTCACCGGCCCGCGCGATGCCGCCGGCAACTACCTCGGCAGCGCCACGGTCACCGTCACCGCCTCGGACGCGGGGTCGGGCGTGGGGCTGGTCGAGCACGAGGTGGACGACACGGGTTTCGTGCCCCACACCGAGCCGGTCCGGATCACCGCCGTCGGCGACCACTCCGTGCAGTACCGGGCGACCGACCGGGCGGGCAACACCTCCGAGGTCGGCTCGGTGTCGTTCCGCGTGGTCGAGCCGCCGTCCGACACGACACCGCCGGAGGTGGCCGCCGACGTCGCGGGCACCAAGGACGCCCGGGGCAACTACGTCGACAAGGCGACCGTCACCATCACCGCGACCGATGCGGACTCCGGCGTACGCAGCCGCGAGTACCGACTGCACGCCGGGCCGTGGACCGCCTACACCGCGCCGGTCGAGGTCACCACGCCCGGATCTCACATGGTCCACTTCCGCGCGACGGACAACGCGGGCAACACGTCACCGGAAGGCGTGGTGGCCTTCACCGTCGTCGCCACGCCGGTCGACACCGAGCCGCCCACGACGTCCGCCGTGGTGTCCGGGGCCGAGAACCCCGACGGCGCCTACTTGGACGACGCGACCGTGACGATCACCGCGTCGGACGCGCAGTCGGGCGTCGAACGGGTCGAGTACGCGCTCGACAGCGGCGAGTGGACCGCGTACTCGTCGGCGGTCGTGGTCGGCACGGCGGGCAGCCACACCGTGCGGTACCGGGCCACCGACAAGGCGGGCAACACCGCCGCGGCGAAGTCGGTGTCCTTCACCGTGGTCGAGTCGGGGGCGGACGCCTGCCCCGACTCCGACACGCGCCCGACAGTGGTCATCGGACGTGACGACACCCGAGTGGCGAACGTCGACACCGGCAACGGCTGCACCGTCAGCGACCTCGTCGACCAGCACGGCGAGTACCCCGATCACGGCGCCTTCGTCCGGCACGTCGAACTGGTCACCGCCGACCTGGTGACCAGGGGCGTGCTGACCTCTCGGGAGCAGGCCGTGATCGTGCGCGCGGCCTCGCGATCCGACGTCGGCGAGTAGTTCCTTCCACCGCAGCAGGGAGAACCGAGATGACCAGACGGACCGCACCCGCCCTCGCGACCTTGAGCGCCATCGTCACCGCGTCGGTGCTGGGCGCCGCCCCGGACGCGCACGCGGACCTGGTGATGTACTGCGTCGGCAGCGGCGGAGCCGTCACGGTTCCCAGCGACCTGTACGTGCCGCCGGGCGAGTCGTGCTCGTTGACGGGCACCACCATCACCGGCAACGTGCGCGTGGCCGCCGGCTCGAACCTCGTGATCACCGGCGGCGCGGTCAACGGTTCGGTCGAGGTCGCGGCCGACGGCTACCTCGACTCGACCGACACCAGGGTCGACGGCGGGGTCACCCTGGCGGCCGGCGGCTTCGGGCTCTACCTGAACAACACCGACGTCGCCGGCGTGGTGGTCGAACCGAAGGGCTCGGCGACGATCGAGGGCTTCCTGTTCGTCGAGCGGGGCTCGACGATCGACGGCGACCTCACCTCGGGCGTCGGCGAGGTCAGCGTGACCGGCAGCGAGGTCACCGGCGACGTCAGCACCACCGCGGCGTACTTCACCGACCTGCACGACAGCTTCGTGGACGGGGCGCTGTCGGTGCTGAACAACCCGACCGGCAGCGTCGTCTGCGGCACCGCCGTCGGCGGCCGGGCCACGTTCGCCGGCAACCTCGGCGGCGTGCAGCTCGGCCCGAACGGCGGCCTCGACACCTGCGCCTCCGGCGGCTACTTCGCCAGGGACGTCGGCATCTCGAACACGACCGGTGGTCGCACGACCCTGGACGGCAACATCGTCAACGGCGTCCTCCGGCTGACCGCGAACAACCCGGTGGCCGAGGTGGCGGACAACAACAGCATCCGCGGCGGGATCGTCGGCGACCACGCCGCGCCCGCCGGGTCCGCCGCCACCGCCGCCGACGGTGTCCGCGGCAGTGCCGACGAGCGCGCCCGTGAGCGGCGTGCGCAGGCCGCCGCGTCCACGACGGCGAAGGGTCCGGCACGCCTCTGATCTCCGGTGTCGCCGGCGGTCCGCCGTCGCCCGCACGCTGCGTCGCGCGGGCCCTGCCGGGACCGGACCGCCGGCAGGTGGCATCCGACGGCACCCGGCCGGTCGATCAGCGGCCCCCTCGCCCCGGCCGGCGGGTACGGGCAGCGGGGTACGGGCAGCAGGGATCGCGGGCGGCGGGGATCGCGGGCGGCGGGTCAGAAGTGGGTGGCGATCCCGAACGCTTCGCGGAGCCGGGCCATGTCGTGGCGATCCCGGTCGGTGGGCTCGTAGCCCTGGTGGAAGTGGACCTGCTGCTCGGCGGACAGGCACGGCACGGCGCGGTCCAGGATCGTGCCGGTGACGAAGCACGCCGCCGGGTAGACGAACGGCCGCGCTGGTTCCGGCGAAGCCTGCGTGGCACTCCCGTCGGCAGCGAAGACGAGCGGGTGCAGGTCGATCTCGCGCCCCTTCGCGTCCACGACGACGAAGCGCACCGGACGCCGGTCGACCGATTCGGCGAAGCCCAGTTCGGCGAGGGTCGCGACGACAGCCGGCTCCTGTCCGCTGCGGTGCATGAGGTCAAGGTCCCGGTGCGGGCGGGTCTGCCTGCCCAGCAGGGCGTCGACGCCCCAGCCCCCGCCGATCCACACGTCGCCGCCGGCCTCCCGGAGCGCGTCCAGGATCTCCAGCACGTCGTCGCCGGTCACGGTCGCCCCCCGCCCTCCCCGGAGCGGCGATTTTACCGAGCCCGGTTCCCGATCCGCGATCGCGGCCGGCGGGGACAGCGGGAGCGTCGGTCGCTCAGGTTCACGGCACCACGCGACCGCGGTCGCTCATCGTCCGGGCGGGCCGGTGGCGGCGGAGGTCGACACGTCCTTGGCGCCAGTCGCGGAGTTGACCGCCACCGCGTAGTCCGCCACGGTCCGCCCCGGGGCCGAACACCGTCGCATGTCGGAGTAGAGCCACATGAACCCGCCGTAGATCGGCGTGGTCTTGCCCATGTCCTCCAACGTCTGCTTGACCGCTTCCGGCGAGTCGCCGTCGGCGCACCCCGAGCCGTTCTTGCACCACAGTCCCGGATCGACCGACATGCCCAGCTCATCGGCCCAATCCGCGGGGTCGTTGTCCGAGCCCCCCGCGTAGCACTGCAAGTAGACGCGGTCCACCAGGGAGCCGAGTTCCGTCTTGACGTCCTTCCAGTAGCCCACTTCCTCATAAGGCACAAAGGTGAACTTCCGGTACCCGATCCCCTCCGCCATCCGGGCGAACTCCACGGTCGAGTTCACGTCGTAGCACGATTCGTCGTCGCTGTTGAGCACGTCGACCCCGAGCTCTTCCTGCAGGGCCTTGAAGTTGCGGTACAGGATGCTGCCGGGACCGGTGCCGCCCCCGGCGCTGCGCCGGTTGACCAGGCTCTCGATGTTCTCCCAGTCGGCGGCGCCGTAGGAGCCGATCGAGACCTCGACGCGACCGACCTTCGAGTTCTTCCTGGTCGTCAGGGACTTCACCCGGGTGGGCCACGTCTCGTCGCCGCAGTACTCCCCGTCCGACACGATCCGGTTCTCGTTGTAGAAGAGGTCGCCGTTCTCGTGGACGTGCAGGCTCCAGAGGATCACCGTGCCGAACCCGGAGGTCGCCAACTCGACCGCGGTCTCCTCGCTGCCGGGATAGGGGCCGTCGACATAGATGGCCGACCGACCGCCCGCTCCCGACCTCGGCCGCACAATTGCGTTGCCCATTTTCGACTCCTGCTCGGAACCATTTCAGCCGTGCTCGGCCACCTGCGGTCCTACCCGGCGGTGGAACCCCCATGTGCACGGCCTGGCACGTCCACTCGGACGAGCCCGGGGGATCAGCCTTCCGGGGAACGCGGTCACGCCACGTCCACGTGAGCCGGAACCAGCCCCACGCCGGCTGCCGAGGTAACCCCTTCACCTGATCCGGGCGCACCGCGCACACCCGGCCGGGCGACAGCCGGGCCGGTCGTGGCGACACGGGGTCAACGGGCACGCTCATGGTGTCGGGGGAAGGGACGCCGACGCGCGAGCAGGCTGCGGATCAGGTGGGCGGCAGGCGGAGGTGGGGATGCGGTGGCGGTGGGTCCTGACGTGGCTGCTGTGCGCCGTCCTGACGGCCGGTCAGGTGGCGGTGTGGGTGTGGGCGGAGCCCGAGCAGGCGGCGGACGCCGGCTCGGTGGTGGCGGCGGTGGTCGGCCTGTTCGGCGTGCTGACGGTCTGGGCGTGGCGGCGCAACCCACGACACGGACCGTCCACCCCCGGACAGGTGGGCGGAGGCCGCGCTGCTGCTGGCACGACTGGTGCGCCGGCAGTGGCAGGACGAGGCGGCGCTGCGGCAGCTGTTCGACCCGGCGCCACTGCCCGTGCGGTGGGCCGACTGCTCCCTGCCCGACGTCGGCGATCACCGGCAGCTGATCGGCGATCCGGTCACCTGCCGGGCCGACGCGCCGCAGGAGCTGGCCTCCGCGTTCCGCGGCCTGCCCCGGCGCCGCCTGGTCGTCCTGGGACCCGCGGGATCGGGCATGACCACCTTCGCCGTGCTGATCACCCTCGCCCTGCTGCGCGACCGTGACGCGGACGAGCCGGTACCGGTGCTGCTCTCGCTCGCGTCGTTCGACCCGTCCCGCGACAGCCCGCGAGCCTGGCTGCGACGTCGGATCGCCGCCGACTACCCGGCACTGGCCGACGCGGAGACCTTCGGGCCCACCGCGATCGACGACCTGCTCGCCGACGGCCACGTCCTGCCCGTGCTCGACGCTCTCGACGAACGCCCCGAACCCGGCCGCGCCGCGGTGCTCACCGCCCTCAACGACACCCTCGATCCCCACTCCCCCGTGGTGCTCACCTGTCGCACCGCCGACTACACCACCGCCGTGGCCGACGCCGGTGTCCTGACCGGCGCGGCGGTCGTCACACCCTCGCCCGTCCGCCCCGACGACGCCGTCACGCTGCTCCGCCTGGCCACCCCGCCCGGCCCCCGCCAGGAGCACTGGGACACCCTGGCCGGGCACCTGGTCCAGCACCCGGACGGGCCGACCGCCCGAGCCCTCACCAGCCCGCTCATGGTGGCGCTCGCCCGGACCGTCTACGCCGACGCACCCGGTGACCCCACCGAACTCGCCGACACCGGCCGCTTCCCCACCCCCGCCTCCGTCGAGCACCACCTGCTCGACGCCCTCGTCCCGACCCTCTACGCCCGCGCTCACCGACAGGACACCGCCGGGCGTCGCCGGCACCCGGCTCGGGCTCACCAGCACCTGTCGCACCTCGCGGCCGGACTACGACGACAGGGCACCTACGACCTGGCCTGGTGGCAGCTCTACCGGTGGACGACGACGTCTGCTTCACCGTGGCGGCGCGTGGTGCTGTGGATGTCCGTCGCGGCGTTGCTCGACTTCCTGCTGGGCAAGGCCTACGCGCTGGTTCCCGGCGGCCACGACCTGGTGCACGAGGACACCGTCGGGTGGCTGCTGCGCGCCGTGCCCGGACCTGCCGGCGTCATCCTGATCGCGGCGTGGCTCGCGCGACGCGCCCCCGTCCGGTCTCCCATCCTGACGGCGGCACTCTCCGCCTTCGGCGGCGCGGCGGTGGGAGCCTGCGTCGTCACGGCGTGGGACTTCGCCACCGGGCGGACGAGCGGCTTGGGCGACGCGATCGAGGACGGCCTGGGCCGTGCGGGCACCGGCGGAGTGCTGTTCGTGCTGGTGATCCTCGTGGCGGGGCTTCCCGTGCCACCCGCCGTCCCCAGCCGTGCCGGCTTCTCCACCCACCAGTGGCGTCACCGGTTGCCCGGAGCACTGAGGTTGATCGGGGCGACAGCCCTCGTCATCGGCGCGACCTGCTGCGCCTTCAGCTTCGGCACGGGCAGCTTCGCCGCCTCCGTCGACGCCGCGTCGGCCGGGTTCGCGGGCGGGACGGTCGTCGGCGCCGGCTTCGCCCTCCTGAGGTGGATCAAGAACCCCAGCGGTCTCCGCGACGTGGTGACACCGACCTCGTCCGTCCGAGCGGATCGGCTCCTCGCCCTGGTCGCGGGAACCGTCGCGGCCCTGGCGCCCGTGCTGACGGACGACGTCCCGTGGGCCCTCATCGGCTATTTCAGTGACGGCTTCGCCGGCGACTTCCACCCGGGTAGGGCGTTGCGCGGAGTGGTCTACGCGCTCTTCAACAGTTCCGCTTTCTGCCTCGTGGTGGCTCTGAACGCGTCGGCGTGGGCGCACTACACCAGCGCACGGCTCGTGCCCGCGGCCCGGGGCCGCCTGCCGTGGCGGCTGCAGGCGTTCCTCGCCGAAGCCCACCGCCTGGGGATCCTGCGCCAGGTCGGCGCCGTCTACCAGTTCCGCCACGCCCGCCTGCAGAACCACCTCGCCGCACGCCACGACCACCCGGCCGCCCCGTGGGCCGTCTCGACACCGCCACCTCCGCACGCGGCCGGAAGGCCCAAGTCCACGCAGAGCGGCTGAGGTGCGGTCACACCGAGCCGACCCGGATCCGCCGGCCCGCACTGGATCGCGTGCTCGAAGCCGCCGCCGCCGAATGGCCCCACGCCTGGTGGGACGACCTCGCAGCCACCGCGCGGCACCGCCTGACCCCGGACGGCCGCCAAAGCCTGTTGTGGCGTAGCGCCCCGTGGCCGACGCGGTCCGGAACCCACTGCTGGACCTGGCGGAGCACCTCGTCCTGAACACCCCCCTTACGCCGACCCGTGCCCGGACTCGGCCGTGCCCTCCGCGCGCAGGGACCACGGGCCGCCGACCACGCGCGCCGCTGGTCGGCGGACCCCACCACCCCCGCTGGATCGCGATCCGCGTCCTGGCGACGCACGGCGACCACCGGGACATCGAGCTGATGCTGTCGACCGTGGAACGCCCGCCCGGCGATGACTGGTGCGGCTACGACGTCGCGGCCACCGGCCTGGCACGACTGCCGGGTTCGACGGCCGAGCACGACGCCGCAGCGCACCGGGCCGTCCCCCTCCTGGAACGGCTGTGGTCGGACACCCCGCACTCCTGCGAACGGGCCGCCTACCTCGAGGCGTTGAATGCGCCCAGCCCCGCACGACCGGACCACCTGCTGGTCGAAGGTCTGTGGGACTGCGAAGAACACGTCCGGGCGTTCGCCGCCGCACGGGCGCCGCTCACCCGTGAGACCCGGGCACGCCTGCGCGACCTGGCCGACGACCCGATCGAAACCACGACCGTGCGCACCGCGGCTGCGGACCGCCTGGCCTGAGCACCGACCGAGGAGTGCTTCCGGTCCCCAGGAGGGCGCCGGGGACGGGGTCAGGCGGTCAGGTGTTGACCGGGCTGTTGTGGTACGCGGCCAGTTTCCACTGCTCACCCTGGCGCACGACGAACCACGAAGCCCTGATCTCCCGGGTCGGGTGGACTTCGGTCTCGTCGGGGGCGAGCACGCCTCCCTGGGTGATCAGCACCGCGCTGTCGTCGCTGAGCATCTTGAGGTGAAGGGGCTCGCCGGTCACCCGGGTGCCCCGGTACGCGCCCTCGAAGGCCTGGGCCATGAAGGCGCGGATGTCGTCCTTGCCCCTGCGGTACAGGCCCGGCAGGATCATCGTGCCGTCGTCGATGAAGAGCGCGGCGAACGCCTCGGCGTCCTGCGCCCGCCACGCCGAGGTCAAGTTCACGGGGAGTGCCGCGATCGCGGCGCGGTCGTCGGCATCCGGTTCGGTTCGGACGTGGTCTTCGCTGATGGCCATGTCTTCCTCTCTCGCCGTGCTGCTTCCTGCTTCGCGGTTCGTCGTGGTGTCCGGGCCGGGATCATGCCGCGGCCGAACCGCATCTGGACCAGAACCTCCACTGTGGACTGAATTCCCGTGGACTTGTGTCCGCTTCCCAGGAAAAGGTGGGATCGGGCCGGTCACGCCGCGGGAGCGCGACGCGCCCACGACCACGTCCCGCAGATCACCGAGAGCCGCGCCGTGTCCCGTTCCCGACGGCCAGTGCTTGCCTGCCAAGGACTTCCGCGGTGCCGCTTCGTCGCGGTGGTCACTTCGTTCGCGTACAACAGATCGCGCGACACTAGTCACTATTCTACATGGTCAACGCCTGGCCGGCCAACGCCTCGGCTCACGAATTCCCCACGACTCGAGCAACACCGGGAGGAGTCCCTCCGGGCGCGCCGGGTGCACGGCCGCCCGACGAGCCGCTGCGGCGCACCGTGTCCGCACCCGGCAGGTGCTCGTGGACGGCGGGTACCCGGGGCCTGCGGTCCGGGGACCGCTCCCCGGACGAGGTCGGGGAACCCGGCGGTGTCGCGGCGGTCGGATCGAGCTCGGCGGCGGCGTGGTGGCCGAGCGCCGCCCGCTCACGAGGATCAGGGTCGACCACACCCGGCTCGCCTTCGCCGACGCGGACGCGCTCGGCTCCCGGGTCAACGACGACTCCCTCGACGGCCTCGCCGACGTGGTGTTCCGGGGCAGGGACGAGGACGGGATCGCCGCCGAGTTCGACGCCAGGCGCACCGGCACGCCGGGTGACGACTGCTACGGCCGGCTCGCCCTCCCGATCCGGGAGGCGTACCGGCGGGCCCACCACCCCGGCAGCCGATCACGTCGGGTGGTGGGCGCCCCGCATTCTTGCGTTGCGCGTGAGTGGAGAATGGCCGCAGGCGACGATCGGAGGCCGCATGGACCCGACGGACATCACCCGCGCGCTCGAACACCTGCCCGGCCTTCGGGTGACCGCCGTCTCGAGCGGGGTCCACGTGCACGTGCCGGCCCTCGACGACGCGGTCCAGATCGACGCCGACGCGGTCCGCAGGCACCGCGCCATCCGCGCGCCCAACGGCGACCCCGCCGTGGAGTTCGTGATGGGGGACGAGCACGGCCTGTGGCCGTTGATCCTCACCCCGGACGACGTCGTGTTCCAGCCGGTGTCCACCGGGGCCGTGCTGGACTCGGCCATGGAGTACCGGATCACCGACGCGCCCCACATCGTGGCCTACTCCGAGATGGAGCACGCCGCCGAGCACGCGGCCCTGACCAGTGAGCGGCCGGGTCCGATCGAGCTGGTGGGGGTCGGCGCGTCGCTGGTGCTGGTGCGGTGCCAGGTCGTCGCAGCCACGCTCGTCGGGATGCGGCCCGTGCGCACCGTGGCGTGGTGGCGCCGCGCCTGGGAGGCGCTCGGCGGCGAGCTGCCGTTCCCGCCGTTCCGCCCCGACCCGCTGTGGGACGAACTGGTGGCCGATGCCGCTCGGATCTCGGTGACGCCGTCCGAGCGACCCGACCAGGCGGCCGAACCCGCGGACGTCGCCGCCTTCCGCCGGCTGGAGCCCGGGTTGACCGTCGTGGGCCTGGACGACGAGTTCGTGGCGACGTGGCGCGCGTGGTCGCCGATCAGCCCGTCCCGGTTCGCCGGGACGCTGCTCCACCGGCTCGACGGGGCACGTGCCGACCTCGCCCTGTACCCCGGCGGGAGCGGCAGCGTCGACGTCGTCCTGCGCGAGGGCTCCGCCACGGCGCTGCTCCAGTTCAGCTGGTCCGACCGGGTCGAGCTGAACGTCGACGAGGTCCGCATCGACGAACCCCTCAGGAGCACCGGCCTGTTCCAGCGGATGATGTTCAACGTCGATCGGCTGGCCGTGCTGCTGGGTTTCGCCCGGACGTCGGTCCTGGCCACCGACATCGGCAGCATCGCGTTCGCCACGATGGGCTACCCGCGCGACCCGGAGCTGGTCCGGGCGCTGCGGCACCACCGCTGACCGGCTCGGTTCAGGGAAGCAGTTCGCGCCGCAGCCGCGTCATCGCTTCCGGCCCCACGGCGGTCTCGGTCGCCCGGAGCAACGTCGCGCAGAAGTCCTTGGTGCGCGCCAGGCCCGCCCGTGCGGCGGCGATCTCGGCGTGGATCCCGGTCCCCTTGGCGGCGGCGGTGCGCAGGTCCCTCAGCTCCCGCGCCCGGACCGCGCGCACCCCCTCGGCCACGGCGTGCGCGTACGGGCCGCGGTCGAGTTCGGCTCCCCCGCCTGCCTTGTCGACCAGGCTCGCCACCTCGCTCGACGGCAGGAAGAACAGCGTCGTGGTGGAGAACGCGCTCAGCGACGCCTGCCTGGCCCACCGCGTGAGCAGGCCGGACTTCTGGTCCACGACCGGGGCGAGTTCCGGGTAGAACAGCGGGTCGACGGTGGCCAGCAGGGGCTTCGCGTCGGACAGCTTCAGCCGCAGCGCCCCGACCTCGCGCACCTGCTCGGCCAGCACGCCCTCGAACTCGGCCGACGTCCGCGGCCCGGGCGAGTGGCCGGCCAGCTCCTCGGCGAGCACGAGCAGCCGTTCACCGCGCACGCACAGGTCCTGGAGGGCGAGCACCACGCCGACGACGTGCGCCGCGACCTCGGCGTCCCGCCCCGACCGCCGGCCGTCGAGGAACCGCACCCAGTGTGACGACAGAATCTCCGCGAGCTTCGCCACCAACTCGAACATCGGACACCTTCCGCCGGAAGATCACCGAGTGTAGCGACGATCCGGCGCCCGGCGGCGGGTCCACTCCCGTGCCCTGGCGCGGTGGGGAACCACGTTGCGCGAGGTGCGCTCCGCCGGACGGGTCAGCCGTCCAGCAGGCGGCCGTCGTCCGCGCCGTAGTACAGCAGCCTGCCGGGTGCGGCGGCGACGGTGAGGGACGCGCCGAGGGCGGGTTCCTCCTGCTCCGGCACGGTGAGGCTGATCAGCGTGCCGTCCGGGCAGTCGAGGGTCACCAGTGACGACACGCCCAGGTTCTCGACCGTCGACACCCGGCCGGTGATGCCCTCGCCGGCCGGCGCCAGGTACTCGGGCCGCACGCCGACCACCACGGGCGTGCCGTCGGCCAGTCCCGGTGGGCCCGGCAACCTCGCCCCGGCGCACTCGACGTGACCGTCGCGGGTCCGGGCCCCGATCAGGTTCATCGGGGTCGAGCCGATGAAGTTCGCGACGAACGTGTCGGTGGGCCGTTGGAACACCTCGCGCGGTGTGCCCAGCTGGCGGATCCGGCCCGCCTCCATCACCGCGATCCGGTCGGCCAGCGCCAACGCCTCGGCCTGGTCGTGGGTCACGAAGACGGTCGTGAGCGCCAGGTCGTGCTGCAACCGCTTGAGGAACGTCCTGGCCTCCAGCCGCAGCCGCGCGTCCAGGTTGGACAGCGGCTCGTCCAGCAGCAGGACGTCGGCGCCCGCGGCGACGGCCCGCCCCAGCGCCGCGCGCTGCTGCTGGCCGCCGGACAGCTGCCCGGGCCTTCGGTCGAGCAGGGCGGACAGGCTCAGGCCCTCGGCCACCTCGGCCGCCGCTTCCCGTTGTCGGGCTTTGGGTTCACGGCGCACGCGCAGCGGGTAGGCGATGTTCTCCGCGACCGTCATGTGGGGGAACAACGCGTAGTCCTGGAACACCATCGCCACCCCGCGCCGGCCGGGTGGCAGCCGCGTCACGTCGCGCGACCCGATCGCGATGGCGCCCGCCGAGGTCGGCTCCAGGCCGGCGATCGTGCGCAGCAACGTGGTCTTGCCGCAGCCGGACGGGCCGAGCAGCGCGAACAGCTCGCCGTCCACGACGCTCAGGTCGAGGGCGTCCACCGCGCGCACCCCGTTCGGGTACACAGTGGACAGTCCGGTGAGGTCGATGCCCGCCATCAGCTCTTGATGCCCCCGTGGAATCGGAACCCGTAGCGCTTGTCGACGACCAGGTACAGCAGCACCACCGGGATGGAGTACAGCAGCGAGAACACCGGGATCACGGTCAGGTTGGCGCTGCCGCCCTCGTCCTGCAACGTCCGCATCAGCACCGCCGCCGGCTGCTTGCCGACGTCGCGCAAGAGCAGGAACGGCAGCAGGAAGTTGCCCCACGCGTTGACGAACGACCACACCAGGATCATCGCGAGCCCCGGCCTGGCGATCGGCAGCACCACGTGCCCGAGCACCTGCCGGGGCGAGGCGCCGAACACCCGCGCGGACTCCTCGTACGAGCGCGGCACGGAGTCCACGAAGTCCTTCAAGATGAAGATGGCGGCGGGGAGCATGCCGCCCGCGATCACCAGCGCGGTGCCGAAGCGCGAGTCGACGAGCCCGAGCTGCAGCATCAGCACGAACAGCGGCACCATGGCCGCGGTGCCCGTGACCACGCTGGACAGCAACAGCAGCACGTACAGCAGCACGTCCCGGCCGGGGATGCGCACGCGGGACAGCGCGTAGGCGGCCAGGGCGGCGAACGCCGTCGTCACCGAGGTCGCGACCAGGCACAGCACCAGCGAGTTGACCAGCGACCGCACCACGTAGGGGTGGCCGAGGGTGGCGACCACGTTCGCCGACGTCCACTCCGGCCAGCGGAGGCCGAACCCCGGCCGCGCGTCGAACGGCGCGCCGGCCAGCCACAGCATCGGCACCGCGAAGAACGCCAGCACCACCGCGATCAGCACGTAGAAGCCGATCCGGCGCACCACCCACGCCGGTGTCACGCGCGCCTGCGCAACAGCCGCAGGTACACCAGCGCCACCGCCAGGTTCCCGACCAGCAGCAGCAACGACATCGCCGACGCGTACCCGAGCCGGCCGCTCTCCAACGCCTGCCGGTAGATCAGCACGGGCAGCACCTCGGACTCGTGGTTCGGGCCGCCCGCGGTGAGCAGGAACGGCGTGAAGTCGTTGGCCGTCCACAGGCTGATCAGCAGCGTGTTGGTCAGCACGTGCCCGCGGATGTGCGGGAACACCACGTCGCGCACGGTCTGCAAGCCGCCGGCGCCGGCCAACCGGGCGGTCTCCAGGTGCGACGGCGGCACGGCCTGCAGCGCGGAGGTGTACAGGAGCACGGAGAACGCCGTGCCGCGCCAGACGTTGAACACGATCAGGCTCGCCATCGGGTACTCCACCAGCCACGCCGTCCCGGGTCGGCCGAGGAGCAGGCCGAGCGTGCCGCCGTCCCGGCTCAGCACGGCGAACCACAGGTAGGCGACGACGGGACCGGGCAGGATCCACGCCAGCAGCACGAAGGCCTCGACGGTGCGCCGCAGCCCCGGCCGCACCCGGCGCAGGAGCCAGGCGAGCGCAAAGCCGAGCGCGTTCTGCCCGACGAGCGCGGAGCCGAGCACGAACAACGCGGTCAGCCAGAGCGAGTTGGCGAACAGCGGGTCGTCCAGCGCGGTGGCGAAGTTGTCCAGGCCGACCACGCTCGGCTCGGCCGCGGCCGGTCCGGTCAGCTGGTAGTCGGTGATCCCGATGTAGAGCGTCCACAGCGCCGGGAACACCAGGAACAGGCCGACCAGCAGCAGCGCCGGCGCGATGAAGCCGATCGCCCGCGTCGTGCCGAGCCCCGCCGGGTCGCGGTCCTCAGCCGCTCGCAACGGCGTCCTCGCCGACCGCCTTGACCAGCGCGTCGTGGTAGGAGCGGGCGGCCTCGTCCGGGCTCCTGCCCGCCACCACGTCGGCGGTCGCCTGCTGCAACGCGGCCGACACCTTCGGGTAGTCCGCCCGGCCGGGCCGGTACCTGGTGATCGGCAGCACCCGTTCGGCGATGAAGGCCAGCATCGGGTCGCCCGCCAGCACCTCGTCGTTCACGTCGGTGCGCTGGGTGACCTGCGCGGCGCCCGCCAACGCCGACTTGACCGCCTCGGCCGAGTTGAGGAACTGCATGAGCTCCCACGCCTGTCGCGGGTACCGCGTGTTCGGGTTGATCACCCGCACGCCTCCGCCGGACATGCTGACGAAGTCCTGGCCGCCGACCCCGGCCCCGGGCACGCGCGCGGGGATCAGCGCCCACCCGACGGCCGTGTCCCGGTCCGCCATCTTGGCGACGCCGATGCGAGGCTCGACCACCGAGCGCCAGAAGTAGTCGCTCTCCAGCAGGATGCCGATCTTGTTCTCGGCGAACATCACGAACGACCGGTCACGGCCCTTCGCCTCCTGCTGCAGGATCGGGTCGCCGAGCCCGTCCCGGTAGACGCGCTGGTAGAGCGAGAGGGCGTCCTTGACTCCGGCCGTGGCGCCCTGCCACTTGCCGTTCTCGTGCACGGCGGCGCCGGCGCCCACCAACGCGGGTAGCACGCCCTGCATCGTGGTGGCCTCGCCCATCGCGGTGCCGGCGTTGAGCTGCAGCGGCCAGACACCGGGCAGCGACTTGAGCCTCGCGGCGGTGTCGAGGACGTCGTCCCAGCTGCGCGGCTGCCAGTCGGTGGGCAGGCCCGCCCGCGCGAACAGCTTCTTGTTGTAGAACAGCACCCGGCCGTCGGTGCCCATCGGCACGCCGTAGCGCCTGCCGTCGAACTCGCCGAGGCCCTGCACGGCGTCGGGGATCTGCCGCCAGCCGTCCCACGCGTCGACCTCGTCCTCGCCGACGATCTCGTCCAGCGGCTCGACGTGGCCGGCTTGGGCGAACTCCCCGAGCCAGATGCCGTCCAACTCGACGATGTCACCGCCGCCGCCGGTCTTGAGGTCCAGCGCGACCTTCGTCTTGAAGTCCTCGTCGCCCGCGCCGTTCTGCTCGAAGCGGACCGTGGCGTTGACGCCCCTGGCCCGCTGCGCCTCGGTGAACCTCGGGATCACCCAGTTCGCGATCCAGTCCGCGCCGCGCGCGTTCTTCCCGCCCGCCACCGCGTTGGCCGTGATCGTCAACGTGACGTCCTTGGCGTCGGCGTTGCGCTCCGGATCCGCTTCCCGCGACTGGCCGAGGCACCCCGCGAGCAGGCCCGCCACCGACAGCAGGACGACCGTTGTCCGCCGCATCGCGCCTCCCGCGAGAGTGCACGCCACTACGCCACCTCTCAACATGGCACCCCCGGCTGGTCGATCACAGCACCTCCGGCCGTCATCACCCGTTTGATGGCCGGACACCATTCGGCCGCCGACCCGGCGGGCCGGAGCACTGGATTGATCTCGAACGGCTCACGAATCGGTCAACATCGGTACATTCCCGCTCGTCGGCTGGGATCGTTCCGCGCCACGACCGGATGGGGGAACCCCGATGCGTGCGATCAGCGCCCGCACCTCCGCCGGTTGCCGGAAGGAACCACGCGGTGAACCAGACCGACTCGTCCGCCCTCATCGTCCCGGCCATCATCGGCCTCGTGATCGGCGTCTTCCTGATCGCGGCCATGTGGAAGGTCTTCGCGAAGGCGGGCAAGCCCGGGTGGGCGGCGATCATCCCGCTCTACAACATCTACGTGCAGCTCAAGGTCGTGGGACGTCCGGGCTGGTGGCTGATCCTCTTCTTCATCCCGATCGTCAACATCGTCATCTCGCTGCTCGTCGCGATCGACATGGCGAAGTCGTTCGGCAAGGGCAGCGGGTTCGGCGTCGTCGGACTCTGGCTGTTCGGGTTCGTCGGCTACCCGATGCTGGCCTTCGGCAGCGCCACCTACCGCGGCCCGGCGGCCGTCTGACCGCACACCAGGGCCCCTGCTCGGCCGCACCCGTCCACGCGACGGCGGTGGTCGAGCCGGGGTTTCCCCGTTCCTGCGCGGGAACTGCACGAACAGGTGACCTCCGATCGCCGTCAGGTCATGGCCGGGATTCGAGAAGACCTGCCGGGCCGCGCGGGCGTCGTATCGCACCTCCGGCACGCCTGGCGATACGGTGCGCAGTCGTGTCGATGCGGAAATTCCATTTACGCGAATAGTCGTCACCATCGACTACGCCGTCACGCTCAAGCGGGTCAGCAGGTGATGTGTCCCCCCGCACATCGGCGACGCCGGCCGTGCACTGTCGGCGACAGCACTGCGGCGTCATGTTCCTGATAGGGCCATGACGTTGATGGATCGGGTGAACCCCCTCCAACCGGGAGAGGGACGGCGTTAGCGTCCTCAGAAGCAGTTGTCGATTCGCGAGGAGGCCGCCGGATGCGCAGGGTTCATCACCGCCGCGCCGTCCACCCTGTTCGTGACGGCCCGGGTCGCGGCCCTCTCCGTGCACGCGGCGTCGAGCGGATCGACCACAACCACCGCGCGCGGTCCCCGCTCCGGAGGCCCGGCCGTGCGCCGATCACCCCATCCCGCCGAACCTCGCAGGCGCCCCGCCGAGTCGTCGGTGGTTCCACGATCCGGCGGCACCCGGCACCAACTGCCGAGCGCCTCGTCCCAGACGCGCCGGACAGCCTGTCTGCGCTGTGGTTGCCGAACAACGGCTCCTCGAAGCGCCCGCACTTCGCCGGACCGAGCGCCGACTCGACCCGCCCGACGTCCCTCTGGGCACAGCGCACCTGTCGCTGACGCGCGAATCGAGCAGTGCCGAGCGCCTCGGACCCGGTGTCCTCATCCACAACACGTGAGCCGGGACGAACTGGCGTGGTCGGCCGCACAGCCATCGAACACCAGCCGTGGCCGAGGCGAGGACGACGAAACCAGTATCCAGTTCCGCATGGAAGGAATGTGCGACATGCTGCTTTCCAGGCTTGTCGGAGCCGCTGTTCTCACGGCAAGCGCCACGCTGCCCATCATCGGAGTCGCGAACGCACAGGACGATCGCGACTGCGCGGACTTCAGCAACCAAGCCGAGGCACAGCGGTTCTTCGATTCCGCCGCGGTCAACTTCCACCGGCTCGACGCGGACAACGACGGCATCGCTTGCGAAGAGCTCCCGGCGCCCAGTCACATTCCGACATCCCGTCGGACCCGAGCTCCCGAGCCGCCCGTCGGCCCGATCGACACGGGTGACGGTTCCACCGTGAACGACCCGACCGCCGAGGAATCGGGCGCCCTGCCACTCCTCCTCGGGCTGGGCGGGCTCGGTGCCGTCTCCGCCACCGCTGTTGCGGCACGGCGCGCGCGCAGGAGCGGTTAGAGCATGCGCGACCGCTCACGCCGCCATCCCCGCCGGAGCACGAGAGCACGACTGGCGGGGATGGCGGCCGCATTGGGCCTGGCGGTTCTGACGCACATCGACAACGACCACCCGGCCGACACAGACCACGCAGTCGACACGGCTCCCGCCGCGTCGGCACACGAACCGGTCGGAACGGGCTTCGCACCCGCACCGAGCACACCGCAGAACCTGCCGCCGACAGGGGTGCTCGACGCATCCCGCCCGACGCGGCTGACCATCCCGGCGATCGGCGTCGACACCGCCGGTCTCATCGACCTCGGGCTGCGCGCCGACCACACCGTGGAAGTCCCGGCCGACGCCGAGACCGTCGGCTGGTACACCAACTCGCCGACGCCAGGAGAGCGCGGGCCCGCCCTGCTCGCCGCGCACGTCGACTGGCAGGGCCGGCTGGGCGTGTTCCACGACCTCCGCAAGCTCGAACCCGGCGACCAGGTGACAGTGGAACGTGCCGACGGCTCGGCCGTGTCGTTCACGGTCCGCCGGGTCGAGCAGCACCCGAAAGACCGTTTCCCCACCCAAGCGGTGTACGGACACGTCGAGAGCCCCGAACTGCGGCTCGTCACCTGCGGCGGGCAGTTCGACCGGGAAGCGGGCAGCTACCGGGACAACATCGTGGTCTACGCCCAGATGACGGGAAGCCCGCATCGCGACGGATCTTCCGGGTGAGGTTCCGCCGGAGGCTCCAGCGCCGCCCGCCGCGAGGCGCGCTCCGCTGCCCACGGTCGGACCGGTAGCGCTTTGCGCTGGTGGGCAGGCCCGTGCCCCGGCAGCTGAGGCAGAATCTCGTCCATGACAGCCGCACGGCTGCTGGCACGCCGCACCGAGCGGTGGTTCGTCCAGCAGGGAGCCCCGACGATGATCGAAGGCTACGGGTTCTTCACGCACGTCCTGCCGCGGATGCTCCCGGCGCTGGCCACCATCGCGATCGCCTGCCTCATCTGGCTCGTGCCGCTGGGCGCGGCGGGGTACGGGCGGTGGGTGCTGCTGACGTTGATCCTCGCCAGCGCGCTCACGACCTGGGTCGTGCTGTCGTTGTTCGTGCGGCGGCTGCCGATGTTCACGCGCAACCGCACGATCGCGATCCTCGTCGGGTACGCGGTGGTGCCGGTGATCGTGCCGATCCTGCAGGACACCATCGACGACACGCCGGACAGCGACCCGGTGCAGCTGGTGGTGTTCTTCGCGGCGATCTTCGCCGCGGCCTGGTTCTCGGTGACCTACGGGTTGGTGGCGCTGCTCAAGGGCGCGATCCGGCACACGGTGCACGACTTGCGCAACAGCGTGCACCTGCTCGGGCGGGCGTTGCCGCCATTGTTGTTCGTGACGCTGTTCCTGTTCTTCACCGGCGAGCTGTGGCAGGCGATGAACCAGCTGCCGTGGCAGCGGGTGAGCCTGGTGGTGGCGTTGTTCGCGGCGATCACCGTCCTCGCCGCGGCCGCGCGGCTCAAGGACGAGATCGGCCGGGTCGAGCAGGACCTGCGCCCCGAGGTGCTCGAGGAAGCCTGCCGGGGCACGCCGCTGGCCGAGGAGGAGTTCGACGAGCCGCTGCGCCCGCGCAAGCTGAACGGGCGGCAGTCGCGCAACCTGCTGGTGATGCTCGCGATCCGCCAGCTCGTGCAGGCGGCGGTGGTGGGACTCGCGCTGTTCGCGTTCTTCGTGGCGCTCGGCCTGATCGTGGTCACGCCCGCCGTCGCCGAGCAGTGGATCGGAGCGCCGCCGGAGCCCGCGAAGTGGGTTCCCGGTGTGCCGGCGGCGATGCTGCGCAACGCCACGCTGTTCGCGGCCTTCGGCAGCATGTACTTCGCGGTGGCGTCGATGAGCGACGCCGAGCAGCGCAGGCAGTTCTTCGCACCCGTGATCGAGCGGATCGAGCGGACGCTGGCGGTGCGCGCGGTCTACCTGGTGGTCCGCGAGCGCGCCTAGGCCGTTCGGGCGTTTTAGCACGCAAACGGTGATCGTCGCGGTGAACCGCGCCTAGTGTGCGGCAATGATCACCGGTGAGGGACGTGCCGGGCCATTCCCCCACGGGACGGAGGAGTGGCGGGTGCGGCTTCGGTGCCGCGGCCGGCGCGGCGTGGTGGGCGCGGGCGTGCTGCTGGACAGCGAGCACGTGCTGACGTGCGCCCACGTCGCGCTGGCCGCCGAGGACCTCACCGTCGAGCTGGTCGGCCTGCCGGAGATGCCCGTGAGCGCCGCTCACATCGTGGAGCACGTCGAGCCGCAGCACGAACGCGGCGACGTGGCGTTGCTGCGTCTCGCGACGCCGCAGCCGGGCGTGCGCCCGGCGACGTTGCGCAAGGTCGCCATGACCTGGAACAGGTCCGTGCACGCACAGGGCTATCCCCGCGGCCTGGAGGAGGTCGGCGCCTGGGCGACCATGACGCTCTCGGGTATGGCAGGCGCCGAGTGGCAGCAGATGAACAGCGGCGGCGGGCACCGGGTGCAGCGCGGGTTCAGCGGCGCCGGGGTGGCCGACGACGCGAGCGGGCACGTGCTCGGGATCGTGGTCAGCGAGTACAACGCCAACGGCGCCGGGCTGTCGTGGATGATCCCGGTCGCGGCGGTGGAGGCGCACCTGCCCGTGCTGTCGCGCTGGGTGCTCGGCGACGACGGGATCGACGAGCGGTTCAAGAAGCGCACGGCGCACTACAACGGCAGGGTGCGAGAGCTGATGGACTGGCTCGCGCGCAGGCAGGACGGCGGCGCGGTGCTGATCGTCGTCGGCGAGGACCTGGAGCACCTGCAGGACGCGGTCTCGTTCTCCGCGGTGGGCGAGTCGCCCGCACCCGACCTCGCGATCAACGTCGAGGGCCTGACCACCGAGGAGGTCTCGCGCCGGGTCCTCGACCGGGCCGGCCTGGTCAGCCGCGGTTCCAGCACCGAGCGCGTGCGGGAGGGCACACCGCCGATGACGGTCGTGATCGACGGCGTCGACGCGGCGCGCGACCCCGGGTCGCTGCTCCAGGACATCGGCAGGCCGATGGTGGCGAGCGGGGCGCGGCTGGTGCTGGGCTTCCGCGACGGCGACGCCGCGGACGTGCTCGCCGCGCGAGAGCTGGCCCGGGCCGCGGTGATGACGCGACTGGACGGGCTGGTCGAGCGGGTGACCGCGCTGATGCGGGAGGACCCCGACACCGCGGCCACCAAGCTGCGGCTCGGGCTGAGCGCGGTGCGCCGCGCCGCCGCGGCGGACTGGCAGCTGGTCGAGGGGAAGCTGCCGCGGTTCGACCGGGCGATCACGCGCGCCGAGCGCGAGCGTGCGGCGCTGCGGCGGGTGCGGGAGGAGGTGTCCGTGCTGCGCGGGCGGCTCGCGTCGGCACAGGCGCGTGCCGCCGCGGCGGGTTTCGCCGAGGACCTCGAGCTCGACAGGCACCGCCGCAGGGCGCACGCGGCGCTGGAGGCCGAACCCCTCGACCTGGCGGTGGCGCTGCGGGCCGTGCAGGCCTGCGAGGAAGCGGCGCGGCGGCGCTTGGGGAGAGGGGATCAGGCATGACGGCGTGCGCCCACTGCGGCGGGACCGTTGACGACACCGGGTTCTGCGTCGACTGCGGCGAACCCGCGGTGGTGCGCGGCTCCGCCCGGGCGCCGGGCCGGACGTCGAGCGCCACCGCGAGCAGCCGCCGCTCGCACACCGGCGACCCGATGTCGTTGCCCGTCTTCGACTTCAAGGACCCGACCAGCAGGATCATCACCGACCCGCGCGTGCCGGTGCGCACCCGCCTGTGCCCCAACGACCAGTGCCCCGACCGGACCGCGCTGCCCCAGCGCGACTCGGGGTTCTGCCTGGCCTGCGGCACGCCGTTCTCGTTCCTGCCCAGCCTGGAGCCCGGTGCTCTGGTAGCCGACCAGTACCGCGTGGTCGGGTGCTTCGCGCGCGGCGGCCTCGGCTGGATCTACCTGGCCAGGGACACGCACCTGGACGACAACCCGGTCGTGCTCAAGGGACTCATCGACGTCGCCGACCTGGAGATCTCGACCAAGGAACGCCAAGCGCTGACGCTGCTGGACCACCCGAACGTGGTGCGGATCTACAACTTCGTCAGCCACCCGGACGCGCACACCGGCGAGGACCGCGCGTACATCGTGATGGAGTACGTGGACGGGCTGGTGCTCGAAGAGGTCGCCGAGATGTCGGCGCGCGGCTTGGTGCCGCTGGGCGAGCCGCTGCGCACCGAGCACGTCGTCAGCGCCGGGTTGCAGCTGCTGGCCGCGTTCGACTACCTGCACGAGCGCGGTTTCCTCTACTGCGACCTCAAGCCGGACAACGTGATCATCCGCTCCGGCAAGGTCGGCGAGCGCGGCAACCGGGTGAAGCTCATCGACCTCGGCGCGGTGCGCAGGATCGGCGACCGGAGCAGCAAGATCGTCGGCACCCGGCCTTACCAGGTGGACGAGCGGGAGATCGCCGAGCGCGGTCTGACCGTGCAGTCCGACCTGCACACCCTCGGGGTGATGCTGCGCAGGCTCGACTACGCGACCGCCGACCACGACGAACCCGAGCGCTCGCACCTCGCGGTGGGGCTGAGCTCGTTCCAGCGCGCCTACGAACGGGCCATGCACCCCGAACCGGACCAGCGCTACGGCTCGGCGGCGGAGATGGCCGACCAGCTGCGCGGTGTGCTGCGCGAGGTGGCGTCGTTGCGCGACCGCAGGCCGCGCCCGGAGCCGTCCACGGTGTTCGTGCACACGACGACGCTGCTGGACGCCGGGCTCGGCACGGTGCCGGCACTGGCCACGTGGACCGGGCGAGCGGTCGACCTGCTCGCCGAGGCCGCGCTGTCCGACGGCAGGCCGGCCGCCGACGTGGTCGCGGTCGGGTTGCCGGTGCCGCGTGCCACCGCCGACGACCCGGCCGCCGACGTGCTCGCCGCCGCCGACACCGAGGACCCCCGACGCCTGATCGCGCGGCTGGACAGCGACAACGTGACCTCGCCGGAGACCGCGCTCGTGCGCTGCAGGGCGGCGCTGGCCGCGAACGACGTCGCCGCGGCCCGGGAGAGCCTGGTGCCGGCCCGCGGCCTGCTGGGCAACGACTGGCGGGTGAGGTGGCACGAGGGCCTGATCGAGCTGGCGAGCGAGGACATCGGCGCGGCGCGGCAGGCGTTCGACGGCGTGTACTCGTGGCTGCCGGGTGAGGACGCGCCCAAGCTCGCGCTGGCGTACTGCGCGGAGCACGAAGGCGACCTCGACCGGGCCGAAGCCCTGTACGAGGCGGTGTGGCGGCGCGACCAGTCGGTGGTGAGCGCGGTGTTCGGGCTGGCCAGGGTGCGGCTCGCGCGCGGCGATCGGGGTGGTGCGGTGGCGCTGCTGGACGAGACGCCGCAGGCGTCGCGGTACTTCGACGCGGCGCGCATCGCCGCGGTCCGCGTGCTCAGCGGCGCCATCCAGGCCGGAGGCGAGCTCCTCGCGCCGACCGACGCGGACCTCACCGCCGCCACCGCCCGGCTGCGCGAGCTCTACCTCGACGGCGGTGCGCCCGCGGGCGAGTCGCGCGTGCGGCTGGAGACCGTGGTGCGGGAGGCGGCGCTCGCCGTCTCGCTGTCCGAGGACGCCGACACCACGCAGTTGCGATTGGGGGTCGAGCAGTCGTACCGCGCGCTGGCCCGGCAGGCCACCAACCGCGCGGACCGCTCGTCCCTGGTCGACCGCGCGAACCACCACCGGCCGATCACCAGCCGCTGAGAGGAAGCCATGGAGACCGGATTTTCGCTGTCGGTGAGCCAGAACCCCTACCTGGCCACGGAGGAAGGCGAGATGGACGCGGTGCTGACCGTGTCCGGTCAGGGCGTGGTCGGTGGTGCGGCCGTGCCGGAGGTGGCGCAGGTGATCGCCATCGACTGCTCCGGCTCGATGGCCTACCCGCAGAAGAAGATGGCATCCGCGCAACGGGCGACGAGCGCGGCGATCGACGCGTTGCGCGACGGGGCGCTGTTCGCGGTGATCGAGGGAACGCAGGCCGCCCGGGTCGTGTACCCGGCCGGGCCGCGGCTGGTCGCGGCGACCGAGGAGACCCGCCGTGCCGCCAAGAACGCCGTGCGACAGCTGAGAGCCGGTGGCGGCACGCGCATGGGCGAGTGGCTGGAGCTGGCGCGGAGTCTGCTGTCCGGGCACCCGACCGCGGTGCGGCACGTCATCATGCTCACCGACGGGCAGAACAACCCCGGCGACTCGAAGCTCGACCAGGAGCTCGTGGAGTGTTCCCGGGTCTTCACCTGTGACGCGCGCGGTGTCGGCGCGGACTGGGACAAGCGCGAGCTGCTGCGGATCGCCGAGGCGTTGCACGGCACCGCGGACGCCGTGCGGCAGCCGGAGGACCTCGTCGCCGACTTCGAGGTGATGACCAGGACGGCGATGGAGAAGGTGATTCCCGAGGCGCGGCTCGTGGTGACGACGACGATCCGCTCGTCGGTCGACTTCCTGCGGCAGACGTTCCCGACCGAGGCGTCGATGGCGGGCGATCCGCTGGAAGAGCGCAAGACCGCGTTCCTGACCGGCTCGTGGGGCGCCGAGACCCGCGAGTACTTCCTGCGGCTCTCGGTGTCGTCGGCCGGGGCGAGGCTGAACCACGACGTGCGGGTGGCGCGGGTCGACCTGGAGGTGCGCAAGCCGGGGTCGACGGAGTTCGAGCGGGCGTGCGACCCGGCTGTCGTGGTGGCGCAGTGGACCAACGACCTGAAGCTGTCCAGCGTGATCGACCCGAAGGTCGCGCACGTGACGCGGCAGACCGAGCTGGGCCAGGCGGTGCTGGCGGGCTGCGACGCGCACGACGTGGGCGACCTGGACGCGGCGGCCCGGCACTGGGGACGTGCGGTGGCGCTGGCGACCTCGCTGAACAACGAGAAGGTGCTGGGCCGGTTGCTGCGGCTGGTCGACGTGGTCGGCGACCCGGCCGACGAGAACGTGCGGATCCGGTCGGGGCTCAGGCCCGAAGAGCTGTTGTACACGGGGATGAGCTCGGTGATGTCGAGCATGAGCCCCTCGGTCGTGCCGGTCCCGGTCCCCGACGACCCCGTCGCGGCGGCCCTCCCGGACCTCGTCTGCCCGAAGTGCGCGCAGCGGTGGGGAGGCAGGTACAAGTTCTGCGGCGCCTGCGGCGAACCGCTGGCCGGATGACCCGAGGGGTGCTTGTGGTCGACTCGGAGCGGGCCGGCCGTGACGTCGACGACGCCGGTGTGCGACCGTGTGGCCGGTGATCGGTTTCCGCGACGGCAGTGGTAGCGCGAGTTCCAGACCGTCGGGCTAGTGTCCTGCGCCTGAAGTTCGTTAATGAATTGTAGAGTTGTCGGGTGGCTCGTAGGGGTCGGCCGGTGGCCGTGGTGACGTTGACAGACG
>NZ_JBFAFR010000052.1:0-33228 GCF_040639675.1 Actinosynnema sp. NPDC023794 | reverse complement strand
CGACGATCTTCATGACGAGCCTTTCGGGCCGGGCGCCCGGCCGGTCCGGGCACCTCTGTCGCACACCAAGACCGGACAGCCCTCCCCGTTGTGACACCGCGGCGCGTCACAAACCGAGCCGCACCCCGGTCTGAGCTGTGTCCTGGACGATCTACCGAGACGAGGTTGCAGAATGCGCGCCGACGGCGCCCACGCGATCGACACGCTCGACGACCTCCGTCGCCACCTCCAGTGGGCGATTGAGCTCGAGCACGCGACCATCCCCCCGTACCTGTGCGCGCTGTACTCGCTGGACCCGGAACGCAATGGTGAGGCCGTGCAGGTCGTCGGCAGCGTGCTCGCCGAGGAGATGCTGCACCTGGCCCTGGCCGCGAACCTGCTCAACGCCGTGGGAGGCAGGCCCGAACTCGACATCCCGCGGCTGCTGCCCGCGTACCCGCACCCGCTCCCGCACGGCGACCGGACCGCGGAGGTCCACCTGGCCCCGTTCGGGCCGCGGGCACTCGACCTGTTCCTGCGCATCGAACAGCCCGCCTCGGCCGACGCGCCACCCCAGTCCGACGAGTACCGGACGATCGGGCAGTTCTACGCCGCGATCGGGGCCGGCATCCGCGGCCTGTGCGCGGAACTCGGCGAGGCCGCCGTGTTCAGCGGCGACCCGGCACGGCAGATCGGGGAGTTCCACCTCAGGGGTGGAGGCGGCCACGTCATCGCCGTCCACGACCTCGCCTCCGCGCTCGCCGCGCTGGCCGAGATCGTCGAGCAGGGCGAGGGTGCCGCACGCACGGACGTGTGGGACGGCGACCGCGACGTCTTCCACCCTGAACGTGAAGAAGTTGCGCATTACTACCGTTTCCAGGAACTCCGGCTCGGCCGCCGGTACCGCGCCGGCGACACGCCGCAGTCGGGGCCGACCGGCGAGGAGATCACGGTCGACTTCGACGGGGTGCTGCCGATGCGGCACAACCCGAGGACCGCGGACTACCCGGAAGGCAGCGCGATACGCGTGGCCCAGGAGGAGTTCAACCACACCTACAGCACTCTGCTCCACCTGCTGGAGCAGACCTTCAACGGCGGCCCGTCCCTGATGCGCGTCGCCACCGGCGTGATGTACGCGCTGCGGGCGCAGGCCAAGGCGCTCATGACGATGCCGACCGGCGACGGGCGGACGACCGCGGGCCCGACCTTCGAGTACGTCCCGCCCGAGCGGCGACGTTGGAGCACCGGGGATTCCCGGCGGATCACCGTGCTGGAGAACGGCCCCTACCTGGTGCACGGGCAGGTTCCACTGCGTCGCAAGAAGAAGATCGTCTCCGAGGACGGCCAGTCCCTGACCTGGCAGACGCACTGGGACATCCCGACGGAGGAGACGTACGCGCTGTGCCGGTGCGGACGGTCCGGCGCCAAGCCGTTCTGCGATGGCAGCCACGCCCGACCGGACCCGGGTGGAAGGCTCTTCGACGGCGCTGAAGCTCCGCCCATGCGCTCCTACGCCGAACTCCGGCACATCCACGACGGAGTGGGCATCTCGGCGCACCGGGTCGGCGAACTCTGCGTCCACGCCGCGTTCTGCATCGGCCGGACCAGGCCGATCGCCAAGATGCTGGACGACTCCGGCGACCCGGACACCCGGTCGCACATCATGGGCCTGATCGACCACTGCCCGTCCGGCTCGTACTCCTACAGCCTCAGCCGGACCACCGAGACCGTCGAACCGGACCTCCCACCCGCGATCTCGGTCCTGGAGGAGGAGAACGGCCTCGCCAGTGCTCTCTGGGTCACCGGACGCGTCCCCGTCGAACGTGCCGATGGGCAGCCCATCGAAGCCCGCAACCGCATGACGCTGTGCCGGTGCGGCCACTCGTCCAACAAGCCGTTGTGCGATGGCACGCACCGGTCGATCGGGTTCCGCGAATGAGCACTACGCCCTCAGCTCCACCTCCCGCCGCTGATGCGACACGACGGTCGAGGCGGTGACGACGACGCACACCGCCGCGATCAGGGCCACGGTGCCGGCCAACCCCACGGCCGGCACCGCCGTGGGCGAAAGCACGACGGCCAGGGCGCCGGCCAGCGGACCGCTGTGCCGGACGACCGACCGCCGGATGAACGGCGCGTGCACCACCCACAGCAGCACCAGGAACCCGGCAGCCGGCACCGCCACCGCGTAACCCGCCGTGACCGGCGAGATCGCGGCGTGGTGCCCGGCGTGCGCCACGGCGACCTCGAGCCCGGCGCCGAGGGCGGCGAGCGCTGCGAACAGCCCGAAATGACCGTAGCCCCACAGGTAGGACCGGTGCCGCAGCATGGCCAGCGCCTCGCCGCCCGGCTCCAGCGAGTACAGCCACCACAGCGCGAACATCAGCACCAGCGCCGATCCAGCGACCACGGTCAGCGACCACGTCCACCCCTCCCGCACCGCGACGTCGACACCGGTCGACGCGGCGAACACGCTCTCGCCGAAGAGGATGATCGTGAACAGGCCGTACCGCTCGGCGATGTGGTGCGGGTGCCAGGTCGTCCGTCCCCTGCGCTCCGCCCACGGCGGCACCACCAGCTCGACCAGCACGAGCGCGGCGAAGGCGGGTAGCAGCCAGTCGCCGGTGAGCACGCCGGACTCCACCAGCACGAGCCGCACCAGCCAGCCGGCCTGCGCGACAGAGATGCCCGCCGCGTAACGCAGCGCCGTACGCCTGCTCGCCGGGTCCTCGATCGCCACTCGCACCCACTGCGCGACGAGCGCCATCCGCATGAGGAGGTAGCCCAGCGTCACCGTCCGGAGATCACCTTCGGTGGCCGCGGGCACCCCGGCGGCGAGGACGAGCACACCGGCCATCTGGAGCATGGCCATCAGCCGGAAGACGACGTCGTCGGTGTCGTAGGCCGAGGCGAACCACGTGAAGTTCATCCACGCCCACCAGATGGCGAAGAAGACCTGGAGGAAGGGCATCACGCCCGACGACGCGTGACCGGCCTCGATCGTGTGCGCCAACTGGCTGACGGCACTCGCCACCGCTACGACGAACGTCAGGTCGAACAACAGTTCCAGCCGGGTGGCGACGCGGTTGGGCTCCTCGATCGAGCGCGCGCTCATCCGGACACGGATGTCGACGGTCCTCATGCTGTCCTCTGTTCTCTCGGGTCACCCCGTGAGACCGGACAGGGCACCGGGTTGTGACGAAGATCGGACGTGGGCCGACGGCCGGCCACGAAGTGGAGGGGAACGTTCGGGAACCGCGGTAGGCGGCCGAGGACCTGGTGCAGGACGTCTGGGTGCGGTGGCAGACGTACGCTGTGGATGCTCAACCCCGAGAGATCACGGCGGTGTCCGACGCGATCGAGTCGCCCGATTCGAGATCGCCGTGGTGCCCGGTCACCGGCGGCGACTGCGGAGGGGCTGAGCGTGCTCGACGACGTCGTGCGCGGGTCCGCCGAGGCGGGCCTGCGGGGCGACGTCGCCGCAGGCCGGGCCGCCTTGGACGCCGTCGCCGTGTGCGACAGCGGTGGCCGGGTGCCCGCACGGCAACCGCCGTGCGGGCCCGGGCCCGTCAGCGCGCGAGCCAGTCCCGATAGGCGGTCCCGGCGATGACGGCGTCGTCCTTGGCGACGAGGACGTCGCCCGGCACGGCGGCGAACATGCCGGCGCCGTCGTCGGTGACGACGGCGCGCTGGTCACCGCGGGCGGCGAGGGTGATCCGGCCCAACTCGTCGAGCGTGAAGACCTCGGGACCCGCGACCTCGCGGACGCCCCGCAGCGGCGCGCCCACACTGACGTCCGCCACCGCCTGGGCGACATCGGCCGCGGCGACGGGCTGGACGGGCGTGGCGGGGAGGCGGACGGCGTTCTCGTCGGAGGTCCAGGACAGCACCGCGTCGATGAACTCGAAGAACTGCGTGGCGCGCACGATCGAGTACGGCACGGGTCCGGCCTCGAGGATGTCCTCTTGGAGCACCTTGGCGCGGTAGTAGGCCAGGTCCGGCACCTGGTCGACGCCCACGATCGAGAGGATGACCGCGTGGCCGACGCCGGCGGCCTCGGTGGCCGCCAGCAGGTTGTCCATGGTCTTCTGGAAGAACGCGGGCGAGGCGTCGTCGAAGGTCGGCGAGTTCGTCAGGTTGACGACGACGTCGGCCCCTTCGAGAGCCTCGGGCAGGCCCTGCCCGCTGAGCAGGTCCAGACCGGTGGACGGCGAGTGCGGCACCGCGTCGTGCCCGCTCGCGTTCAGGATCTCGACCACCTGCGATCCGATGAGCCCGGTCCCGCCGATGACAGCGATCTTCATTTCTTTCGACCTTCCTCGTCAGTTCGTGCGCGGGGCCCGGCGGTCCTTGCGCCGGTCGAGTTCTTCGGCGTTCACGAGGTCGACCATGGGCTTGCCCGGTTCGCAGAGCATGGTGACGGTGAAGCGCACGGGGATGTCGTCACGGTTGTTGCCGTCCTGGTAGTGGATGACATCGCCACCCGGCTCCCAGAACGCCTCGCCGGCCCGCACGACACGTGCCGGCTCACCTTCGAGTTCGAACACCATCTCGCCCTCCAGCACGTAGCCGAAGGCCGGTCCGGGGTGCCGGTGCGGCGGGGTGCCGGGGTCTCCCGGCGGGTACTCGACGACCACGGTCATCGCGTGCGCACCCGCCGGGATGAATGGCGGCTCCGCCTCCTGCACCACGGTGAACGACATGGGAAGACCTCCTTGAAGAGGGGATGGGTCGGGACTCGCCGGCTAAGACCGGACACCCCTGCGGGTTGTGACTCGAGAGGTTTCGCGCGGGCGTGTCACAGGTCGCGGGCCTGTCCTGTCTGAGCTGACGCCGGGACCGCGACGGGCGGCCGGCGGACAGGAGGTCCTCGTGGAGATCGTCGTGACCGGCAAGGTCGCAAGGGGGCACGAGTGAGCACCCCGACCGGCGACAACGCCTTCCTTCACGACCTGGAGCTCACCGTCAGGGCAGAGCTCGCCGAGGCCGAGGCCGGGCGGCCGGAAGAGGAGGTTGTCGGCGTGCCGGTAGAGGAGTGGCTGTCCGATCCGGCGGAGGCCCAGCGCTACGAAGTGGGCCTCCGCGGCCTGCTCGGCGCGGTCGAAGCCGTGGAAGAGGGCTCCCGACCCCGCGACCGGTGACTCAGCCGGGTGCCGGCCGCGGACCGATCCGGCAGGGGCGTGTCCTGGAGCTGTTCGAGGTGGCAGCACGGTCTCGGCCGAGCCGACACGGTGTCCGACGGCGCCGGTGGCACATCCGCTCGGGGTCGGCGGGATACCCGGCGTGAAGGCGGACACCCCGCGGTGGCTCGCCGCGCCAGTCGTCGAGCACCGCGCGGAGCTGCGCGGCGTCGGTCACCAGTCGGTCATCCTGGTGATCTGGGTGGTCGAGCCGAGCACCCGTGGGCAGTCGGCCGCCAGGGCGTCCAGAGAGCGGATCGCCTTCGCCTGACCGTGACGACCGCTGACCGCCGCGGTCCTCAGCGGTGGGCCGCCGCGCCGTCGGACTCGGTCCGCGTCGGGGCTGGAGCCGCGTGCAGCCTGGCCCGCACCGGACCCGCGTCCGGGTGTGCCAGGTGGTCGAGGATGGCGGCGGCCCGCAACCACGTCGATCGTGCGCCCCCGGTGTCACCCACGGCCGCCTGCGAATCGCCGAGGTGCGTCAACGTGGTCGCCTCGAAGAAGCGCTCACCCGCGTCCCGCCACAGCGCCAGTGCCTGGCCGAAGCAGCGGATCGCCTCCCGGTGGTGGTGGAGGTGGTGGTGGGCGGAGCCCAGGCTGTCCCAGGCGTGCGCCTGCCAGTAGGTGTTGCCGATCTCCTCGTGCAGGACGAGCGCCCGCCCGCAGTGGTCGAGGGCGCTCTCGTAGTCGCCGAGCTGAATCTGGTACCAGCCGATGTTGTTGAGCGCATTGGCCTGGCCGTGCGTGTGACCGGCCAACGCGAAGCGGTCGAACGCCCGCCGCGCGTGCTCGAGCGCGGCTGGGAAGTCGGACTGCTGCTCGGCGAGGATGCCGAGGTTCAGCACCGTCCTGGCGGCGCCGACGTGATCACCGAGCTCGTCGTAGAGGCCGAGCGCAAGGCGCAGGTGCTCGCCCGCTTCGGCGTAGTGCTTGCGACGCAGGCACGCCACCGCCCAGTTGCGTCGTGCGCGGGCCTGCGCGTCGAGGTCCGCCTGCCTGGCGCCCGCGGCCACCGCGATGTGCTGGACCCTGCTCTGCTCGGCCCAGGCGCCGATCCGGTCGAGGTAGGTGCTCATCGACCACGCGAGTTGCCACGCCGGGGTGTCGAAGCCGTCGGCGGCGAGCTCGATCGCGTTGAGCAGCACCTGGTGCTCGGAGGTGAGCCACGCCCAGGCCTGCTCGCGTCCCGCGAAAGTCGGCACGGTCACCCCGTCCGGGAGCGGCGGCAACGTGATCGCGTCACGATGCGGGTACAGCAGCAGGTCCGCGGCGTGGGCGGCGTGGAGGTAGTGGTCGAGCAACCGGCCGATCGCCAGGCGTCCGCCCGCCGCCCCGTCGACTTCCTCGGCCTGCTCGGCGGCGTACGCCCGGAGCAGGTCGTGCATGGCATAGCGACCCGGCGACGGTTCGGACACCAGGTTGGCATGGGCCAGCGCCGCCAGTCTGCGGCGGGTGTCCGCGAGCGGCTGTCCGGCCAGGCTCGCCGCCGCGTCCGGCCCGAACCCGCCGCCCGGGTGCAGCCCGAGCAGCCGGAACAGCCGGGCGGTCGGCGCGTCGAGCTGCTTGCCGGACCAGGAGAAGACGAACCGGATGTCCATCGAGGGCTCGGCACTGGCGAACCCGTCCAACCGCGCCGCGTCCAGCTCGTCGGCAAGGCGGGAGAGGGGGAAGTCGGGGAAGGTCTGGGCGCGGGCCGCCACGACCGCGAGCGCGAGCGGCAGCCCGGCCGAGGAGCTGACGATGCGGCGCACCGCCTCCGGCTCCGCCGCGATCCGCCCCGCGCCGAGGCGCAGCGCGAGCACGTCCGCCGCTTCGGCGTCGGACAGCAGGTCCAACACGATCGGGTGCGCGCCCTCCGCGGCGACCAGCCCGGTCATCTGCTGCCGGCTGGTGATCAGCACGAGACAGCCCGGCGATCCGGGCAACAGCGGTCGAACCTGCTCGGCGTCACGGGCGTTGTCCAGCACGATCAACACCCGGCGGCCGACCAACATGCTCCGGTACAGCCCGGTCTGCGCGTCGCGGTCGGTCGGGACGCGCTCGACGGGCGCGCCCAACGCGTGCAGGAATCCCCTGAGCGCCACGGCGGGGTCCACCTGTGCCGACACCGCGTCGAAACCGCGCAGGTTCACGTACAGCTGGCCGTCGGGGAAGCGATCGGCCACCTGGTTGGCCCAGTGCACGGCGAGCGTGGTCTTGCCGACGCCCGCGGTGCCGCCGATCGCCGTGATCACCATCGCGGGGGCCGGCCGGGGATCGGCGAGCAGCCCCGTCAACCGCGCCAGGTGCCCGGCCCGGCCGGCGAAGTGGGGAACCGGGGCGGGCAACTGCCGCGGCACCACCCACGCGTCGGTCTCCGGCTCCGGTGAACGGGTGCGGGCCTGGCGACGACGCACCTCGCTCTGCGCGGCGACGGCGAGCCGATCGGTCGAGCGGTGACCGTCGATCGAGCCGAGCAGTTCCCAGTGCGCGGCATCCCACCGCCGCAGGTCGGCCAGTTCCTCCGGCACCCGTATGCCGGCCCGGTCGGCGCACGCCAGGCAGGCGCGGACGAAGCCGACGACGAAGTCCCACTCGGGCAGCGACTTCGCGTTCAGCTTGTCGCTCACGGTCGACCGGGCGAGCGGGTGGCCGATCGCGGTCGAGGACGAGGCGATCTGGCTCAACGACGGCGCCCCCGCGCACTGCCGCAACCGGTTGAGCTCACCGACGAACGCGTCCAACGCCTGCCTGGAGTGCTGCGTCATGATCCCACCCGGGTCGCCGACCGTCACACCACATCTCACCGCAGCCGTCCGCGTTCCGGAAACCGCCGGACAGCGCCGGGTGTTCCTAGCTTGGCCTCATGATTCCCACCAACAGCGCGTCCGGGGGACCGACCCGGCGCGACCTGCTGCGAGCCGCGGTCCTGGGCGGTGTGGCCACGGCGTTGCCCGTCGGCCTCACCGGACCCGCCTCGGCCGACCCGTCGGCCATGGCGCCCTCGCCCGCCGGCTTCTACATCGGGAGCGACGGCCGGCTCTGCACCGCCGGTCTCAGCTCCACCGGCCCCGTCGGCTCGACCGCGGTAGGCCCGGCCGGCGGCAACATCAGCACGGTCCGGCGGGCGGACGGCAGCGTCGCCGTGTTCACCATCGGCAGCCACGGTGGCCTGATCGCCGGGTTCACCAGTGCCGCCGGGTCCGGCATGAACTTCGTCCGGCACCCCCAGGGCGGCCTGGCCCCGCCCGGCGGCCGGATCGCGGCGGTGGAGGGGCCGACCGGGACCCACGTCCACTTCACCGGCTCCAACGGCGCGATCTACCACACCATGTACTCGAGGTCCGGTGCCCCGACCATCCCGTTGGCGCCCCTGGCCCAGCCCGGTTCGGTGTCGCCGTCCACCCCGCTGGCCGCGTTCCCGGTGTACGACCGGACCGGTGTGGCGTTCGTCGGCGCCAACGGGGGGATCCGCACCGCGGTGGCCCAGATCGGCACCGGCCCCTCCGGCCCGATCGCCGTGTGGACGACCACCGCGGCCACCCCGGCCGGCGTGGCCGCGCCCGGTACCCCGGTCACCGCGGCCTCCAGGACGAACGGCCCCGCCGCGGCGTTCTTCACCGGCACGGACGGACGGCTCTGGCGCATCCCCTTCGCCGGCCCCACCCCGCAACCGATGGTTCCGCTCTCCGAGGCCGGTGTGGCGCCGGTCGGCGCGCACCTGGCCGCGACCACGGCCCCGACCGGCGAGTCCATCGTCACCTACGCCGGGGCGGACGGCGCGATCCGAGCGGCCACCGATGCGTGGGGCTCTCATCCGCAGCCGTGGGTCATCGCCGGTCCCGCCTCGCACGTTCCCGGCGGGCCCGTTTCCGCGGTCTACGGCGGGAACGACTACCTCTACCTCGGTTGGTGCGGCCTCGACCGGTGGTGCTGGCTCATCTGGTGGTGGCTGCGCCGGCCGATCCCGATCCCACCACCGCCACCCGACCCCTACCACGAGCTGATCCGGATCAACTCGGTGCTTCCGATGCGATCGAACTTCAACGTGGGCGTGACGATGCCGGGGCTGGCCGTGCGCTGAACGACCCGACCCGTTCCCCGGGAACGGGTCGGGTCGACCCCGACAAGTGAGCCGGCCTCACGGAGTCCGGCAGATGTGTCCGCGTGACCCGCCGTTCAGGTCCTGCCGCCGTGCCTGGGGGTCACGGCGGACAGGAGCGACCCGGATGTCGTCGTCGTGCCGGTGTTCGCCGGCCTGCGCGCCGGCACTCGGCGTCCGGCGCGTGGGTCGACGACCGTTGCGCAACCCGGACGGCCCGCCGCAGCCCCAGGTCGAGTACAAGTTGCGCCAGGCCGCGGCGCGGCGATGGCCGATCCCGGTGTGGCAGGTGTGCGCGGGCGCGGCCTCAGTTCGAACTTCCTGGCGTGGTCGTGGGGGTGGGAGTGGTGGTCGGCAGGAGGTACGGCTCGGGGGTGCACCGCAGCCACGGTCCGCCGGCCCGGTGGGTGTACCGGCCGTGGAAGCCGATGGTCACCGATGCGCCGGGCGTCAGGAGGCGCTGTCCCGGTGATGCGGCGAAGGCCGCGCCGCGGCCGTACTGGCCCCACTCGCCGGGCCACGAGCCGACCACCTCCTCGTCGCCGTCGAACAGCGCGGACACGGTCCAGTCGGTGATCGGGGCCGTGCCGGTGTTGGTCACGGTGGCGGTGGTTGCGAAGCCCCCGGGCCACGAGTGGGTGGAGTGGGTGATCCGGCAGTTCCGGTTCACGTTGGGCGGCAACGGGATCGTGCTGGAGTACACCTGGATCACGCCGTCGGCCACGCCCGGCCCCGTCACGGTGAACGCCGCCGTGCCGAAGTCGCGCAAGGAGATGATCCTGACCGGCTGGGGCACGTTCCAGTCGGTCGGTGTGAAGGTCAGCGTGCGGCGCGAGCTCACGAACACCGGTCCGGACGTGCCGGTGCCGGCCAACGCGATGGCCACGCTCGTCGCCGCCGCCGGTGGGCCGGACAGCGACAGCCGGACGACCGCGCTCCCCGAGCCGGGCATGACCGCACGGCTCGTGCCGCCGTGGTCGACCACGACGGTGGGCGACTCGGCTCGGGCGTGCCCCGCCGCGAAGCCGGACAGGACCACCACCACTGCGGCGACGAGCGCCGGCAAAGCCAACCGCGGTGGCACTTCCCGGCGTACGACCATGTCTCCACACGATGGGACCGCGCCCGGTGCGTGTCAAGGGAAACCCCGAACACGTCGTCCCGCAACGTCCATGTCAAACCCCCACTCGAACACCGGATGAGAGGCTGACGATCCCGCCGCGTTCAACCGCCGCTCCGTCGCCCGGTATCAGGGCCACTGCCTGGCGAGACCGGACGACGGTCGCGACCCGCGGGCCGAAGTTGAGCGACTACCAGCGGAAACACGCATGGTCACCAGGTGCGGCCGGAGTCTACGCTCTGAGCCCGTGCGGATCCTCTTCTCCAGCCTCGGCCTCTACGGGCACACCTTCCCCCTGCTGCCGCTCGCCGTCGCCGCGCGGGAGCTCGGCCACGACGTCGACTACTTCACCGGCAAGGACTTCGCGGAGGTCTTGGCCTCCCGAGGCATCGAGCACGTCGAGGGCGGCATGTCGCCGCGCAAGGCGTTCGAGCTCGCGATCGCGGGGGCCAGGCCCGAGACGCCCAGCGGCGTCGACGCCGAGCGGGTCGCGTTCACGTTCGCCTCGGTGCTGCCGCGCAGCTTCGCCACCGGGCTGGCGCCGGTCCTCGCCGAGCGCAAGCCCGACCTGGTCGTGCACGAGTTCGGCAACCCCGGCGCGGGCTTGGCCGCGAAGGTCGCGGGTGTGCCCGCGCTGTGCCACTCGTACGGTCGGATGTGGCAGGAGCCCGACTTCGCCGAGCCCGCGCGCGACTACCTCGTCGCCCTCGGCGCGGAGCTGGGCGTCGAGGTGCCCCGGACCGACTCCATGGCGCTGGGTCACCCGTACCTCGACATCTGCCCGCCTTCGGTGCAGAACCCGGCGTTCCTGGCCTCGTCGGTGCACCGGATCCCGTTGCGGCCGGTGGCGTTCGCCGCAGCGGGGGAGTTGCCGTCGTGGGTCGGGGAGCACCGGGAGCCCTTGGTGTACCTGACGTTGGGCACGGCGTTCAGCCAGGCGGCGTCGTTGCGCACCGCCATCGACGGCCTGGCGGTGGTGGGCGCGAGGGTGCTCGTGGCAGCCGGGCCGAAGGTCGATCCCGGGGCGTTGGGCGAACTGCCGGACAACGTCGTGGTGCTGTCGTGGGTGCCCCAAGCCGACTTGCTGCCCCACGCGGACCTCGTGGTCCACCACGGCGGGGCGGGCACCACGATGGGCACGTTCGGCGCGGGCGCGCCGCAGCTCGTCCTGCCGCAGGCGGCCGACCAGTTCAACAACGCCGAGGTGGTGACCGAGGCCGGGCTGGGTGACCACCTGTTGCCCGAGGACGTGACCGCCGAGGCGATCGCGACCAAGGCTCGGCGGCTGCTCACCGACGAGGCCGTGCGCGACGCGGCCCGCGCGATGGCCGCCGAGGTGGCCGCGATGCCGTCGCCGCACGACGTGGCCCGCACGCTGCCCGACTACGCCTGAACCGCTCGACGCCGTGCCCGACCGCGAGTGGACGGCCGCGGCGTCGAGCGGTTCTGCGGGGTCGTCGTGCCTGCGCTGGGTCTCGAACCACGCGGCGGGCAAGGCCTCACCCTGCTGTCCCGCGAAGCCATCGATCCCGCACCCGCGCCGCCGAGGTTCAGGACAGGAACATCGCGGACAGCCTGGGGAGGTGCTCGCGGAACGCGCCATCGTCGGACCAGTGCCAACCCGGTCCCGCCGGTTCGTCCGGGCGCGACAGGGCGGCGAGCGCCTCGTCGACCGCCTCGTGGAACGAGTCCGTTCCGCCGCACACGCGTCTGCAGGCCTCTTCGACGCACGTGCTGATCGCCTGGTAGCCCAGCCAACCGCCACCCTCTTCGTCGGCCATCGCGCGGACCACGGGCACGTCGGCGAGCGTGTCGGGGTCGTCGACCGCGCGGGTGAAGACGTCCCGGCCTTGGAGGACGAGCCCGTCGCGGAAGTCCATGAACCCGTCGTCACCGCAGCCGCCCTCGACCAGGTACGCCGCGTGCCACAGCGGGTGGCGGTAAGCCGAGTCCGTGACCTGGACGTAGGTGATCTCCCAGTCGACGATGCCGTCCGGGCCGAGCTTCGCGAGTTCGTCGGTGAGCGCGTCGGGCAGCGGATCGTCCGCGTGGTTGCGGTCTCCCGCGCGGTCACCCACCGCGGCGCGGGCTCGTTCGACCACCGCCCACCAGTCGTCGATCTTCACCCGCGCATCGTATAGGGGAGTTCGGGCCGATCAGAGGGCTTCCCGGTGGTGGAGTGCTCACCGGGCCGCCCGCGTCGACGTCGTACTGGCCGTCGGCGGGGACGGTGAACGGGACGGCGAGGCCGGTGCCGTCGGCGGTGTCGCGGTCAGCGACTCGGCCTCGACCCGCGTGCTGGGAGCCGCCCACCCGGGCTGGGCCGCGGACCGTCCCGGTGACGAGACGTCGGAATTCGTGCTCGAACACGCGCGACCGCTGGTCGTGGATCCAGCCACCCAGTACCTTGAGTCGACCGTGTCGGCGTAGCTCTTCCCTCCCCTTCGCACTCAGGAGACGCCACCATGAGCCAACGCGCTGACCTGATCATCACGAACGCGGCCGTCTACACCTGCGACCCCTCCCGGGAGTGGGTCGAGGCGTTCGCCGTCGCCGGCGGCGAGGTCATCGCCGTCGGCAGCTCGGCAGAGGTGGCCGCACTGTCCACAGCAGACACAGAGGTTCTCGACGCCGGCGGGCGCATGGTGATGCCCGGACTGTGCGACGTGCACACCCACATCGGGCCGGGCGGCACGCAGGCCGCGTGGGAGCTGGCGTTCCCGCCCACCGACACCGTCGAGGAGATCCTGGCGAAGGTGGGGGAGCGTGCCGCCACGCTCGCGCCGGACGAGTGGCTCGTGGGCGGGATCGTCGGCAGCACCGTTCTCGACACCGTGGCCAAGGGCGGTTACCTGCGCGCTCTCGACGAGGCCGGCGCCGGCCGGCCGGTGATCCTCCGTGACGACTCCTTGCACAACCGTTGGGTCAACTCGCGCGCGTTCGAGCTGATGGGGGTCGGCGAGCACACGCCGGACCCCGAGGGCGGCACCTACGTGCGTGACGTCGACGGCAAGCTGACCGGCGTGCTCCACGAGATGGCGTCCAAAGTGGTCGAAGACACCGCGATCGCGTCCATCCCGGACCTGGCGGGCCGGCACGAGGTCTCGTTCAAGACCGCGCTGCGTATCCTGAACTCGTTCGGCGTCACCGCCGCCCAGGATGCCGGCACCCTGGAGTACGGGCTGCGGGCGCTGGCCGATCTCGACGACAGGGGCGAGTTGAGCGCCTGGGTCGTGGCCTCCCTCCCAGCCCGACCGTTCTTCGAGGAGGGCGTGGTCGGGGAGGACCTCTACGCGGTCGCGGACACCTACCGGCGAACGCACGTCCGGCCCGACTTCGTCAAGATGTTCCTCGACGGCGTTCCCATGACCCGGACGACGGCCATGCTGACGCCGTACCTGTGCCACGGGGACCACGAGGATCCCGCCTACAAGGGTGAGTCGTACTGGACGCACGACGACCTGGTCCGGGCTCTCGAACGATGCTGTGAACTCGGGCTCGGCGCCAAGCTGCACGCGACCGGGGACGCCTCGGTGCGGCTCGCGCTCGACGCCGTCGAAACGGTCCGAGCGGCACGGGGCGACGGCCCGGTCTTCCAGATCGCGCACGTGGAATACGTCGATCCCGCCGACCTCCCCCGCTTCGCCCGACTCGGCGTCATCCCCGACGCCTCGCCCTACATCTGGTACCCGAACGTCTTCCAGGAGAGCATCGCCAACCAGATCCCGCCGGAACCGTTCAGCCGCAGCTGGCCCTGCAAGGACTTCGTGGACAGCGGCGCGCTGCTGTCGGCCGGTTCCGACTGGCCGGTCGTGCCGGTGCCCAACCCGTGGATCGGCCTGGAAACGCTCGTCACCCGCGCCAACCCCGACCGGGCGGTCCCCGGTGAGCTCAATCCCGGTCAGCGGCTGGCGTTGCCCGACGCCATCGCGGCGTTCACCCGCAACTCCGCCAAGGCGATGGGGCTCGGGGAGGTCATCGGAACCATCCGGCCCGGTTTCTCCGCGGACTTCGTCGTGCTGAACCACAACCTGTTCGACATCGCGCCCGACCGGATCCACACCACGCAGGTCGAGCGGACCTTCTTCCAGGGCAAGGCCGTGTACGAGAGGTCCGCCGGCTGACCGCAACCACCGGGAAGGCAACGCGGCACCACGGCAGGCCCGCCCTGTGCTTGCCGAGAATGCGTCCGTGCAGGTCCGGCGGGGGTGGTACTGGTCGAGGGTGCCGTTCAGCAGCTGCCGTCGGCGGATGTCGGGCCGAGTGACGGGCACGCCTGATCGGCTGCTGTTCCGCTACTCGAACACCCCGTAGCCCGCGACGGCGTGTGCCCGGACGCCGTCCAGGTCGAGCTCCACGCCGATGCCGGGAGAGTCGGGAAGCGTGATGTAGCCGTCCTTGATGATCGAGCCACTCCCGTCCAGGGCGTGGACGTAGCTGTCCCACACCGCGCGCTCCTCCAGGGCGTGCCATTCCTGGACGAGGAAGTTGGGGATCGCTCCGCACAGGTGCGACGTGGCCATCGTGCCCAGCGGCGTCGACACCAGGTGCGGTGCGAAGGGGATGTAGTGGAGCTCCGCGAGGTTGGCGATCTTCTTGGCCTCGGCGAGGCCGCCGCACTTCGGCACGTCCGGCTCGATGACGTCCACCGCGCCGCGTTCGAGCAGCTCGCGGAATCCCCACCGCAGGTAGAGGTTCTCGCCCGCGCAGATCGGCGTGCGGGTCTGGACGCGCACCCGCGCCAGCGCGTCGACGTTCTCCGCCGGCAGTGGCTCCTCGAGCCACATCAGGCGGAACGGCTCGAGCTCCCACGAGATCCGGCACGCGCTCGGCACGTCGTAGCGGGCGTGCAGGTCGATGGCCAGGTCGACGTCCGGTCCGATCGCTTCCCGGACGGCCGCCACGCGCTCGACCATCGATCGCAGCTCGGCGGCGTTGATCGTGTGGTTGAAGGCGTCGAACTTCGCCGCGTGGTGCAGGTCGTCGATGTCGAACTTGATGGCGGTGAAGCCTTCGGCGACCATCCGTTGGGCCCGGTCGACGCACCCGGCGATCGAGCCCGCCGGGTCGTCGCCGTCGCCGCAGTCGGCGTAGAGGCGGATCCGGTCGCGGAACTTCCCGCCGAGCATCCGGTAGACCGGCTGGCCCGCGGCCTTGCCCGCCAGGTCCCACAGCGCGAGTTCGATACCGGACAGGGCGATCACGAACACCCCGCCCTGAGGGCCCGCGAAGACCCTGCCGCGGCGCAGCTTCTCCCAGCACCGCTCGACGTTGCGCGGGTCCTCGCCGATCAGGAGCGGCGTCAGGAACTCGATCATCCCGACGACGGCGGCCGCGCCGGCATCGGGATTGGCCTCTCCGAACCCGCTGAGGCCCTCGTCGGTGTCGATCCGCACCAGCGTGGCCTGACCGTGGTAGGCCACCACCGCCGTCGTGACCTTCACGATCCGCATCGCTCTCCCGCCGCCGGGTCGTGCCTGAACGGACTGTCGCGGTACCCAACTTGTCCTATAAGCTGATGACATGCAAAGGGGGCAGGAGTCTCCGGACGCTGTCAAGGTCCGGACTCTCCCGGTGCAGGTGGCGGCTCACCTGACCCGGCGCATCGTCAGCGGCGGGATCGAGGACGGTCGGGCCCCGTCGGAGCTCGACATCTCCCGGGAGTTCGGGGTGTCGCGCGTGGTGGCGCGGGAGACGCTCAAGATCCTCGCCTCGCTCGACATCGTCGACGTCGCGCAGGGCCGCCGCGTCGTCGTGCGCCCCCGCGCGGAGTGGGACTACCTGAGCCCGTTGCTGGTCGAGTGGCTGCCGTCGGAGATCGTCGGCGAGCTGTTGCGGGAGCTGCACCAGCTGCGCGCGCTGCTCGAGCCCGAACTCGCCGCGATGGCCGCGGCCATCGCCACCGACGAGACGCTGGACCGGCTCAAGGTCCAGGTCGACCGCATGTCGGAGCTGGAGTCGGACCCCGACGCGTACCTCGAGGTCGACCACGAGTTCCACATGGAGATCTGCCGGGCGGCCGACAACCGCATCCTCGACCGGATCATGTACTCCGCCCGCTGGCTCGGCACGGCGAGCCGACGCATCACCAACGAGGCGCCGGCCGCGCTGCGCGGGGCCACCGCCGACCACACGGAGATCTACGAGGCGATCGTCGCGCGCGACCCGGCGGGCGCCCGAGCGGCGATGCGCACGCACCTGAGCAACAACTCCATGCTCCTCGCGGAGATGGAGCAGCAGACCAAACGGGCCGCCCGGCGGCGTTAACGCACTGCACGACCGAGATCCGGACCGATGACAGGGGCGGACGAGGCATGGCAGCACCGGAGATCCCGCCGATCCGGCCGGGTCTGATCGGCACCGGACTCGCCGCGCCGTGCCGTGCCGTTCGAGGCGTGATCGGTCGGCAGCGTCACGCGGAGCGTGGCCCACGCGGTGGTCGTCCAGCGGACCGGGCCGTTCGACGGTCTACCCAGGACGACGCATCAGCAGTTCAACGTCGTTCGCCGCTGGAACGACCCGGCGGCCCGGCGCTCGCCTCGCTGTCCCGCCGGTCGCAACGTCGCCCCGTCGGTAAGCGTCCGCTCGATCGGACGCGAGAGGAGTGGTCATGGAAGAGAAGACGGACTTATCGAGGCGCACCTTCCTCGGGATGAGCGCGCTGGGCGTGCTCGGTCTCGCCGGGTGCGGGGGAGGCCCCGCCACGCCGCAGGTCGACGTCCAGGTGCCCCAAGCGCTGCTCGACCAGGCGGCTTCGCTCCGCGGTGGGTCGGTCGGGATGCTCTCGCAGAAGCTGTACTCGGAGACCGCCAACCAGGCGCTGGACAAGTCGCTCCAGGCGTTCGCGCAGGCCACCGGCACCACGATCAACAACGACCTGGTCTCCGGCGACGCCGGAGACATGGTCGCGAAGATGGACACCGAGGTGAAGGCGGGCACCGCCCGCGACCTGGCCTTCCTGAGCGACCGGCGGTTCGTCGGCCAGCTCCACAACCTCGGCGCCCTCACCGACGTCACCGACGTGGTCGAGGAGATGCGCGCGCTCTACGGTGAGCCCGCGACGGAGGCGACCAACTTCTGCGTGTTCGACGGGCGCTGGTTCGCGATCCCGTACCACTTCATCGCGACCGCGATGTACCTGCGCAAGGACTGGTACGAGGAGAAGGGCCTCCCGCTCAAGCCCCACTACACGTGGGAGGAGTTGCGCGACAACGCCTTGGAGGTCTCCGACCCGGCGAAGCGGCGCTTCGGCTGGGGTATCACGGTGAACCGCTCCGGCGACGCCAACGGCTTCATCACCAACGTCATCAACTGCTACGGCGGGGCGATCGCGGACAACACCGGCGAGAAGGTGGTGTTCAACTCGCCGGAGACCGTCGCCGCCGTCACGTTCATCGGCGACATCTACACGAACCCGAAGTACGCGCCGATGCTGCCGCCCGGGATCGGGAGCTGGACCGACTCGAGCAACAACGAGAACTGGCTGGCCCAGATCCTGGGGCTCACGCTCAACCAGTTCAGCGTCTATGCCGACTCGAAGACCAAGAACAACCCGGTCTACGCCAACACGCACCCGTTCAACGGCGCCACCGGACCGGCGATCGACCGGCCGCTCGCGTTCGGCGAGTCCAACTCGTTCGTCGTGTTCAAGGGTGCGAAGAACCCCGACCTCGCCAAGCTGGTGGCGAAGTTCATGGTCAGCGGGAGCGCGCTGCTCGGTGTCGCGAAGGGAGCACCGTGCCTGGTCAACCCCGCGTGGGACAAGGTGTGGGACTCCGACCCGTACTACACCAGCGGTGACCCGGCCTTCCCCGCGCTGCGGGAGCAGACCCGCGTGCCGCTCCCGCTGACCACCAAGACCGGCTACGCGTTCCCCCAGGCACCGAGCCCCGGCGAGCAAGCCGCCACCGCCGCCTACCTGCTGACCGACATGATGCAGGCGGTCATCCAGGGCACCCGGCCGGCCGACGCCGTTGCCTCGACCCACGCCAGGATCGTCCAGGTCTTCGAGCAGCAGGGCTACAAGCAGTGACCGTCCTGCGTCCGCGTCCGGCGCCGGCCCGTCCGGCGCCGAGCACGTCGTCCTCGCTCACCACGTCGCAGCGGTTGCTCGGGCGCGACTGGCGCCTCGCCGCGGTGTTCATCGGGCCGACGCTGTTGCTGGTCGCAGGCCTGATCCTGTTCCCGATCGTCAGCTCGATCTTCACCAGCGCCACGGAACGCCACGGCGCGGAGACCGTCTGGGTCGGGCTGGACAACTACACCGCCCTCATAGACGACGCCGTGTTCCACAAGGGCGTGCTCAACTCGTTCGTCTTCACCGCGTACGCCGAGATCTTCAAGGTGACCCTCGGTCTCATCGCGGCGTTGATGCTGCACCACATGCGCCGAGGCCGCGCGATCGTCGCCGGGGTGATCCTGCTGCCGTGGGTGGTGCCGACCGTCGTCACGGCCTTCACCTGGCGCTCGTTGTTCGACCCGATCTTCGGCAGCATCAACGTCCTGCTCACCGACTCCGGGATCGGGCCCGCCCTCGCCACGATCGGGCTCGTCGACTCCTGGCCCGCGGAGTGGCTGTCCGATCCAGCGCTGGCGATGCCGGCGGTCATCCTGGTCAACGTCTGGAAGGGCATCCCGTTCTTCGCGGTGACGTTCCTCGCCGGGCTCAAGGCCATCGACAGCGGTCTCTACGAGGCGGCGATGGTGGACGGCGCCTCGCCGTGGCAGCGCTTCGTGCACATCACGCTGCCGGGGCTGCGCAACATCATGATCGTGACGGTGTTGCTGTCGTCGATCTGGACGTTCAACAACTTCGACCTGATCTGGCTGATGACACAGGGCGGACCGGGCGACGCCACCGCCCCGTACGTGATGGTGGCCTACTCCAAGGCCATCCAGCAGCTGCAACTGGGCGCGGGCGCCGCGGTGACGTTGGTGATGCTGCCGATCATCGGCATCCTCGTGGTGATCCTCGTGCGGATGATGCGCCGCGGCGACCAGCCCGGCGCAGGCGACGTGGGGCGCGGGCGGCTGACCCCCGCTCAGCGCCGGGCGCTGCCGTGGGTGGTCGTCGTGGGCTCGATCCTCGTGCTGGTCTGGGCGTCGCCGCAGATCGTGTGGAAGGCCGCGCTCGTGCTGGGCGTGTTCGTGGTGCTCGCCGCCGCCGTCGGCCGGATCGTCTCCGCGCTCGCCGCGCGCGGCAACCGGCTGGCCGCACGCCTGGTCGGAGGCACCGGCACGGGGATCGCACTCGTGGGTCTGCTGGGCTTCGTGCTCGCACCGCTCTACTGGATGACGGTCACGGCCTTCAAGTCCGACAACCAGATCGTCGCGCGCACCGACGACCTCTGGCCGACCCCGTGGAGCACCGAGCAGTTCACCAACCTGTTCACGGGCAGGGCGTTCGGCACCTGGTACGTCAACACGATCCTGGTGTCGGTGGCGTCCACCGTGATCGCCCTGGTCTGCGCGGCGCTGGCCGGCTACGCGCTGGCGCGGCTGAAGTTCCGGGGTTCGGAGAGCTTCACGGTGACGATCCTGCTCACCTACGTGATGCCGGGCGCGCTGCTGTTCATCCCGCTGTACCAGATGATGAGCGGGATCGGGCTCAACGACTCGTTGTGGTCGCTCGTGCTCGCCTACCCCACGTTCACCCTGCCGTTCGCGACGTGGCTGCTCGTCGGCTACTTCAAGTCGATCCCGGCCGACCTCGAGGAGGCCGCGCTGGTCGATGGCTGCACGCGGTTCGGGGCGTTCATCCGGATCGTGCTGCCGCTCGCCAAGCCGGGTCTGCTCGCGGTCGCGCTGTTCACGCTCACCAACGCGTGGAACGAGTTCCTGTTCGCCTTCGTGTTCATCACCAAGGACGGCTACAAGACGCTGCCCGTCGGCATGCAGTCGATGATCTTCGGTGACGTCGTGCCGCAGGGGCAGCTGGCCGCCGCCTCGCTGCTGATCAGCATCCCGGTCGCGATCATGTACGGGTTCGGGCAGCGGTTCCTGACCGAGGGCCTCACCGCGGGGGCCGTGAAGGGATGAACTCGTAGGTCACCAGGAACGACACCGTGGATCAGGGGCCGTGCGGTGTCGGGTTCGTCGTGTCGAACAGGCCGCCGAAGAGGAGTTCCAGGTAGCGCCGCCACAGTTCGGGCTCGGTGTCCCGCAGTGGGGCGGCCGCCTGGTGCACGCCGGTCATCAGGAGGACCACGTCTCGCCCGGTGACGTCGGCGCGTACGCGGGCCCGGTCGACGAGCGCCTGGGCGGCCTCCCCGAGTCGCACGACGGCGGCCTGCACGTCCGGATGCCGCACTGAGCCGCTCGCCACGTCGCACAGCGCCTGGTTGCCCGCCAGCCGGTCGACGCCGTAGGTCATGAACTCCCTCAGCGCCGCCGCGGGGTCGGCCGCGTCGCACCGGGAGACCGCTGCCGTGACCAGGTCGTCGAGCAGGTCCTCGACGATCGCCGCGATCAAGTCCTCCTTGGTCGCGAAATGCCGGAACACGGTGCCCTTGCCGATGCCGGCCCGCTCCGCGATCTCCGTCACGGAGACCTCCGCGCCCTGGGCGGCGAACAGCTCGGCGGCGGCGTCCATCAGGCGCTTGCGGTTGCGCGTCGCGTCGGCTCTCACCTCGTCATCCTAGCGCAACCTGACCGCTCGGTCCGGTTAGTGCTAGCTTGAAGGTGACCGCACGGTCCGGTTAGTCGAGGAGGACGTCGTGAACGGAAAGACCGCCCTGGTCACCGGGGCTTCATCGGGCATCGGCGCGGCCACCGCGCGCGCCCTGGCCGCGGCCGGTGTCAAGGTCGTCGCGGGCGCGCGCCGGGTCGACCGGCTCAAGGAGCTGGCCGCGACGGCCGACGGCGAGGTGGTCCCGCTGGAGCTGGACGTCGCCGACCGGCAGTCGGTGCGCGAGGCCGTCGTCACCGCGGTCGACCGGTTCGGCGGCCTGGACATCGTGGTGAACAACGCCGGCGTGATGTTGGGCGGCCCGATCGTCGGCGCCGACACCGCGGAGTGGGACCGGATGGTGCGGACCAACCTGCTCGGGTCGCTCTACGTCACCCACGCCGCGCTGCCGCACCTGCTGGCTCGCAGGGGAACCGTGGTCCAGATCTCGTCCACCTCCGGCCGGATCGCGTCGGTCATGGGCGGCGTCTACGCGGCCACCAAGTTCGGCGTGAACGCGTTCACCGAGTCGCTCCGGCAGGAGGTCACCGAGCGGGGCTTGCGCGTGGTGACGATCGAGCCCGGCATGGTCGACACCGAGATCGCCGACCACATCGTCGACGACGACATCCGTGACATGGCCAAGAAGATGGCCGGTTCGATCCGCACGCTGCGTGCCGAGGACGTCGCCGCCGCCGTGCTGTACGCGGTCGGCCAGCCCGAGCACGTCGTCGTGAACGAAGTTCTGCTGCGGCCTACCGATCAGGTGCACTAGCGCACCGCGGAGCCGACAACCGGGCGTGTCGCAAGACGGCACCCGGTCCTGTCCTGGACGACGTGGTGGGATCTTCACGACCTCGATGCCGGTGCCGGAGAAGACCGCGTCGAACGGGGCGGTGAACTGGCCGGCGCGGTCCCGGACCAGGAGCCGAAGTCAATCGGTCCGGTCTCCGGGGTCGGTGAGCAGGTTGCGGCTTGTCGGGTGGCCCAGGGCTCGTCCGGGTTCGTGGTGGTGCCGAGGATGGGCCCGGGCGCTCGCGGTGGTGAAGGTCCTGATGGGGCCGGAGCAGCAGGCCGGGCGCGCCGCGTTCGTCTCCCGGCTGCGACCCGCCGGACCGGCTGCGATGATGGGACCATGACCTCCGGTGGCTGGCGCGTGGTCGAGGAGTTCGACCGCGGTGGGGTGCTGCGTGCCGTGGCGGACGCGGTCGGGGGGACCCGGTACGAGTCCGACTCGGGAGCCGCCGCGGTGGTCGTGCCGGGTGAGGCCGTGGGAGTCCACGGCGATGTCGTGTTCGTCGAGCGGCCAGAGGACGCGGAGGGGCTGGCCGGTGAGCTGGTGGCGCTGCCCTCCGGGACGCCGGCGAGCGGGCTCAGGCACGCCGGGTCGGGGATCGCGGTCACCGACGACCGGTTCGACCTCTACCACCCGCGGGACACGTTGGCGGTCGGACGCCTGCCGGAGGTGGGGGAGGACGAGAGCGGGCTGGAGCGGCGCTCGGAGTGGTTCGAGCGCCGGCACGGCTCCACCGACTGAGTCAGTCCACGTCCAGCCGCCAGATGCTCCGGCCGTAGGTCGCGGCGGTCAGCGTGCGGTCCCGCTCGTGGTAGACGAGGTCGACCACCATCACGGTGGGCAGGTTGCCGGTCAGGTTCGCCCACCCGCCGCCGCCGTCCTGGGACACGAACACCCCGACGTCGCAGCACACGTACACCCGGTTCGGGTGCGCGGCGGGGATCGCGATGGAGTTGAACGGCACGTCCGGCAGTCGCCCGCGGTCGACGTCGGTCCACGTGAGACCGCCGTCGTCGGAGCGGAACACGTGGTGACCGCCGGTGTTGGCCACGGTCGCGAACACCACGTCCGCGTCGTCCGGGCGGCTCTCCAGCCGGGTGATCATGCGGGACGGCAGGAGCGTGCTCGCCAGGTTGCCGCTCCACGTGTCGCCGCCGTCGGTGCTGCGGTGGACGGCGCCGTTCTCGGTGCCGACGTAGATCCGGTCGCTGTCGCCGCGGGACACCTCGATGGCGCTGATCGGGCTGTCGTCGAACTCGGGTGACACCGGCTCCCAGCGGTCGCCGTCGTCCGTGGTCCGCCAGACGCGCTTCGACCCGCAGAACAGCGTGGTGGTCTCGTCGGGGTCCATCGCGACGAACACCATCCAGATCTTCTTGCGGGCCTCCTCCGACTCGGGCGGCGTGACCAGCTTGGCCCCGTCGGGTCGGAACCGGGCGATGTTCATGTTCTGCCACGTGCTGAACAGGTGGTTGACGTTTCCCGGGTCGATGACGATCCAGCCGCCGTCGCCGCCGGTCAGCTCGAAGTAGCCGTCCGCCGTGCCGTCCCCGGTGACGAGCGTGCCGTTGTCCTGCGCGCCGCCGCCGATCACGTCGCCGTTGGTCTGCGCGACCGCCAGGTCGTAGAACATGTTGGTGGCCAGGCCGGTGCTGCGGTTGCGCCACGTCCGGCCGGCGTCCTCGCTGACGTCCACCCCGCCGTCGTTGAGCGCGTACACCAACCCGGGCTCGGAGCGCGGCATGACCAGCCGGTGGTTGTCGGCGTGGGCGTAGTCCGGCTTGCCCCGGTCGGCGCGCCAGTCGGTGACCTTCGTCCACGTCCGCCCGCCGTCGGCGGTGCGGTGGATGTCCACCCCGGCGCACAGCACCTGGTCGGGGTCCTCGGGGTGCACGACGATCGTGTTGTTGTAGTTCATCTGGCGCTCGTCCGCGAAGTGCGGGCCGCCCACGGACTTCCAGGTGTCGCCGCCGTCGTCGCTGCGGAACGGGCCGACGACGCGGCTCGGCGCGCCGGGCGTGCCCATCAGCGCGTAGAGGACGTCCGGGTCGGACGGCGCGATGGCGATCGAGGTGCGGATGAACCGGTCGCCGGAGGGCAGACCGGCGGTGAGGTGCTGCCACGTGCCACCGCCGTCGACGGACCGCCAGATCCCGGTGTGCACGCCCTGCGCGTCGATCGTCACGTAGACGCGGCCGTCGCGCAGCTGCACGTCGTGACACCGGTAGGGCTGGCCGATGATCGGCACCCGCGCCCAGGTCAGGCCGCCGTCGGCCGAGGTGAACAGGCCCGCGGCGCCGCCGTCGTTGTGCCGGACACCGCCGACGAACAGCCGCCGCGGGTTCGCCTGGTCGACCGCGATAGCCCCGATCCGGCGCGGCAGACCGGTCGTGGCGGCCGGGGCCAGCAGGTGCCAGCTCGCGCCCCCGTCGGTCGATCGGAACAGCCCCACGCCCGGGTGTGAGTCGGCGGAGAGGTTCGCCTCGCCGGTGCCGCAGTAGAGGATTCCTGCGGCGTCGACGGCGAGCGCCCCGATGTTGAGCGACTGCTCGTCGTGCCAGGTCGTCTCCCACGTCTCGCCACCGTCGTCGGACTGCCAGACGCCGCCGCCGGCGGCTCCGGCCCAGATCCGCCGCGCGTTGTCCGGGTGGACGACGGCGCACGTCATCCGCCCGCCGATGTTCGACGGTCCCACCGGGAGCCACTGCGCCTGCTCCGGCGCGGCGGGCACCTCGGCGGCGGCCCGGGCGCGTTCGGCGTTGAGCAGGTCGACGTCGCTCTCCCGCCACGGCCACGACTCGCGCGCCTGGAACCAGCGGGCGCGGGCCTTGTGCGTGGTGTGTGCGGGCGCCGGGCGGTCGGCCGGGTCCGGTCGGTAGGGGACCTCGTCGGAGAGGTAGAACTGGTCCATGGTGCTGCTCCCGCTTACAACCCGGTGATGAGCCGGGCGGTGTAGCCGGCCATCACGGCCCAGAACAGCCACGTGTAGCCGGTTTCACCGATGGAGGTGTTGAGGCGTCGGCCCAGGTAGGTGCCACCGACCATGAGCGGGACGGCGGCGAGTGCGACCAGGTACCCGGTCGACGGGATGAGGGACGCGCCGGTCCAGACGGCGGTCTTGGCGACGTCGCCGGCCAGCGAGACCAGCGTCAGCGCACCGACGAGGTGGGCGCGGTCCAGGCCCAGCCCTCGCACCGCCAGCCCCTTGAGCGGGCCGGACGTGCCGCTGAAGCCTGACGTGGCGCCGGAGCCGAACGCCAGCACGTGCGCGCCGACGCGGCGCAGCCTGGTCAGGTCGGCCCGTTCGGCGACGAACGACAGCACGAACGTCACGACCACGGCGATCGTCACGACCCGCTCGGGCGCGGCGACGAAGAGCAGTGCGCCGAGGGTGGCGCCGATCGCGACCAGGACCACGACGGCCAGTGCTTTTCGCCACGGGACGGTGTTGCGGTAGGCCCAGACCTTGACGACGTTGTTGCAGGCCAGCAGGAGGGCGGCCAGCGCCGTGCCGGTCTTCGTGCCCAGGCCCAGCGCGAGGGCGGGGACGAGGACCAGGCTGCCGCCGAACCCAGCGGAGGCCGACACGGTGAACGCGACCGCGACGGTCACCAGCACGATCACCAGCAGCAAGGGGTCCACAGCCACCTCCACTCGGTCGGTTGGCTGGTAATCGCTTGGCAACGCGGCCGTGTGTCCGGACTGGCGGTAGCACTACCCGTTCGGGTTACTCGAGGCACCCGTTCGGTCTACTCGGCAGGTCGGGGACGCCACCGCTTCCGCAATGCGATCGCCTCGGCGCGGGGCTCGTCCTACCAGATCAGCGCCACGTTCACCGAGATCATCGCGTCCTTGCGGATCGGCGCCTGGAGTTCGCCCGGCTCCCGCAGCGGCGCCGGGCGGAGGTGGTTCACCTCCGGGCTCGCCGAGACGCAGGACAGCGGCGCGTCACCCGCGACCCGCGCTGGTCGGCCTCGTGCGATTCCGCCGAGCATGCGCTGTTCCCGGTGGCGAATGTGTTCACGCTGGTCAACGTGGTTCGAAGGCGTTCGGGTTACGGCTGTCGGCAAACGGAGGCAGCGGTTTGGCGGCACGCTGACCGGAAGTGTGGTGAATTGTTGCGGTCGAACGCAGAGCGTTGTTCCACAACGTCAACGACCGATTGGCGGACGGGTTCGGAAAGGTGGAATCGCCGATATCGGGGGTGCCCGACCGGCATCGATCCGACGGTCCCGCGCCGTCGCCCGGCCGAGCGTCGCGGCAGGACTCGGCGATCCGCGAACCCCCGTGCGGCGCAAGGGTTCCGCTGGTTGTTGCGCTGTCCGGCCGACACCGCCGCGGGCGCGCGGGGGTTATCGTTGATCGATCCAGTACCACTTCAGGACATATTCGCAACGGAGCGATCATGCCCGACTTACGCGCGTCGCTGGCCGTGTTGGCGCTCGCGACAGCCCTGCCACTGGCCACCACTCCCGCGGCGGTCGCGTCCGCCACGCACGTCATCGCCGAACTGCCGGGCGTCGCGGGCCTGCCCGGCAACCCCAGCTACTACCCGACCGGTGTCAACGACCTCGGCCAGGTCGTCGGCAGCGCGCAGGGTGACGCGCCGACGCGCGCGGTCCTGTGGTCGCCGCGCGGCGGTGCGACCGACCTCGGTCCCGGTCTGGCCGGCGCGATCAACCAGGGCGGCCAGGTGCTCGGGTTGACCTCCGACGGCGTGCCGGACACGCAGAAGCCGTGGGTATGGTCCGCGGGTCAGCGGCAGGCCATCACCCCGCCGGGAGCCGCGTGGGCGCTGGCGCAGGTGATCAACGACGACGGCAGCGTGCCGATGTCGTACGCCACGTCGGCCCGGGGCGAGCAACACGCCACCGTGTGGGACGGGGAGCGGCACGTGGAGCTGCCGGTGGCCGGTGATCACGTGTCGACGTACGCGATCAACAACGCCGGCGTCGTCGCGACGAGCTACGCCTACGCGTCCTTCCAGGAGTTCGCCGCGCTCCGCTGCACCGACGGCGTGTGCACGAAGCTGGCACCCGGTCCGGGCTACGGCACGTACGACCCGGAGGCGATCAACGAGGCCGGTGTGATCGTCGCCAACCGGGGGATGGTGGCGCTGCGCTGGGACGGCGAGGAGCTGACCGTCCTGTCGGAGAGCGGCCGGCTCGCCCACGGCGAGCAGTCCCTCAACGAGCGCGGCGACGCGGTCGGCTGGGTGCTGGAGGGCGGCACGTCCCGCGCGGTGCTGTGGCCCGCCGGCGGCAAGCAGGTCGACCTCGGCCTGCCCGGCAACTCCGTGGCGACCGCGATCAACGAGCGCGGCGACATCATCGGGCACGCCTCCTCGCCGGACTACTCGTCGAGCCGCGTGTTCCTCTGGCGCGACGGGCAGCTCACCTACCTCGACTCGCTGGGCGGCGCGTACAGCACGCCGGTCGCGCTGAACAACCACGGCGTCGTGGTCGGTCGCAGCACCACCGCCGACGGCAGCTGGAAGGGCGTCCGCTGGACCCCGGTCGCCACGACCCTGTCCCGCTGACGCCCGCCGACCGGCCCTAGTAGGACTCGTTAGGTGCTGTCGAGCTGCGCTTTTGTTGCCGGTGTTCGGGTCTGGACGGGTTGTCTTCGTGAGCCGAGAGCGGCGGATACGGACGTAGGCCCTGGGATGGGCGTCGAGCGTCCGGACTTCAATGATCTTGGCTCCTGATCGGCACTGCTGCTGAACCGAGACAGGTAACTCGGTTCGGGTTGGGGCTGACGGCTGGTTGACTGTTCGATCTCACCACCGTGATGGAGAACGAACGTGAACGCCGCTGAACCCGCTGACGCGGAACCGTCAGCGTCCGACTCACCGACTGGAACTGGTGGATCGCCGGGGTCGTACCGGCACGACTCGGCTCTCGTTCCAGTGCTGGCACAGGTAGCCGATGCCGCGTGCGACGGTGTCGGCGACCCGCATGATGCGAGCTGGCGCGCGCAGCAACTGGCCGAGCAGATGGAGCCTCCGGTGGAGCGCCCGGCCACGCTAGTGCTGGTCAACGCGTTCCTCTACACCCTGTACCACGAGGAGATCCCGCAGGCCGGGGCGGAGTTGAGTCCGCTGGATGGCCCGTCATTGCTTCCCATGGCGATGCGAGACGCCCCTAGTGACGTGCGCGATGCCTGGTTGGCTCTGGCCAGCGAAGTCACCCACCCGGTGGCGCGTGCGCGCCTGTACGACATCGCGTTCACGCTGCGCCTGTCGCGGAACAGCCGGCACACCGCAGAGCAAGCCGCGCGCGCGTACGTCGATGGTGTCGGGGGCAGTCAACGGCCTCAAGTGCAGGCCGACGGAGTGGTCCGTGCCTGGACACTGGCACGCTCTGTCGGGTCTACCGCGCTGGAGCAGGAGATCGCCACGATCATGCTCGCCTTGGCATGCGACATGGTGGACCGCGACGAGCACCCTTACGCGGTCATCCCGATGCTTTGCGCGCTCATCGCGCCTCCCCGGGGCAAAACGGCGGAGGCGATCGACCCCCGGGTTGATGACGTGCTGGAACGGGCGCTGGCGACGTACCCGCAGACGCATGTCCTCAAGGACCTCGCCGCCGTCGTGCGGAAGCGGGCCGCGGGTGACGCCGCTCGGGTCGACGCAGCCAACCGGCGGCTCATCGAGGCGATGTTGGCCGAGGCGCGGGCCGCCACCGAGCCCATGATCATTCGCATGTTGTTTCACGATGCCGCCTCGGTCGCACGGCAACTTGGTGTGCCGGATCTGGAGAAGATCGCGGTCGCCGCGTTGCAGTCGGCGCCAGCGCTGGCCTGGGACTCGACCGCGTACACGGTCAACCTTCCCGCCTCGTTCTTCGACCTTTACCTGCCCGGCTTCGACGAGGCGACAGATTGGCGCGAGGCCCTCAGCATCTGGCTGCACACCGGCTCTCCGACCGGTCGTCACGAGACCAACCTCGCGACGACCCGGCAGACCCGGCAAGCCTCGGTGATCCGCTACCTCGCCACCACTGTGGTGTTCCGCGACGGAGACATGCCTGCACGCACCCTGTCGGGCGACGAAGAGATGTTCGCGCGCGATCTCGCCCGCACCGAGCTTCACTATCTCGGCACTCACGGGGTCTTCCTGGCCAATGCTCTCTACATGATCGCCACCCGCTTCGGCATCCCGTCGCGCGACGACCTGGAGACCTTCCTGCTGGACTCCGGAGCCGACCCCACGCTGATGAACGTGCTCGCCACGGCGCTGCAACTGTTCTGGGTTGCCGAGTACGACGCCGCCGTGCACCTGGCCGTACCCAAGGTCGAAGCCGCCGCACGGGCCCTGCTGCTGGAAATCAACGAACCGGTCTACCGGGCCGCGGTCGGTGACGGCACCGGAACGTTCCCGGGCTTGGGCGTCCTGCTGCCGTTGTTGGTGGCCAACGACTTCGACCCTGACTGGGAGCGGTTCCTGCGCACCTTTCTGCTCGGCGACGGCTCCAACGTGCGCAATCTGGCCGCCCACGGCTTCATCCACAACATCGACCCCGTGAACGCCGCCGCTGCGCTGCGGGCCCTGGCGGTGCTCGCTTTGCTCGCGCCAGAACCCGCGGTGCAACGTGACGCCGCAACGGTCAGATCTGCCCTGGCCAACCCGACCGGAGCACAGCCACGCCGTAGCTGGTGGCAGCGCATCGCCGCTGCTGTCTCGGCCGCGCGGTACGAGCTGCGGCGCGGCTGAAGCGATCTCATGGCCACCCGTCACCCCTTAGGGGCATGCCACCGGAGGCTAACGCGTTTTTCAGATGTGCCGCAGTCGTCTGCACGTGCGATCTGGCTACTGATCAGGTGATCCGGTCTCGACGACCCTGGCCGACACGCCCCGCGGGTGTGACCCGGCCGGTGCCGCTTTCCGGGCCGCCGGCACGAGTGGCGAGCTCAGCTCAGCGGCAGGCATGCCACTGGCGTTGGCCGTCGGAGTAGCCGGAGCAGATCTGGGGCGAGGCGATGTTGTGGCCGCCGCGCGCGGTGCCGCTGCCGGTGGTGGTCTGGCCGGCGGAGGTCACGGTGAGCGTGCAGGTCACGTCGCCGCTGCCCTTGAGTTGCGCCCTGATCGAGTAGTACTGCGCCGTCTGGCTGACGCTGTCGTCGTGCGCGGTGAACGGCAGTCTGGTGGCCTGCTCGCCGCTGCCTGACGGCCCGTAGGTGATGTCGACTCCGGCGGGCGCCGAGCCGGTGCACTGATAGGTGACGCCATCCGGCGTGGTGGGTGCCGCGGATGTCGGAGGCGCCGGCGTGGACGAAGACGATGTGTTCGTGCCGACGGCGCGAGAGTCCGGGGCCGTGGTCGTCGATGTCGACATCGACGACGAGCCCGTAGGGGGCCGCAAGGATATCGACGAGTGATCTTGCTGTTCTCCTTGGCCACTCACGACAGGGTTTGGTACGGGGCTACCGATGACTGCACGATCAACTACAACGGTCAGTGCCACGGCTCCCGCGACGACGGTGGCAATGGCGAACGCGGCCCATCGGTCCAGCGGTTTGCGTCTCCGACCCCAGAGCTGGATCGTCCCCATCGATACGGCCACGAGCCCGAACACGATAAGTGCGACTGTCAGACCAGCGGCAACGGCCGCGAGGGCGGACATGTCCGCGACAATTGCGATGATCTTGAATAACCGGTGATCAAACACGGACACACGGCGCTCGTCGTCGACGTCGGTCACGGCACCTCCAAGACCACCAGAGGCGGGCACCTTACTATGCCACGATGTACGACGTACCTGGGATGTAGAAACGCGAAGTCCAGGGCCGACCAGGGGCGGTCATGCGCGCTCGAAGACGGCGCTGGAAGAATTGGCGAGGACCCGATCGTAAATCCAACGAAGAGCAGACCGGTCGATGCGGCTCGCCAAGCTACGGAGGTAGACGGGCGAGAACGTATCACTGTCAACTTTCCGAGCTTCTCTCGCAGTTTCCTGGTGCGTCGAGCCGCCGGCCAACTCGCGGCGCCGCAGCGGCGGCCGGGTCGTCACCGCGCCATCGCGCCAGACGCCGATCGTGAGCGGTCTCGCCGGCAGCTGACCGAGGCGGAAGCACCGACCCCGCTCCGCCTGTCGCGGACCGGGGTCGGGAGGTCGTTCCCGGGAGGTCACCGCAGTGCGGTGAAGAACGTCCGGATGTCGTCCACCACGATCTCCGGGACCTCGAGTGCGGCGAAGTGGCCGCCCTTCTCGAAGCGGCTCCAGTGCACGATGTTGGAGTTGTCCCGTTCCGCGAACACCTTGATGGTCTGGAAGTCATCGGCGAACACGGCCACGCCGGTCGGGGCGGCGTTCACCGGGGTGGGCTCGTCGGCGGGGGCGGCCGCGTTGTCGAAGTAGGACCGGGCCATGCCTGCGGCGGCGTTCGCGAACCAGTTGACGGACACCTCGGTGAGGATGGTCTCCAGCGGCACCAGGGACGTGCCGTTGCCGAAGGAGTTGAACAGCTCGCTGTAGGCGAGCATCCCGATCGGTGAGTCGCTGAGCCCGGCCGCGACCGTCTGCGGCCTGCTGGCGTTCATGGTGTTGTAGCCGCCGACCTTCTGGAACCACTGCATGTGCTCCAGACCGGCGTAGTCCTGCGGTTCGAGTCGTTCGAACTCCGCGGGGTCGCCCGACGGGAAGGAGAACAGTTGCAGCACGTGCAACCCCAGGAAACCCTCCGGGGCGAGGATGCCGAGTTCGCGGGCGACCATCGCGCCGTGGTCGGAGCCGTGGACGCCGTAGCGCTGGTAACCGAGCCTGCGCATGAGGGTGTCGTAGGCGCGAGCCACGCGGGCCGTGGTCCAGCCCGATTCGGTGACCGGGTTGGAGAAGCCGAAGCCGGGTGCGTCCGGCACGACGACGTGGAACGCGTCCTCGGCGCGCCCGCCGTGGGCGACGGGGTCGGTGAGCCTGTCGATCACGTCGAGGTAGTCGACCGAGGAGCCGGGGTAGGTGTGCGCGAGCAGCAGCGGCGTCGCGCCCTCGTGCGGCGACTCGACGTGGATGAAGTGGATCGGCTGGTTCTCGATCTCGGTGATGAAGTGCGCGTGGGCGTTGATGCGCTCCTCGGCGGCGCGCCAGTCGAACGCGCGCCACGCCGCCACGGCCTCACGCAGGTAGTGGTTGGGGGTGCCGTGCTCCCAGGTGTCGCCCGGCGCCGGCTGCGGCAGGCGGGTGCGGTCGAGGCGACCGGTCAGGTCGTCCAGCTCGGCCTTCGTGACCTCGATGCGGAAGGGGCGGATCTCCGTGTTCGTCATGACACAGACGCTAGAGTGCATATAGGAAAGATTCGTTCCTATAAGACGGAGGTCGTCGCAGTGACCGCGGACACATCGGCGCGGCTCCTCGCGCTCCTGGCGCTGTTCCAGTCGCGCCCGTCGTGGAGCGGCACCGAACTCGCCGACCGGCTGGGCGTCACGACCCGCACCATCCGCAACGACGTGGAGCGCCTCCGCATGCTCGACTACCCCGTCGAAGCCACCCGCGGAGCGACGGGCGGCTACCGGCTCGGAGCGGGCGGCAAGCTCCCCCCGCTGCTCCTGGACGACGAGGAGGCGGTGGCCGTGGCGATCGGGTTGCGCGCCGGCCGCGGCATCACCGGGCTCGAGACCTCCAGCGCACGAGCGCTGGCCAAGCTCGAACAGGTCCTGCCGCCACGCCTGCGGCCGACGGTGGAGGCGCTGGCGTCGGTCGTCGACCACGCGCCGGAGAACACCGACACCGACGCCCCGGACCCCGAGGTCGACCCCGCCGTGCTGCGCACCATCGCGACCGCGATCCACGACGTCGAGTGGTTCCGCTTCGACTACCGCGACGCCTCGCTGCTCGTCGAGCCCTACCGCCTGCTCGCCTGGAAGCGACGCTGGTACCTCGTGGCCCGCGACCCGTCCAGTGGCGAGTGGGACGTCTACCGGGCGGACTGGATCACGCCACGCATGCGCACCCACCGCCGGTTCGCCCCCACCGCCCTCCCCGACGAGGACTACACGAGCTTCACCATGCGCCGTGTCGCGTTCAGCGGCTGGCAGGTGCACGCACGCCTGCGGGTCGACGCGCCGGCCCAGGCCGTCCTGGACCGGATCCACCCGGCCGTCGGTGTGGTCGAGACGGTCACCGACACCACCTCGGTCCTCGTCACCGGCGCCGACTCGCTGGACACGATCGCCGCCTACATCGGCATGCTGGGCATGGACTTCACCGTCGAGTCGCCCAGCGAGCTCAGGCCACTGCTGCGCACCCTCGCGGAGCGCTACGCCCGCGCCTGACCACCGCAGCCACCCCGGGAGGTCGTGGACGGGCCCCGGAGGGTGTGAGAGGAGTCCCGCCCGCGGGATCAGGCCGAAGACGTCGATCCGGTCACCCGCCCCGCGCCACCGCCACCGGTGGCGCCACCGGTGGC